>JAJDAQ010000068.1 GCA_029261815.1 Deltaproteobacteria bacterium
AGCGAGCTTGAGGCTGTGAAGGGGCTGGTCTTTCGGCGCCATCAGACGTCGCCAGAGGAACTCGACGACAAGGCCGGTCTCTACAGAATCGAAGCGGGGCGTCGCTGGATCGAAGTCTATGATCTCGCATTCGCCGACGAATCGGTTGCTTTCGCGGGCTCACTTCGAGACCCCGTTCCGACGGCTGTCCGTGTCGTGTTACATGAACTCGGTCACGCGATCGCGTTGGCGCGAGAGGCCGACATCATCGCGGGGTTCCGCTCCCGCGCGGCGGAATTCGAGGCCCTGACGGTTCGTTTCAACCAGCTGGGTCGGCGTGTCACGCCGCGGGAAGCACGCGAGATGCGACGCGTCCGGCAAGGTCTGGACACGGCGCGAGACCAGCTCGACCGGCTCCAGCGCCGCGTCCGCGAAGCCACCGGCCGGAGTGAGGTGCTCGGCCGCTACCAGCGCGAGACGAGTGGCGTGGGGCCGACTGAATACGGCACGACCACGGTGGCCGAGGCATTCGCAGAAGCGTTTGCGCTGTATCGTGTCGACCGCGCGGCGTTGCGGCGCGCCCAGCCCTCAGCCGTTCCGTTCTTCGATGCGAACCGACACACGGATCCGCGCACTCTTCATCCGTCAACCGGTTCCGAATCGATGGAGGTCGCCCAGTGAGTTCCGATCCCTATATCGCGATTACGGCCGACACCCATGCGGGGGCCGCGGTCGACGCCTACCGGGCCTACCTGGATCCTGCCGACCAGGACGCCTTCGATGCGTGGCGCGGGGCGTACCGGAACCCCTCGAAGAAGCACATCGGGGGCAAGAAGACCAAGAACTGGGACTCGTCCGAACGACAGGCGGATCTGGAATCGGATGGCGTAGTCGCCGAAGTGATCTTCCCGAACACGGTGCCACCGTTCTACGATCGCGCCTATCATGTCGCGCCCTGCGCATCGCCAGAAGCCTTTCCGCGCCAACTCGCGGGGACGCGCGCCCACAATCGCTGGCTGGCCGACTTCTGCGCCGAGGAGCCTTCGCGACGCGCCGGAATCGGTCTACTGCACCTGAACGATCTCGACGAAGCCGTGGCCGACGTCGAGTGGATTGCGCGCAACGGCTTGCGCGGCGGCGTGTTGTTACCACTCCCGGCGCCGTCTGACGTCCACCTGAAACCCTTGAATCATCCGGAGTACGACAGACTCTGGGCGGCGATCCAGGATCACGATCTCGTGATCAACCAGCACTCGGGGCAGGGAACGCCCACCTATGGAGCGGGGCAGGGCGCCAACGCCTTGTGGGCGATGGAAATGACGTTCTTCGTCCAACGCGGGTACACGCACCTGATCATGGGCGGTGTATTCGAACGTTTTCCAAAGTTGCGTTTCATCTTGACGGAATCAGGCTGCGCCTGGGCGCCCGGCGTGATGCGTCACATGGATGGGATGTTCCTGGCCTGGAAGGCGGGGGCGATCGGCGAGATCGACACCACTGCGGATCCGCCCTTGAAGGAACTCCCCAGCTTCTACGCGAAAAGAAACTGCTGGTACGGGGCGAGCTTTCCGTCGCCCGAAGACATCGCCGGACGTGAGATCGTGGGCACCGACAAGATCCTCTGGGGCAATGACTATCCACACTATGAGGGGTGTTACCCGTACTCGCGCGAGAACATGCGGTTCGCATTCTCGGACGTGCCCGAGCCCGATGTTCGGAAGATGCTGGGCGAGAACGCGGCCGCGCTCTACGGATTCGATCTCGACGCCCTTCGGCCCAAGGCGGAGTCGCTCGGGATCACGCCGGAACTGGTCCGCGAACCGCTCCATACGATTCCGGCGGATTCGACCTGCATCACGTTCCAGCGGGCGCGTGCGATGGAGGCGATGAAGCAAGCCTGACGCCGCCTCAATCGATCGCATGGGCTGGCCGATGAACCCTCGGGGCCCATCGCAATCGAGCGGAATGGGCTCCTGCGGCGAAAGCGGTGGAGAGCGGCGTGGCGCGGTGTCGGAAGTGGGCCTGGATCCGAGGACTCGTCGGGGTCTCGTGGGTCGTGCTGTCAGCGGCGGCGTCCGCAACCCCGACCGCCTCACCCATCGATCCGCGACCGCTTCGCGCGCTTCTGTTGCAGACGGACGACGCTGCGTTGAAGGAGGCCTTCAGCAGGCTCGAGCAAGCAGACGAGCGTGTCCAACAGCGCGCGTTCCAGGCCTTTCGCGACACCTCGCCGGAGCAATCGGCCCGGCTTGGCCAGTGGGCGTCGAGCGATGAAACCGCCTCGTTGCTGCGACTGCTTCGGGCCGAATCCGCGATTGGCGCAGCTTGGCGACGATGGGGCCGAGGTCATCCCACGAGCTTCGATGCGGCCACGCGCGCGGCGATCGACGACCACGCCGCGGAGGCCGCAGCGCACGCGGCCGCGTCGCTGCCAGGCGCCTCGGAGGCCGCCTGGGTCGAGGCGCATGTGATCCTGCTCGAGGTGGCGCGCCTGACTGGGGATCGAGACCTCGCCGCCGCGACCTGGGCGCGCGGTTTCGAGCGCGCGGGATCGAGCTTCCTCTTGTGGAGCGCGCTCCTCGACGGTCTCGAGAGGCGCTGGGGAGGTTCCTACGCACAACTCGAAGAGGCCGCCGCGTCGGCGAATCGCCATGCAGCGGCTCGTCCAGCACTGCGCGACTTGCGCGCGCGTCCAGATGCGGATCGTGCCCGGGACCATCGCGAGGCCGGGGACCCGACGCAGGCACTCGAATATCACAACGCGGCATTGGCGCTCGCACCGGCTGCGTGGCTATTCGCTGAACGGGGATGGAGCGCGCGCTATGCGGGCGACCTGGAGTCGGCACTGGCGGATCTCGATACTGCGATCGAGCAAGATCCCTTCGTTGCGGACTTTCACCATCGACGCGCCCATGTCCTGAAGGAACTCGGCCAGATTCAAGCCGCTGACGAAGCGGCGGCATTGGCAGTGGAACTCGCTCCGATGGACGACCACTACGCTTGGCTGCGGCACGCCACCGCGGCGGACCGACGAGCCGAGAAGAAGTGGCACGCCTTCGTTGCGGCTCCATCGTTGAAGGAAGCGGCGATTCGCGGCGCACGCGCCGCCTTGGCACATCCGTTCTTGTCGGGCAGTGCGGTGGCTGCCATGTGGCTCGCGTTCGCCTTCGCTTGGGAACACCTTCGTCGCTTGCGCGCCGCCGGCGTGGAGGCCGTCCATTGGGTGGATCGTCGCCTGCTTACGCGCTGGGTCCTGCGCGCCTATGCCTGGCTGATCGCGGTGGTTCACGCGGCGCTCTATGCCGACGCGTGGCGGCATCTGGGTGCAGTCGATCGTTTCATCGATGTGCCACTCAGTGGCGTCGCCGTCGTTGGCGGCCTCGCGTTCGCGCACGGTTGGCGCGTGGGCGCGGTCGAGTGGTGGCGCAGGATCGCCGTCGTCTACCCGCTGTGGGTTTCGATCCACTGGTTTGGAGTCTCCGGGGTCTCGATCACCGATCCGAGTCTATGGGTGTTCCCCGCGCTTCAGCTCGCGCCACTGGTCGGGATGCTCTTTTTATATGCGTATCGTCGGCCGGCGCTTTGGCAAGATGACCCGGCGGCCGACTCCGTTCCACATCCCGTCGCTTGACGCCGGCGCGGCGTCTCCAGGGTGGTTAGGATCGCGGCCGATGACCGCTGCTGCTCGAATTCCCGTGTTCGAACGTACCCGCATGGTCGTTGATCGCGACTGCGACATCCTGGGGCACGTCAACAATCTGCGGTGGGTGCGCTGGGTGATCGAGCTCGCCGACGCGCACGCATCCGCGTTGGGTTACCCGTTCGAAACCTGTCACCGCGAGGGGCGTGTCTGGGTGGTGAGCGAGCAGCACCTGAACTACCGACGAGGCGCGGCGCCGGGCGAGGTGCTTACCGAAGCGACGTGGGTCTCGGAGTTTCGCGGCGCGCGAAGTGTCCGCCATTCGCGCTGGACGGGTCCCGATGGTGAGGTCTGCTTCGAGGCAACCACCCATTGGGCGTTCGTTTCCGTTGAGCGCATGCGGCCGACCCGTATTCCGCGCGGAATGCAAGACGCGTTCGACATCTTGCCTCCAGGCGGAGAGGCGCCCGGCGACTAGTCGTCGGCGAACGCTCGCGGTAGGCGCATGTTCAGGCCGACGAGGCCACCATTGACCCCGTAGATCTCGCCCGTGACATAGCTGGCGGCAGGCGAGGCGAGGTAGAGGGCGCAGGCGGCGATGTCTTCGACTTCACCGATACGGCCCATCGGCGTGAGTGCGACCATGTCGGCCTCGATCTCGGGCGTCAGGACGGAGCCAAGGGCTTCGGTGCGAATCGACCCTACCGCGATGGCATTGACGCGGACCTTGGGTGCGAAGTCCTGCGCAAGCTCTTGCGTCATGAAGGAAAGGGCGGCTTTCGCAGTTCCGTAGGCCACGATCCCGGGCGCGTGTTCGCGGCCGGCGACCGACGAAATGTTGACGACGTTGCCCCCCCCGCGCGTTTCGACCATCCGCGGAACCGTCAACCGCGTGAGCAGGAATGCCGTGGAGACGTTGAAGCGAAAGGCCATCTCGAATTCGCGCTCGCTCGTCCTCAATGCAGGCTTGGGCGGCGAGCCTCCGGCGTTGTTGACCAGGATGTCGATCGCACCGAACTCGTCCATCGTGGCTTCAACGAGGTGTTCGAGGTCCGGACGTTCGAGGACGTCGCAGCGAACGGGCAAGGCACGTCGGCCCAGAGCCCTTACCTGGTCCGCTGTCTCGGCGAGCTGGTCTTCGGACCGTGCGGCGATGACCACGTCGGCCCCAGCTTCGGCGTAGGCAGTGGCGATCGCGCGTCCAATGCCGCGGCCGCCTCCTGTCACGATGGCCACCTGGCCGTCGAGTCGAAATCGATCGAGAATCATGTCGCGCTCTCCGCTGCTTCTTGATGTTGTTGCTCGAGCCAACGGTCCATTCGGGCCCACTCTGCATCCAGCCAGGCCAGCCGCTCAGCCCGTGTGTTGGGGACGTTCTCGGCGGCCACCCTCCAAGCGGTCGTGCGGATGCGGCGGCCGATCAGGGTGCCGGCGAGGATATCGGAAACCGATGCCGCGCCCTCGAAACCGAAATGCCCAATGAACAGGACATCGGCGTCGGGTGCGGATTCAAGGAGTTGAACGGGTCCGCGGCTGCGAGGCGGGAGTAGATGCTGAAGCCGCTCCGCACGAGAGAGTCGGACCGGGTCTCCGGCTTCTGCGAGACGAGCGAGCGCACGCTCGCGCTTCTCGGGCGTGAATCGCGTTCCCTCCGGAAAGGCGAGGACGCCGTCGCCCGGCCGAAGTCCGTTGGCGAGTGCCGCGATCGCGTCGACTTCGCGATCGGCCGAATCTGAACCGCGACGGATGAACGCATTGGGGAGCCGCTGTCCGACGACATCGAGACAGGGGTCGAACAGGAGTTCACGCTTCAAGACATAGCGAAGGCGAATCCCGAACCGGCGACTCAAGAGTGTGGCAGGCAGCAGGCTGTCGAGGAGGCATGCATGTCGGACGAAGACGATGAGGGGTCGTTCACCCACCCGCACCTCTTCTTCGACCGTGAGGTCCATGGAGAGGATGCGCATGCCCGTGTTCAGGAGCGCCGTTGCCCAGAGGGCCTCGAGGGCGTGGTTGGCGCGCTCGCTCCATTCGCGCCCCAGCGCCACGCCAAGGAGGCCGATTCCGGCAGCAGCGGCCAGCCCCGCGCACTGTCCTACGCCGTAGGCAGTCGCGAAGCCGAGAAATCGTGTGAAACGAAATCGTCGGTCGAACGCCAGGTCGGCTGCGAGCGTGAGCAGGATAAAGACGGGAAGGAGCCCGACGAGAAGTGCCGTGGCGAGCACGATGCCCGGGATCGTGAGCGCCCGGCGGCGCCAACGCTCGCCGCTCGTCTCGATCGGAATCAACGCGGCGCCAGGATCGCTTGCTTCAAGTCTGCGTCGAAAGGCTGGGATCCGAACCAGATGGCCAGGTACGCGCGGGCGAAGGCCAACCCCGGCACTACGCCGAGCGTCTTGCCGTTCTTGGCGAGTTCCGTGCCGATGCCGGGCAAGTACGTCACGGCATAACGATCGCCCGGCTCGACCGCACGGTAGAGCGCGTTCATGGCTTCGATCTGGGGCCGCAACCGTTGGAACTCGGCCGCGGGGAGATTGTTCTCGATTCCCGCAAGCGTGGAGCGTCGGAAATCTTCGGGCGTGAAAGAGCGCAGGTACGCGATCTCGAGTCGTCGGGCGCCTTCACTCGTGAACAGGGCTTCCGGCGCTTCTCCCGGGGGGAGGTAGAGGCCGGCGACATACACGTCGAAGAAGAGGTATCGCATCAACGCGGCGCGGTGGAGTTGAAGCGTGTTGTCGCCGCTCTCGATCTGTTCGGCGAAGGACTCGCCGTGAATGACAGCGGCATGGACCGGCGCGCCCGCCAGTGTGAGCAGCAAAGAGATCGTGATGAAAGGCTTCATGCGCTCTCCCGATGGATGGTTTGCGGCATTCGCCCCGCCATCAACTCGGCGACGGGGCGACTACCTTCGAATTTCTGGAGGAAGATCTTCACGACCGCCGTGATCGGTGTGGCCAGCAACATCCCAACGATCCCCCAGAGCATGCCCCAGAAGATCAGGGAGATGAGGATGGCGATTGGATGGAGATCGAGCGAATCGCCCATCCATTTGGGTTCGATGACGTTGCCCATCAGCCCTTGGATGGCGGCCGGGACTGCGATCGCAGCGATGGCGGCGCCGGCGGAAATCTCCGGGCTGACCATGACGACGGGCAGCGGCAGCAGCGTCGCAATCAACGAACCCACGTTCGGGATGAAGTTCAGCAAGAATGCGAGGACCCCGAAGGCCATGGCCAGCGGAACGCCGAGCAACCCGAGGGTCATGCCCACGAGCAATCCGGTGAATGCTGAAATGACGATCTTCGAGAACAGGTAGCTCTCGACGCTCCGACGGATCTCGCCGAAGGTGCCTTCGGGCGGTGCGTCACTGCTGGAGCCGACGAGCAGGAAGATCACGAAGATCAGGACCAGCAGCGATTGGGAGAGCAGGTTCAGTACCGCGTTCGTGGTGCGTGCCAGCAGGTCGCCGACAGCGGAAACCGGGATCTCGCGAAGGACGCTGGCGCTATCGCCGCCAAGCGTGCTCCATTCGGCGGGGACGAATGCAAGGACCCGGTCGATCAGCTGGCTCAGCTGCGCTGCATACTCGGGACCGTTGGCCGCGAGCTGTGCGACAGAGCCTGAGATCACCGCGCCCAGACCGGTCAGCGCGCCCACGCCCAGGACGAGGGTCAGGGGCAGGGCGAGGTGTCTCGGAAACTTGGCGCGCTGCACCAGCCATCGCACCACCATCGCGAGTCCCATCGAGATGAACAGCGCGAGTACGAAGGGGATCAGGACCGGGGCGAGCCAATACAGTGCGGCCGCGAACGCGATCGAGGCGAGGACCACCTGGGAGATCGTCTGCACGCGAAGCTCGAGGTCGACCTCATCGCTTGTCGCAGAGGCGCCGGTCTCGCCGGGCTGGGTCATTCCTGTCCAACCTTGCGCGCCTGCTGTGGAGCGTTTCCGATGTAGCCGGCCGGTGTCAGTGCGCGAAGTCGCGCCTTCTCGGCCTCGGGGATCTCGAGCCCCTCGACGAAGGCCGCAAGCGTGGCGGCATCGATTCCCTTGCCGCGCGTCAGCGCCTTCAGCTTCTCGTAAGGCTCGGGGACGCCATGGCGCCGCATCACGGTCTGGACGGCCTCGGCGAGCACTTCCCACGTGGCATCGAGCTCGGCTTCCATCCGTTTCGCATCCGGTTCGATCTTGTCGAGGCCGCGCAGCAGCGATTGATATGCGACCGTGCAGTAGCCCGCGGTCGAACCGATGTTGCGTAGCACTGTCGAGTCAGTCAGGTCTCGCTGCCAGCGCGAGATCGGGAGCTTTTCGGCGAGATGGCGGAGCAACGCGTTGGCGACACCCAGGTTCCCCTCTGCATTCTCGAAGTCGATGGGGTTGACCTTGTGCGGCATGGTCGATGAACCCACCTCGCCCTCGACCGTGCGTTGCTTGAAGGTTCCGTTTGAGATGTAGGCCCAGGTGTCCCGGCAGTAGTCGATCAGGATCGTGTTGGCCCGTGCGATGGCATCGAACAGCTCTGCGACGTAGTCGTGGGGCTCGATCTGGGTCGTGAAAGGATTCCATTCCAACCCGAGCGTCGCGACGAAGGTGTGTGCGATGTCTTCCCAGTCGATTTCGGGGTAGGCGACGAGGTGTGCGTTGTAGTTGCCGACCGCCCCGTTCATCTTTCCCAGCATCGGCGTGGCCGCGATCTGCGCGCGCTGACGTCGCAATCGGGCGACCACGTTGGCCACCTCCTTGCCCAGCGTCGTCGGCGAGGCCGGTTGTCCGTGGGTCTTCGAAAGGAGTGGCAGCTCGGCCGTGGCCTCGGCCAGGGCCGCGAGGCGTTCGATCACGGTGTCGAGATCGGGCAACAGGACTCCGTCGCGGACGTCGCGCAGCATCAGGGCATACGCGAGGTTGTTGATGTCCTCGGACGTGCAGGCGAAGTGAACGAACTCGGCCGCCTGGGCGAGTGCCGGGTCTTCGGCGAAGCGCTCCTTCAGGTAATACTCAACCGCCTTGACGTCGTGGTTGGTGGTGGCCTCGATCGCTTTCACGCGTGCCGCGTCGGCGGCGCCGAAGTCGGAAACAAGAGCGTCGAGGAAGCTCGCGGAGGCCTCGCTCAACGGCGGCAGCTCGCGGATCTGCGGATGGTCTGCGAGCCGCCGGACCCACGCGACTTCCACCAGCACGCGGTACCGAATCAGCCCGCTTTCACTCGTGAAGGCGCGCAGCCGCTCGGTCTTGGCCGCATAGCGTCCGTCGAGAGGCGATACCGCCGTGAGTGCGTCGAAGGGTGTCATCTTGGGGTTCCTCGGGTCAGTCGACCCAGCGCCGCGCGTTGTAGAAGAGCTGCATCCAGGGCGCGTCGTCCGTGCCGCCGTTCCACTCGGGCGGGTGCCATGAGTGTTGGGCGACGCGGAAGACACGCTCCGGGTGGGGCATCATGATGGTGAAGCGTCCGTCCGGCGTGGTGACGCCGGTGGCGCCATCGGGCGAGCCGTTCGGGTTGGCCGGGTATAACTTCGCCACGCTGCCATCGCCCGAGACATAGCGGAGCGTCGTGACCATTGCGCTTCCGCCGCCTTCGACGCGGCCTTCGCCGTGCGCGACCGCAATCGGGAGCCGGGCGCCGACCATCCCGTCAAGCAGGATGGACGGACTCGGAGCGACTTCGACCATCGCGAGCCGCGCCTCGAACTGGTCCGAGCGGTTGCGCACGAACCGGGGCCAATCTTCGGCACCCGGGATGATCTCGCCAAGAGCAGACAGGGCCTGGCAGCCGTTGCAGACGCCGAGCGCGAACGTGTCGCTTCGTTCGAAGAACGCGCTGAAGACGTCTCTCGCGCGGGGCTGTAGCAGGATCGACTTTGCCCAGCCTTCTCCGGCACCCAGGACGTCGCCGTACGAGAACCCCCCGCAGGCGACGAGTCCGCGAAAGTCGTCGAGGCGGACACCGCGGTCGAGGATGTCACTCATGTGGACATCGACGCATTCGAATCCGGCGCGATCGAATGCGGCGGCCATTTCGACCTGACCGTTGACGCCCTGCTCGCGCAGGATCGCCATGCGGGGTCGGGCCGCGCCGGACCTGCGTTTCGGAGCAACGACCGGGAAGGGGACGTGCACCGAGAGCCCGGGCGCCTCGGGATCGATGCGCGCCGCATGCTCTTCATCAGCGCAGCTCGGGTCGTCCCGAAGTCGCTGCATCTGGTGGGTGGTGACCGACCAGGCGTCGCGGAGAACAGTGCGCGCCGTCGCGAACGCTTCGACCCCATTTGCGAAGATTCGGATGACATCGTCGTCGGCGAGCGTGCCGATCTCCTGGATCGTGTCGCCAAGGCCGTGCCGCGAGAAGGTCTCGCTCACCGCGTCGACGTCTCCGGCGCGAACCTGCAGGACGGCCCCGAGTTCCTCGGCGAATAGCGCGGGTAGGAGGTCCGCCGTCGGCTCCGGGAGGTCGATCGCGAGGCCGGTTCCGCCCGCGAAAGCCATCTCGACGAGGCTGACGAACAGACCGCCATCGGATCGGTCGTGATAGGCCAGCACGTGTCCGGCGTCGCGAAGTTCGCGCAGCGCTTCGGCCAGCCCCGTCAGCAACGCGGCATCGTCGACGTCGGGTGCGGCGTGGCCGACCTGCTCGTAGACCTGGGCGAGCGCCGAGCCGCCGAGTCGGTTCTGCCCGCGGCCGAGGTCGACCCGCAGGAGGCGCGTCTCGCCGGCGTCGGTGCGCAGTTCCGGCGTCCAGCAGTGCGCCGTGTTCCGGACCGGCGCGAAGGCCGTGATGATGAGCGAGAGCGGCGACGTCACGCTGCACTCGACGCCATCTTCCTCCCAGACGGTCCGCATCGACAGCGAATCCTTGCCTACAGGGATCGCGATGCCGAGTGCCGGACAGAGTTCGTGTCCCACGGTTTCCACCGCGTCGAAGAGCGCCGCGTCTTCGCCCGGATGCCCCGCGGCGGCCATCCAATTGGCCGAGAGCTTGACCTGGCCGAGCCCGAGGACGTCGGCAGAGAGCAGGTTCGTGAGGGCTTCCCCAACCGTCATGCGGGCGGCAGCGGCGGCGTCGACCAGGGCCAGCGGTGTGCGCTCGCCCATGGCCATGGCCTCGCCCGCGAGGGTGTCAAAGCCGGCGCAGGTGACGGCAGCATCGGCCACCGGGACCTGCCACGGGCCGACCATCTGGTCGCGCGCGACCAGACCGGTGACGGTTCGGTCGCCGATCGTGATCAGGAAGGTCTTGTCGCCCACCGTTGGAAGGCGGAGCACGCGGTCGACGGCGTCTGCCAGCGTGACGCCGGACAAGTCCAAGGCCGGCGGCGCAACCGCGCGCCGTTTGACGTCCCGCACCATGCGCGGGGCCTTTCCCAGGATGAGGGCCAACGGAACATCGATCGGCGCATCTCCGAAGTGGTCGTCGCTGACCCGCAGATGCGCGTCGTCGGTCGCGTGACCGAGCACGGCGTAGGGACACCGCTCGCGCGCGCAGAGCGCTTCGAAATCCGCCAGGCGCTCGGGCGAAACCGCCATGACATAACGTTCCTGGGATTCGTTGCACCAGACTTCGAGTGGACTCATGCCGGGCTCGTCGTTCGGAATCTTGCGGAGGGAAAAGTGCGCGCCGCGACCGGAGTCGTTCACGAGCTCCGGAAGCGCGTTCGAGAGTCCGCCGGCGCCGACATCGTGGATGGCCACGATGGGGTTGTCCGTGCCCTGGGCCCAGCAGCCGTCGATGACTTCCTGGCAGCGTCGTTCCATCTCCGGATTGCCGCGTTGGACCGATGCGAAGTCCAGGTCCTCGTGGCTGGTGCCCGAATCCATCGACGACGCCGCTCCACCGCCGAGCCCGATCAACATTGCCGGACCGCCCAATACGATGATCGGGGCGCCGGGCGGGATTTCGTCCTTGTTGACGTGCTCGTCTCGAACGCTCCCGAAGCCGCCCGCGATCATGATTGGCTTGTGGTAGCCGCGCACTTCGTCGCCATCCGGGCCGGCGACGCGTTCCTCGAACGTGCGGAAGTAACCGGCCAGGTTCGGGCGACCGAATTCGTTGTTGAATGCGGCGCCGCCGAGTGGCCCGGCCGTCATGATCTCGAGCGCCGAGGCAATGCGCGCGGGTCGACCGAAGTCCTTCTCCCAGGGCAGTTCGGCACCCGGGATCCGCAGGTTGGAGACCGAGAAGCCGGTCAAGCCAGCCTTCGGCTTCGACCCCCGTCCAGTGGCGCCCTCGTCGCGGATTTCACCCCCGGAACCGGTGGCTGCACCCGGAAATGGTGAGATGGCCGTCGGGTGGTTGTGCGTCTCGACCTTCATCAGGATGTGGGTCGGTTCGCGATGCGCGCCATAGACGCCCGAGTGCGGATCGGGGAAGAAACGACCGGCGGTGTTCCCGGCCATGACGGCCGCGTTGTCGTGATAGGCCGAGAGCACGCCGTCGGGCGATTGCTTTGTGGTGTTCCGGATCATCCCGAAGAGGGAGGGTTCCTGTCGCTCGCCGTCGATGAACCATTCGGCGTTGAAGATCTTGTGCCGACAGTGCTCCGAGTTGGCCTGCGCGAACATCATCAGCTCGACGTCGGTCGGGTTTCGGGCGAGGTCCTGGAAGCTCTGCACGAGGTAGTCGATCTCGTCCGTCGCCAAGGCCAGGCCGAGTGCGCGGTCTGCCTGCAGCAAGGCTTCGCGACCCCCACCGAGGACGTCGATCATCGTGGCCGCTGCGGGTTCGGCCCGGTCGAACAGGGCGTCCGCCTGCTCCGCACGGATGAGAACGCTCTCGGTCATCCGGTCTCGCAAGATGTCCGCGTGTTCGACGGCGCGCGCCGCGTCCGGTCCCTCGAACCGGTAGGCGACGCCGCGCTCGATGCGACGCACCGGGGTGAGCCCGCACGTCTTTGCGATGTCGCTGGCCTTCGACGACCACGGTGAGATGGTCCCGAGCCGCGGCACCACCCAGAATGTCGGTTCTCCGCCGCCCGTGGAGTCGTCGACACTGAGCAGGCTGTCGAGTGCAGATCGCTCCGCCTCGTCCAGCGGCCCGTCGGTGGCGACCCAGTAGGTAAACGTGGCCGTCAGGGCGTCGAGCGACGCTCCGCGGCTTCGCAACTGCGCCAGGAGTCGGGCTTGTCGGGCATCGGAATGAGCGCGACCGCCTCGGAGGGTAAGCATGCTGTCCTCGGAGGTTGACCGTGGGCGGGGTCTTCGACCTGGGGGGCCATGGACCCCAGCAGTCTAGCGATTGCGGCGCCCGGCATCATCGCGGCGAGGGAAACGCCGGTTCACACACGTGGTCCGCGCGGCAACGGGATCGGCCCCGAACGCTCATGGCGCATCCGGGGCCGTGAGGATCCTCGCGTAGCGGACTACGGCTGTCGGCGTCCGCGAGCCGCGGCCACCAGCAGGGCACCGATGCCGAAGGCGACGGCGGCGCTCGGCTCGGGAATCGGTCGTGCGGAGAGGCCGAAGTCGACGCCCCAACCTGCAGGCGGCTTCATGCCTGGCCCGGTGGGCGCGAAGGTCTGACCCCAGAGGTAAGCGATGCCGCTGCCGGTCGCGCCCGGATTCCACGTGTTGGCGACCTGCGTTCCGTGCCGGTCATTCACGAAGGAGAACGTGCCGAAGCCCGAGATCTGGATCTGGCCGATGGTCTGCCCCGCTGCGACGCCGAAGTCCAGCGCGCCGCTCACGACGCGCGACACGCCGCCCACCATCAGGTTGCCGGCGATGCTGTCGAAGCGGTTCGTGCCGTCGAAGTTGGCCGTGAGCGAAAGCCCGGAAGCGGCCGAGGTTTCGATCGGTGTCCTTGCGCCGCAGCGCCAGAAGCCGCCCAACTCGCAGCCGGTGGCGGCATGGAGGGTGCTGAAGCCGAGGCCGCCCGCGGAGCCACCGAGGACATCCAGCTGGACGGGGACCGCCAGCGTCGCGCTCGGAGCGAGCAGGGCGAGAACCAGAATCACGGAACGCAGCATGGGAAGTCCTTTGGTTGCGGAAGTGCTGGCTGTTCAGTGACCCCCAGGCTTCGCTCGGCTCCCGGTCTGAGCCGAACCTGAAACCCGCGGCGGCGCAGGCGTGACGTGAGGAGGGCCCGCTGCCTGTCCAGGTCGCTAGCGGCGCTTGCGCGCGGGCGGGAGGTCGGTGGCGGTGCCTTCGGCGACTTCGGCCGCGAATCCCACGGTCTCGGACAAGGTCGGGTGGGCATGGATGGTCAGGCCCAGATCCGCAGCATCGGCGCCCATCTCGATCCCCAGCGTCGGCTCGGCGATCAGCTCGCCCGCGTGGGGTCCCACGATGCCGGCGCCGAGCAGGCGGCCGTCATCGGCCGAGAACAGCAGTTTGGTCAGTCCTTCGGTCCGGCCCATGCCAATGGCCCGCCCGCTCGCGGCCCAGGGGAAGATGCCCTTGGTAATGGCCACGCCGTCGCGTTCGGCGTCTTCTTCCGTCAAGCCGGCCCAGGCCACTTCGGGGTCGGTGTAGGCGACCGCCGGGATCGTTCGCGCGTCGAACGCGCTCTTCCGGCCGGCGATGACTTCGGCCGCGACCTTGCCCTGGTGCGTCGCGCGATGCGCCAGTTGCGGTGCGCCGGTCAGGTCGCCAATCGCGAACACGTGGGACGCCGAGGTGCGCTGCTGGACATCCACCGCAACGTGGCCGCGCGCGTCCGGCGTGACGCCCAATGCATCGAGGCCGATGTCCTCGTGGTTTGGCCTGCGGCCGACGGCGATGAGCACACGATCGAACGTGGCGTTGGGCAGCGCAGCGTCGCCGGTGTAGGTCACGTGGAGGCCGTCTTCGTCGGCCTCGATGCCACCCAGGCCCGTTGATAGGTGAATGGCCTCGCAGCGTTTGCCGAGATCTCGTGCGAGCGGTCGGACCAGGTCGCGGTCAACGCCCACCATCAGGCGATCCATCATCTCGACGACCGAGACCTGCCAACCGAATGCGAGATAGACGGTGGCCATCTCGAGTCCGATGATTCCGCCGCCGACCACAAGGAGGCGTCCAGGCGGCCCGTCGATTTCGAGCGCATCCGTGGAATCCATGATGCGCGGATCTTCCGGGAGGCCCGGAAGGACGACGGGCCGGGAGCCGGTGGCCACGATCGCGTGCTCGAACGTGAGTGCGGTCTTGCCATCCGCCGTCGACACTTCGAGCTGATGGCTTGCGGTGAAGCGGCCGGTACCCGTGATGACGTTGACGCCGCGGGCCTTCGCGAGGCCGTCGAGGCCCCGCGTCAATGTGTGGACGACATCGTCCTTGCGCGCGCGAATGGCGGCCCAGTCGAAGGCCGGTTCGCCGAACGTGATGCCGTGAGCGCCGAGCGCGCGTGCCTCTTCGAGGACGCCGGCCATGTGCAGGAGTGCCTTGGACGGGATACAGCCGACATTCAGGCAGACGCCGCCGAGCGTATCGTCTCGCTCGACCAACGTGACGGACAGACCCAGGTCGGCCGCTCGGAACGCCGCCGTATAGCCACCCGGCCCGGCGCCGAGGATGACCAGAGGGGTGGATGCGCTGGCGTCAGACGACGTCGGGGCCGACGCAGAGGGCGAGGCTGGCGGCGAGGGCTTCGCGGTGTCGCTCGTTTCGACCCGGATCGTGCACAGCTCGCTGCTTTCTCCGACCTGGTCGCCCACCGTGACCGAGAGGGCATCGACCACTCCGGCGACCGGCGACGGAACCTCCATGCTCGCCTTGTCACTTTCGAGCACTACGAGCGATTGATCGACCTCGACCGTGTCGCCGACGGCGACGAGCACCTCGACCACATCCACGGCGTCAAACTCGCCGATGTCGGGGACGGAAACGGACCGCAGCTCGGGCATCGCTAGAGCAGGACCCGGCGAAGGTCAGAGAGGAGGTCGGCCAGGCGACGCGTGAAACGAACCGCATCAGCGCCGTCGATCACACGATGATCGTAGGAGAGCGAGAGCGGCAGGATGAGACGCGGCTCGAACTCGCCGTCCCGCCAGACCGGCTTCCATTCCATGCGCGAGACACCCAGGATGGCCACTTCGGGATGGTTCACGATCGGAGTGAAGAACGTACCGCCGATTCCTCCGAGGCTGGAGATGCTGAAGCTTCCGCCCTGCAGGTCTTGCGGGCGCAGTTTGCGCTCGCGTGCGCGCGTCGAGACGTCTTCGAGCCGGGCCGCGAGGTCAAACAAACCCATCTGGTCGGCGTCTCGGAGCACGGGGACGACCAGGCCGTTCTCGGTCTCTACGGCGACGCCGATATGCAAGTAGCGTTTCAGGATGAGGGCTTCGCCCGTGGGGTCCAAGGACGCGTTGAAGTGTGGGAATTCGCGGAGCGCCGTCGTGACCGCTTTCACGACGAAGGGGAGGAACGTGAGCTTGACTCCGCGCTCGGTCGCCGCCGGCTTCTGCGCCTTACGAAAGCGATCGAGTTCCGTAATGTCCGCTTCGTCGAACTGGGTGACGTGCGGAACCGTGACCCAACTGCGATGCAGGTTGGCGGCTGAGAGCCGACGAATGCGATTGAGCGGTTCGCGTTCGATCTCACCGAACTTGGTGAAGTCGATCTCGAGTGGGGCCGCAACGGCGACGCCGGCAATCGGCACGCCGCCGCCCGTTCCGGCACCGAGAGAAGCTTTCACGAAGCGCTGGACGTCGTCGCGCGTGACCCGCGCCTTTCGTCCGGTTCCGGGAACCAGCGTCAGATCGACGCCGAGTTCGCGTGCGAGCTGCCGGACCGACGGGCTGGCATGTGCCTGCCGGGGCGCGACACGTACGGGCGTGTCAGCGTCCTCGGTCTCGGTTGCCGCGGCGAGTGCGTTCGGCGTTCCGATCACGGGCACGTCGTCGGCGACCGGCTCCTGCGGTGGCGCCGGCTTCGCGGTCTGCCGCGATTCCTCCGGCGGCGGAGCGTCCGGGGAAGCGGCGCCAGTCTTCCGGATGACGGCGATGCAGGCTCCTTCGCCAATGGCATCGCCCACGTTCACGCGAATCTCTTCGACGGTGCCCTCGACCGGCGACGGGACCTCCATCGTGGCCTTGTCGCTCTCGAGGACGATCAGCGAACCTTCACGCGCGATGCTGTCGCCGGCGGCAACCAGGATCTCGACGACGTCGACGGTGTCGAAGTCGCCGATGTCGGGCAGGAAGACTTCTTCGAGTTCACTCACCCGTGGTCTCCTAGGCCCGCACCGGGTCGGACTTGTCGGGGTCCACGCCGTACTTCTCGATCGCCTGGCGAACCACCGCCGGAGCGATGCGCCCGTCATCGGAGAGCGCCTTCAGCGCCGCGATCGCGACGAAGTAGCGATTTACCTCGAAATGGTGACGGAGTCGCTCGCGCACATCGGAGCGTCCGAAGCCATCGGTACCCAGCGTGCGATACCGCGCGGGGACGTAGGCCCGAATCTGCTCGGGAACGCCACGCACATAGTCAGTCGCCGCGATCACGGGGCCGCCACGCCCGGCGAGGCGTTCTTCGACATAGCTCTGCCGCTGCGGCTCCGCCGGGTGCAGACCGTTCCAGCGTTCCGCGGTTGCACCATCGCGCTGCAGTTCGCTGAACGAGGTCACGCTCCAAACGTCGGCCGCGACCTGGAAGTCATCGCGAAGCAGGTTCGCGGCTTCTCGCACTTCACGAAGAATGGACCCGCTGCCTAGCAATTGAACGCGCTCGCCGTCCCCGTCGCCGCTTTCGAGGAGGTACATGCCGCGAACGATTCCCTCGTGCACGCCATCGGGACTCGGCGGATGCACATAGTTTTCGTTCATCACCGTGACGTAGTAGAAGACGGCTTCGTCTTCCTGGTACATGCGGCGCATCCCGTCGTGAAGAATCACGGCGAGTTCGTAGGCGTACGTGGGGTCGTAGGCGACGCAGTTCGGGACGGAAGAGAACCAGAGGTGACTGTGTCCGTCCTGATGCTGGAGGCCTTCGCCGGCCAGGGTCGTGCGACCGCTGGTGCCGCCGAGCAGGAAGCCGCGCGTGCGTGAGTCGGCCGCAGCCCAGATGAGGTCGCCAACGCGCTGGATGCCGAACATCGAATAGAAGATGTAGAACGGGATCATCGGCAGGTCGTGGCTGGCGTACGACGTTCCCGCGGCGATGAATGAACAAAGGGCGCCCGCTTCGTTGATGCCCTCCTGGAGGATCTGGCCGTCCTGGTCCTCTCGGTAGTAGGCAATCGTATCGGAGTCGACGGGTTCGTAGAGCTGGCCTGACGATGCGTAGATGCCGAGCTGCCGGAAGAGCCCCTCCATGCCGAATGTGCGCGATTCGTCCGGCACGATCGGGACCACGTGAGGGCCGAGCGCCTTGTCGCGCGTCAGCGCCGAGAGCATCCGGACGAACGCCATCGTCGTCGAGATCTCGCGGTCGCCGGACCCCTTGAGGAGGCTGTCGAAGATCGCGAGTTCCGGAACCGGCAGGCGGGAAGCCCCGCGGCTCCGTTCGGGCAAATAGCCGCCCAGTGCAGCTCGCCGCTCGTGCAGGTATCGAATCTCGGGGCTGTCCTCTTCGGGCTTGTAGAACGGCGCCTCCTGGATCTGCTCGTCCGGGATCGGGATGCGATAGCGGTCGCGGAACCGTCGGAGGGCTTCCTCGCCCAGCTTCTTCTGCTGATGCGTGAAGTTCTGCCCCTCGCCGGCCTCGCCCATCCCGTATCCCTTCACGGTCTTCGCCAGGATGACGGTGGGTTGGCCCGTGTGGGTGACGGCGGCTTGATAGGCGGCGTGGATCTTGGACGGGTCGTGACCGCCGCGGTTGAGTTGCCAGATGTCGTCGTCGGTCATGTTGGCGACGAGGGCCTGCAACTCGGGGTGTTCGCCGAAGAAGTGCTCGCGCACGTAGTCGCCACCCTTGGCCGCATACGCTTGATAGTCGCCGTCGACCGCGCGTTCCATGCGTTCGAGTAGGCGTCCGCTCTTGTCGGCGGCGAGCAGCGGGTCCCAACGGTCTCCCCAGATCACCTTCAGCACGTTCCAGCCTGCGCCGCGGAAGGTGCCCTCCAACTCCTGGATGATCTTGCCGTTCCCGCGCACGGGCCCGTCGAGGCGTTGCAGATTGCAGTTCACGACGAAGACCAGGTTGTCGAGGCCTTCTCGGGCCGCGAGCCCGATGGCGCCGAGGGACTCGGGTTCGTCCATCTCGCCGTCGCCCATGAAGGCCCAGACCTTGCGGCCCTTCATCTCCTTCAGGCCACGGTGCTCGAGATACTTCATGAAGCGAGCCTGGTAGATCGCCTGGATCGGTCCGAGGCCCATCGACACGGTCGGGAATTGCCAGAACGACGGCATCAGCCACGGATGCGGGTAGCTGCTGAGGCCGCCGCCATCGATCTCCTGACGGAACCGGTTCAACTGCTCTTCCGTGACCCGTCCCTCGAGATAGGCGCGGGAGTAGATCCCGGGAGAGATGTGGCCCTGGATGTAGAGCAGGTCGGGACCGTCTTCGTGGTCCTTGCCCTTGAAGAAGTGGTTGAAGCCGACGTCGTACAGCGTCGCCGCGCTCGCAAAGCTCGCGATGTGGCCGCCGAGTTCGGATGACTGGCGGTTGGCCTGCACCACCATCGCCAGCGCGTTCCAGCGGATGATCGAACGGATCCGGTGCTCGAGGCCGGGTTCGCCCGGCATCGACGGCTCCTCGGACACGTGGATCGTGTTGAGGTAGGCCGTCGTCGCGGAGTAGGGGAGGTGGGCGCCGGATCGCCGGGCCTGATCGATCAGTCGCTCGATCAGGTAGTGGCCGCGCTCCGGCCCATCCGTACGAAACACGGACTCCAAGGCGTCGAGCCATTCGCCGGTCTCATCCGGATCCTCGTCGCCGTGTCGATCGACCATCAACGCACCTCCGCGGACTTGGATGCCATGGGTAGTCAATCGGTTGCGGTGGTGCGATGGCTTTAGAAGGCGTTGTCGGCGCCGTGTTGGAAAGCACTCATCGTTGCGCTGGCAAGACGCTCAACGCGGGAAAAGCCTGATGACAATGCATTGACAATGACTGATCTAGGCGGCTTCCTCGTCGCGATCGGCCAGTGTCTCGAAGGCGGAGAGGATTCGCGGCCCCTCTTCGGCGGCCAGGATCCGCTCGGTGATGAGCGCGCGCTGCTGTTCGGCCGCGAGCCGCGGCTGCTCCACGGTCGCCCATTTGACGATGGCGGCCCAGAACGGGTCCACGATCTCGTGCCCCGGGACGGCCGCGCCTTCCGTGCTCTTGAAGTGCAGATCACGGATCTCGCCGAGGTAGAGCCGTAGCGAGGCGACGTGGACTTCTTCGTCCGTCCGAATCCGTCCGACGATTTCGGCCGCCTTCTCTGCCTCCGCCCGGCGGTCGCAGAAGAGTTCGGGGTCTCGGAGCAGGGCTTCGCTGAGCTGAAACCCGCGCTCCGCCCGGAACTCGATCAGGAGCAGGTTGAGCAGGAAGTAGATCGTGCGCTGAACGGCTTCCGACACGCCGGGATGGAAGACGATCTCTTCTTCGCCACGCCCGATGCTCTCGGGCACTTCCGGCTCCGGGTAGGCACCGGCGCCGAATGCCAGGTCGCGAAGAGCGAACCACATGGTGTCGTGGCCGCCGATGCCGCGCTCCGGCTCGCCGCCTTCGTCGATGCCGTGCGCCTTCAGCAGACCTCGATTGAGGTGCCCGACGGCCATCTCGGAAACGTCTTCCTCGACGCTTTCGCCGAATTCCGGGAACGTCATCTCTGCGAGTACGCGTCCGCGGGCTTCGATCTTTCCCGTAATCGTCAGCGTGTTCCAGAAGCTCTGCCCGAGGCCCTCTTGGAGCAACAGCTTCATCTGTGCCGCGTTCGGGTAGCGGAGCCCGTCGAGCAGCGAGGCATCGGCGGCCAACCATTCGCCGCCGCGCTCGCGCAGTGCGGCGGTCCAGGCATCGAGCGCGGGTTCTCGCACCAGACAACGGGGCGGCACGTAGCGACCACCATCGACGAAGCCGCCGTGAAGCCGATGGCCAGCTTCCTGCTGCGGTTGCGCATAGTCGTGGGAACGAAGCAGTTCGGCTTCGGTGTAGACGAGCTGGCGGGCCATGGCGTCCTCCTTCTGGCCGGGAGCGTAGACGCTCGGTCGCGGGCTTGCCGCCACAGTCGGGATGAATGCGCGACACGCAGGGAGGTGGCAGCCTGACAGCATCCAGGCAGGAATCCCGGCGAGCCCCGTCTCCTTCCCGGGTCGATCTGGCACACTCCAACAGCCGAGGTGCCTCCTTGACCACGCACATGCCCGAAGTTTCGTTCGTCCTTCCCTGCCTCGACGAGGCAGAGACGCTTCCGGCTTGCCTGCGCGCGATCCGGGAGGCCATCGAAACCGGCGGCCTCGATGCGGAGATCATCGTGGCCGACAACGGCAGCACCGACGGCTCGCAGGCGATTGCGGAACAACACGGTGCGCGCGTTGTGGACGTTGCGGAGCGAGGCTACGGCAACGCCCTGATGGGAGGCTTCGAGGCGGCCCGCGGCCGCTTCCTGATCATGGGGGATGCGGACGAGTCGTACGACTTCCGCGAGTCGCTCCCGATGGTCGAGGCGCTGCGGGATGGCGCCGACATGGTGATGGGTTCCCGTTTGCGCGGGCGAATCGAGCCCGGGGCCATGCCGTGGCTTCATCGCTGGCTGGGGAATCCCGTTCTTTCGTTCGTGGGCCGATTGCTATTTCGAACGCCGGTGTCCGACTTCCACTGCGGGATGCGCGCGATCACGCGCGCTGCGTTGCACGACCTCGGTCTCCGAACTGCGGGGATGGAGTTTGCGAGCGAGATGGTGGTGAAGGCGGCGGCGCGCGGTTTGCAGATTGCTGAAGTGCCGATCACGTTGCATCCCGATGGCCGCTCGCGTCCGCCGCACCTGCGGACATGGCGGGACGGCTGGCGACACCTCCGCTTCATGATGGTCCTTTCGCCGCGTTGGACGCTATTCGTCCCCGGTCTGCTGCTGACGCTGGTCGGTGTCCTGGGTGTTGCGGCACTCTCGCTGGGACCGGTGGCCGTCGGGGACGTGGTCTTCGACATCCACACCATGGTCGTCGCGAGTCTGCTCGTCGTGGTCGGATACCAGGCCGTCGGCGCAGCGGTGGCCGCCCGCATCTTCGCCGTCGAAGAGGAGATCGGTCCTGCCGCGCCGTGGATGCAGCGCGCCTACAACCACTTCAGCCTCGAGCGTGGGATTCTTGGCGGCGTGATCCTGACGTTGCTGGGTGGGGGGCTGATCGGGACAGCGGCCTTCGGCTGGGCAGAGACCGGCTTTGGCGAGCTCGATCCGCGCATCACGCTCCGGCCCGTGATCCTGGGCGCGACCCTCGCCGCGGTCGGCATGCAGACGCTCGCGTTGTCGTTCGTCTACAGCATGCTCGGAATCCGTCGGAAGCGTTAGGCCATGCGAACGCTCGACCGATGGCTCCAGAACTGGCGCGCGGCCAAGGTCCTGCCGTGGATACGCGAACGCGATCGGCTGCTCGATATCGGGTGCTATGACCGCGTCTTGCTCGAGCGCGCCGAGCCGCGCCTCTCTGTGGGCGTGGGAGTCGACCCGCTCATTACGCCGGGGGCCGATGGCCGCTTGCGCTGGGTCGCCGGCCAGTTTCCTGGGGATGTGACTTTTCCGGAGGCGTCGTTCGACTGCGTGACCGCGTTGGCCGTCTTGGAGCATGTCGCGGCGCCGTCAGCGTTTGCGGCGGGCTGCGCCGACGTGCTGGTGCCGGGTGGACGGGCCATCCTGACCGTTCCCGACCCGAGGGTCGACGGGATCCTGGATGCCCTGATCCGCCTCGGCCTGGCGGACGGGATGTCCGAGGAGGAACACCACGGCTTCGACGTGGCTCAGACGATCCCGGTGTTCGAAGCGGCCGGATTCGTGCTCCGACACCATTCACGTTTCCAGCTGGGCCTCAACGGTCTGTTCGTTTTCGAGAAGGGCTGACATCGGGCGTAGTGTTCCCGGCCGGGGAGTCCGCGAGGTCCGGCCCCGGGACCGTGTCGCCGTGCATGACCGCAGACTCGGCGACCTCGACGCTCGCCCGGGCGCGAGCCGTTCGCACCGTGTACGGCCCGTTGGTCCGCCATGTGCCAGACGGCTCGTCGGTCGGGTAGGGGAGCGTGAGCTCGTAGCGCCCATCGGCGCTGGCGCGCGCAGCGCTCTCGTACCGCAGCGTCTGACCGGTTTCGTTGGTCAACACGAGCCGGGCCTGGACGGAACTCCCAGGCGCTGCGCGGCCCACGACGCGGGCGCCTTCCACGATCTCGAACCAACGATAGGCCGCGACGCCGGGGTCGAGCGCTCCCGGATACTGCTCGTCGATTCCGGGACGCCAGGCGACTTCGTGCAGTAGGCGATGGTGCCGGAGCGCTTCGAGTCGCTCGCCGGCTTCCCCTCGCCCGACGCCGCCACGGTCGCGGGCGAGTCGACTCGTCATGGATCGGCGGCTGTAGCGGGTGCCGTGGCCGGAGCCTTCGGGGGATGCGAGCACATAGCGAACGCCGCGCTCCCGCGCGGCGTTCAGCGCAATGGCTTCCCGTTCGGCCCCGTAGTAGCGCTCCGCGGCTTCGTAGCTCTCGCGGCCCCCGTAGACGCCGAAGTTGTCCTGGACCATGGGTCGGCGCGCGTAGTAGCGAACCAGATGGCCTTGGCCCCACGGCGTCAGTACCGCATAACCAGGCGTCGCTTCCGGGTCGAGCCATCCGGGTGTCACCGGTGAGTGGTCGCCCAACCAGCGCGCAAATGGAATCAGTGCTGCCACGCGTTCGTCGCTGCCGAGGCGCAGGGGCTGTTCGCCCTGGGAGGTGCGGACCCAATCCCTGACGGGTCCGGCGTACACGGTCCATGCCGTGATGACTGCGCACAAGGAGAGTGCCGCGACCGTGGCGAAGCGCTGTGACGAGCGTGCTCGTTGCACCCAGAAGCCGGCGAGCAAGGCGAGAGGCACGGCGAGTTCATTCGAGAAGCGGATCTGGCTCGACGAGGCGGCAAAGAAAGCGACGGACCATGCGACCAGGAGCCAGGCGCCGCTGTCTTCGGCGCCGCGCGCGGCGCGCCACGCCAGCCACCCGGCGAGCGGAAGCGCCAGCATCACGACGTGGGTGAAGAGCAACTGTGGGACGCTCACGCGAAACACGCCGGCCGCTGTCCACATCGGTTTCAACTCGAGCACCTGTGCCTGGAAGTCCTCGCTTTCCTGGAACCAACCGGCACCCGTGGCCAGGGCATTGCCGAGTTCGGGGACCCCGAGCCAAACCGCGCTGAGGCCAAGCGCACCGAGGGCCAGGCCGAAACCGCTGCGCTGCCCGCGTCCCCAGTCGAAGCGGGCCCAGACGCTGCCGCAGACGGCGAGTATCAGTGCGCCGCTCGCAAAGAACACGGGATGGAAGGTCGACAAGACCAATGGCGAGAATCCGCCGTATTCGCGCCAGGTGACACCGAGAGAGAAGGGAGCGATCGCGAGCGCGGCAACCGCACAGGCGATCGCAAGGGACCATGCGCGCGCACAGGCGACCTGCGGGTCTCGGTCGGCCAACAGCACGACGACGCTGGTGGCCAACAGGATTCCGACGTGGAGGAGCGCGCCGGTCCAGACCATCAAGACGCATGCGAGGGCGAGTCCGAGTTCGATCGCCATGCGCCATGGGAGCACGGCCGATCGCGTGGATGTGACCGATAGCCAGCGCATGCCGGCGGACAACAACCACGTCGTGGCCAGCATCGCCCCGACGTGGTGGTCGCTCTTGGCCAGCCGAGACGACAGGTAGTGGGCCGGCATGACGGCCAGCAGGGCCGCGGCCGTCCACCCTGCGCGTCGCCCGAAGTGTCGCCGCGCGATGGCAAACGCCAGGAAGATCGAAGCGATCCCGATCAGGGGTGGGACCGCGGCCACCACGGCTTCCAGCCGACCGCGATCGCCCGCAGCGCCGAAGGGCCGGGCAACGGCCGCGATGCCCAGGTCCCAGAGCGGCGGCCAGACGACTTCACCGACGTCGGGATGCCCGATGTACGGATCGTCCTCGAGGACGGCCGGGAACTGCTCGACCGAGAACTCGATCCGCCGAAGGTGGTAGAACTCGTCCGCACCGCCGGGGGGAATGATTCCGTCGTTGGTAACGACCGCGGGCCAAGGCAGCAGCACGCGGATGGCAAGCCCGAACGCCAGGATCGTGAGCAGCGTCAGGCTGTTGCGCACGCGCAGCACGCCATTCTCCTCGCGCGCCGCGGCGCCGTGGGTCCCCCTCATGGCCCGCAAGCATCGCGCCTCGCCCAAGTGGCGCAACCGCCCAGGCCATGTCCAATGGAGGACCTCGCCGGGCAGGGTATTGTCACACCATGTCCGGTTCTCCCAGCGAACGTCGGCGGGCGGCCCGCTACAGCGAGACCGGGGCGGCGGTCTTTGCGCTTCTCCGCGAGTTGGATCGCATCGACGATATCTGGGGCCGTGGCGATGTCTCTCGCAGCCGATTGGCCGTGCTTCGCGTGCTGGCGACCGAGGGCGCGATGACCATCAGCGACGTCGCCCGGTCGCGGAACACGACCCGACAGGGTGTGCAACGTCTGGTGGCCGCGCTCGTGGCCCAGGGCTGGATCACGTCCGAGGAAAATCCGCGCCATCGCCGCGCGCCGCTCCTGCGCCTGACGGACGCCGGGCTTGCGGCCTATCAAGCGTTGAGCCGCGCGGAAGCCGAGCGGCTCAACGAAATCGCGCGCGGGCTGGGGGCCGACGAAGTCCGCGAGGCCACCCGGGTGATCGCGGCGCTACGTATCCGTGGCGCCGCCACGGCGCCGGTCGATATCTCCGAATCGACGGAAAGCTAGTCGAGCTAGTCGGGCAGGTCGGGCGCCGATTTCGGCGGTCGGATCAGCCCTTCCTGCGCGACGGAGGCGATCAACTCGCCAGCTCGGGTGTACAGGGCGCCGCGCGCGAACCCTCGACCGGCCGAAGCCGACGGGCTGTCCTGGGCGTACAGGATCCAGTCGTCGGCACGGAACGGTCGGTGGAACCAGACAGCGTGGTCGAGGCTTGCCGCCATCGAGATGGTGACCTCTCGTCCGCCCTTCGCATGGTGACGCACGATGGTGTCGATCAGGGACATGTCGGTCGCATAGGTCAGCAAGCACTGATGAAGCAGGGCATCGTCGGGGTCGAGCGTGCCCTGGGCCCGAAGCCAGATCTGGTTCGGATCGCTGCCGGATTCCCCTCCGAGGTAGGTAGGAAGGTTCACGAACCGGAAGTCGATGGGGGGCGCGCCGCGCTTGGTCCGCGAATCGAAGTCGGGGACACGGTCGCGATGGGCCTCCAACTGTTCCATCCACGTCGGGAGGCTCTCGGGGTCCGGCGCCGCCGGCATCTCGACCTGATGGTCGTAGCCGGCTTCAGGCGTGTGGAACGAGGCCGCCATGTTGAAGATTGCACGCCCGTGCTGGATGCCGACCACGCGTCGCGTGGTGAAGGAACGGCCATCCCGGATGCGGTCGACGGTGTAGAGCACGGGGATCGCCGGGTCTCCCGGCCGCAGGAAGTAGCCGTGGAGAGAATGCGGGACGAGGTCTTCGACCGTCCGTCCGGCTGCCATCAGTGACTGCGCGAGGACCTGGCCTCCGAACAGGCGGTTGACCTGTCCGCGTTCGTTCTGGCCGCGGAAGATATTGAGATCGATCTCCTCGATGTCGAGCAGGTCGCGGAGTTCATCGAAGCGTGTCGGCATAGCAGCGCTTTAGCACACTGTGCGATTGGGTATGCTCGGCCTCCACCGAGGGAGGATCCCATGAAGACTCGTGCTGCCGTGGCGCGCGCCGCCGGCGAAGCCTTGACCATCGAAGATGTCGAACTCGACGGGCCGCGCGCCGGCGAAGTCCTGGTCGAGGTGAAGGCCTCGGGCGTGTGCCACACCGACGCGTTTACCCTGTCAGGGCGCGACCCCGAGGGCATCTTTCCCAGCATTCTCGGGCATGAAGGGGCTGGCGTGGTTCTCGAAGTCGGCGCGGGCGTCACGTCCGTGGCCGCCGGCGATCACGTGATCCCGCTCTACGTTCCGGAGTGTCGACAGTGCAAGACCTGCGTCTCCGGGAAGAGCAACTTGTGCACGTCGATTCGCGACACGCAGGGCAAGGGCCTGATGCCCGACGGAACCAGCCGTTTTCGCGGCGACGGCGGAATGCTGCACCACTACATGGGCACCTCGACGTTCTCGAATCACACGGTCGTCCCGGAAATTGCACTCGCCAAGATCCGCCCCGACGCTCCGTTCGAGAAGGTCTGTTACATCGGTTGCGGCGTGACGACGGGCATCGGCGCGGTGGTCAACACGGCGAAGGTCGAGCCCGGTGCAAATTGCGTCGTCTTTGGCCTGGGCGGGATCGGACTGAACGTGATCCAGGGCCTGCGCATGGTCGGCGCCGACAAGATCGTGGGCGTCGATCTCAACGCGGACAAGAAGCCGCTGGCCGAGAAGTTCGGCATGACCCACTTCGTGAACCCGGCCGAGGTCGACGATCTCGTTCCGTACCTGGTCGACCTGACGGGGGGCGGCGCGGACTACAGCTTCGAGTGCATCGGAAACGTCAACGTCATGCGCGATGCGCTGGAGTGCTGTCACCGCGGGTGGGGTACTTCGGTGGTCATCGGTGTCGCCGGGGCCGGCGAGGAGATTGCGACGCGGCCGTTCCAGTTGGTCACGGGGCGTGTCTGGAAGGGCTGCGCGTTCGGTGGTGCGAAGAGCCGGACCCAGGTCCCGCGAATCGTCGACTGGTACATGGAAGGGAAGATCAACATCGACGACCTCATCACGCATGTGATGCCGATCGACGAGATCAACGATGCCTTCCATCTGATGCACGCGGGTGAATCGATCCGGAGCGTCGTCACGTTCTGACAGGCAGGGTCCTTCGGGTGGGCGGCTGCCGAACAGTGGAAGGCCGTTACACGTGCGCAATAGGCTGCGGGCTTCACGCGTAGGCAACTTCCTCCGCTTTGCCCTGAAACCATTGGGCTCGCGTTCCGGGCGGATGCTTGGCACGCATCATGCTTTGTTCCTGGGCTCCACCTTTCCACCGGAGTCCCCGAGAGATGAAGCGATTGATTCCCGCCTTCGTGTTCGCCGCCGCCTTGATGGCCGCGACGTCCGCACAAGCGGTTTCCTACCAGTACACCTGCTCGCCTTGCAGCGGAAACCATGCCGCGGGCGAGATGGTGTCGCTCGACACCACCTTCAACACCGTGACCGATCAGTTCCGCTGGACGGCCGAGTTCTCAGCGACCGCCGGAAATCTGCCGAGCGCCGGCTGGCTCGTCGTGAGCGATGGGCCGAACCCGAAGAGCCACGTGAACGAGTACGCGATCATGTACCTCGATCACGCGTCGGGCGATGTCACCGCATACGTGTACAACGGCCTGAACTCGGCGAACAGCTACCAGGACGCGGCCGGCTACCTGGGCACATTCTCGAATGCGATCACGGTCAGTACGCTCGGCAACGGCAACCAGCAGGTTTCGCTGTCGCTCGATGCGACCGGAATCAACAACGCCTTCAACACGCCCGACTGGGACGGCATCTCATTCGATAAGGGTCTCGGCTACTGGTACCACCCGTCGACCGGGAACCTCGCCTACAACGGCGACGGCACGATCTCGGGCTTCAATGTCCGTACCCAGGGTTGGTACGACAAGCGCGATCTCCAGACGCGCCCCATTCCGGAACCGAGCGCAGCACTCGTCTTCGGGATCGGAGCGCTTCTCGTCGGGGCTTCCCGGAAGCACCGCCGCGCATAACGCGACTCCTTTCGGGGAATCGCGGGCCCGCAGTGGAGATCCACTGCGGGCCCGATGCGTTCTGGCGCCGGCTCAGCCGGCGTAGCGCTGCCCGAGTTCCTGGATCGTCTCGTGGAACTCGGCCACGATGTCGCCCAGCACATCGGCGACCGGTCGCACCGAGTCGATGCGGCCCGCGACCTGGCCGGTCAATGCGATCGAGGCGTTCATGTCGCCGCCGAAGTAGAGGTCCTTCGCCTTGCCGAGTTCGCCCATGATGTTCTCGTCGGCATACTCGAGCGCTTCGGAATGTTCCGTGCGGAGCGCGCGCAGGCCCGGGCCAAACTTGCGGTTGAGGAAGACCGTATCGGTCTCCTCTGCGTTTACGATCGCGTCCTTCCAGTTCTGGTGGATCGGGGACTCCGCCGACGAGACCATTCGGGTTCCCAACTGGACGCCTTCTGCGCCGAGCGAGAACGCTGCAGCCATGGTTCGCCCGCACAGGATGCCGCCGGCGGCGATAATCGGGACATCGACGCGCGATGCCACGAGGGGCAGCAGGACCAGGCTGGCTACGTCGCGCGGGTTCTTGAATCCGCCGCCTTCGCTCCCCTCGACCACGAGCCCGTCGACGCCGGCTTCGACGGCTTTCAACGCACCCTTCAAGGTGGGGACGACATGGAAGACCGTGAGCCCGGCCGCTTTGAGATCGGCCGTGTGCTTGGTCGGACTTCCCGCCGATGTCGTGACGAACTTGACGCCCTGATCGACCACGAACTGCACGATGTTGGGGTCGCGCACGAATGCCTGGGCGATGTTGACGCCGAACGGCTTGTTCGTGAGGTCGCGCATCTTCTTGATCTCTTCGCGCAGGACATCCAGTTCACCCGACGACGTCTCGATGATGCCCATCCCTCCGGCATTCGAGACCGCGGAAGCCAACGGGGAGCGGGCGATCCACCCCATCGGGGCCTGGACGATCGGGTGCTCGATTCCGAGCATTTGCGTGACACGATTCTGGATCGGAGGCAGCTTTGACATGCGTGGCAATGTAGACAACTCCGTCGGTCAATGACCGGTATGCTCCGACGTTCGCCGGATGCGTCCGACCCGCAATCCACCGGCAACCTGAACCGTCACGCCCGCCCCGATGCGGGACACCCACCTTCATGGAGTGCGTCGCCCTGATCTCTTCGAATTCGCCGGCAGCCGCGTTGGAAGCGCGACACGCGGTCGGGAGGCGTCCCGCGTGACCGGTGTCATCTGCGCGATCTTCTTCTTTTCCGGCGCTTCGGCGCTGATCTTCGAGTCGCTCTGGTTCCACCAGGCCGGGCTCGTCTTCGGCAACGGGGTCTGGGCCTCGAGCCTGGTTCTCGCCTCATTCATGGCCGGCCTCGCGCTGGGCAACGCAGGCGCCGCGAAGTGGGGCGTGCGCCTGTCGCGTCCGGTTCGCGCCTACGCGCTCCTGGAGTTGGCGATCGGCGCGTCGGGCCTCTTGCTGGTGATCGGGCTCCCCCTCCTCGTGCCGATTCTCGCGCCGCTCCTCCGAAGCACACTCGATCAGCCCTGGCTCGCGAACCCGATTCGGGTCAGCGCCGGTTTCGCGCTGATGTTGCTGCCCTCGACCGCGATGGGGGCGACGCTGCCGTTGCTGGTGAAGGCACTGCTCGCGCGCGATTCCAGCTTCGGTTCGGTGCTCGGCCGCTTGTACGGCTGGAACACACTCGGCGCCGTGGCCGGCGCGTTGGCCACCGAGGCCGTGCTGCTCGGTGCGCTCGGCGTTGCGGGCAGTGCACTGTTCGCGGCTGGGTTGAATGTCGCGGTGGCCCTCGCAGGCATCGCCATCCAGACACGTCTCGCGCGCGCCGTGCGCCAGACTGAAGCCACGGAGGCCGCGCCCAGTGTCGCGGGAAGCCGCGTTCGCTGGCTGCTGGCCGCGGCGTTCCTGTCGGGTTTCTCGCTGCTCGCGCTCGAGGTCATCTGGTTCCGTTTCCTGCAGCTCTGGGTCCACGCGAGCAGTCTGGTGTTCGCCGTGATGCTCGCCGTGGTGTTGGGCGGCATTGCGATCGGCAGTCTCATCGGCGGCGCGGTCCTGCGCCGGATTCCCGGCGCGTACACATGGGCGCCTGTGGCGTCCCTGGTTTCGGGCGCCGGGGTCGTCGGACTCTATGCCATCCACGGTCAGGTCCCGACGGAGCCCCACTACGTCGCGACCATGGGGGCCGTCGCCCTCCGGGCGGCGCTGTTGATGGCTCCCGTGTGCCTGCTTTCGGGCGTTGTCTTCACCTGGCTGGGCACCGCGATCGAACGCGAGATCCGTCCCGCATCGCGAGCGGCCGGTTGGATGACGTTCTGGAACACGCTCGGGGCCGGCGCCGGCCCGTTGGTGGCCGGATTCATCCTGCTTCCGAGCCTCGGCATGGAGCGCTCGTTCGCGTTGCTGGCGATGGGCTACGGGGCGGTCGCCGCATTGGCGTGGTGGGGGTTGGCCGAGGAGCACCGCGGGGTGCGGGTCGGCATTGCCGCCGTTGTGACGGTCGTGCTGGCTGCCGTGTTTCCCTACGGACAGATGAACGATGACTTCGTCCCACGTTCGGCCGAACGTTATGTGAATGCCGGAGGCGGTCAGATCTCGCGGATCGAAGAGGGTCGGACCGAGACGATCGTACTCCTCGAGAACCAGTTCGAAGGCGAAACCGTTGTCCGGACGCTCCTGACCAACGGTCACAGCATGACGGGCGACGCGCCGAACGCGCGCCGCTACATGAACCTGTACGCCTACTTTCCGGTCTTCTTTCATCCGAAGATCGAAGATGCGCTGTTGATCAGCTACGGGCTTGGAAACACCGCCCGCGCACTCCTCGATTCGCCCGAGATCGAGCGGGTCGACATCGTCGACATCTCGCGGGAAATGCTGGGGCTGGCCGATCACGTTTTTCCGGCGGATCGCAACCCGCTGACGGATCCGCGCGTCCACGTGCACATCGACGACGGCCGTTACTTCCTTCAAGTCACCGACCAGCGTTTCGACGTCATTACGGGCGAGCCGCCGCCGCCCAAGAACGCGGGCGTGGTGAACCTCTACACCCAGGAATACTTCCAACTCGCCTACGACCGGTTGGCCGAAGGCGGTATGCAGACGTACTGGCTGCCGATCCACGATCTGACCTTGGCCGACGCGAAGGGCATCGTGGCCGCATATTGCGCGGTGTTCGATGACTGCAGCCTGTGGCTCGGAACGTCGACGGACTGGATGCTCGTCGGTTCGCGGGACCATGAATGGAAGGCCGACCTCGCGCACTTCGAGCGCGCATGGAGCGATCCCGTGATCGGGCCCGACTTGCGCGCGATCGGACTCGAGGAGCCGGCGCTGCTCGCGGCGACGTTCCTGATGGATGCGAGCCAGCTCCAGGAGTGGAGCGCGGATACGGCGCCCCTCGTCGATGATCGTCCGAAGCGGTTGGCCAACCTCACGCCCCTTCCGAGCGAGGTCTATCCGGACTTTGAACCGATGCTGGCGACTGCGGCGGTCCGCGAGCGCTTCGCCGCGAGTGAATGGGTGGCCTCGGCGTTCTCGCCGTCGATTCGGGCGCGAGCTCTCGAGCTCCTGGATGTCCAGCGCATCTTGAATGATATGACGGCGCCCGGCGGTGGCGCGCGCGGTCCTGAGCAGCGCATTCGGGACATCCTCTTCCTACTGGAAGAGACCGAGTACGAGACCATCCCCTTGTGGGATCTTGGCAGCAATACACGCTTTGCCGAACTCGCCGATGCGAGTTCGAGTCGGAAGACTGCAGTCCTCGAGCACCGCGGATACGCGGCATTGGCGCGACGCGAGTACGGGGTCGCGGCCGATGCGTTTCGGATTGTCACCGCGCGACATCGCGAAAGGACGCACGCATGGCGCATGCGCGTTCTCGCCCTCTGTCTCGCGGATCGGATCGACGAAGCCACGCAGGTGACGCGTAGCCTGCGCGGCCGGATCGAAGATACCCCCGAAGAGCGTGGCTACTGGGCCGTGCTGCGGGAACGATTCGGGCTCGAGTCGCCTTTCGCACAGCCCGGCTGAAGCCCGTCGAAGGTCCAGAGGCCCCGGCGCGTCGCAACCGCGGCCGCCCGTTCGAGCCGCTCCGAGAATGCGGCGCGCGGAATTTCGCGCGCGCCGAACGAGGCCAGGTGGTCGGTGTGGAGCTGGCAGTCGAAGAGCTGGAAGTTCCAACGCGCGAGTTGTTGAACGAGGCCGACGAATGCCGCTTTGGACGCGTCGCGTTCCCGATGGAACATCGACTCGGCAAAGAACCCGGCGCCCAGCGAGACGCCATAGAGGCCGCCCACGAGTTCGTCCCCGATCCAGGCTTCGCACGAGTGGGCAAAGCCGAGCCGGTGCAGCGCCGTATACGCCGCCTGCATCTCCGGCGTGATCCAGGTGCCGACCTCATCGTGGCGCGGTGTCGTCGCGCAGGCCTGGATCACGGCTTCGAAGTCTTTGTCCAGCGTGAGGCGGAAGCGGCCCTGGCGAAGCGTCCGCTCCATGCGCCTCGCGACGTGCAACTCCGCCGGTGGAAGAACCATCCGCTCGGGAGGCGCGAACCAGAGAATGGGCGGCTCGTCGTACCACGGGAAGATGCCGTGGCGGTACGCCAGTAGGAGGCGCTCCGGTCGCAAATCGCCACCGACGGCCAGGAGTCCCGAAGGTTCCGCCTCGCTCGGCGACGGGAACACCAGATCCTCCGAGAGTCTGTAGACGGTCACGACGCATCCCTGGCCTGATTTCCGTCGAATCGCCGGGCCCGCACAGAGGCGGTGGGCTGGCGTCCACGGTATGCTGCTCCGCCGATTGACACACGAATCAATGAGGACCCCGCATGAACCTCGAGTTCTCCGAAGACCAGAAGTTCGTCCAACAGACGGCCCGAGACTACCTCGCCGAGCAGTGCCCGCTCGACGTGTGTCGCGCTGTGCTGGAAGGCGATGAAACCTATGCGCCCGACCTTTGGAAGGGCGTTGCCGAAATGGGATGGCTCGGGACCGCCGTTCCTGAAGAATATGGCGGCGCCGGCCTCGGCCACCTCGAGCTCGCCCTGATCGCGATGGAGTTGGGCCGGGTGCTTGCGCCGATCCCGTTCTCGTCGTCGGTCTACCTCGCGACCGAGGCCATCGTGCAGGCTGGGAGCGACGACCAGAAGAAGCGCCTGCTGCCCGGCCTCGTCTCGGGTGATGCGATCGGAACGCTTGCGCTGGCGGAAGGTCTCGGTGACTTCGATGCCCGCAATGCGGAGGCCACGTTCGATGGCAAGACGATCAGCGGTACCAAGATCCCGGTCAGCGATGGTGCGGCCGCGACCCTGGCCGTCGTCGTCGTAAAGGAGGGCTCCGGCCACTCCCTCGTCGTCGTCGACCTGAGCGCGGACGGCGTGACGCGCAAGAGCGTCGAGAGCTTCGACCCGAGCCGACCGTTGGCCGAGATTACGTTCGCCGGTGCCCCGGCCGAGCGCCTTGGTGAAGCGGGTGCCGGTCCGGTGATCGTGAACGCCGTGCTCGAGCGGGCCGCTGTGCTGCTCGCCTACGAGCAGATCGGGGGCGCCGAACGCGCACTCGACATCACACGCGAGCAGACGATGGGGCGCTTCGCATTCGGTCGGCCGGTCGCGAGCTTCCAGTCCTTGAAGCACCGCATGGCGGATGTGTACGGCAAGATCCAGGTCGCGCTGTCCAACGGCTACTGGGCCGCGTGGGCACTCGAGAACGATGAGCCCGAACTGACCCAGGCGGCGGCGGCAACCCGCGTCGCGGCCAGCGACGCTTTCGTCCTCGCGAGCGAGGAGATGGTGCAGATGCACGGCGGCGTCGGCTTCACCTGGGAGTACGACTGCCACCTCTTCTACCGACGCGCCAAGGGCACGGCCCACGCGCTCGGCACCCCGAACGAGTGGCGCGAGAAGCTCGTCCAGCAGATCGAATCTACGCTCTAAGTCTCTGGAATTTTAACGGAAACCAGAAACAAAACGACGACTCGAACTGAGCCACGAGCAGCGCCGGATCGAGTGAAGGAACGACGACATGGATTTCAACGACTCCCCTGAAGAAGCCGAATTCCGCAAGAAGGCCCGAGCCTTCCTGGGCCAGCACCTGAAGCCCCTGGGCCCGGATGAAACGCCGACGTCACTGGGCGAACGCGAAGACAACGACGCCATCCAGTGGGCCAAGGACTGGCAGGCCACCAAATTCGACAACGGCTGGGCCGTGCTCACGTGGCCGACCGAATTCGGCGGCCAGGCCATGGGCCGACTCGAGGCCAGCGTCTTCGCCCAGGAAGAAGCCAAGTTCAAGGCGCCGCCGAGCATCTACGGCATCGGTCACGGCATGCTCGGACCCACGATCATGAGCCACGGGACCGACGAGCAGCGCGAGCGTTTCGTGAAGGACATGGCCCGCGGACAGGAAGTCTGGTGCCAGCTCTTCAGTGAACCGGCTGCGGGTTCGGACCTGGCGGCGCTGCGCACGAGTGCAGTGAAGGACGGCGACGAGTGGGTCATCAACGGCCAGAAGATCTGGTCGACGGGCGCCCACTTTTGCGACTGGGGCATGATCGTCACACGTACAGACCCCAACGTCGCGAAGCACGACGGCTTGACCTACTTCATCGTCGACATGCGCGACCCCGGTGTCGAGTGCCGACCCATCAAGCAGATCAACGGCGGCTCCGGCTTCAACGAGGTGTTCTTCTCGAACGTTCGCGTGCCGGACTCGCAGCGCCTCGGTGGTGTCGGCGATGGCTGGAAGGTCGCGATCACGACCCTCATGAACGAGCGCGTCTCGATCGGTGCCGGCGGCGGGGGAGGTCGCACCAAGGATCTCTTCCGGCTCGCACGGGAGTGCAAGCGTGGAGGCAAGCCCGCGATCGAAGACGCGGGCGTGCGCTCGCGACTGGCCGACATCTTCATCACCCAGAAGGGCCTGCAGTACACGGGCTACCGGATCCAGTCCGCGCTTTCGCGCGGCGGAACCCCGGGGCCGGAGGGGTCGATCTCCAAGGCCATCGGTGCACCGCACAGCCAGCAGGTCGCGTCGTTCGCGATGGAGCTGCAGGGGGCCATGGGCGCCGTCGTCGAGCCCGGACTCGCGGCCGAAGATGCGCTCTGGCAGGACACCTACCTGGGCTCCCCTGGTTTGCGAATCGCGGGCGGCACGGACGAGGTGCTGAAGAACATCATCGCTGAGCGCGTTCTGGGCCTCCCGTCCGAGCACCGGGCCGACAAGGGGATCCCGTTCCGGGACATTCCCACCGGGTCCTAGCGCGAACCTTATTCGAGAGAATCGAACGGGCGGCTCCTTGCGGAGTCGCCCGTTCGCTCGTTCTGCAGTAGCTTCGACCGAACCGATGGACGCAGCGCGCCCAAAGATGAACGCCCGAAACATGGCAACGGACCCCGCCGCCGAGCGGCTGTCTGTACGCGCGCGACACGACATCCGCGCCAACCGCGAAGAGCCGGCGTCGGACGGCGCTGACCCAAGTCCGGCGACGCGCCGCACTCGGGGCCTGGTCGCTGGGAGACCGCGTTGGACGTAACGACGCTACTCGCGATCGTGGCCGGTTGTCTGGTGCTGTCGGCATTCTTCTCGGGAAGTGAAACCGCACTCATGCGCCTCTCGCAGCATGATGTCGAAGAAGAGGTCAAGGAGCTCCGTGGCCCGCAGGCCGTCGCTGCGCGCGACCTGTTGAGCCACACGTCGCGCCTTCTGGTGACGATCCTGCTGGGCAACAACCTGGTGAACATCCTGGGTGCCTCGGCAGCTTCAGCCGTCGCGATCACGTTGCTCGGCGAGCAGACGGGTCTCCTGGTCTCGACCGCGCTGATGACGTTGATGGTCCTGATCTTCTGCGAAGTCCTCCCGAAGGCGATGGCCGCCCGCAATCCGCGCCGCATCGGCTTTGCCGTGGCCTTGCCGATCTATGTCCTGCATCAGCTGCTGCGGCCACTGCACATCCTGTTCGATCGCATCGTCGAACCCGTGGTCCGGCGCGTCGGTCCGCCGGAAGGCGAGGAGAACCTGGCCGCCACCGAGACGATCCTACGACTCGCTCGCGCGAGCAAGGAGTCCAATGGCAGCGGCGCCCCGCAACCCGAGGCCACACCGCTCTCGATCATCGGAGCGACGGCCGGGGCCGCGGAGATGACGGTCGAGGAGATCATGGTGCGCCGCGCCGAGATCGTGGCGTTCCCGGCCACCACGCCGCCGGCCGATCTGCTCGAGAGCGTGCTCGAAGAACGATACACACGCGTTCCGATCTTTCGGGACTCGATCGACGATGTTCTCGGTGTCTGTCACTTGAAGGACCTGATCGAGCTCGTGCGCGCGGGAGGCGACGAAGGTGTCGCCGATATCTTGAAGCCCGTGCTGCGGGTTCCCGGACGCAAGCCGATCCTCGAGATCCTGGCGGAGATGCAACGGACGTTCGTGCATATGGCCATCGTGAAGGACGAGTTCGGCCTGACGCTCGGGCTCTGCACCCAGGAAGACGTCCTGGAAGAGATCGTCGGCGAGATCCGCGACGAGTTCGACCGCGAGGAACTGCAGACGATCCGGGAGCTAGGCGATGGCTTCGAAGCGCTCGGCCGAATCAAGGTGCTGGACTTCAACCGGTCGTCCGGATGGGAAGTGCCGGCCGAACGCGGCGACACGCTGGGCGGGCTGGTCTTCAACACTCTTGGCCACGCGCCGCACCAGGGCGAACGGGTGGCGCTCCCGGGGTTCGAGATCACGGTGACCGGCGTGTCGGGCTCGCGGATCACGCGGGTGCGCGTGGTGCAGGCCGATCACGAGGAGGGCACCGGATGAGCGTGCGGATCGAAGACTCCGACGGCATTCGGACCGTCATCATGTCGCGGCCCGAACGTCGCAACGCCGTCGACCGCCAACAGGCCGCAGATCTTGCCGATGCCTTCCGCGCTTTCGATGCAGACGACACCGCCGACGTCGCGGTCCTTTTCGGCGAGGGCGGGACGTTCTGTGCAGGCGCCGATCTCCAGGCGTTGGCCGAGTCCGAACGCAGTGCGCCCGCGGTCCGCGCCGAAGGCGATGGCCCGTTGGGCCCCACGCGCATGTTGTTGTCCAAGCCCGTGATCGCGGCTGTCGAAGGACACGCGGTGGCGGGTGGTCTCGAACTCGCCCTCTGGTGCGACCTTCGCGTGGCCGACCCGAGCGCCATCTTTGGCGTCTTCTGTCGCCGTTTCGGGGTTCCCCTGGTCGACGGCGGAACGGTTCGCCTGCCGCGCCTGATCGGGCAGAGTCACGCGCTGGACATGATCTTGACGGGGCGCCCGGTCGCGGCCGATGAGGCCCAGCGCATGGGTCTCGTGAATCGGATGGCCCCCGCCGGAAGTGCGCGTGCCGATGCGGAAGCACTCGCTCGCGAGATCGCGCGCTGGCCCCAAGGCTGCATGCGGGCCGACCGCCTCTCGGCCTATTCCCAATGGGGTGCCGACCTCGATGCCGCCCTGATGGGGGAGTATCGCACCGGTTGGGAAGTCGTCGAAAGTGGCGAGACCCTCGAGGGAGCGAAGCGCTTCAGCGCCGGCCAGGGTCGGCACGGGAGCTTCGAATAACGCCACTGTTGCCGATTCCGATGCTGCGTTCGACCCGGTCCTGCTAGGCTGCCCGAATGCGTCCCGGCGACACGACTCAACGGCCCCTCTCGCTCGTTGCATTGGACGTCGCCGGCGTTGTGGTTTTCTGCGCCGCGCTCGTCTGGGCGGTATTGCAGGTGGCGGCGCTGCCGGGATGGACGGGTGCCCTCCTGTTGGGCGCGGCCGGAGTGGCCGGCATAGCGACCGCCGACTTTTCGAGCGGCGTCGTGCATTGGCTCGGCGACACCTACGGTTCCGAGGAGACGCCGCTCCTGGGCCGCGCCTTGATCCTGCCGTTCCGCGAACATCACACGGACCCGATGGCCATCGTTCGTCATGGCTTCCTGGAAGTCACGGGCAACAACGCCTGGGGGGCGACGCCCTTCGTCTGGCTCGCGGGTAAGCTCGCGCCCGCCGTTGGCACGGATCCGTGGGCGACCGCCAGCTTCGGGTTCCTGGTGGCCTTGTCGATCACGGGCGTGATCAGCAATCAGCTGCATCGCTACGCACACATGGCCGAAGTCCCGGTCGCGGTTCGTTGCCTGCAGCGGTGGGGCGTCTTGCTGTCGCGCGAGGTGCATTCCCATCATCATCGCAACGCGCACGATCATGCGTTCTGCGTGGTGAACGGCTGGATGAATCCGATCCTGGACCGCTGGGTGCGGCCTTGAACTTCGAGAGTTGGCACGCGTTCTACTACGGGGCCTGGCAATGGCCATGGGCGTTGTTGGTCGTCCCCTTCGCTTGGATGATCGCCCGCGCCGTCGGTCGAGGTGCGCCGCCGACGGACCTGCTCGGTCGCTTCATTCGTCTCTGGAGCACGATCTTCCTGGTCGAGACGATGCTGGACCCGATCGCGGGCCAGCTCGTGAAGTCGGCGAGCGATCCGGTTCAGACGGGTGTGGGCCTCTTTTTCGTTCTGGCCGGAGACTTCCGGATCTACTGGCTGCTCGTCGCGTTGGTCGAGCGCGGCGCGTGGACATGGGCCGGCGTTGCACGCGCGCTGGGGTTGACCCTCATCGTGCCGGCAGCAGCCTTTGTGCTGACGAGAACCCTGGGTGCCATTCACGGGGAAGTGCCGGGACAGGTCCTGTGGCTGACCCATGAAGCGCTCTTCGTCGCCGTCATCGTTTTCGCCGCACGTTTCTGGGTGCCGAGTGCGCTCGAAGGGGAGGCCGCCCGTCTGGCGCGCCGGATCTGCGCCTGGGTCGCTGTCTACTACAGCCTCTGGGCGGCCGCCGACGTCCTGATCCTGGCCGGGGTCGATGCGGGCTGGCTCGTACGCTGCATCCCCAACCAGCTCTACTACGCGCTGACGGTTCCGTTCGTCGAGTGCGCCGCTCGCTGCGTCTCGAATGCGCGCACCAGTACGTCGGCCCAGGCCGCGAGGTAGCGCTCGGCTCGGTCGCGCGAGGCCCGGCGCGGGTCGCCGACCACACCGTCACGCGCATGCCGGCGCAGGTCCGGGTAGAAGAGCGCGCTTCCGGAAGGCGCCGACTCCATGAAGCCGCGCTTCAGGGCATTGCGCCGGACGGCGCCCGGTCGGATGCGGTCGAGGATCGAAGTCTCGAGCTCGCCAGCGTGTTGCCCCGCTTCGGCGGCCGAGATTCCAGGGTCCGCCGCCAGCATCTCCTCGAAGAGCGCTCCGTGCTCGGTGAACGCGAACCAATGCGCGGGCGCGGCGGCCTGGACCAGCCGCTCGCTGTGGTTGCGCAATGTCCCGAGGTTTCCACCGTGCGCCGAATAACAAAAAACATGCTCGAAGCCGTGGTGCGCGAGGGACTCGCCAATGTCAGCCAGGACGGCCGCGAGCGTTTCCTCGGTCACGCTCAACGTTCCGGCGAATGCGAGGTGTTCGCTCGCCGCTCCGACCGGCAGCGTGGGCAACAAGACCGCGTCCGGCATGCGCTCCACGACCCGGAGTCCGACGGCTTCAGCGATCCAGGTATCCGTGGCGAGCGGCAGGTGGGGGCCGTGTTGTTCGGTGGATCCGAGCGGGAGCAGCGCGGTTCGTCGTCCGGCGGCCAGGTGGGCATCGACTTCGGGCCAGGTCGCGGCATCCAACTGGATCCCGGGCCGTGTCCGAGGGCCGGGCGCGAGGTCGCGTCCGACGCCGTAGAGCGGTTCGTCTTCATCCTTGCCCGGCCACGTCTCCGGGTCCCGCTGAGCGGCCGCCATGGCCGCCAGGATGAATGCATTGGCCGCGGCTTCGGCCTCGATCGCCGCGAGGGGCTCGGGAAGGGTCGTCCAGACCGGAACGAGCCGGTGGTGCCGGGCGTCGAGCATGCGGCCGATCCGGTCGAGGTGATCGGGGGCGGCGGGGTCATTCTGCGCGACGAAGGCCACCACGAACGCCGGCCCGTTCCGCACGACCTGGAATGGACCGTGGGCGAAATCGAGCAGATCTGTCACCGGGGGCATGGGTCGCAAGAGCGCCTCGGACGCTTTCAGTCGCAGGTTGTCGAGATGAGGGGCCAGCGCTCCACCCGCGAGGAAGAGAAGCGGCGCGGAGGCGAGCAGCGCCGCCTCCGCGCGCGCAGATGCTTGCGCTGCGGAGAATGCGGCTTGCGCAGCGCCTGCGACTTCGGCCGCCGACGGTCCCGGGGCCGCGCCGAATGCGCGCGCGACCTGCCAGGCCGGCCAGTACGCAATCGCGGGCCCGGCCAAGCGAACCAGCGTCCCGTACTCGTCACCGGCACCGGAGTCGACCAGGATGGCGCCGGCATCCTCCAGCGCTTGCGCAAATTGACCGCGCTCGTCGGGGCCCGGTCGTGTCGACGTGACGACGACGAGACCCTGCCAGGCGCCAGGCTCCGCGGTGGCGAGGCGGGCATTGGGCGAAAGCCCCTGGCTGAAGACCACCAGCAGGTCTTCCCGATGACGCTGAGCGTGCTCGGCCGGGAAGGAACTCGGAGACAGGAAGCGCGCCGGCACACCGAGTCCGCCGAGGTGGTGGGCGAGGCTGCGCGCGTGGGCGCCCGAGCTTCCCACGCCGGTCGTGACGACGCGCCGGATGCCCGCGGTCGGTAGCTCGAGAAGCGCGTCGCCCAGCGCCTCGATTCGTGCCGGAACCGACGCCGCCCGTTGGCGAAGCCGAGCGAGGGCGTTGTCGGTCCCCGCAGACATGGTGACTAGGGCGTTCGCGCGAGCAGGGCCGCGACGTGCGGCGAGCCCGGCGATTCATCGGGTGCGAGGAACAGCGCGCGGCCGGCGCCGGCTGCTTCGATCTCGCTGCGCAGGCGGCGCCAGTCGGCCGCGTCCGGGCCGGGTTCGACCAGCGGGAAACGGTCCGTCAGGGTCTGGGCGACGACGCCGCGCGGCCCGCCATCCCGCCCGAGTTCGAGGACGACGCGCTCGGTCCCGCGCAGCAGATCGAAGTAGACGTGGCAGCGGTACCAGACGGGCTCGGGCGCATCGGCCTGAAGCGGATGTAGTGGCAACAGGTAGGAGGCGACATGCGCCACGTGGGGGAGGTCGGCGAGGAGGCTGCCGTCCGTCCACTCGACCGTCTCCGGGAGTCGGGCGGCGGTGGCGCGCCCCGGGTTCTCGAAAGCATGGCCCGATGCGGACTTGGCCGCGAGGTAGTGCTGGTTGAACGGCGAGACGTGTGGGTCGACCCGCTGTGTCCCCGAAACAGCGACCTTGGCTTGCTCGAGCCCGATGATCTTGTCCGGGTTGTTGGTCAGCAGCTGAAGGGGCGCGCAAACGCCCAGGGCCTGGAGTGCGAACGCGACCTCGCGATAGCTGCGCGCGTCCGCCGGGAGACCCATTCGTTCGTAGGCCTCGAACGTGTGGATCCGCTCCTTCGAAGCCTGGACCATCATCCGGTCGCGTGCCTTCGCGACGAAGCCCGCGCCTCGTCCTTCCTGCATCAGGTAGATCAGGACGCCGCGGCCGGCGCGGTCGATCGCGTCGAGGCCGCCGGCCAGCTGCTGTGCACAATCGCAGTCGCAGGCGCCGAAGACTTCGCTGGTGATGCAGGCCGAATGGATGCGTGCCAGGACCGGCTCGTGGGTCGAGACCTCTCCGCGTGCGAGCGTCCAGACGGATTCGCCCCGCGCCAGGTCCAGGAAGCGGGTACCACGGAAAGCGCCGTGCCGCGTCTTCAATGCGCGGCGTTCGACTTCGAGCAGGGATCCGAAGAGCGGCATGCGCCTAACTTGGATCCTCGAACCGGGGCTTTCGCTTTTCCATGTTGGCTTTGACGGCCTCTTGCTGGTTGGGCTTGCCCATGAGGGTGCCCTGGAGCCGGGCTTCGAGGGCCAGGCCGTCCTCGACCGTTCCCACGACCGCCTGGTTCCACAGTTGTTTGGCCGCGCGGACCGCGTCCGGGCTGCGCTCGGCGATCTCGTACGCGAGCTTCATGGCGTCCGCGTGCGGGTCTTCGCTCACATGCGTGGCCAGGCCGAGTTCCTTCGCTTCGACGCCCGAGATGACCCGGGCGGTGAAGGTGAGTTCCTTGGCGTGGTCGAGTCCGATCAGGTGGCGCAACGTCTGTGTGCCCGAGACATCGGGGATCAAGCCCCAGTGCGATTCGCGAATGGACAGCCGGGCATCGGGCGCGACGTACCGGATATCCGCACCGAGGGCGATCTGGATGCCGGCGCCGTAGGCCACGCCGTGGACGGCGGCGATGACGGGGACCGGGACTTCTTGCCAGACCCAGGCGGCGCGCTGCGCGTAGTTGGCCGGGCTCTCGTCGCTCTTTGTCGCGAGGTTGGGGCCCTCGCGCTTGCCCGTGTTGGCCATCAGGCCGGGAATGTCGAGCCCGCTGCAGAATGCCCGGCCTTCGCCCGAAAGCACCACCGCGCGCAGGCTCTTGTCCTGGGCGAGTTCGGCGCCGGTTTCGACCAGGGCCATGAACATGTCCAGGTCGACGGCATTCATCTTGTCGGCGCGCGCCATGCGCACGTCGGCAATGCCGTCCTTCTTCTCCACGCGAACCCGATCGGACATCCAACCTCCAAGGTGAAGGGGGATGCTAGCCCGTCTCCGGCGCAGCCGGGAACCGTTCGGCCATGGACTCGAGTGGGAGCCTCAGCGCATTCACCAGGAATGACACAGCGTGGTACATCCCGACCGTGTAGATGATCTCGAGGGATTGCTCCTCGTCGAAGTGTTCACGGAGTGCTTCCCAGGCCGTGTCGGAGAGGTCCGAAGTCCGGTGGAGTTCGTCACACACGCGGACCAGCGCGGCCTCGCGCGGGTTCCAGCCGGCGTCGGTGGCCCCCGCTTGGGCCGTGCGCGCGACCCAGGCATCGTCGAGGCCCAGGGCGCGGGCGAACGCCGTGACGTGTACGCCCCATTCGTACTCGGCGCCGCAATTGGCCGTCGTCCGGTGGATCACGAGTTCTCGGTCACGAATCGGGACCGGCCCGCGGTCGAGCACGCCAGCGCGCATGAAGCGGGGGAAGATGCGCGTGTTGGTGGCCAGGACGCGGAACAGCAGCAGCGGGTCCATCCCCGGCGGCATGGCGAGATCGAACAGGTGTTGGACCTCGTCGGTGTAGGGCGGCTCGAGGGGGAGGATGCGGGGCGTCGTCATCAGGATCTCCTTGCTACGGAAAACGAAGCGTCTTTTCGAATGCTACGTTTTCCGTAGCTATTCGCAAGGAGAATCCGATGTCCCCGCCCCAGCCCGGTCGTCCCGTTCGCGGCTCACGAACGGGACGGCCGATCATGGCCGCCCTCGACCTCCTGGGTCGCCGTTGGACGCTCCGCGTCCTGTGGGAACTCCGTGAGGGCCCCGCCACCTTTCGGGCGCTTCAGGAACGCTGCGGCGGCATCTCGCCGAGTGTGCTCAATACGCGCCTTCGGGAACTGCGCGACGCCGGGATCGTGGGGGAGGCCCTGGCCGAGGGCACCGCGCTGACCCGCCAGGGCGAGGCCTTGCTGAAGGCGCTGGGACCGCTGGACGGCTGGGCCAAGCGGTGGGCGAAGAGACGTTAGGCGTCAGTACGCCGCAGCCGGAAGCCAGGTGACGAGCGCGGGCCAGAAGAGAAGCGTCGCGAGTCCGATCAGTTGCAGGGCGACGAACGGGGCGACGCCGCGATAGAGGTGCGGAAGCTCGATGCCCTCGGGCGCAACGCCCTTCAGATAGAAGAGCGCGAAGCCCACCGGGGGCGTCAGGAACGACGTCTGGAGGCAGACCGCGACCAGGATGGTGAACCAGAGCTTGTCGATCCCCAGGGTGGTCGTAATCGGCTCGACCAGTGGAAGCACGATCAGCGTGATCTCGATCCAGTCGAGGAAGAAGCCCAGCGCGAAGACGAGTGCCAACAAGCAGAGCACCACGCCGGTCGGCCCGAAGGGGAGGGCCGTGATCGCCCCCTCGATGACTTCGTCGCCGCCCAGTCCGCGCAGGACGACCGAGAAGCAGGTGGCGCCGAGGAAGATGGCGAAGATGAACGACGTCGTGCGCGCGGTCGCGCGAGACGTATCGCGCAGCGTCTGCAGTCGGAGCCTTCCCTTGACCGCCGCCAGCAGGGTCGCTCCCGCGGCGCCGACGCCGGCGGCCTCGGACGGTGACACGATGCCGAAAAAGATCGAGCCGAGGACCGAGCCGATCAGGGCCAGGGGCGGCAGCAGTGCACGGATGACGTTCCAGAGCGCGGCGCGGTCCATGCGTGTCGCATTCGCGGGTGCCAGGTGCGGCCGTGCTGTGCACAACACGATCAGGTACGTCAGGTAGAGGCCGGCAAGCAGGAGGCCGGGGAAGACGGCGCCCAGGAAGAGGTCGCCGACGGACAGCTGCATCGGCTCGCTCATCAGGACGAGCATGATGCTGGGTGGAATCAGGATGCCGAGGCAACCAGCAGCAGCCACGGTTCCGACGGCGAGTTCCGGCTGGTAGCCGTCGTCGAGCATGGCCGGAAGGGCCAGGGTGCCCAGCAACGCCACCGAGGCGCCGATGATGCCCGTGGAGGCAGCCAGGACAACTCCCAGCAGTGTCACCGCGATCGCGAGTCCCCCCGACATCCGCCCCAGGGCCTGCTGCATCGCGCGCAACAGTTCGCCCGCGATGCCGCTGTGGTCGAGCATGTGCCCCATGAAGATGAACAACGGCAATGGAACGAGGCCGTAGTTGGACATGGTTCCGTAGATCCGGTCGACGACGAGACTCAGCGTGGTCAGGTCGGCATCCACCGGGACCCCGTTCGCGTTCAAGACCTCGCCGAGGATGGCGAACCAGACCCCCACGCCGGCGAGCACCCAGGCGACCGGATAGCCCGACATCAGCAGAGCGATGAAGCTCGTGAACATCAACGCGACGAAGACGAGGTTCCAGTCCATGTCTACGTCGAGGTCTCTCGGGCATGGGGCGGGTCGGCGGGTGCGCCCAACAACGTCGCGAGCTGTCGAGCCGCCGTTCCCAGTGCCTGGATCGCGAGCAGGGCCAACGCGAAGAACAGGACGCCCTTGATCGCCCACCGCGCGGGCAAGCCGCTCGGCATCGACGAGCGTTCGCCCATGTCCCAGGACTGCACGAAGAAGTCCCATGCGGAAGCCGCGGTGATCAGGGCGAACGGAAGCAGGAGGGCCAGGGTTCCGACCAGTTCGACCCAGGCCCTGGTGCGCGGGGAGAATCGCGCGTGCAACAGGTCCACGCGTACGTGGTCATCGTTGACCATGGCGTAGGCGTAGGCGAGCAGGAAGCCGGCGGCGTACAGGTGCCACTGGAGTTCTTCGAGCTCGATGAAGCCGCGACCGAAGCCGTAGCGGAGCGCCACGTTGACGATCAGGACCGCGCCAAGGACCGGATAGAGCCAGGCGGCGGCCTCTCCGACCCGGGTCGAGAGCGCCGCCGTGGCCTGCGAGAAGCGCAGCAGAGCCTGGGTCACGACTGGTTCAGTTCGCCGCCGGCGGCGGGTACGCGATCGTGGACCAGGGCTTCTGGCGGGCCAGATAGCTGCGCTGCGAGTCGAGGGCGCGCGCGAAATCGGGGTCCTCGGCGCTCATCTCGGCCAGTAGTTCCTCGGTCGCGTTCCGCATCACGTCGAGCATCTCGGGCGACCAGGTGTGGATCGTGACGCCGTCGGCTTCAAATGCGGCGAGCGCTTCGGCCTGGACCGAAACACCGCGCGCGATCTGGAAGATCGTAGTGGCGTGGCACGCGGTCTCGATCGTCGTGCGTTGGCCATCCGACAGGCCGTCCCAGACGGGCTTGTGCACGATCAGCTCCATGATCGACGCGGGCTGGTGCCAACCGGGAAAGTAGTAGTGCTTGGCCACCTTCTGGAAGCCGAGGTTCCGGTCGACGACGGGCATGGAGTATTCCGTGGCGTCGAGGACACCGCGCTCGAGGGAGACGAAGAGATCGCCCGCCGGAATCTGGGTGGCAGAAGCGCCGAGTTTCTCGAGCACCTTGCCGCCGAGCCCGGCATAACGAACCTTCAAACCGACCAGGTCATCGGCAGATTCGATGGGTGTGCGAAACCAGCCAGAGGCCTCGGGCGGCAGCGCGCCGCAGGGAACCGGCACGAGGTCCACCTCGGCGTAGAGCTCGCGCCAGAGTTCGAGTCCGCCTCCCTCGTAGAGCCAGCCCAGTTGATCACGGGTTTCGGGACCGAACGGCACGGCACCGAAGACGGCGGCCGCCGGCACCTTGCCCAGCCAGTACGGCGAGAACGAGAGGCCGGCGTCGATCTTGCCGGCCGAGACCGCGTCGAAGATCTGCAGGGGCTTCACCAGCTTGTCGACGTCGTAGACCTTGATGTCCATCTCGTGGCCCGGAAGCGCATCGAGGGTGTCGCGCAGGTAGACGACCGCCTCGCCGAGCACGGGCATCGAAAACGGGTAGGAGCTCTGGATCTTGATCCGGACCCGTCGTTCGCCCGTGGCCTCGCCACTGGCCGTGTCCTGCGTGGGCGCTCCGCACCCGAGCAGCACCAGCGTGGCGAGGAAGGTGGCGGCCGCCCGCGTCACTACTTGGCCTGGCGCAGGAATTCGGAGAGGCCGTAGCCCGTCCGGTCCCCGAGCTTCCATTCCGTCATGCCTTCGCCGATGTAGGTCTCGAGCTCACTGCGGCGGTTCCGCAGCGGAATGAAGTTCTGCACCGTGCCCGTGATGGTGTGCGACTCGCCGCTCTGGGTCTTGACGTGGGCCGTCACCGTCTTGTGGAAGGTGCCGTTGTCTTCGTACTCGGCATCGACCGTGGCTTCCACGATCCGGTCCATTTCGCCGTCGCGAATGATCACGCCGCCGGCGCTGCGTTGTTCGCCCGCCGCATCCTTCTGGACCACCGACACCATGGCGGCGAGGTCCGGCCCGAAGTTGAGCGTGAGCCACTCGTACTGGTGGATGGCCTGCCAGTGGCGCGGTCCCCAACTGTGGTCGCGCAACCCATAGCCGTCGACGTCGTAGACATCGTCTCCGATCTGCACGGATCCGGTCACGTGCATGTGCTGCTCGAAGTGGGCCTTGGCGAACGATTCCTCGGCCGAGCCGCCGTCGAGCTCTTCGTTCTTGTGGCCGTAGAGCGGGCCCGCGGCGTCGTGTTGCAGGTCGAAGCGCACCGCGACCTTGGGATTGTTCTTGAAGGCCTTGCTCGGGTCCTTCATGTCGCGCGGTTCGGCCATCAGCACACAGCGACCATCGAACGTCGTGCGATGCGTTTCCGTCGGCTCGACGACCTCGAAGGTCAGACCGCCGGCATCATGCGCGTCGTTGTTGTCGATGCGCGGCCGGGCGAACGTGAAGGCCACTTTGCCGTCGGGCAGGTAGAGGCACACCGTCATCTCGGCCTGGCCTTCGTTGGCCCGGTTGCCGATCCGGAACCATCCACCGAGCGACGCGCGGGTGTCGAAGAAGTTGTAGTACGCACTCTCGTTGAAATTCGGCTCGGGGCCGAGGGGGTGCATGTAGTCGTCGGCGGGGTCGAGGTTTCCGATGATGCGGGCCATGGTGCTCCTTCGTGCCGGCAACAGGCCGGCCGCGGAGGAGTCTACCGCGCGTCGACGCCGAAGGTGGCCGAATGGTCGAAGCGGACGCGACGGCTGGTGAACTCGATCTCGAGCGCATAGACGCCGGGCTTCGCGTCGTCCGGCAGGCGGATGAAGGAATCGACGGCCCAGCGCCCCGGCTGCAGCTCGAAGGCCTCGTCGCGGTCCTGAAGCAGGACCTTGCCCTTGTAGCGGATGCGCGTCCGCAGGGTCCCGCCGGTGACCTCGGTGGCCTCGCGCGGGCACAGGGCGTAGACGAAGCGATGGTTGAACTCATCGCCCGGCTTCACACGGTTCGGGTTCACCTCCTGCTTCTCGAACACGAAGTAGGGGAGTCTCCGGCTCTCGCAGGAGTAGTCGGCGGCCACTTCGTCGGGCAGCGTGATCAGCTTCTGCCCGGGCTCGCGGAGTGCCCGGCGCGCCATTCCGACTGCGGTGCAGCCGAGGGTGGCGACGAGCAGCAGTGCGAGCGCGGTCGTCGCGCGGCGTGTGCGAATCAGCGGCGGATGAGCCATCCCGTCTCCTCGGCCTTCGGAGGCCGACGGGGAGCGTCGCGTCTCGCACGCGTGGGCGCCACTGCCTTTGACGGCTCGGGCGCGCTAGGCGGAGGCGTCGCTTCGATGGGTGCCGCGATCACCGCGACTTCGTCGGCGACAACCGCAGTCACGCTCGATCCGGCATCGGACGCCGCAGGCTGGACGTGCAACCAGTTGGCGCCGGCCGACAGCCCAAGCGCAAGGAGCGCAACCGCAGCGTGTTGCCAGCGGCCCACGTTCCCGCGCACGGCCGCAGGGCTCGTCACGGCAGGGTTCGAGACCGTCGGCGCCTCTGGATCGATGGCGTGGGAATCGGAAGCGGAGACGCCGGGCAGGGTGGCCCCCGTCCAGGTCGCGAGGTCGCCGGCGGTGCGGTCCGGGGCGCCCGCCGTGAGCAATGCGTCGCGGAATGCGTCGATCGACGCGAACCGGGCGCCGGGGTCCTTGGCCAGCGCGCGGTCGATCACGGCTTCCATGGCGGCGGGGGCGTCCGGCGCCAGACTGCGCAGAGGCGGTGGCGTCGACTCGACCTGGGCTTTCAGGACGTCGAATTCGGCCGCGCGTTGGAATGGCGGGCGCCCGGTGAGGAGCGTGAAGAGCAACAGTCCCAGCGCGTAGAGGTCGGACTGGACCGAGACCGCTTCGCCCCGGATCTGCTCCGGGGACATGTATTCGGGGGTCCCGATCAGGTGGCCCGTGCGCGTGACCCGTTCGTCGCCGCTGAACCGGGCGATGCCGAAGTCCATCACCTTGACCAGGCCGCGCGCGTCGACCATCAGATTCGACGGCTTGATGTCGCGGTGGACGACGCCGGCCTGGTGGGCGTAGGCGAGTCCGTCCAGGACCGGGTGCAGCAGGTCGAATGCCTGCACCAGGTCGAGCCGGCCGCGGATCCGCAGCAGTTCGGCGAAGGTCTGGCCCTCGACGAATTCGAGCACCATGTAGAGCGCGTCGTCGACTTCGAGCAGATCGTGCAGCGTCGCGATGTTCGGGTGGTTCAGGCGCGCCAGGGTCTGCGCCTCGGATCGGAAGCGCTTGGCCACGTCCGAGTTGCCGGCGAACTCCGGCCGCAGCGCCTTCACGGCCACGGTACGGCCCAGCGTCGTGTCGACCGCACGCCAGACCTGGCCCACGCCCCCGCTGCCGAGTCGGCCGCAGATCCGCAGGTTTCCGAGTGTTTTGCCGGCGAGTGAAGTGTTCATGGGGGTGTGCGCTCGGCGTGCACCTCCCCCGAGCGCGCGGTCGCGCCCCATCATTCGGCTGGATCCCTCGCGCCCTTGATGGTGATCCACCCCACGAAAGAAAAAGAACGCTGCGTGAGAGTTGCGCGTGCGCTGCGCGTTGGTGTTAGTCGCGCTTGCGCGCGGTGTTCGCCGTGTACCAGTCGATGGTGTGGTCGGCATCCTGGCGTTCGCGCTCGAGGAAGTCCGCAATCGCGGCTGCGAGCCGCGGGTCCTCGATGTGGTGGCAGCTCCAGGTGGGGCAGGCATCAAAACCGCGCAGCTGCTTGTAGTTTCCGCCCGCACCCGGCTCGAACCGCGTCAGGCCGTGCTCGATGCAGTGTTCGATCCCGGCGTAGTAACACACGTTGAAGTGCAGATGGCGCAGCGGCTTGAAAGCGCCCCAATAGCGCCCGTAGAGGGTGTCCCCCTTCTGCACGTTGACGGTTCCGGCAATCAGTTCACCGTCCTGACGCGCGACCATGAAGCACATCCGATGGCGGAAGCGTTCGGCCATCAACTGGAACATCTCGCGATTCAGGTACTGCCGACCCCAGGGGTTGTGCCGAATCGTCTCCAGGTAGATGCGGTACATCGGCTCGAAGAGGTCGGTCGAGATCTCGTCCCCCACGAGGCGTTCGATGACGACCCCCTGTTCTTCGAGCGCGCGCCGTTCGCGGCGCACCTGGTTGCGTCGCTTGCTCCGCAAGCTGCCGAGGTAGCCCTCGAAGTCGTCGAAGCCCTCGTTCTTCCAGTGGTACTGGAAGCCCAGCCTTGGCATCCAGCCGGCTTTGGTCAGGGCTTCGCGCTCGTCCTCCAAGCAGAAGTTCACGTGCACACCGGAAAGCTCGTTCTGCCCGCAGAGTTGGCGGAGGCCTTCGGCGAGCAGTGAGATCGTTGCGGCGCGGTCCTGTCCCGGCGCGGCGAGGAAGCGCGCACCGGTGACGGGCGAGAAGGGAACGCCCACCAGGAGTTTCGGGTAGTAGTCGATGCCGGCCCGGTAGGCGGCGTCGGCCCAGCCGAAGTCGAAGACGAACTCGCCCTCGCTATTGCCCTTGATGTAGAGCGGGCAGGCGGCGACCACGCGGCCTTCTTCTTTCAGGACGAGGGGCCGCGGATCCCAGCCGGTGCCTTCGCCGACGCACCCGGCTTCTTCAAGCGACGCCAGCCATTCCCACTCCAGGAAGGGCGATTCGTCGCCGACCACGGCATTCCACTCTTCGGCCGGGACTTCGGCGACGCCCCCCAGCAGATCCAGCTCGGCCATCGTCGGAGTGTAGCCGCGCGGGCCCGAGAAGAAGGGTCGCCGTCGGTTGCTATCGTCCCTGACGTGGCAGGAACCCCGAATACTCCCGGCGGCGACCGGGATCGTCGTCGCGACGGCGCGGTCCAGGAGAAGGAACGCGAGAAGGTCGCGAAACCGCCCAAATACAAGGTCGTCCTGTACAACGACGACTACACGCCCATGGAGTTCGTGGTGGCCCTGCTCGAACAGATCTTCAAGAAGCCGCCGGTCGAGGCCAACGCCGTGATGCTCAAGATCCACAAATCGGGCAAGGGCGTGGCCGGTATCTACACTCTGGACGTGGCTGAAACCAAGGTCGCGAACGTCCACCAATTGGCCGAGAAGAACGGATACCCCCTGCGCGCCGGAGTCGAGGAAGAGTGAGCTACATCAATCGCCAGCTCCAGATGACGATCCAGTCCTCGCTGCGCGAGGCGGTCGAGCGTCGCCACGCCTACTTGACGGTGGAGCACCTGCTGTTGGCGCTGTCGTTCGATGACAGCGGCGAAGACGTGCTGCGGAATTCGGGCGTCGACGTCGAGCGCCTGCGCGCGGAACTCGAGCAGTATCTCGACGACGAGATCGAGAAGCACGACGAGGGCGACGAAGGCCAGACGACGCATCAGACGTTGGCGTTCCAGCGCGTGCTCGAGACGGCGATGCAGCACGCCGACAGTGCCGAGAAGGAGGAGGTCGACGCTGGAGATCTGCTCGTGGCGCTCTTCAATGAACCCGATTCGCACGCGGTCGCGCTGATGCGCGGGCACGACGTTTCGCGCATGGACGTGCTCCAGTACATCTCGCACGGGATCTCGAAGCTCCGTTCGGGCGGCGGGCCAGCCGGGTCCGGGGGCGTGCCCCTCGGCGACGGCGAGAGCGAGATGCCCGAGGATCCGCTCAAGGCCTTCGCGTCGAACCTCACGGAACTCGCGGCCGAAGGGAAGCTCGACCCCCTGATTGGGCGCAAGGACGAGTTGAACCGCGCGATCCACGTGTTGGCGCGACGCCGCAAGAACAATCCGATCTTCGTCGGCGAGAGTGGCGTCGGGAAGACGGCGTTGGCCGAAGGGCTCGCACAGCGCATTCACGAAGGTCGCGTGCCCGACAACCTCATCGGGTCCGAGATCTTCTCGGTCGACTTGGGCGCGATGCTCGCCGGAACCCGCTACCGCGGCGACTTCGAGGAGCGCTTCAAGGCGCTCGTGGCCGCGGTGCAGGAGCGTGAGAACCCGGTCGTCTTCATCGACGAGATCCACACGATCCTGGGCGCGGGCTCGGCGCAAGGCGCCACCGTGGATGCCGCGAACATGCTGAAGCCGCTGCTCCAGTCGGGCGAGCTGCGCTGCATGGGCTCGACGACCTACCAGGAGTACCGCCACTTCGAACGCGATCGCGCGCTCGCCCGTCGTTTCCAGAAGATCGATGTGGCGGAACCCTCGGTCGACGAGGCCGTGAAGATCCTCGAAGGGCTCGCGCCCCGCTACGAAGAGCACCACGGCGTGAAGTATTCGAAGCCGGCACTGCGCGCCTGCGTCGAACTCGCCGACCAACATCTCACGGACCGTTTCCTGCCGGACAAGGCCATCGACGTGATGGACGAAGTCGGTGCGGCCGTTCGCTTGAAGCCCGGGTCGAGGCGTACGAACGTGGGCGTTCGCGACGTCGAACGCCTGATCGCACGAATGACGGGCACACCGCTGGCACGCGCGACCGTGGACGAGAAAGACAAGCTCGCGGGTCTCGACGAGGACCTGCGTGGCGTGGTCTTCGGTCAGGACGACGCCATCGACACCGTCGTGCGCGCGGTAAAGCGCTCACGGGCGGGACTCGGCGGTGCCGACCGGCCGATGGGCAGCTTCCTCTTCATGGGGCCCACCGGCGTCGGCAAGACGGAACTGGCCAAGCAACTCGCGCAGACCATGGGCGTTCCGTTCCTGCGCTTCGACATGTCCGAGTACATGGAGAAGCACGCGGTGGCGCGCCTGATCGGCGCGCCTCCGGGCTACGTAGGCTACGACGAGGGCGGCCAGCTGGTCGAACGCATCCGCAAGCAGCCGCACGCGGTCCTCCTGCTCGACGAGATCGAGAAGGCGCACACGGACCTCTACGACATCCTGCTCCAGGTCATGGACCACGCGACCCTGACCGACAACCACGGGCGCGAGGCCGACTTCCGCCATGTCGTCCTGATCATGAGTTCGAACGTCGGGTCTCGAGACCTGGCCAAGACCGCGATCGGATTCTCGGGAATGCGGAAGACGGGCAAGAACGATCTCGAACGCGTCTTCAGCCCCGAGTTCCGCAACCGTCTCGACGAGGTCGTCCAGTTCGGGCCGTTGTCGCCGGACGTGATGGGCCACATCGTCGACAAGTTCGTGCGCGAAGTCGAAGTGCAACTCGAAGACCACAAGGTGAAGCTCGAGCTCACGGAAGCCGCTCGCGGCTGGCTGGGCGAGAAGGGCTACGACGCCGACTTCGGCGCCCGGCCTCTCGGGCGAGTGATCCAGACCGAACTCAAGGACAAGCTCTCCGATGAGGTCTTGTTTGGCAGCCTGCAGAAGGGCGGACGCGTCGCCGTCGACGTGGCCGAGGACGGCGAGTCGCTCGCGCTTCGCGTGGTCGGCGCAGCAGCGGATTGAGCGCGGCTTCCGCGATCCAGGGCCAGTGCCTGTGCGGCGCTGTCCAATACGAACTGCGCGGACCCTTCCGGCTGATCTTCAACTGCCACTGTCGGTTCTGCCGGGTGGCGCACGGCGCTTCGTTCACGACCGTGGCGATCGTGGCGGCCAAGGACTTCACCTGGACCCAGGGAAGCGCCGCCAGGTACGTGACCCCGCATGGCAGTGCGCGGCACTTCTGCGGCACCTGCTCCGCGCCGCTGTGCAATACGCCGGTCGAAGACGGCATCGTCTGCATCGTGATGGCCAGCCTCGAGGTCGCAGCGCAGCGGCCGCCCTGGTTCCACGCGAACACGGAAGCGAGAGCGGCGTGGATTGGCCTGGAGGACGGCTTGCCTTCGTTTCCGGCCTTTCCGTCTCCCGAAGAGATCGGCGAGATCGTCGCCGCGCAACGCTCGCGTTAGGTCGCGGTGGGTTCAGGTCGCGCGGCTTGCCGCGCGTTCCCCGCGTTCCTTCCACGTTCCCTTGCGGAAGCCGATCAACATCCAGGCGGCGCGCGAAACGTGGTCGAAGATCAAGACGATCCAGAGTCCGGTGAGTGGGCCATCGAGGAAGACGACGAGGGCCGCGAGCGGGACACGGAAGACCCAGTTGCCGACGATGGCCGACCACAGCGGCGTTACCGTGTCGCCGGCGCCCCGGAAAGCGCCGGCCAGCGTGAAGTGGAGCTGCATCGCCGGTTGTGCCAGCGACAGGCATAACATGAACGGACCGAGGGCAACGATGGTCTCGGGGTCGACCGTGAAGGCTTCGGCCAACGGATTTCGGAAGATGGCCCCGAGCGCGCCCATTACGACCGCTGTGCCGATCGCGAGTTTGGCGGCACTCCAGCCAGACCGTTCGGCCTTGGGTGTGTCTCCGGCCCCGAGCGCCTGACCGACCAGGGTGGCGACTGCCTGGGAGTAGCCGGTGCCCGGAATCCACGAGAACGCGAGGATGCGGATGCCGATCGTGTAGGCCGCGATGGCGGCGGTTCCGTAGCCGCCGATCAGCTTGAAGTAGAGGATCATGGCGAAGTTCATGATCAGGCGTTCAAAGATGCTCGGGGCCGCGATGCGTAGCAGCGGCCGGAAGAGCGGCCCAAGGCCGCGAAAGTCCCGCACGCGGAGCGCGGTCGGGCCGTCGGCCGGCTTGTGCCGCGCCACCCCGATGAAGATCACCACGGCGGCGGCTTGCGCCACCAAGGTCGCAACACCGGCACCCGTCACGCCCCATTCGGGACCGATGGGCCAGCCGAACATGAAGACGAAGTTCAGCGAGATCTTCACCACGGTCAGGGCCGCGGCCACGATCATGGGCGTAACGGTGTCTTTGTCGGCGCGCAGCCCGCTCTCGATCATGAGCGCGACCGAGGTGAGGATCGTCGAGCCCATCACGAGGCGCATGTAGGGCACGCCGAGGGCGATCACTTCGTCCTCGGCTTCGAGCCACGCGAGCAGGTAGGTCGGGTCGATGCCGAGCAAGATGAACAAGACGAGCGCAATCCCGATCGCGACCACGACCGAGGCGGCCATGGCCCGCCTGGATTCGCGCGGTTGGCCAGCGCCGATGGCGCGTGCCATCAACGCGACACCGGCGAACGACAGCGCAAAGAGCGCAGACTGCGCGACGAAAAAGAGCTGCTGTGCGACGCCGACTGCGGCTTGTGCCGTGCTACCGAGGCGACCGACCATGGCGATGTCGACGAGCCCGACCATGCTCGCGAGGGCCATCGACATCATGACCGGGAAGGCGAGCCGAACGATCTCGGTCTTGGTGCCCTTGTGGGGACCGTCGGCGATGTGCCCGGTCGCCGCACTGTAGGCGAGCGCGCCGGTGGGGTTTCCGGGTGCCGCTTCCGGGTCGCCCATCTCCTCGATGTGTTCCTCGACCTCGTGTGCCGCGCGATTGTCCGCGTCGCGCGTCGAGGGAGGCTCAGACATCGGCGGAGGCTAGGGGAGGGCCCCTGGGTGTGCCACGAACCGATGTCTCTGTGCGGGTTAGCGCAGTTCCGATGGCACCTGGAACACGACTCCTTCGTCGACCGCGGGCTGAGCGCTGACTTCGGCGCCGTCCTTGGCGAGTTCGCGCAGTCGTTCGACGACGCCCTGGACAAGGGCTTCCGGCGCCGAGGCGCCGGCGGTCACGCCGACGCAAGCCACTCCGTCGAGCCAGGCTTCGTCGATGAACCGCGCACTCTCGACCAGGTACGAGGCCGCGCCGCACTTCTGCGCGAGTTCGACGAGTCGGTTCGAGTTGCTGCTCGCGGGCGCGCCGACGACGAGGACGAGCTGCGCATGTTCGCACAGCTCCTTTACCGCATTCTGGCGGTTCTGCGTGGCATAACAAATGTCGCCCTTGCGCGGGAGCTGGATCGCCGGGAACCGTTCGCGCAGTGCGTCCATGACGTCGCGGGTATCGTCGACCGAGAGGGTGGTCTGCGTCAGGACGGCCAGGCGTTCCGGGTCGTCCACCTCGAGCTTGGCGACGTCTTCGACGGTCTCGACCAACCGCGTGCGCTCCGGCGCCTGGCCCATCGTGCCCTCGACCTCGACATGGCCCTCGTGGCCGATCAGGACGATCTCATGGTCGTCACCGGCGAAGCGCTTCGCCTCGACGTGGACCTTGGTCACGAGCGGGCAGGTCGCGTCGATGGTGCGCAGCTGTTGCTGGTCGGCGGCTTCGCGAACGGCCGGCGATACGCCGTGGGCGCTGAAGATGAGGACCGCGCCTTCGGGTGCTTCCGCCGGATCCTCGATGAAGATGGCGCCGCGCTCGCGCAGGCCCTCGACGACGTGGCGGTTGTGCACGATCTCGTGACGCACGTAGACGGGCGGGCCGTAGCGTTCGAGGGCCAGTTCCACGATGTCGATCGCACGGTCGACGCCGGCGCAGAAACCGCGGGGATTCGCGAGCAGGATGCGCATCGCCGAAAGCTAGCCGAAGGCGTCCGCATGGCGAGACGGCGGCGTACGGCTGCATGGGCGAGGCCCCGGCTTCGCCATGCAGCGACCCCCGGGACGGCTACAATGCCCGCCCGGAAACCCGTGTGGCGCTCGGCGCACGCGTGTCCCGAAGGCTCCGATTCACCCCCATGGAGGGACCCCCCATGAGCGATCTCGCGGCGATCACCGACCTGGATGAGTTCCAGCGTACGGCCCGCGCCTGGTTGGACGAGAACTGCCCCAAGAGCCTGCGTGGCGGCGGCAGCTCGATCTACGGCATCACCGGCGGCAAGAAGTGGAACCCGTCGAACCCGGACGAGCGCGTCTGGATGGAGCGTGGCGCCGCCAAGGGCCTGACCGCGCCCATGTGGCCGGCCGAGTACGGCGGCGGCGGCATGTCGCCGAAGCAGAACAAGGTCCTGCTCCAGCAGATGCGCGAGTTGCGCATTCCGGCGCCGCTCGTGGGCTTCGGCCTCACGATGATCGGCCCGACGCTCCTTCAGTACGGGACCGACGCGCAGAAGGCCGAACACCTGCCGCCGATCATTCGCGGCGAGATCCGCTGGTGCCAGGGCTACTCCGAGCCTGGAGCGGGTTCCGACCTCGCTGGCCTGCAATGCCGGGCCGTCGAGGACGGCGACGAGTACGTGATCAACGGCTCGAAGATCTGGACCTCGAACGCAGATGAAGCCGACTGGATCTTCTGCCTCGTGCGCACGGACCCCGACGCGAAGAAGCAGGAAGGCATCACGTTCATCCTGTTCGACATGGACCAGCCCGGCGTGACCGTGCGCCCGATCCCGCTGATCTCGGGCGCTTCGCCGTTTTGCGAGACGTTCTTCGACGACGCGCGCGCCAAGCAGAGCAACGTCATCTACAAGGTGAACGCGGGCTGGACGGTGGCCAAGGCGCTGCTCGGCCATGAGCGCACCATGATCGCCGACGCCTTCGGTGTGGGCGGCGGCTCGCGGATGAGCTTGGCCGACCGCGCCCGCAAGTACCTGCCCGCGAGCGAAGACGGACGCGTCTCGGACGCCGCGCTCCGCGACGAGATCGCGCAGTCCGAGATCGACGCCAAGGCCTTCGGCCTCACGGTGCAGCGATCGAAGGATGCGGCCAAGGCCGGCCATCAGCCCGGCCCCGAGAGCTCGATGTTCAAGGTCTACGGCACCGAGCTGAACATGTCCCGCCACGAACTCATGATCCGCATCATGGGCCCGCAGGCGCTCGGCTGGGAAGGCGACGGCTTCGAACAAGACGAACTCGACCTGACCCGCGCGTGGCTGCGAACCCGCGGCAACTCGATCGAAGGCGGTACCTCCGAGGTGCAGCGCAACGTCATCGCCAAGCGTGTGCTTGGTCTTCCGGACTAGGCAGGAACAAGAAGATGGAACTCGTACTCACCGAAGACCAGGAATTCATCCAGAAGACCGCGGCCGACTTCGTCCTGGAGAAGTCTCCGGTCGCGCGCTTTCGCGAGCTGCGCGACGCGGCGGATGCCACCGGCTTTTCGCGCGACCTGTGGAAGGAAATGGCCGACCTCGGTTGGGCCGGCATTCCCTACGCCGAAGACATTGGCGGCGCCGGAATGGGCTTTGCCGAGCTCGTCGTCGTGCTGGAAGAGCTGGGCCGGACGCTGGCTCCCGAGCCCTTCCTTTCCACGGTTCTCCTCGCGGGCCAGGCACTCGTGCAGTCGCCCAACGAGGCGCTGGCGAAGGAATGGCTGCCGCAGATCTGCAGTGGCGACGCCGTCCTGACCCTGGCGTACCAGGAAGCCCGCAGCCGCTACGACCTCGACGCCATCGAGACGACGGCGACGGCCGACGGTTCCGGATTCAAGCTTTCGGGCGAGAAAATCCAGGTGCTCGACGGCCATGTCGCCGACGCCCTGATCGTCTCGGCCCGCAATGGCGACGGCATTACGCTCTTCCTCGTGCCCAGCAGCGCGGACGGCCTGACGGTCACGCGGCAGACACGGCTCGACTCGCGGAACGCTGCGCTCGTGACCCTCGACGGTGTCAGCGTCGGCCCGGACGCCATCGTGGGCGACGGGGCGCTGCTGTCCGCCACCGTGGACCGCGCCACCGTAGGCCTCTGCGCCGAGATGCTGGGCGGCATGCAACAGGCATTCGATCTTTCGGTCGAGTACCTGAAGACGCGCAGCCAGTTCGACGTCCCGATCGGCACCTTCCAGGCACTGAAGCACCGCGCCGCCGACGTCTTCATCGAGATCGAGCTGTGCAAGTCCGCCGTGATGGCGGCCGCACGCGCGATCGATGAAGGACAGGACGACCTCGCCAGGCTCGTCTCGGTCATGAAGGCCAAGTGCTCGGACACGTACGTGCTGGCGGCCAACGAAGGCGTGCAGTTCTTCGGCGGCGTCGGCATGACGGACGAATACGACATCGGTCTCTACATGAAGCGGGCTCGCGCCGCGGAGCTGACGTTCGGCGACGCCGCGCACCACCGCGACCGCTGGGCCTCGCTCGCCGGGTACTAGTGGCAGCTCCGACGCTCGATCCGACCCAGCGCATGCTCCGTGCATGTCGTGGGGAGCCGGTGGACCGTCCGCCGGTCTGGCTGATGCGCCAGGCCGGCCGCTACCTGCCCGAGTATCGGGCGGTGCGCAAGGACGTGACGTTCCTCGAGATGTGCGCCGACGTGGAGCGCGCGGTCGAGGTTTCGTTGCAGCCGATCCGACTCGTCGGCAGCGAAGCCGTCGTCTTCTTCTGCGACATCTTCGTGCCGGTGCTGGGCATGGGCGTGGGCCTCGACTTCGCCCCCGGCCCGGTGATGGAAGCGCCGGTGCGCGAACGCGCCCAGGTCGACGCGATGTCGCTCGCCGACCCGCGCGAGACCGTGCCCTACGTCTTCGAAATCCTGTCGCGGCTGCGCCAGGAGCTGGCGGCCGACCAGATTCCGTTGATCGGTTTTGCCGGCGCGCCGTTCACGCTCGCGACCTACCTCGTCGAAGGGAAGGGCGACCCGACGCGGACCTTCGAGAACCTCCACCGCATGCGGCGCGAGGATCCGTCGACCTTGAAGGCGCTGCTCGACCGCCTGGCCGAAGGCACCGTGACCTACCTGAACGCCCAGATCGACGCCGGCGCCCAGGTGGTCCAGCTCTTCGACACCTGGGCCGGCACACTGGACGAGGACACCTACGCCGAGTGGGTCCTGCCCGTGAATCGGGCCATCGCAGACGGCGTGAATCGCACTGACGCTCCGCTGATTCTCTACATGAACGATGCACCGCATCTTGTTGATTCCATGTTGGAAATTGGCCCGGACGTGATCTCGGTGGGCGGCTCTGTGGACTTCGCCGAGGCCGCCAAAAAGGCGGGGCAGCGGGCGAGCATCCAGGGAAACCTGCCGCCCGAGGAGCTGGCGCTTCCGGCCGAGGAGATCGCCCGGCGCGTGGGTGAGATCGCTGCGGCAGGCCGCGCTGCGCGCGGACACGTCTTGAATTTGGGACACGGCTGCCTTCCGGAAACGCCGGTCGAAGGGGTTCGCGCCTTCACGGCAGCGGCCAAGGCACTCGGAACCTAGACGGTGACGCCCGACGTCGACGTTGCGGTGGTCGGGGCCGGGATCGCGGGCCTCGCCGCTGCACATCGCATCCAGGCGGGCGGCCGCAGCGTCCGCATCTTCGAAGCCAGCGCGCGTGTCGGCGGCGTCATGCGCACCGAGACCGTCGATGGCTTCACGTTCGACCTGGGTCCGAATAGCTTCCGCCTGACCGGGGGCGCCCGCGCGCTGCTCGAAGGCCTCGGTCTGGACGACGTGGTCGAGAAGGCTTCGCCCGAAAGCCGCGCGCGTTTCCTGCTGCGCGCGGACGGGCTGGTTCCGGTTCCGCTCGGTCCGCTCGACCTGGTGCGCACGCCGCTTCTGTCCGGCGCCGCAAAGCGACGCCTCTTGCGCGAGCCCTTCGTCACGCGCGGCGACGGCGCCAACGAATCGGTGGCCGAGTTTGCGTCGCGACGACTCGGCGCCGAAGTCGTCGAGAAGTTGTTGGCCCCGTTCCTGGTCGGCGTCTATGCCGGCGACGAAACGAAGTTGGGCGCTGCCTCCGTCTTTCCGGCGCTCGTTGACTACGAACGGGACGGCGGCTCGATCGTGGGCGGCGCCTTGCGCGCGGCACTGCGTCGATCGGATGCGCCGAAGGGGCGGCCCGGGAGCTTCTCCGGCCGGGGAGGCATGAGCCAGGTGGCGAACCGTCTGGCCGCCGCGCTCGCACCGGGCACCGTGCGCACGGATGCGCGCATCGACGCGCTCGAACCCGTCGACGGAGGCTGGCGCGTGGTGATCGGTAGCGAGGTTGTGCAAGCGGCCTCCGTCGTCCTGGCCGTCGAAGCCGCGGCCGCGGCAAAGCTCCTGCGCGGCCTGGCTCCCGAGGCCGCGAGCGCGTGCGACGGCATCGTCTACGCGCCCATGGTCAGCATGCCGCTCGCCCTTGAGCAGGGCGTCGCGAAGCGCGCGATCGAGGGCTTCGGATTCCTGGTCCCACGGGAGGCCGGTGTGAAGCTGCTCGGCGGGCTCTTCATGAGTCGGCTCTTCTCGGGCCGTGCGCCCGAGGGCCACGAGTTGATCACGGCCATGATCGGCGGGTTGCGTTGGCCCGAGGCCGTGGAGCAGACGGACGAGACGCTGCTGGCCGCGGTTCACGAAGGCCTCGATCGTGCACTCGGCACGGGCGAGCACCCGCGTGCCTTGACCGTTGGTCGTTGGCCGCGCGCGGTTCCCCAGCCCGACCGCACGCACCCGCAGCGCATCGCCGGAATTCGCGCTGCCCTGTCCGCGCTGCCGCCGCTCGAACTTGCGGGCGCTTGGCTCGATGGCGTGGCCTGGTCCGCCGCCTTGGAGTCCGGTCTGGCTGCCAGCGACCGGCTCCTAGCGAGAGGCTAGGCAGGCGCGCTGGTCTTCAGGCGCTCTCGTCGTCAGGCGCTGCGGAGGCGCGTCGCCAGCGCTTCCACCCAAACCGGCTCGGCGTTCACGCAGGGCACCAGTTCGAGCGCTTCGCCCCCGCATGCGGCCCACTGTTCGCGCGCGCGGATGCCGATCTCCTCGACCGTCTCGAGGCAGTCGGCCACGAAGGTCGGGCACAGCACCGCCAGCCGTTTGACGCCGGTTTCGGCCAGTTCCGGCAGCACGAAGTCGGTGAAGGGTTGGATCCACGGGTCGCGCCCCAAGCGCGACTGGAACGACGTCGACACCTGCGCGGCGTCGAGTCCGAGCTGTTCCGTCACCGCTCGCGTGGTCGCATAGCACTGGGCGCGGTAACAGCCCGCGTTCTTCTCGCTGAAGGCGGCGCAGCAGTCGTCGCTCGCAAAGCACTGCGCCCCGGTCGTGTCGGCGCGCCGGACATGGCGTTCCGGGACCCCGTGGTAGGAGAACAGCACGTGGTCGGGGCCGAAGGCTTCAAGGCGCGGGCCGAGTACGTGGGACACGGACCGGATGAAGCCGTCTTCGACCGCGAAGGAACCCAGCACGTCGAGGGGCGGCGCCGCGGGGCCCATGGCCTGGTGCAGTTCGCGCACGCGTGCGGCCGCGGAGCCCGAAGACGACTGCGCATCGTGCGGGAAGAGCGGCACCGCCACGATGCGGGAAACGCTGGCGGCCGCGAGGGAAGCCAGCGCTTCCTGGATCCGCGGCCGGCCATAGCGCATGCCGAGTTCGACGCGGTAGCCGTCGCCGAGTTCGCTGCGCAGGGCGTCGCGGAGGGCCTTCGAATGGACGAGCAGGGGCGATCCCTCGTCCAGCCAGATCGACGCGTACTGGACGGCCGACTTCGGCGCGCGGAAGGGCGCGATGATCCCGTTGACCAGGAGCCAGCGCGCGGGCGCCGGTAGATCGATGACGAGGGGGTCGCTCAGGAACTCGCGGAGGTAGCGCCGTACGTCGCCGGTCGCGGGCGAGTCGGGCGTGCCGAGCTGCAGGAGCAGGATGCCGGTCGGACCTTGGGAAGCCATCGGACCAAACTAGCCGTTCGTTTGCGCGCGACGATTCTCGCGGTGAGCCAGGCCGCCGGTCCAGAGCGAGAGCCCCACGTACCAGGCCGGGTAGATCAGCGAGAACTCCAACAGGTGGAAGCCGTCCAGGGCAGCGGGCCAGGCGATGGCGGCCGCCACGACCCCGGTCCAGACGCCGGCGCCCACGTTCGTGGTCCAGAAGAGGCCGCCCATGCGGCTCGGGTAGACGTACTTCAGCGGCACGAAGACGGCGGCTGCAAGGAGCAGCAGCATCGCCGCGGTCACGCCCACGCCGATGTCGAAGGCCCAGACGTAGACGGCCACGACGTTCCAGTAGGACGGAAAGCCGACGAAGAAGTGGTCTTCGGTCTTGGCGTCGGCCTGCGAGAAGCCATAACCGCTCGCCAGGATGGGGGCCGCGGCCACGATCCAGCTGTCCACGGCGCCGACCCACCAGAGGAACGCGATCGGCACCATCACGTAGTTCAGGTAGTCGATGATGTCGTCGAGGCGCCGGCCGTCGATGCCGGGCACCACTTCCTTCACCCGGGCCTTGCGCGCCATCGTGCCGTCGACGCCGTCGATGGCGAGGGCGAGCAGCATCCAGAGCGCCGAGGTGCGGAAGTCGCCGGCGGCTGCCGCGACGAGCGCGAGCAAGCCCACGACGGCGCCGCTGGCCGTAAAGATGTGGACGGCCCACGCGGCGGCGCGGGCGCCGGCGCTATGGGCTTCCGATTCAGGGTTGAGCGAGGACGCGCTCATCAAGGCTCCGGTCCGTGCGTTCGAAAGCGGAGGGTACCGAAACAGCTAGACTCGGCCCCGCCTGCGACCATCGAGCCCGGGTTTCCGTGGCGCTCGAAACGCGGCGTCAGGCAAGTCAGCGAAGGGGCAGGGAATCGAAGCGCCGATCCCCGTCTTGGAGGGTCTCGTGAGCAAGTTCGATTGGGCCATCGTCGGAGCCGGTCCGGGCGGCTACGTCGCCGCCATTCGCGCGGCCCAACTCGGCCAGCGGGTGGCCGTGATCGAAATGGACCGCCCCGGAGGCGTCTGCCTCAACTGGGGCTGCATCCCGTCGAAGGCCCTGCTGTCCGGTGCCGAGCTGGTCGAGACGCTGACGAAGCACGGAAAGACCTTTGGCGTCACGGCCGAGGGGCTCACCCTGGACTACGGCGCCCTCATCGACCACAGCCGCAAGACGGCCGACCGCCTCGCCAAGGGCGTGCAGGGCCTGCTGAAGAAGAACCAGATCGAACTCGTGGCCGGTCGCGGCCGGCTGGTCTCGAACCGGGCCGTCGAGGTCGAGGGCGTGGGCACGGTGGAAGCCGACCGGGTCATGCTCGCGACGGGCTCCACCGAATGGACGCCGCCCGGCATCGTGGTCGACGGCGACAAGGTGATGACCTCGCGCGAGGCGCTCGAGTCCAAGCGCGTCCCCGAACACCTCGTGATCATCGGCGCTGGCGCCGTGGGCATGGAGTTCGCCTACGTCTACGCCAACTACGGTTCCAAGGTCACGATGATCGAGATGGCGGACCAGATGTTGCCGGGCTCCGACCCCGACGTGGCCGCCACGATGGCGCGCGAATTCCGGCGCAAGAAGATCGACGTCAAGACGAACACGCGCTTCGAAGGCGTGAAGGATGCCGGCGCCGGCGTGACCGTTTCGATTTCATCGGACAAGGGTCCGGAAGAGATCGCGGCGGACCAGGTGTTGGTCGCGATCGGGCGACGTCCGCTGTCGGGCGACCTCGGGCTGGAGACGCTCGGCATCGAAACCGATGCGAAGGGCCACGTCCCGGTGAACGCACACTTCGAAACCTCGGCGCCCGGTGTCTTCGCGATCGGCGACCTCGCCGGACCGCCGCTGCTGGCGCACAAGGCGACGGAAGAGGGCATCGCGGCCATCGAGATGGCGGCCGGCATTCGGACCAAGCCCCTCGATCACCGGACGATTCCGTTCTGCATCTACGCCCAACCGCAGGTGGCCTGGATCGGCATGACCGAGCCGGAAGCCCGCGCCGCCTACGGCGACGACCTGAAGGTCGGCACGTTTCCATTCACGGCGTCGGGCAAGGCGATTGCGACCGCCCACACCGCGGGCTTCGCCAAGATCCTGGCCGAGCCCACTTGTGGCCAGATCGTGGGCGCGCACCTGGTGGGCCACGGCGCCACCGAACTGATCGCCGAGATCGGCCTCGCGCTCACGCTCGAAGCCACAACGGCCGAAGTAGCCGGTACCACTCACGCGCACCCGACGTTGTCGGAAGCGCTCTTCGAAGCCGCTCTCGGAGCCGAGGGCCGGTCGATCCATATCTAGGAGTTCGTCATGCCCGTGGACGTCGTGTTGCCCCAGCTGGGGGAGAGCGTCAGTGAGGGAACCGTTGCCAAGTGGTTGGTGAAGGAAGGCGATCTTGTCGAGGTCGATCAGCCCCT
>JAJDAQ010000069.1 GCA_029261815.1 Deltaproteobacteria bacterium
CGACCGAACCAGAATCCGACCAGAACGGCGGCCGCGATCGTGGTGAGCTGCCAACCCAGGAACAGCACGAGCGCGTTCTCGGCCAGGATCGTTGTCAGGACGGCGCCCGTCAGCAGGTTCGTCAGCGTCAGCATCCGGGCAGCTTCTGCGCGGTCGCGTTCGGTCTCGTAGGGCACCAGGGTGCCGGCCATGTGAAGTTGCAGCAGCGCCGCGATCGCCGCGGTCGCGCAGGCCAACACGGCCGAGAGCGGATCGACCATGAGCGCCATCTCGACACCGAAATCTCCGGCGGCGAACCACGTGAAGCCGTCGGCGACGAGGCGATCGCCTCCCGCGGGAGCCCCCGCGACTTCTACGAGCGCAAAGAAACTAACCAGGAACGAAACCACTGGCGCGCCAAGCGAGATGGTCAACAACAGCCGATGCGGAGGCGTCCATCGGAACACGCCGAAGCCGACCCAGTTGACCGTACACGCGATAAACGGCAGCAACGGAATCAAGAAGATCCACAGTCGCGTTCCAACGTCTAACACGCGGGATCCTCCGGCCGGGGTTCGCTCTTCGCGCGCGACGGCACCCTGCGGCGAAGGACGACGCCTGCACCCGCGACAGCGGCCGCGGCCGCCAGGAGTGCCAGGAGGATCGCAATGGCCTGACCTGTCGCTTGGCCGTGCTCGCGCGCAGCAGCCACGAAGACCAGCGCCGCGGCACCGAACAAGAGTTGGACGGATGCGACGATTCGTACCCCACCGCCGCGAATCAAGGCACCAGCGATCCCCAACGCGAATACGAGGGCTGCAAGCGATAGCACCGACTCGAACGACACCATGGCGTCAGCCCTCCTCCCGTACAAGGACGGCCAGGCCAACGAGGCTGACCACCAGCAACACGCCCGCCAACTCGAGGGGCAACCCGTAGGCCTCAAAGAGTGGCTGCACGACCTCGCTCGGCTGCCCGAATGCAGCGGTCGATTCGCCGAGAGCATGATCAACGTCCACTCGGGTCTGGAACGCCACCCAGCAGCAGGCCAGGACCACGACGCCGACAATCGATCGAACAGGCGAGGCCGGGCCATCCAGGATGCGAACCCGTGTCGTGGGCCGTGCGCCCACTCCGAGGACGGCCAGCGCGGAGGCTCCGACCAAGCCGCTAACGAGCTGCACCCCCGCGACCAGGGGCGCATCCATTGCCACCGACAGGCCGGCCAACCCGATCGAGGCAGCCACCCAGCCGGCTGCGACGCCGCGCGTTCCGCCCCTGCCCGCCACGATCGAGATCGCACCGATCACGAGCAGAATCGCCAGCGGGAAGAACACCAGGACGCTCATCCAAGCGACCTCGTGAACCCGAGCACGACCACGGTGACCAGGAGGTTCACCAACGCCAGTGGGAACAAGCGTTCGACGAGCCATTGCGGTTGAAGGAAGCGGGGCAGGCGCTCACCGGCGTCAGCGAGCGCAGCGAGCCCCAACACCACGAGCGCCGTCTTCGCAAAGAAGACCGCTGCCTGTACGACGAGTACAAAGCCTGTCGCGAAACCATCGCCGTAGACCGACGCGACGGCCGCGACCAGGGTGTGCGCCGGGAGGTAGGGAATCGCACCGCCCCCTAACATCAGTGCAGTAAAGAGTGCGGCGTGAACCGGATAGGCGAGTCCCGTCGCGAGCCGGAAGGCGGGCCCCTCGCGTCGAGCGAAGTCCTCCTCTTCCTCCGGATCGGAGAAGGGCGGGCGAGCCGATTGCGCCACCAGGCAGACCGCCAGCAGCATGCCGCCCAAGGGTTGCAGGAAGAGCCCCCAACGCGGAACCGCCACGAAGCCGTGCCAGGCCGCCGTCGAAGTCGGCAGCAAGGTCAGCGTTGCATCCTGCGCCAGAACCAGACCGAGCAGATCGAGTTCGCCGATCACCGCAACGAGCCCCAGAAGCGTGGTCAGGGTCGCGAGCTGCAGCGCGACAGTCCGCCGCGCGCGTGCGCTCGAGACAGCCGGTTGATTCCGAACAGCAGAGAACAGCCGAAGAAGCGCCGATGCGCTTAGCGCTGCCAGGACCCAGAACAGTCCGCCCTCGAACTCAGCGACGACGAGCGCGATACGCCGCTCGCCGAACATGAATTCGCCGCCGAAGGGCACAAGGGCCATCAACACGAATAGCGGAGCGAGCCACAGGAACGGCCTGAAGAAGCGATCGAAACCCTTCGAGTGCGTTGCAGGCTCACCGAAAGAGCGAACGATCTCGACGATCGGCGCCAGCGCCCCACTGAACGATTCCCCGAAGAGCTGGAGGTCGGCCGCGGGCTCACGACCCTCGATGCGGTTGCGCTGCCGCACCACGGCGCTTGCGAGTAGCGGCGAAAGAACAACGAGCGCGGCGAGCCAGAGCCCGAGCTTGAGAAGGGGTTCAATCATCGGTGCTGTTCCGAGGCGCTGCCTGGGGCAGGCTGCGCCTTCGTCCGAGACTCCAGACGCCAACGGCGACAACTGACGCGAACGTCGCGATCTCGGCAACAGGCAGCGTCTCGAACGGTCGGTCCAGGAGCGACCAGCAACCCGCGACCAAGAGCCCGACGGCGATTACCCAGCTGCGCAGGAGCCAAGCCACTCCAGCGGGTTGCGAGACAACGACGTTAGGCCGCGGAGCGAGTTCCTGAGCCCGCGAGCTGGGGCCCGGAAACCATCGCGGCCATAGCGAGATGAAGGCGGCCACGAACGCGGCAACCACAAGCACCAGGAGGACACCGAGGATCCCCTGCTGCAAGCGACCGCCCCCTCGTTGCGCGCAACGTTCACCGGCATGGCCGACGCGCACGTTGCAACCGCACTGGCTGCCATCTGTCGCCAGTGCTCGCGCGGAACGCCGTCTGGGGTCCACACGAACGCTGGACCCAGCTCGCGAAACCCCGTCAAGTCCGCGAGATGGCAGCGAAATTCGCTGCGACTCTACCGGCGCCCGCGTACTCGGTCAACGCGTTCGACGGCACGGACCGGGTGATACACTCGCGGCATGCCGACCCCCGTCGCTGTTCTGGGTGCTGGAAGTTTCGGGACATGCCTTGCTGTCCAGGCAGCTCGCGACCACGACGTCACGATCTGGGCGCGAGATCCTGAGATGGCCGAGGCCATCGAGCGCGACCGCCGAAACCCGAAGTATCTGCAGGACATCACGCTCCCAGACTCCATCCACGCGACGGCCGACCTCGCCGAAGCACTCGAAGGACGCGAACTCGTGATCTGCGCCGTACCGAGCCACGGCGTGCGGGACGTCATGCGACGCGCCGAGAGCGTGATGGATCCGGAAGCCATCCTGGTGTCAACGGTGAAGGGCATCGAAGTCGAAACCGGCATGCTGATGCATCAGGTCCTTGAGGATGTGTTGGACGAAGCGTTCCACCCGCGGATCGCAGTCTTGTCGGGGCCTTCGTTTGCGCGAGAAGTCGCCGAGCACATGCCCACGGCCGTCACCCTGGCGTGTCGCGAAGAGGCCTACGCGATCTCGGTCCAGACTGCGATCTCGTGCCCGTGGTTCCGTTGCTACACCCACGACGACGTGATCGGCGTCGAAGTCGGCGGGGCCTTGAAGAACGTCGTCGCGATCGCCGTCGGCATGTGTGATGGACTCGGACTCGGGCTGAACGCGCGAGCAGGGCTGATGACACGCGGACTTCGCGAAATCAGCCGCTTCGGAGAGGCGCTCGGCGCCAACCCCCTGACATTTCTCGGTCTGTCCGGAATGGGCGACCTGGTCCTGACCTGCACCGGGGACCTGTCGCGAAACCGCACCGTGGGCGTTCAACTCGGTCGGGGCGAGACGCTGGACGACATCATTGGCCGGATGGATCAGGTGGCCGAGGGCGTCCGCACGACCCACGCCGTCTGCGATCTCGCCGATCAGCTGGGCGTCGATATGCCCATCGCCTTCGGAACGCGCCGCGTGCTGACGGGGGAGTTGACGGCCGAGCAGGCCGGCCATGAGATCATGCGCCGGCAGCTCAAGAGCGAGTCGGAATAGCCGTCCTTTCTTTGCGAACGCATTCTCATTGATTTCTATCTCACTGATTTTCGGTGTTTTTTCAGCCGCGCCTTGCGAAATTGAAATCGGTTTTCATAATCGGGACGCATGTCGGTTGCGATCCCCCTCTCCGAGCTCCCGGTCGGCGCCCTTGCCGCCGTCGTCGCCGTGGAGATCGATGGTCCGGTCGGCCGGCGACTTCGTGACCTCGGCTTCCGGCCGGACGCGGCGGTGACGTGCCGGCGCCGCGCCCCGCTGGGCGACCCCAGGGTCTACGAGCTGGCCGGTAGCCAGATCTGTCTACGCCGCAGCGAGGCTTCCGGAATCCAGGTTCGACCGACGCAGGCCCCGCCGACAGGCAGCGACAATGAGTGAAGCCATCGCCGGCGCCTCGGTGACGCCGCTTCGCCTCGGCCTCGTGGGCAGCCCCAACTCGGGCAAGACCACTCTGTTCAACGCACTCACCGGGCTGCGGGCCAAGGTGGGGAACTACCCGGGCGTGACGGTCGAGCGACGCGAGGGCGATGCCACGATCGGCGGTCGCGCGCTCCGGGTCATCGACCTGCCCGGGACCTACAGCCTGGACCCGATCAGTCCCGACGAAGCGGTGGTTCGGCAGGTTCTCGAGGGGCAGATCGCCGATGTCGCGACGCCCGACGGCTTGATCGTGACGGTCGACGCCTGCACCCTCGAGCGCTCGCTCGTCCTGGTCGCCCAGGTATTGGCGTTGGGGCTCCCCACCTGCCTGGTCCTGACCATGACCGACGAGCTGAAGGCGCGTGGAGGCGAGATCGATCACGCCCTCCTGCGCGACGCACTGGGCATCCCGGTCGTAGGCGTTGTCGGTCACCGAGGTTTGGGGCTCGCTGCACTCCGCGCTCTCCTGCCCGATCCCGGAGCTTGGGAGCGGCCGGCGGTGCCGCCGCCGGTCGATGACGCCGATCGAAATGGCTGGGTCGTCTCGGTGCTCGACCGCGTACTCGTGAAGCCTGCCGCGCGGAGTGCGCGAACCGAGGCCATCGACCGTATCGTGTTGCATCCGGTGCTCGGAACGCTGCTCTTCACCGTCGTGATGGTGCTGTTCTTCCAACTCATCTTCGCCTGGGCCACACCGGCCATGGACGCGATCGATGGGGGCATGGGGCAGCTCGGCGAGTTCGTTCGCCTCACCCTGCCAGCGGGTTTTCTCGCCGACTTTCTCGCGGACGGTGTCATCGCCGGCGTTGGCGGCGTGATCATCTTCCTTCCCCAGATCCTCTTGCTATTTACCCTGCTCTACCTACTCGAAGACGTGGGCTACATGGCGCGCGCGGCCTTCGTCGTCGACCGCGTGATGGGTCGGATCGGACTCGAGGGACGGGCCTTCGTCGCGCTGCTGTCTTCCTACGCTTGCGCGGTTCCCGGAATCATGGCCGCGCGAACGGTTCCCTCACCACGCCACCGACTGGTCACGATCCTGGTCGCGCCGCTGATGACCTGTTCGGCGAGGCTCCCGGTCTACGCCTTGTTGATTGGCGCGTTCGTGCCCGCCACCTCCGTCATGGGGCCGATCGGCATGCAGGGCCTCGTCCTCCTCGGACTCTATTTGCTAGGCGCGCTATCCGCGCTCGCCGCCGCCGCCATCCTCAACCGGACCGTGCTGCGCGGCGAGTCGATGCCGTTCTACCTGGAGTTGCCGCCCTACCGCGTGCCTCCGCTCCGGCTCGTGGCTTCGCAGGTCTGGGGCGCCGCCAGCGCATTCCTCAAGCGGGCGGGCACGATCATCCTCGCGACATCGATGGTGCTCTGGATGCTGCTGACATTTCCGCAGGTCGAGGTCCCCCCGGAGCTACCGGCCGAGTCGGCAGCCGCCTACCAACTCGAGCGCAGCGCAGCAGGAACCCTCGGGCGAGCGCTAGAGCCCTTCATCGAGCCGCTCGGATTTGACTGGAAGATCGGCGTCGGCCTGGTCGCGAGCCTCGCAGCACGCGAAGTCATCGTTTCGACGCTGGCCCAGATCTATGCGGCGAGTGAAGAAGACGAGGTGTCCCTCCGCGAAGCCATCCGGACCGATCGGCACACCGAGACCGGGGAGCTCGTGTTCACCCCCGCCACGGTTGCGTCGCTGCTCGTCTTCTTCGTCTTTGCCCTTCAGTGCATGTCAACATTGGCCACGATCCGCCGGGAGACGAACTCCTGGGGTTGGGCGGCTTTTGCATTCGGTTACCTGCTTGTTCTGGCCTACGGCGCAAGCTTCGTGACCTATCGGGTGGTTGATGCGTTTGCCTAGCAAGCTTCTTTTCGTGGGGATGACCGCCTTGCTTCTCACGGCGGGCTGCGCCTCGCCCTACACGCGAGTCTCCGTCCACCACGACGATGTCATCCAGGTCTCCCTCCGCGCGCTCAACGAGGGTGGGAGTGCGGTGGACCGGGGCTTCCGGCATCCAGCCACGATCTCGAATGTCCGCCTTGCTCACATCCTTTCCGCCATCGATGTGAGAATGAACGTCAGCGCCGAGGGCGGCGGAGAACGCCAGCCGGCGATTCATACGCAGCTCGTCTACTTGCTAGGCGACCATCTTTCCGCAGCGTTGAAGCAGGCGGACTCGACCCAGGAAGTCGTCATTCAAGTCACCCGGAAGGAACGCAACCTCGGGGTCTTCACCCAGAAATACCTGACCAGCTTCGTCGCATGGGTGGACCAGGAGGACCGCCTCCAGATCCACCTTTCCCGCTCGGATTGGGCCGTCCCCAAGTCCGATGACGACGATGAAGTACGTGACCCGGTGGTGGGTGAGCCGGTGCAGCGCTTCCGCGTGATCGGCACCGAAAGCATCGACCCGATCGGGGCCCAGAGCGTGGCCGCGCACTGGCGTGACAGCCGCTTCCGGAAGGGCGCCAACCTGACAGTGGGCGCTGGCGGCGGTGTCCAGCGAAGGAAGATCCTCCTCGAGAGCCCCGACGCAGTCGTCGAAGACGACGTGGAACCTGGCGCACCGATGCGCCTGCCTTCCGATCCGGCCGTGCTGCGCGCCCTCGCTGACCTCGAGGATGAGCGCCGGTCCGGAACCGTGTCGGAGTCGGCGTACCAGCAGCGACGGCGTGCGCTCCTACGTGGCGAGTTGCCGGAGTAGACCTCACGTCAACGAGACCCGGGGGATTTGCCTCCCGCTGTCCGGCCCGTTGCTTACGAACTGCGCTTGTCGGTACCGCCACGCACCCGATCTCGTGCAAAACGGATTCGATGTCCGCGGGAATGCGTAACCTGTCCGGTTCTGCGGCCGACCCACCTGAGAACGCGTTGCCTCCGGAGACCCCATGAGTGTCCTGATCCAGATCCTTGCCCTTGCCCTGTTTGCCGTGCTTGTTTCGCGCGCAGCGACCCAACCCTGGAAGGGCCGGCTGCTGAACGCGGCGAAGGCCTACGCCACGATTCTCGCGTTCTGGGTGCTCTTCACGCACGAAGTCGCGGACGAATCCGGCGAGAAGCGCATGGTGATCGACCTGATCGTCGAAACGATGCGCGGGATCGAACTCAAGACGTTCCTCGCGTTCTGTGCCGCCGCGACAGGAATCAAGTTCCTGGGGATCCTGGCCTCGATGCAGCGCTGGCGCCTGCTCCTCAAGGGCCAGGAGATCGAGCTCCCCTTCCGTCACATCTTCGGCTCGTTCCTGATCGGTCGCTTCATCGGCACCTTCCTGCCGAGCACCGCCGGCCTCGATGGCTACACGCTGTACGACGCCGCGCGCTTCAGCGGGAAAACCGTCGAAGTGACGGCGGCGAAGTTCCTCGAGAAGATCATCGGGCTGACCGGCGTCTTCATGACCTTCATGGTCGCACTGCCGTTCGGCATGGAGATGTTCTACTCGATCTTCCAGGAGAGGAGCACGGCCAACGCGGTCGCGGGTCTGGGCGTCGCCATCAGTGGAGTCGTCCTCGGCGGCCTCATCACGGTGCTGTGGTTCCCCGGTGTCGTTCAGTGGGTCATCCGCCAGCTCCCCCTTCCCGGCAAGGATCGGCTGGAGGGAGTCGTCCGGCGGATCTCCGAAAGCACTGGCGCGTACAAGGAGAAGAAGACCCTCGTCCTGCAGGCGTTCTTCTTTTCGTTCCTGGTCCACTTCACGACCGCGGCCATGTACTACTTCACCGCGCGCGCCATCAACGCGGCAGCCGGCGAGTTCTGGACCATCACGCTCGGGTCTTCGATCCAGATCCTGGCGACGGTCCTGTCCCCGTTCACGATCGCGGGCGAAGGCATCCGCGAACTCGCGCAGCTGCTGCTGCTCGGCAACCTGATTGGCCCCGCAGCCGCTGTCGTTTCCGCGGCGCTTGGTTTCTGGGCCGCAGAAGCGCTGACCCTCGCGGGTGCCTGGTTCTGGTGGACGCGTCCGGCCGACTACACGCCGCCGTGGTGCCTGGTACGCGGCGAACAGGTCGACTACGAGGCGGCCGCCCTCGCAGCAACTTCGCTGGAGACGGACGATGAGCGAACTGCACGCGAAGCCCGTGGCGTCACCGAAGCGCCGCCGTACGCGGCACGCGCGCGCCTCGCAGCCGGTTACGGCCTCGGTGCCGGCGTCCTCGCCGGGATCCTGATCGGCGTCGGTGAGGCGATCGCCGTCGGCTTCCAATCCTTCGGGACCGAAGCCCAGATCCTCTGGTACGGACCCTTCGTTTGGGCGGCCGCACTCGGTGGCATCTGCCTACTCGGCGGACTCGTTCTCGCGGCATTCCCGATGGACGAGGACGACACGCGCGGCTGGACCCCGTCCCTCGCGCTGCTCTTCACACTGGTCCCGATGGGGCTCGCGGTCACGATGTTCCGGCTACGGCGGGATGTGTATGCCGAACAGATGCCGCCGATCGGTGTCCTGCTTCCGGTCCTCGCAGGCTTCGGCCTGGTCGCTGCCCTGCTCTTCTTCGTCGGCCCACGACTGTTCCGGGGACGGTTCGGGACCCTGGCCAGCGCGCCCGGCGCCATCGCACTGCTCCTGCTCGTGATGGTCGCGGGTTGGATTGGCATGCGTCTCGTGCCGACGGTTCCAACGGCCCGGACCACGCCCGAGGCCGTGAGTCCTGCGCTCGCGAGCAAGCCCAACATCATTCTGATCATGGCCGACACGCTCCGGGCGGATCATCTGTCCTGCTATGGCGGAACCTACGTGGAAACGCCGAACCTCTGTCGCATCGCCACGGATGGCGGCACCGTCTACGACGGCTATGCGCATTCGTCATGGACGAAACCGTCGACCGCGTCGCTGCTGACTTCACTGATTCCGTCCAGCCATCAAACGATGTCCAAACCGTCGGCGCTCCCGACCGAGATCACCACGGTCGCCGAAGCCATGCAGTCGCACGGATATGCCACGGGTGCATTCGTCTCGAACACGAACCTGACCGAATCGTTCGGCTTCGCCCAAGGGTTCGACGAGTACCACTACCTGGGTCCGGACTATCTCTTTGGCGCCCAGGAATCGTCTTCCAAGCTGGTGCTCTACCAGATCGTCCGTCGCGTGTACTTCATGGCGACGGGTTCGAAGCGCTTCGGTGACTTCTATCAGGACTCACAGGTCGTGAATGGGCGCGCATTCGAATGGCTCGACCGCCATGTGGACTCGCGCTTCTTCCTGTTCCTGCACTACATGGATGTGCATGACCCGTACTTCGCACACCCCTACGACGGGACCGGATTCGATCGCGCATCGCACCAGCATCCGAGCCTCTCCCAGGCCGCTGAGATGCAGCGGCTCTACGTTGGAGAACTAGCGTACCTGGACGAGCAGTTCGGCAAGATGATTGCGCGGCTGGAAGAGCAAGGCCTTTGGGAGGATTCCATGATCGTCCTGGTCGCCGATCACGGCGAAGAGTTCGGCGAACATGGCGGCTTCTGGCACGGACTCACGCTCTACGACGAGCAGATCGCGATCCCGATGCTGGTCAAGTGGCCGAGCGGAGAGCGGCTCGCTCCCGAGTCGATGCGCGGAACGCCGGCGCGACTCATCGATGTGGCACCGACCCTGCTCCGCCGCGCCGGCGCACGCATTCCGGCCGAGATGCAGGGACTCGACCTGGCCGACGGCCTCGAGCAGCGCTCGGAACGTGACCGGATGGTGTTCGCGGAAGAGGACCACGAGGGCAACGTCCTCACTGCCATTCGAACCGCGCGCTGGAAGTGGATCGGGGCGAACGAGGGCAACCCGCGTGGCCTCCCGACCGAGGAACTCTTCGACGTTTCCACCGATCCCGGCGAGACACTCGACTTGAGCGAGCGCGAACCCGGCACGGCGGCGGAACTGGCGCGGCACGCAGAAGCGCAGCTCCTTGCGGCCGAGAAGATCGGCGAAGCCTCCGAAGCCGATGTCAGCTGCGAGGAATACGCCGCTTTGGTCGCTCTAGGATACGTGGAGGCCGGGGCACGCGACGACTGTCATTAGGCCGGGTCGACCCCGGGCCCTGCGGGTCTCGGCAGGCGCATGGTAAACGTCGCGCCTTCCCCCAATGTGGAATCGACGACGAGTTCGCCGCCGTGGCCACGTAGGATCTCGTACGAGACAGCCAGGCCCAGTCCCGTGCCTTCCCCCACCGGCTTTGTGGTGTAGAAGGGGTCGAACAGGCGCGTCAGCGAACCTTCCGCGATACCGGGACCATCGTCCTCGACCCGGACATAGACGGCTTCTGCGTCCGATCCGGTGAACACCTGGACCTGCCCTTCCCCAGCCACGGCTTGGATGGCATTGACCACCAGATTTACGAGAACCTGCTGGATCTCGTTGGGAACGCAGTCGGCGACGGCATCTCCCGCCTCCGCGAGGACGTCGACCGATACGCCGGCTGGAGCTTGCGAAGCGGCCACACGGCAGGCCACGTGGGCCAGATCGACCAGATCCACACGCCGGGTCTCACGCTCACTCGACTTTCCCATGTAGGAAAACTCGCGAATGCTGCGCACGATATGGATCGTGCGTTCCACGCCTTCGAGCGACTCTCCGATCAACGCATCGAAATCGTCGATCGCATGCGCCGGCGTGGCCGGATCCTGCTTCGATCGCAGCTGCTCCCAGACCTCACGGAGCTGATGGAGGTTGGTTCGGACGTACGACATCGGGTTGTTGATTTCGTGCGCTACGCCGGCGGCCAGTTGGCCCACTGCCTCCATCTTCTGGCGTTGGCGTAGGTGGTCCTGCATCCAGGTCCGCTCTTCGACCTTGCCGAACTCGGCGCCGATCACGGTAAAGACTTCGACCATTCGCTCCCGATCGTCCGGGAGCGACGGCAAGGCGAATTCGAGGACCGCGCACACGGTTCCACGAACAGGGACCGGCACGGCGAACGCAGTATGGACGCCTGCAGCCTGAGCCGTGGCCGCGATCTCTCCCGAGAATTGCTCGAACGCGATCGGCTCGCAGATCGGAATGCCCGACACCGCGGCCCGACCGACCGCACCCTCCCCTGGCGCGAAGACCCTGTCGCCGACCAGGTCCTTCAACGGCGCAAGACGCGGGTCGAATGCCCGGATCACGCCGCCAACGTACGCTCGACCCCGCTCATCAACGTTGTAGACGGTGGCTGCGACCCATCCCATCGCCTCGCAGATCCGGTCGACGCCGTCTCGCGTGGCGTCCGCAAGCGTCGAGGCCTCGCTCGACGCGATGGCCGCATGCATGACCAACTCACGATAGATGGTCTCGCGCCTGGCCTCGCTCGAGGCCTCCAGGAGTTCGAGTTCAACACGGCGATGACTGTTCACGAAACTCGCGGCGATGACGGTGACGGCCACCATGAGCACGGCACGGTCAACCATCATCAGTGACGTGCGCGCCTCCACCGGAATCGGGTTCTCGAAAACGATTCCGGCCTGGTCCAGACCGAACATCAGGCCGGTCACACCCAGCGCATAGGCCGTCCAGCCGAGTGCACCCCGCAGACCGATGACGACGGCGCCACAGAGCGGGATCATCAGGAACCAGGGCGAGTTGGGGGAGTGAAACCCACCGGTCGCGAACGTCGAGTACGTCAGGAACAGGCTGAGGATTGCGAGGCCGATGTGGCCGGCGCGGTAGTGCTTGCGTGTTTGGCGCAGCACCAACAGATTGGCCAGCGCGGCAACGACGGTCACGACGAGGGCCAGGGATAGATGTCCGAGCCCAACGCTGGCCCATTGAAAGACCCAGGGGCCCGCGGCGAACGTGCAGAGCCCCAAGCTGACACCACTCAGGATGCGAATGCGGCGCATCCCTTCGGCGGATACGCGTCCGGGTGCAACTCCGAGCTCCAACGCTCGCTGGAACCCCTGCACGAATGCACGCGAAGCGTTGTCGGACCAGTCCTTCACCCGAGTGGAATCGGGTGATCGCGGGCTCCCCTTGAGCGCGCCTACCGCGTGTGGATCAACGGCTCCGCGGCACGCAGCCGCTCGAATCCGACCGTCCGAACATCGCCATCGCGGAGGCGGCACTTGCCGTCGGACACAAGGCCCAGCTGGCCCTCGGCCCGACACAGCGGAACTCCGGCGCCGGTCGCGACCGCGTGCGGCAACAGCGCGGCACCTTCAGCCTGCCATTCCACGGTCCCGTCGAGCGAGCGCACACTGAAGAGGCGCTCGGCCTCCCGCGCGTCTCTCAAGCCGTCGATCTCCCAGTGGAAGTCGGCACGGCCCGGTGGCGCACAGGCCGCCGGCCCCACAGGCGCGCCCGAGTCGAGCCTTCGGCCGCGCGTCTGCAGACAGGCATCCCCGTTCGGTCGGATCCGGAAGGTATTGCCGATTCGCTCCAGCGTGACAGGCGGCAGCTCGGCGCAGTCGTCCTGGACCGCGTGATGGCCTGCTTGCCCCAGGCACAGGCCTGAGTGCTCAGCGCGCAGTTCGCCCCGCGCGCTGCCCGATTCTTCGGGCGCAAACTGCCACTGCTGGTGCGGAGCTCCTGAGCAGCTTTCTTGCCGAACGCGGGCTCCGCCCCGCGAGGACTCGCGCGCGACGGACAAACACTGACCGCTGTTGGCGTTTCGGATTTCTCCGACCCGGATCTCCTTGGGCTCCTGGTACGGCTCGCCTTCGACGAGCTCGCAAACGCCGCCGCGAAGCGCGCCGATGCTGCCCGAACCCCGAAGCCGGCAAATGGGCGCGCCGGGCGCGACCTCGACCCAGCGACTCGCATCGACGCCGTCGAACGAGACGAGATCGGTCGGACTCTCGGCCACCCAACGCAAGGAGCCTCGATCGCCGCCGTCGATTCGCGCATCGCGGGCGCGGCGCCACATCTCGACGAAGCCGCGGGCGGAACGAAAGAACGGGTCGAGGTCTGCCTCGGAGAGTCCGTGCAGGCGCATGTCTTCGAGAAGGTCGGCCTGCAATCCGGCGTGCGCGAGACCTCGTTGGTTGAAGTCGTACGCGTGCCCCTCGAATTCCATCACGTCGAGTGACGCGGTCGCGCCAACGGCCGCCGGGACCAGACTCTGCGGAAGGGCGAACGGGTATTCGATGGGCTCGGGATGACCCACGGGTTCACCGGTCGCCTCAACGCGCCGGCCCAGACAAGCCCCCTCGCGGAAACGCCCGTCGGGCCAGCTTGCAAAGCCATTCCAATCCGGCGCGATGGCGACCTGGCCGCCACGGCTCGGGTCGGATGGATCCATCGTGCCACCGCCCATGGCATCCACCATGTAGCGGTAGGACTGAACGTAGGCGCCGGCACCGTCCTCGCACCCGAACGGGATCGTTGCGCCCTCGTTGTGCATCCCCGCGTATTCGCCCTCTGCGCCGTGGATCGAGGCCATGCCCCCTACTGCATCGATCCGGCGAAGCTGCTCGTAGGTCAGCGTGTACTCGGCCGATCCGTTCGGACGCAGGGGGTGCGCGCTCGCATGCGACATCAGGGTCGGGTACCGCTCCGCCTCGAACAGTCGCATCGTCTGATCGAAGGGCAGGTCGCCGGCGTGGCCCAGGTCGGCCAGCATTCCGCGCGCCATCATTTCTTTCACGAGCAGCTCGCCCTTGGGCGCGAGACCCGCGGCGGCGCAGTCCATCTTGAAGGCTGGACAGGACCGCAGGGGACCGGTCCCCAACGGATGAAAGTGCGCCGAGTCCCCGAATTGCGTCTCTTTGTGATGCGTCGGAAAAACGATGGCGAAGCCCATGGCTTCGAGCTTGGTCAGACCTTCTCGGATATGCGCGTCACTGCACCGCCGACCGAGATCGCAGTTGAAGGGATGATCGACTTCGGAACCGAGGACCAGCGCCATCTTCCCGGATGCGATCAGGGCAGAGGCTTCTTCGGGCGTCTCGGCGACTTCGAGCCAGCCTCCCCGGTGCTCGCGAACCCAACGCACCAGGTCGTGAGCAGCGAGAACCTGGTGTTCGAGGGCTTCCATGTCGTTCGAGGTTCGATGCTCGGCCGGTGTTGCGCGCGCGCCGATCAAGCCCATCAGCTTGTTCAGGAAGCCGATCGGATTCTCCCCTCGGCCAAACATGTCCTGGTTGTTGACGGCGTTCACGACGACGAGTCGCAGCCCTCCTTGATAGGCGCGGAAGAGCCAGTCGACGTGGGTCTGCTGGTGCGTCTTCAGATGTGGTGTCGGCCAGCCCGAGTAGCTGGGATGACCGCTCTCGTCGTGGCTCCCGAAGACGCCCGCGAGCGATTGCGACGAACCGAAGGCTTCGATTCGTTGGTGGGCGCTTCGCAACTCCGACGGAATCGGCTTCAACACATCTGCTGGCTCGCCGTACGAACGGCCCCACAGCACGGTCTCGCCAAATGCCACATGAGCCAGCAAGTGGTTGTGAAGGTCCGCATAACCTTCTGCAGGGACGTCGACTCCGCCGTCGGCCCCACGTCCCGGAAGAACTGGCGGCGCCGCCGCACAGGTGTGATCTCGGACATCCCAGTAGCCGCGCATCCCGTCGCAGCCGTCCGGGTGATCGAATCGCGCGCCCATCACGTTGAGGAATGGTCCACCGCACGCATCGCCTTCGGCTCCGTGCAGGGTCGCCCGATAGCGGCGAAAGCCCGCCGTTCCCGTGCAGCTGCCCTGCTCGAGCGGTCCCCAGACCGGCGCTGCCTCCCCAGAGGCCCGTGCGCTGACGAACGGGCTTGCCAGGAGGAGCACGAGCGCGACGGTGGCGAACGACTGCGGGAGAATCAGGGACATCGGCGGTACCTCGGGTGAGCGGCGCAACATCTTACCGCCCGTTCAGCGACCAGCCGCTGCCCGAGCGGCGAGTTCCAGGCCTCGACTTGCATCCCCCGCGGGGCCAACTACCTTTTGCAGTCACAACCCAGGGTTGATTTCCGGCACTTGCAGAACCCTCGGCCAACGGCTCCGTCGAACGTGTTCCCGACTCCTGAGAACACAGTTTGATTTTCAAGAGATCCGCCACCCGATGCTGCTAAGTGCCCCTCTACCGAGGAGTAGTCATGGCGGATTCCCCCCGTAAGCCGAGTCCGGCGGCGGGCGGCTCGACACGAGCCGTCCACGCAGGAGAACGAGACCAGCACGACGACCATGCGCTGGCCACGCCGATTCACCAGACATCGACGTTCTGGTTCGAGAACTCGGCGCAGCTACGCGACTTTGCCGAAGGGCGCATCGACCGGCACGAGTACGGGCGCTACTCGAACCCGACGTGGCAGGCCGTCGAACGCAAGCTCAACGAACTCGAAGGCGCCGAAGCCACGGTTCTGACCGGGTCCGGGATGGCCGCAGCCACCACGGTCTTCCTGGCGCTGCTCGAGCGCGGCGACCACATCGTTGTCACGAACGACTGCTACCGCCGGACGCGACAGTTCATCCAGCAAACGCTGTCGAAGCTCGAAGTGACGGCGACCGTCATCGATCCCGCGGACACGATCGCATTGAAGGACGCGATCCAGGACAACACCCGCGCGTTCTTCACCGAGAGTCCGACGAACCCCTACCTGCGCGTGATCGACCTGCCCGAAGCAGTTCGTGTCGCGCACGAGCGCGGTGTGAAGGTCATCGTCGACAGCACGTTCGCTTCGCCCATCAACCACGCGCCGCTCACCGACGGCGCCGACATCGTCCTGCACAGTGCCACCAAGTACCTGGGTGGACATAACGACCTGATCGCCGGGGTCGTGTCGGGCTCCGCAGAAACGATCGCGCCAATCCGGGCGCTGGTCGGCGTGATGGGTGGCATCCTGGACCCGCACGCTGCCTGGCTGCTCTTGCGCGGGCTCAAGACGCTCGGCCTGCGCATCGCGCGCCATAACGAGACGGGCCTGGCCGTTGCACAGTTCCTCGAAGGCCACGAGAAGGTGCGACGCGTCTACTACCCCGGCCTCGAAAGCCATCCCGACTACAAGGTTGCGACGCGACTCATGAAGGGTTTTGCCGGGGTCGTCACATTCGAGATCGAGGGCGACCTCGATGCCACGATTCGCTTCACGGACGGCTGCCGCATTCCCTACATCGCGCCCTCGCTCGGCGGCGTCGAATCGTTGGTCGAGATGCCGGTCTTGATGTCCTACTGGGACTACCCGAAGGAGGAGCGCCTCCAATACGGGATCAAGGACAATCTCGTCCGGCTGTCCTGCGGCATCGAGGACCAGGCAGACCTGATCGCCGACCTCGCACAGGCTCTCGACCAGGTCTGATCGAGCGCATTCGCGCAGCGCAGCAAAGCCCATCCTCCGAGGCAAACGGGCCGCTTCCCGGCGTGCCTGGATCTCGCGGAAGCGTGACTAGAGGAGAGCGCCTTGCGCGGGGTGTCGGTGCTCCATGGCGAGCAGCTTCTCCTTCATCGGGAGGCCGCCTCCATAGCCACCCAGCTTGCCGCCGGCGGCTACGACGCGGTGGCACGGAATCACGAGCGAGAGCGGATTCGCTCCGTTCGCGGTTCCGACCGCGCGCACGGCCTTCGGCTGCCCGATGGCGTGTGCCACGTCGGTATAGGTTCTCGTCTCGCCATAGCCGATCTGCTGAAGCGCCTCGTAGACCTTGTGCTGGAACGACGTGGCCCGAAGATCCAGCGTGAGATCGAACGCCTCGCGCTTGCCTTCGAGGAACTCGGTGATCTGCAAGATCGCCGCACGATTGGGCTCGTAGCCGTCGCGCACGTCGTCGCCAGTCGCGTGGGTATGCAACCAACCGGTGAGCCCGCGACCTTGCGCTCGCGGCAGCTGCACATACGCCAGTCCGCTCTCCGTCGAAGCGAGTTTCATCGCACCGAAGGCGGTATCAAAGCTGGCGAGAAAGACGGACCCCATCGAGCCGAGATCATACCACCGTGTGACGATTCGATGGGGACGCGGTGGTCACCCAGTGTTTCACCGATGGCTCGGACCGTCCCTAGTCTGCCGTCTCCAAGCGCTTGATCATCTTCTGGAGAGACTGCCGGGGGATCCCGAGGCGTTCCGCCGCCCGTGTCTTCGAGCCCGTTTCTTCGAGTGCGGCGTGGATCATGGCTCGCTTCAGCTGGTCCACCGCCAGGTTGAGGTCCGTCTCATCGGGTAGCCCCGAGTCGCCTCCGCGTCCGCTGACACGCGGCGCCCGTGTCGATGTCGCGCCGCGGACCTCCTCGGAGAACATCTCGGGATGCAGCCGCACCTCGTCGCCCGCCAGCGCCACCGCCCGCTGGATCTCGTTCTCGAGTTCACGCACGTTGCCGCTCCAGACGTGGGCGGCCAACCGATCCATCGCCGAGTTGCTGAAGCCCTCGATCTTTCGGCCCATCTGTTCGCACGCCGAATCGAGGAAGTGGTGGGCCAACGCCGGAATATCCTCGACGCGATCGCGCAGGGGCGGCAGCTCGATCTCGACGACGCGGAGTCGATAGTAGAGGTCCTCTCGGAAGCGGCCCTCCTCGACGGCTTTCTTCAGATCGCGGTTGGTTGCCGCGATGATGCGGACATCGACGCGACGCGTGTCCGACGAGCCCAGCGGCCGGATTTCGCCGTCCTGCAGCACGCGCAGCAGCCGAACCTGCATCCCGGGCTCTGTTTCTCCGACCTCGTCGAGGAAGATGCTTCCGTGATGGGCGACTTCAAACAGGCCCTTCTTGTCGGCGTGAGCGCCCGTGAACGAACCGCGCTTGTGCCCGAAGAGCTCGCTTTCGAGCAGGGTATCCGGGAGCGCGCCACAGTTCTGGGCCACGAACCGCTCTTCGCGCCGCGAGCCCGCGTAGTGCACGGCCCGCGCCACGAGATCCTTGCCCGTACCCGTCTCGCCGGTGATGAGCACCGTGGCATCGGTCTGGGCGACCTTCTCCATCACGTCGAAGACCCGCTGCATCGCGGGACTCGCACCGATGATGTTCTCGAACGAGTACTGCCCCTGCACTTCGCGACGTAGGAAGAGATTCTCGGCCCGGAGCTTCTCGTTCGCGACAGCGAGTGCGGACGCCAATTGGGTGTTCTCCGACGCCAGGCCATAGGCCTCCAGCGCGCGCTTCACGTCGAGCCGCAGCTCGTCGGGCTCCCACGGCTTCGAGATGTAGCGGTAGATACGGCCGTCGTTGATGGCGCGAACGACTTCGTCGATGTTCGCCTGGCCCGTCAGCATCATGCGTACGGCTGCGGGGCGGACTTCAACCGCGCGCTTCAGGAATTCGACGCCGCTCATCTCGGGCATGATGTTGTCGACGATGACGAGCGCGAACTCCTCACGTTCGAGGAGTCCCAGCGCCGCATTCGGGTCGGTCGACGTCACAACGTGATAATCGTCCTCCAGCGCGAACGCGAGGGACTCGACCACGCCCTCTTCGTCATCCACGACGAGGATCGAATAGGGCTTCGCTCCCGCCTCCCGGCGTGCGCCCTCGATGGCGTTCGAAAGGTCGGAACTCAAGCGCATCGGCGGAGCCAGGGCACCGCGCACCTCCGAGCCGGACGGTACCCGGCGTGCGACGCGACGGCGAGGCCGCCCCGTCACACAGGGTGGGACCCGGCCTCCGGGAAGGGGACGTGGCGCAGCCGCACCACACACCACCCTGGCCCCCGGAGGCCGGTTCACCTTGCCGGCAGCTTCCCGCCGGAGCCCGCGTTAGCGGCGAGCCGTCTTCTTGCGAGCCGTCCGACCGGTGGTCTTGCGACGCGCGGTCTTCTTGGCCGGCTTCTTCGCGACCTTGCGCGTCGTACGCCGCGCCGTGGTCTTCTTCTTGGCCGTCTTGCGGGCGGGCTTGCGTCCGCGGCGGACCATCTTGGCCTTCGAGACGTCTCCGTCCTTGTCGATGAAATAGAGGAACCCGTCCTCCTTCTCGACCCCGACCTTGGCCACCGTTTGACGTGTGCCCTTCTTGGCCTTTCCCCCGCCGCCTGCGCGACGCACCCGGGCGACGTTGCCCCGGCGATCAAGGAAATACAGCCAGTCCTTTTCCCGCTTGACTCCAACCCTCGCGACCTTTGTGGCCATGGTTGCCCTCCTTGCGTGGTTGACTTGCGATCACCCGCCGGCGCCGAAGCCGGCAGTCTCGATGGAGGATGTCGCGCCCAGGCCAAGGGGATGGCTGCCGGGGTACACCAAAACATGATCGCCCTCGATCCGACGGTGTCAATAGTGTTTTCAGGGGGTTACCGACGGAGTTGCGAGTCTGGGCATGCTCCTGGAGCGGGCTCCTCCGTCGGAGTCCCCCTGCCGGCCCTGCATCAAGCCATCAAGGGGCTGCGCCGATGAGCCAGGGCGGCCGTCGCCCCCGGGGCCGCGTGCTAGCTTCCGGAGTTCCCTTGATGAATCGGTCCCTTCGCCAACTCGCCGCGATAGCGCTCGTCTGGATTGCCACCCTCGGTGGTCTCGCCTGCTCCGATGCGCCTTCTCGCGACGGCGTCACCGACGCCGCGGCCGAGGCCTCTGCGCCGGCCCTCCGGGCCGTCCTCATCAGCATCGACACCCTCCGCAACGACCGGATCGGAACGATGTATAAAGGGCGTCCGGTCACCCCGAACCTCGATGCCCTGGCCGCCCGCGGCGCGCGCTTCCACACGACGATCGCACCGGTCCCGATCACCCTGCCCTCCCACACGACGATGCTGACCGGACTCCAACCGCCGCGGCACGGCGTGCGCGCAAATTCGACCTTTGCACTCGACGACCACATCCCGACACTGGCGACGGAAGCGCAGTCGGCCGGCATCGCCACGGGCGCATTCGTCGGCGCCGTGGTTCTCAGCCGCCACTATGGTCTCGCGCGCGGCTTCGACCTCTACGATGACCGGATGGGCGAACGACGCGCCCTCGGCAAGACGGGCTATCCCGAACGACAGGCCGATGCCGTCGTTGACGCCGCCCTCCAGTGGATCCGTCCCACGCAGCCGAATCGCTTCTTCGTGTGGATGCACATGTACGATCCTCACTTCGATCACCACCCGCCGCGCTATTTCGCCGACCTGATGGCCGATGACCTGTACGCGGCCGAGATCCACTTCAGCGACCAGCAGGTCGGGCGCTTCGTCGAAGAGGTCGAAGCCCTCTACCCGGACGGCCGCACGTTGTTCGTCATCACCAGTGACCACGGCGAGAGTTTCGGCGAACACGGCGACCCCACGCATAGCTACAGCGTCTACGACGCGACGCAACGGGTGCCCCTGATCCTGGTGGGTCCCGGGATCGAAGCGGGCAAGGAAGTCCACGAGGTCGTGCGTTTGTCGGACATTGCCCCGACGGTGTTGAACGAGATGGGTTTGGCGGCATTGCCCGAAACCGACGGTCTCGACCTGCTTGCCCTGCTGGACGACGAACCGGACGAACCGCGGACCGCCTGGGTCGAGACCGTGGCCACACGCCTCGAGCACGGATGGAGCCCGATCTACGGAGTCCGCACCGAGCGCTTCAAGTACCTTCGCGCGCCGCGCCCCGAGCTCTATGCCGTCCAGGAAGATCCCGACGAACTCGACGACCTCGCCTCGACACTGCCCGAAGTCGCGAAGGAACTCGACGCCCAGGTCGGTGCGGTCCTGGCCACGGCGGTTCCGCTGCGCATGACGCTCGATCCAGACCCCGCGGAACGCGCTCAACTCGAAGCGTTGGGTTACGTCATTCCCGACTCCGGTATCGACCCCGAAGCCGCCGTGATCGTGGGCGGCATCGACCCGAAGGACACTGTGCACGTGATCGGCGCCATGTCCGAGGCCCTGCGTCTCTCACAGGCCGACAAGCCGGAAGAAGCGATCGAATTGCTCCTGTCCCTCGAAACAGAGAGCGGACATACGGACGCTCGGCTCGGCCGACTCCTGCGCGAGGTCGGAAGGCTCGAGGAGTCGCTGGTCTACGCGCGGCGCGCGGTCGCAGCGACCCCGGGCTGGTCGGATACGCATTATCAGTTGGCCATGACCCTCCGAGACCTCGGGCGCCTCGACGAAGCGCGCTTTGCTTTCGCCCAGGCCGCGGAATTGGATCCGCAGAATCCCGCCGCCCACGTTGCGCTCGGCGCACTCGACATGGGCAGCGGAGACCTGGAAGCCGCCGCGGTGCATCTCGAACGCGCGGTCGCTGGCCATGCGCACATGAACGAGGCGTATTGGCGGCTGGCGGCGGTTCGCCTGGCACAGGGACGGACGGCGGATGCCGACGCCCTCCTCGATGGATTGTCGCCCCAGAAGTGGCGCTGGAAGCCCCTGGTAGTCCAAAACCTGGCCGTTGCCCAGGTCATGGCCGGCGAACACAAGGCCGCGCTCAAGCGGGTCCGACTGTCCTTGCGACAGCACCCGGATGCCGAGGCTCTTCGTGCGATCAAGACGCAGCTCGAAGCCGAAATCGCACGGATCGAGGCTGAAGCGGCGAACGCCGAATAACGTTCCATTCCCGGCTTCGCGCCGCGAAGGCTACAACCACTGCGCCTTGTCTTCGACGTTGGCGGCCACGATCTCCAGGCATTCTTCCGCGGTCCCCCAGGCGAGCGCCCGGTCCTTGCCGCGAATCGTGAAGAAGTAGAGATCGTTCTCCTCGATATAGCCTTGCCCACCATGAAGCTGGTGGCCGGTCATGACGACATCCGGGACGGCGCGCGAAAGCGAGGCCTTCGTCACCGCGATCTGCTCATCCGTGGCGACGTCGCGCTCAAGGCAATCAAGCGCTTCGTAGACGAGGAAGCGACTGGACTCGGCATGCATTCCCATATCGGCGGCGTGATGCTGCACGGCCTGGAAGGTGGAGAGGGGGCGTCCGAACTGCTCGCGAACATTCGTGTACGCCACTGTCTGCTCGAGCGAGGCATCCATGCACGCCAGGAGCTGGACACAGGTCAGGGCGCGGCCGATTTGCACGAGCGCTGCTGCCGCATCTCTCTCTCCCACACGGATCGAAGCTGCGCCGTCATAACGGACAACACTCTGCGGCGTGCGACCTAGCGTCGGAATCGGCTCGCACTTGACGGCGGGGTCGCGCGCGTCAACGAGGTAGAGACCCGGTCCCTCCGCGCCCACCGCAGAGACCAGGTGATGGGTCGCGACGGCGGCGTAGTCGACGAAGCGCTTCTCGCCGCGAAGGGCACCATCGGCGCTCGCGGCGAGTTCGAAGGAATCGAACGAATCGTTGGCTTCGAGTACGGCAGGTACGACGATGGCGGAGCCGTTCAGGATGTCGCCCACCACCTCGCTCGATCCGGGGCAGTGGCGCTGCAACGTGATGGCCGCGGTGAGCACCTCCACGATCGGGACGACGGCGGCGCGGCGCGAGACTTCTTCGATCAGGATGCCGGCCTCGACGAAACCGCCGTCGCCACCACCGATGGTGGACGGAAACGGCAGCCCCAGGTATCCGTGCTCCACGAGCTGGGCCCACAGTTTGTCGTCGCTGCGCTTCTCGATCTCGCACTCGCGCACCTGCGAGAACGGCACTTCGGCCTCGAGAAAGCCGCGCAGGGTGTCGCGGAGGAGTTCCTGGGTTTCGGTGTAGTCGAGATCCATGGGGCTTCCTTCCGATGACTAACGTGACATGCCGAGATGGCGGGCGGCAATGATGCTGCGCTGTACTTCGTTCGTTCCGCCGCCGAACCGCAGGATGGGCGAAGAACGCCAGGTGCTCTGCTGGCGGCCGTCGCTCGCTGCGAGATCCCCGGCTTCGTCGGTCAGCGCTCCTGCACGACCCAACAGATCCATCGCCGTGTTGGTCATGCGGTAGCGGAGTTCGCTGCCCGAGATCTTGGCCATGGAGGCTTGTCCCGGCGAGACATCATCTTGGGCGATCGTGATCGCGTTGCGGATTGCGAGCGCTCGGTGCCGCTGCAACTGCATCTTCATCTCGGCCAGGCGGTTGCGCACGACCGGATCCTTCAGCTTCTCGGGCGCCTTGTTCTTCAGGTGGTCGACGAGCAGGTCGTAGTTGCGCGCCAGGTTTCCGGTCGGAGAAAGGCCCACACGCTCGTGATTGAGCGCGTGCATGATGATGTTCCAGCCGCCGTTGAGCGGACCGATCAGGTTCTCGTCGGGAATGAAGACGTTGTCGTAGAACGTCTCGTAGGTGACGAAACCGGAGAGTGTCGGAAGCGGCCGGATCGTGATCCCCTCGGTCTTGGTCTCCACGATCATCAACGAGATGCCTGCGTGCTTGGGCCCCTCGGTATCCGTCCGCACGGCGAGCCAGATGTGGGTGGACTGCGCGGCCAGCGACGTCCAGATCTTCTGGCCCTGGACGATCCAACCGCCGTCGACCTTCTCGGCGCGGGTCCGGAGTGCAGCCAGGTCGGTGCCCGCGTTCGGCTCGCTGTAGCCGATCGCAAAGGTGTAGTCGCCGTCCCAGATCCCGGGCAGGAAACGCTTCTTCTGTTCGTCGTTCCCGTGCAACGCCAGCGCCGGCGCGACCGACGTGTACGTCAGGTTGCCGTACGGCATCTGCCAGTACTCCATCGTCTCGACCATGATGAAGCGGTAGATCGGGTTGCGGCCCTCCCCACCGAGGTCGGGCGGCCAGCACATCTTCATCCAGCCCTTTTCCTGGAGGGCCTCGTAGTACCGCGTCAGGATCGGCCCGCCCCCGGCGCCTTCGCGCTCGCGCTGCTCCTTCAGGAGTTCGGGGGTACGCCACTCGTGGATGAAGGTCTCCACCTCGTCGCGGAAGGTCAGATACTCGGGCTGCCAGCAAAATTCCATGATCGTCTCCTGGGCGGGCGGATCGGCGCGATCGGGCGGAGCGTGCGTCCGCGTGGACCGAAGCCCGAGCATAGCTCGCTGACGATCGTCGGCGACGAGGCAGATCGCCTAGGATGCGGCGGTGAGCCACGCTTCCCCTCCGCCCGAACCTGCCCGGGGCGGTCTCCGGCACGCCCTCCTCACCCTTCAGGTGCCGCATTTCGCGCCGCTGTTCGGATCCAACTTCGTCCAGGCCTTCTGTGGCCAGATCATGATGATGGCCATGCAGTGGCTGACGATCACGCAACTGACCGATAGCCGTGCGCTGTATTTCTGGATCCCGTTCCTGCAGGGCGGCGTGGCCGCACTATTGTCGCCCTTCGCTGGGGCAGTGGCTGACCGCATTTCGAAGCGCTCGCTGCTCATCGCTGGACGTCTGCTTCTGGTCGTCATCGTTCTTGGCATGGCGACCCTCGTCCAGACCGACCAGGTCCAACTCATTCACGTGTACATCGCGACCACACTCGGGGGCGTGATCTCGGCGATGATGCTGCCGGCGGGCCAGACCTACGTATTCGACGTCGTGGGCCGCGACAAGGTCGAGTCCGCGATCTCCCTGAACGCGACAGTGAACGGGATCGCCCAGGTCGCAGGACCGGCCGCCGCCGCCGTCCTGCTCGCATGGGTAGGTGTTGCGGGTTCTTTCTTCATCGGCGCGGCCGGCCTGACCACGGCCGCGGGCCTTCTGTTGGCGATTCCGATCGCGGGAAAACTCGCGGATCGAGCTCAAGAGACCTCCGTCGGCCAGGACCTGATGGAGGGCCTCCGGTGGGCCCACGGCGACGCCCCCGTTCGGCTCGTCCTGATCGCCTGCACGATGGCGATCTTCAATGGCGCCCTGGGACCAATGCGCCCCGTCTTCGCCAACTCGGTGTTAGGCGTCGGCGAAGCCGGGTTCGGCGCCATGGGTGCGGCTGCGGGCGCGGGTACGATCCTGGCCGCGACCTGGCTCGCGTCACTCGCATCCTTTCGCAAGCCGGGCCTGTGGATCATCGGGAGCCTCTGGGCCTACGCCTGCTGCATCCTCCTGTATGCGTTGGCATTCTCGTTCGAGTGGATCCTGCTCATCGAGTTCTTCGCCGGCTTCTCGGGGCAGGTCTGGAATGTCACCGTGGTGGCCGGCATCCAGCTCGCGGTTCCCGAACACATGCGCGGCCGCATGATCGGTCTCGTCTTCATGGTCGCGCAGCTCGGCTTCATCGGAGCCCCCGCGATCGGCTACCTCGCCGACGCCGTCGGCGATCAACTTGCACTCGGGGTCTTCGGCTTGATCCCCAGTGTCGTGCTCGCCCTGGTCCTGGCCTTCGGTCACCGCACGCTCGCGCGGATGGGCGGGCGCCCGACTCACACGAAGGGCTGAATACGGTCCGCCCATCGACTGCCGTCGATCACCGACACGAGGTCGTCGGCGAGCACGCGACACTGCTCGGTGACCGCGTTCCAACGCCCGATGCGTTCTTCGGTCGGCAGGGTCTCGAAGTCCTTGCGATCGGGAACCTTGCCGCCGGGTAACGAACGAACGAAGTCATCGCTGGGCGCGATCATCACGACGCGATCCATCGCTTCGGGCGCCGGCCGTCGCCATTTCAAGAGCTTGTCGAACCAACCCGGCGTAATGCGATCGAAGAAGTGCGGGTAGAGGACGAGGCCATCCGGCGCGCCAAACCGGAAGTCGAAGTGATAGTCGACGATCCCGCCATCGAGCCATGTGCCGGGGGCGCCTGGGATTCCACGTACGCCCTCCATGACGAGTGGGATCGAGCCACTCGCGAGCAGTGCCGGCGTCAGGTTCTCCGGAGTGAGCGGGACGTTGCGCGTCTCGAAGTCGGGCCAGGCGATCTCGCATTCTTCGGGTCCAAACACGGCGCGCTCGTAGAACGCGCCGAGCGCGCGCCGGCTGATCGCGTTCGCGATCGCAGATGCGCCAAGGCGCAGCCCGAAACCGGGGCCCGCGTCGGCGTCACCACCGCGGAGCCGCACCGCGACGAAATGGCTCCGAACATGCTCATTCGCAACGACCTCCGACGCGCCGCGTGCGCCGAGGACATGGTCGAGCACCTTGACGCTTTCGACCGAGACTTCTGGCTTGGTCGGCCGTCCGTGGTCGTAACGCTGATGGACGTAGGCCTCTTGGAGTCGCTCGAACGCGGCGCGAGGATCGGCCATTGCGTGGCATGCGTGCCGGAAGCTGCCGATCGACGAACCTAGCGTCACCAGGGGAGACTTCCGCCGCCCGATCAGGCGCTCGCTCAGCACTTCATCGAGGTGCCGCAGGACCAGCCACTTCGGGCCCCCGGAGGCGCCAACCAACGTCGAGAATGCGTCCGCCTGGAAGCCTTCATCGCACAACCGACGGCGCGCAGTGGCGCCTGCGCGGATCGTGAGCGGCTGAGCGGTGGACATGGCGGGCAGGCTAGCGCCTCCACGGCTCATGTGGCGGGTAGCCGCTAGGCTCTCGCGAACACCCGGAGGCCATCATGTCGGACCCGCACCGCATCGAGAACGAAGACCAGCTGCGCGAGACGCTCGGCCATGCGAGCCCGGGGATCGAGAACAAGGTCTCCGATGCCCTCGACCCGGTGGCCGTCGAGTTCATCGAGCGCTCTCCCCTCGTGTTCGTTTCGACCTGCGATGCCGAGGGCCGGATGGATGTGTCTCCGAAAGGGGACACCGCCGGGTTCGTCGGTATCGAGAACCCCTCGACGCTGCTGGTTCCGGATCGTCCGGGCAACCGGCTGATCTTCGGCCATCTCAATGTGTTGACGAACCCCAAGATCGGATTGATCTTCGTGATCCCGAACGTGCGCGAGACGCTTCGCATCAACGGACGCGCCGAACTCACGCGCGATCCCGAAGTCCTGGCGTCCCTCCCGGCTCGTGGAAAACCAGCCCTTCTCGCGACCCGGGTCTTCGTCGAAGAGAGCTTCCTGCACTGCGGCAAGGCCATGATCCGGTCCGAAGTGTGGAAGCCCGAGACCTGGGGCGAGAAACTGCACGCACCCATTGCGCGACAGTTCGCCGCGAATACAAACGCGGGTGACGAGGCCGTCGACGCGATCGAGGCCGCGCTCGAGCAGGACTACCGCGAAAACATCTAGGCGGCGCTACGTGCCCGCGGTTCGAGTTCGAGCCGCACGCGACCGCGAATCAGGACGCTGTCGAGGAATTCGACGCTGTCGGTCGCGCGCACCAGGCCGGGGAGTTCCGGCACCAGCGCCTCGAGCGCTGCCTTCGCCTCGAGCCGCGCGAGCGAAGCGCCGAGACAGAAGTGCGCGCCGAAGCCGAATGCGAGATGGCCCGATGTCTTTCGTCTCACGTCGAATCGATCGGGTTCATCCCAGAACCGCTCGTCGCGGTTGGCGGAACCCAGCAGCACGGCCACGATCGCATCTCTTGGAATCGTGGTCCCGGCAATCACGACGTCTTCGCGCGCGAATCGCGTGATGAACTGCACGGGTGAGTCGTAACGAAGCGTCTCTTCGACGAGCCCCGGGATCAGGCTCGGGTCCTGCACGACCAGATCCAGCTGGTCCGGATTCGCAAGCAATGCTTCGACGCAGTTGCCGAGCAGATTCGTCGTGGTTTCGTTCCCCGCGATCAAGAGGAGCAGCACGAAGAAGAAGATCTCGAAGTCGGACAGCCGCGCCTCCGCTTCGTCCTGCACCAGGATGCTGATGAGGTCATCCTGCGGCGCCGCTCGCCTTGCCTTCACGATGGGGCGTAGGTAGTTCCGTAGCCCAACCATCGCAGTCCATGTCGGCGAACCCGGGCCCGACACCATCTGCGCCTCGCCGGTACTCCCCTGGATGATGGCGTCGCTCCAGCGCTTGAACGTGGCCTTCTTTTCGGGTTCGACGCCAAGCCATTCGGCAATCACGGTCACGGGCAAGGGGATCGCGAGTTCCTGCACCAGATCGAACCGCTCACGCTGACGAATCTTGGTGAGGCACCCCTCGACCAACTCGGCGATTCGTTCGTCCCACGAATGCACCCGTCTTGGCGTGAAGCCCTTGTTCACCAGCTTGCGCATCACGCTGTGCTCTTCGCCGTCTTCCATGATCAGCATGCGCGCCTTCACGAGCTTCGTCGGGAGGATCTTCAGCTCGGCGATGACGCTGATCAGTGAGCGAAGCTTCTGGAAGGTCGAGAGTTCGTCCATCTCCTTCTGGCGCTGCCGGAACTGGGTCTTCGAACCGAACTGCTCGGGCGCCGTCAGGACGCTCTGCACGTCAGCATGACGGGACACGACCCACATGTCCGACTCCGGCGAGTAGTGGACCGGCGCATGGTCCCGCAGCTCGCGGTACTTCGGGTATGGATCGTCCCGCCACTCGTAGGAACGCGGGTTGTATCGGACCTCGTGCATGGGTCGGTTCCTTCCGGGGCGTGCGCTAGCGCAGGACTTCGCTGCGCAAGAACTTCCGAATCGTCGTGGCACTCCAGTTGTCGTGATCCTCGCCCCAGGAAGTCACGTCGCCGTAGGTCCACTCGGTCAGGCAGTTGAACGTAAAGAGGTTCGGGTTGAGGTGAACGCCCAGGTGATTGACGCATCGCCCGTGGGCTTCGAGCGTTCGGCCCTTCTCGTCCTCGGCCGTGATCCGCACGCGCTTCGGTACCCCGCCCCTGTCGCGCTCGAGCACTTCGCGCGCGCCCTTCCCGGGAACGAGCGTCGCGTACTCACCGTCCCGGAGTAGGTAGCCATGAATCGGCACCATTGCGTCGCCGTCGAAAGCCATCGTGATCGCGTGAAATGCGTCGGCCGGCGACTGCGTCGCATAGCTGTACCCGCCGTTGCGCGCCCCACTCAGCGTGTTCCCGAACTGGGAGCGCACACCCCAGGAGCGATCGCGAAAGCCGTAGGCATCGACGGCGATCGACTCCCCGTCGAGGACCATCGTACCGGTGTAACGGCCGGGCTGGTCCAGGTGCCCTCCGCCTAGCAGGTTGGGTGGGCAGATCGCCTCGAACACCAGATCGATGCTGAGATCCTCCGGGTCGTCTGGGTCCGCGTACTGCACCTGATACCGGGTCAGATCTTCGAGGCACTGGTATCGGATGCCATTCGGCAGAGTCAGGTCGGCGAGGTCGGCACTCTCTGGAAGCGGGAGGTGCCAGAAGTTCCGCGCATAGCGACAACTGTGGAGATCGCCCGAAGACGGATCCCAGACGAATGCCCCGCCCGAGGTGACGCCCTGATTCGGCCGGAAGAAGGGATAGAGCTGTGCCGAGAGCTTCCGTTCGGGAACCGCGAACGTGAACCAGGAGGTCTCGGTCCAATACGGGTCATCGGTTGTCGGGGGATGGAAGTGATCGTGCTCGTGGGACACCGGGCGGCCTCCGTATACCCGCGACACCGTAGCGCGGCGTCCCCCGGGCCGGGGACCCTCAGGTCTCGCGATCCAGCTCCCGAAGCAGAGCGTAATAGGCGTCGCTCGTGTCGCGCCGGCCCGTCCGCAGCCCCGCTGGTATCTCCCAGCGCTGCGCTGGCTCCTCTTGGCTCGCCCATTCTGTCACCGCGGTGCGCGCGGCAATCCGCCAATCGCCCGCTCGCTGCTCGAAGCGATCGAGATAGCGGAAGCCGGTGATCAGATTCAGATGCGGCGCCGGGTCCTGCGCACGATGGAAGGCAATGCCGTAGCTCTCGCATATCGCGCGGTCACCGCGGACTTCGGCATGGACGTTCCCGACGAAGTGCATGGTGTGTTCGTACTTGGCGAGGAGTCGAAACACCCATTCGAGAAATTCGTCGACGGTTCCGCTGAAACTCCCGTGGTCATCGGTTCCGTCGGGGTGGTAGCAGCCGCGCACGAGTTCGCGGTCCATCCGATCGATGCCGCGGCAATAGCGCATCACCACATCGTGGATGGCCTGCTTCGCGATCAACGTCTCGACGTCCATTGGACTCCTAGAGCTGGGAACGCAACAGCAGGCGGTTCCGCGCGTGGACGAGCTGGTCAAGCCAGGCCCGAGGACGGGAATTGGGCCGACCCGGCAGCCCTTTCCGCACCTGCGCCGCTTCGCTCCGAATCCGTTCCCAATCCACGGGCTGCTCCGCCAGCGCGTGGGTGATCGCTTCCAATCCCTGCACCATCGACGGCGCCAGGATCGGCTCGAACACGGGCTTGACCCGTGACCAGGCATCGTCGAACAACAAGGCCATCTCGCCCAAAGGATCGAGGTCCTCGGGATACAGTGAGCGCTGCACCGACTCCTCGGCCGCCAGGATGTCGACGGCCTGACGCAGCAACATCACGTTCCCAAATTCGTCGACGTTTGGCGGTTTCAAGCAGCGCATCAGTTGTTCTGCGTCATGGCAGTGGACGCCTCCGGTTCGATGTCGGTGTATCGGAACGACTTCTCGACGGGGCCGGCGTAAGGCTGCCCATCGACTTCGACATGGGGATAGATGAAATAGTTGAGCGCTGGGCCCCGGTGGTCGGGACCGAGTCGCAGGTCGCGCCCCGTCGTGAAGTGGATGCGATCGGCGGGATGGGTCCCGTAGAAGAGTTCGCGTTTCTCCGGGTGCTTGAACGCCTCGGACGCGTCGATCGGAAACCAGCCTGTCTCCGGAAGATGGAATTCGACCCAGCAGTGATAGCCGCCGATGCTCCCGGCGCCGCGATCCTCGGGAACGGGAAAGCCGATCTCGAACCGCGACGGGATCCCCTCGGTACGAGCCAGCGATGTGAACATGGCGTGGAAGTCGGTGCAGTTTCCGTAGCGCTCGCTGCAGGCCCAGAACGTGTCGCCGTTTCCCCAGCCCGTTCCGACCTTCTTGTAGGTCATGTTGTCGACGACCCAGTCATAGATCGCTCGCGCCTTCTCGGGCGTCGCACCCGGCCCTGCCACCGCCCGGATTTCAGCGAGGATCGGTTGGAGAACGGGATGATCGATCACGACCCGCGCGTTCTCTCGCAGGAACGGTGCAAGGTCGCTCACAACGCCCGACGTCCGCGCGTGGACCACGTCGCGCTCGACGGTGACCCGCAGCGCGACATCGATGGGCTGGCCGTCCGCTGGTGCCTCGACGTGATAGAAGCGGTTGCCGTAGACGTCTTCGGTCTCGATGACTCCGGGGACCGACCCGCTGATTTCTTCACTCAGGATGCGCTGGCGTTCATCGTTTGCCGGGAGCGGAATGAAGAGGTGGACGGCAGCGCCGTCGACTGCTGCGGGAGCGACGGAGACCGTGTACTCGAACTCGAACGTGCGTGCGCCGACCGCGCTCGCTGCGAACAGACAACTCAGGAAGACCGCGGCCGAACGACCAGGGAGAGACATTGAAACAGGACCTCCTGCCCGCGTACGCCGGGCCTCGTCTACGCTGGGTGCCGGTCCATCCGGCAGGGCGCGCTGCGACCGAGGATCCTAGCGTGCGACGAGACTGTCGGGGGGAGGCCGCTCACGCTCCGACGCGGCACTTCGAATCAAGGCCAACAGCGCACCATGCACGATCCCGGCAGTGTCCGGCCCCGTCGAGACGATCTCGCCGTAGCTTTCCTCCTCGCTGCCGTAGATCCACGGCGCTTCATCGTCCCACTCGCTCTTCGGAATGATGTAGCCGAGCGTGTCGTTTGCCAGATTCACCATCATGTTGACGCGACCTCGCATCTCGGGCCGGAGCGGCGGGATCTCGACCGGGGCGGAGTCGAAGTCGCCACCCGGCGCCCGTTCGATCCCGCCAACAGCGAGTTCGGGATAGAGCTCGCCGGGAACGCACGCGATCCAGAGCGCTCCGATCTCGAGCAGCGCGGCTTCACTCTCGGTTTCGAAGCCCCACGAAAACGACCAGTCCCGGTCAAGGACGCCGAGCGCGGACGCCAACACGAGTGGCAGATTGTCGATCGGAACCACGAGATCGCGACGATGCACCCGAATTCCGCCGGATGTCGCGTCGCGCATCTCTCCGCTGGCAGCCGCGTCGAGGACGGCTTCGGCAATCGCATAACCCTGAGCACGGGCCTTCTCGAACGAGGGCGCGGCGTACACGGCGGAATCCCGCACATCCTGCACCGGCGTCTCCGGCAATGTCGTGATCAATCCGCCGATGTTGCCGGTGAGCCAGACCGTGGTCCCTCCGAGCCCCTGTCGGAACAGATCGCCGTCGTAGTCGAGTCCGTCGGAGACGCCTCTCCGGGCATAACCGGCGACATCGGCCGTCAAAGCGACGTTGCGGTCCCAGAGCAACTCCACGTGGTTTCCGAAATTGACGAGACTCCCGAGCACTCGTCCATCGCCCCCACGGACCACTGCCACGCGGAGTCCGTCGTCGATCACCCTGGGCGGGCGGGTGTCCACGGTCCCGAAGCGGCGGTCCTTTCCCTGGATGTCGGCCACTTCAATCCGCGCCGGCTCCAGTGCGCCCACCGCGACACCGAGTGCGGCGACCATCTGTTCGCGCAGGGTAATGATGTAGTCCGGGTCGACCCCGCTCCGGAAGCGCGAGCGACCCCACAGCCCCTGCGTATCCGGGCCCTCGTGGTTGTGGGTTGCATGCACCAGCACGTAGTCGAGACCGAGCGGTCCCATCGCGGCCGCTCGCACCGCGTCTGCGAACTCGTGCGAAAGCCCGACCACGTCCGCTGTCACGATCCCCACGCGCTGCTGGCCGTCATCAAACACGGCTGCGACCGCCAGCAACGGATCGTGGACCGAGCCCGCGACGCGGCCCTGGTGAAAGCCCGCCATGTAGACGGCGTCGAACCGCCCGTTCCCATTCCCGTCGGTCCAGGTGTCGATGTCGGGATCGAAGACCGCATCCCCGTCCACATCTACCCACCGATCCGGGACCGAAGGCGTGATCTCCACCTCTGCAAAGCCGGCCCGAAACGATTCTTCCGCCGATGCAGCCATCGGGCCCAGCCCGATGGCCCCCAAGAGAATCGCGAGCAGTGCCGCGCCACCCGATGAGCGGGCCCGACCAGCGCTACGCGATTGACCCGTCACTGGACGCAATCTGCGGCCCCACCATCGATCCGCAGGTTCGCGCCGTTCACATAACGTGCGCGATCACTGCAAAGGAAAGCCACGAGGTTCCCGACATCCTCGGGCGTCCCCACAATTCCGGCCGGATTCGGCATGAAATCACGCGCGACGGAGCGCTCAACGGATGCCCAGTCCGAGGGCTCACCGTGTTTCTCCGCTCGACGCGTAAAGCGTTCTCGAATCTCGTCCGTCGCCACGATTCCGGGACTCACGCAGTTCACCGTAATCCCCGTGTGGGCGAGTTCCTTGGCCAGCGACACGGTCATGTTCACGAGCGCTGACTTCGACGCGTAGTAGTGGGGCATGCGCGAGTTCGGGCGGGCGTAGCCCACGGTACTCACGAGCAGGATCCGGCCCCAACCCCGCGCCTTCATCCCCGGCGAAAAGGCTTGCACCAGGCGCACCCCGGACAGGACGTTCTTCTGGTAGATGTCGATCCAGTCATCGGTCCCGCTCTCCCAGCTCCCGCCCTCGGCCACACCGTAGTTGTTCACCAGGATGTCGAGATCCCCGACGGTCGCGGCAACTTCGGCGGCGCCAGCGTCGGTTCGGATGTCGCCGACGACCGGGCGCGCATCGCCGCCAGTCTCGCGAATGGCTTCGGCGGCTCGTTCCGTCGCTTCGGCCTCGAATCCGTGGACCCAGACACGGGCGCCTTCCCCGGCGAGCACCGCGGCCGCACCCGCACCGGTCCCCCGGTAGCTGCCAGTGACCAGCGCCGATCGCCCTGAGAGTTCGAGATCCATTTCAGCGGTCCTCCAGTACATGCGAGGTTACCGGCCTCCAACCTCGAACCCACCATGGATCGATCTCGGCGCCCGGATGGGCCCGCAGCCACCGGCTCTGGACCGCAAAGGCTCGGCTCCACGAAGTCTGTTTCGTGCGCGTCGTCCACCGGACGGCCAGCGCGAAACAGGAGTGACTAACTTTCCGCTGCAGCCCGTTCCTTCTCGACTTCGGCGATCACGCTTTCCACCTCGCCAACCAGGCCCGCCACCCTCGGGTAGCCCGCGTACTGGGCCATGTGGATCAAGATCTCGCGAGCCTGCTCCGCGTCGAGTTCGCCGTTCTTCATCGCCGCCTTGAGTTGGATACGGAACGTCATGCCCTCGCCCAGGGCGATGATCGCACCGAGCATGAGCAAACGACGGTCCCGCACGGGCAAGATGTCGGTCCGTGTCCAGACTTCGGCGAAGAGCTGTTCGAGCATGATGTCGGAGAACGCCATCGCGCCTCGTGGCGCCGTCACCACGTCCCCGGCGTACACCTCTTTGAGCATCTCCTGTCCACGCTCCCAGCGATCCTTATCGGCCATCTGAAGGCTCCTCCTATTGGAACTCCGGAGAATACACCGCCGCCCTGCCGCTCCAACTCCAGAGGTCTATGTTAGTTCCTGGCACAACGCACCTCTGCAGCGCCGCCCAGGGTGTGCGATGCTGCTCTCATGACCGAGGCGCCTGATCCTTCCCCGTCTGCTGGAGAGCGCACCCGGGCGCTGATTCGTACCGTGGCGCCGTGGCTCCTCGCGGCCGGCCTCATCGTATGGATCTCGGGGCGTGTTTCGTGGTCTGCCGCCTGGGATGCGGCCCAGGAGGCGGCGCTCGTCCCCTTCGCCATCGCCATGTGTGTTGCCGGCGTCTACTGGTTCCTGCTCGACTCCCTGGGCTACTCGATGTTGTTTACGCGGTTCAATGCCCCCGTCTCCTGGGCCGAAGCCCGGTCCGTTCGCGCGTTGACCTACCTCGTCACCCCCATCAACTGGAACCTCGGCACCGCGGCCGTGGTCCTCCACCTTCGCCAGTCCAAGGGCATCCCGGCGGCCCAGAGCACGGGGTCGATGATGCTCTACGGCATGGTCGACGGGTTGGTCATCGTGTCGTTGCTCGTCGTGGGTCTCGTCTTCATAACCGGCGACCATGGAATGGGAGACGCACTGCCGGGAGCCATCATCTTCTTCACGGCGCAGTTTGGTTTTCTCGCGCTCGTCGTCACGGACCGCCCGAAGTGGCGTTGGCTCGAGCGCATTCGCGGTTCGCAGCTCATGCAGTCGTACCGAAGGTCCAACTTCCGCGACCTCGCGCTGCTATTCGGGCTTCGCACGGCGTACTTCAGTGGTTTCGTCGGGCTGTTCGCCTTCGGCACGAGCGCATTCGGCGTCGACCTTCCGCTGCCATTCACGGCCATGTCGCTCCCGTTGGTACTCGGGTCGGCCATGTTCACTCCGGCCGGTGTCGGCGGACAGCAAGCCGTCATGCTCGCCTTGTACGCGCCCTATGGGAGCGAACCCGCCATTCTGGCGTTCGCAGTCGCGTATCCGGTGGCGCTGACCGTGGTCCGAATGCTGATTGGCCTGGCCTACCTGGGCGATCTTCGCGCTTTCCGTGACGCACGGCGCGCGGCGGCCGCCGAGGTCGCCGCCGAGTCGGTCTGACACCCACGCAGCAAGCAGGCGCGATACTCTCGGGCGATGCAGGACCGACCGACCGCGGCCGAACTACTGGAAGCCATCGCCGAACTCCTGGAGAAACAGGTGCTACCGGCGATCCAGGGGCCGCTCCAACATCAGGTGCGCGTGGCCGGGAACCTCGCGCGTATTCTGGAACGCGAAGCACGGCTACTCCCGGAGCTCGACGCAAGCGAGGCCTCGCTGCTCCGCGGGGTCCTTGGCGAAGAAGACGACGACCGGGATCTCGCCGACCTCTCGCGTGCGCTCGTCCGCAAGCTCGATAGTGAGGACGTGGATGCGGTGCTCGAACGAAAGAGCCACGCCGCGCTCCTCGAGATCGTGCGTGGGAAACTCTCCATCGACAAGCCTGGCTACGACACATACGACTTCGCGGAGGAACTCGACGCATGAGTGCCGCCGACGACACCCGCGCGGGGTTGGCGCGATTTCTCGCCGTCCACTGGGACGAGGACGTGGACGTGTCCGAACTCGGTGTGGCCTCCGCCGGAGCACGGCGACGAAACGTGCTGTTCGAAGCCACTCGAGCCGGCGGCGAATCGCTGCGGCTCGTGGCCACGATCATTCCCAACGCCGCGATCCAGGTGATGCCGATGGAAGTCGAAGCATCCACCCTCCGCGCTGCCCGCGCCGCAGGTGCACCAGCGCCCGAACTCGTTGCCGTGAGCGAGGAAGTCGAATACGTCGGCGGCCCGCTCTTCATCACTCGCCGCGTGGACGGCGAGACGATTCCGAGGCGGGTCTTGCGAACGATCGACGCACACCCCGGCCTCGGATCTCGGGTGGCAACCCAGTGCGGCGAAGCGCTGGCCGAAATCCACCGCGTGGCGGGAGATGCGGTGCACCCGGATCTACCGCGGCAACCCGAGCCGATCCGCATGGCGTTGGCAGGTGTCCGGCAGTTGCTCGACGGCCTGCTCCAGCCCTCGCCCACATTCTCGCTGGCGCTCCGCTGGCTCGAGAAACACAGGCCTCCTGAGCCCGACCGGCTGACGCTCGTCCACGGCGACTTCCGCAACGGCAACCTGATCATCGGAGAGGATGGCCTCCGCGCCGTCCTGGACTGGGAAGTCGCCCATTTGGGTGACCCGATGGAGGATGCCGGGTGGTTGTGCCAGCGGATGTGGCGCTTCAGGAACGACGCGCTCGAAGTCGGCGGACTCGGGAGTCGTGCCGACCTTCGCAAGGGCTACGAAGCTGCAGGCGGTACGTTCGACGACGCGCGCTTCCGCTGGTGGAAGATCATGAGCACGCTCAAGTGGGGGGCCGGACTCGCCGGCCAGGCTGCCGCGCACCTCGACGGGACCGTGCGGTCCGTCGTCATGGCCGCCAGCGGGCGCCGCATCGCCGAGATGGAATACGACCTGCTGATGCTACTCAGCCCCGCCTACCGGGATTAGTGCCAGCAAACAGCGCTGGCGAACTACCATGGCGACTAACGCCAGCGCCTAACGATCAGCTTCAGGCTGCTCGTCTTCTGCGGGATCGGTTTCGACCGAGATATCCACCCGACGGCGCTGTTCCGCTCGGAAGGCCTCGATCTCGAGCTTTCGCTGTTCGATCTGGAGGCGCCGGTTCTGCCGTCGGATTCGCTCGAGTTCGGCCACCTGGGTGCGGTCGCCGAGTTCCTTGTGCTCGAATTCGAAGTCGAACTCTGCATCCCCACGCCGTCCGTCACTCGCGAGCGCAGTGACGCGCACCCGGTTCCGCCCCTCGCGGACGGGCACATAGCCGGTGAAGCTTCCGTCCGGGTTCAGCTTGACGTCGGTCGACAGGTCACCCGTTGTCAGGTTCGTAAAGATCACGTCCTCCACGTCGGCGAACGTCACACCGCCGAGCAGGGCCACGATTTCCCCGGGGCGCTGGACCGGCGTGTAGGTGCCTCGCCCGACGCGAGCCATCTCTGTCAGCGCGCGCGGAAAGCGCATGGCGATCGATCCGAGTGCGTAGGTGTTGATCACGATGCCGGACCGGCTCGCGAGCTCGGCCGCGCGGATCGCCGCGTCGACATCTCCAGGATCCTGCTCGTTGCCCTTGCCGGTCGGGAACGTCGGGAGTCCGTCCGACAGGAACAGCATCACCTTCTCGCGATCCGGCGCCGCGCCACTGCGAGCGCCCGAGAGCGCGTTCAACTCGACCAGCGCCAGTCGAATGCCGGCCGCGTAGTTCGTGGCCCCGTTCGGACCCCGTGCGAGCATCGCGCGCAGGGTTTGTTCGACCGCGGCGTAATCATCGGTCAATGGAGTCTCGACGCGCGCGTCTTCCTGGGTGATGGACCGGCGCTCTCCCGTCACCGGGTTGACTTCGCCCGAGAATGAAACGATGCCGACCCGTACGCGGCGCGGGTCGAGGTCGGCCAGCAGCGCACGCGCCGCCTGCGCTTGAGCGTGCAGGATGGTGTCCTGCGGGTCCGTACTTCGAACGTCCCGCGGCACGACGCCGGGCGGCAGCTTCATCGCCGTGGCGGTGTGCGGATCGACGCCGACCAGGCCGTCGCCGTCGACATCCGATCCGCTGGCGGCGCGCGTTGAATGCGACACGTCGATCACCAGCATGACGTCGTAGAGGCGAGCGCCCGCACCGTGAGCGAGCGCGTTTCCGGTAATGCGCGCGTGGTGCAGGTTGTTCGCGACCTTGGCGCCGACGCCGGGCGACGTCACCTGTACGCCCACAGCGTCCGCTTCGACCTCGGCCAGGACCGAGACCGGGCAGACCAGCCCCACGAAGCAAACCGCGGCCCTCGCGCATGCGAGAGCCGCGGCTCGGAGCGACGGCAAGCTAGTAGGCCGTACCGGAGCCACGCTGCTGCAGGCTCTCATTGGCCTTGATCTCGATTTCGACCCGGCGGTTGCGAGAACGACCATCCGGTGTCGCGTTCGTGTCGATCGGCTGCTGCTCACCAAGGCCGATGGCGGTCACGCGGTAATCTTCCACTCCGCGCGCGAGCAGGAAGTTCTTCACGTTCTGCGCGCGATCCTGGGAAAGGCGCAGGTTCAGGCTCTCGTCACCCTGGCTGTCGGTGTGACCCTTCACCACGACGCGCGACTCGGGATAGCGAACGAGCGTGTCACCGAGGCTATTCACCTTGCTGATCGCACCCGGCGAGAGTGAACTCGAGCCCGAAGCAAAGAGCAGGTCGCCGGGCAGCCCGACGATCAGCGTGTCACCGCGGCCTTCCAGGTTCGCGTCCGGGATTGCGTCCTGGATCTCGCTGGCCTGCTTCTCGAGGTAGTTGCCGATGGCACCCCCTGCGAGGCCGCCCACGACGGCACCGATCAAAGCGCCACGGCCACGCTTGTTGCTGTCGACTGCAGCACCGGCGGCGGCACCGACGACGGTGCCGATAACGGCATCTCGGGTCGTGCGGTCCTGCATGGCGGTTTGGGCCGTCTGACAGGCGGACAGGCCCAGCATGGCCACGAGGCCGAGACCGAGGCCGAGGCCACGCATCCACCGCTGGGTGGAATCAGAATTCGGGGCATCCATCAGATTTCTCCTTTTCTCCGTTCGGGCCCGAGGCCCGCGGAGGGTGTGGGGTTCGATGCGGTAGGCCGCAAAGAGATTCAATCCCCTGGATCGGGGGTGGGCGCCGCCTGAACTTCGGCTGCATCTTCGGCGGGTTCGGTGACCACGGGCACAATTTCGATCTCGGGCGCTTCAGGGCGTTCGTCGGGCGTGGGCAGCGGGGTCACATGCGCATCGACCCTGGAAAGGTGGGCAGTGATGTTGCGCAGGCCCTCGATGACGACGTTGCCGACCACGCCAAGGCTTTCGGCCGAAACATGATCGAGGTCGTCTTCGGCGGTGCGCCAGTAGGTTCCCGGCGGCTCGTCGCCGCCAAATCGGATGTCGGCGAGCGCCACGACGCGGCGCCAGCCGGCGTCGAACCAGACGCGGTGGCCCGCGACCGGCTGGTCGAAACCGGCCGTGCTCGAAAAGGCCGCATCGTGCCCGAGTCGCTCGGCCGCGCGAAAGAATGACTGGCGGAACATCCGGTACGACCACAGATCACGATGAATCTCGAGATCGCTGTCCGCGACCTGATCCAGGTAGACGAGCAACCTCGGCTCTTCCGTCACATGCGTGAGCAACAACTCCGATCCGATGAACCGACCGCTCTCGATACGTTCGCCGTCGAGGAAGACGAGCGTCACGTCGTACGGGAGCGGCTCTTGTTGGAGCCGATGCGCAACCTCCAGCAGCAGTGCTGGGCCCGACGCGCCTTCATTCGCGCCCACGGCCTCGAAGGTCTCCGCCCGCGCAGTATCGAGCGGCGCGGCGAGTACGATGTGTCCGGTGCTGCCGGTTCCCGGTACACGCGCGGACAGGTTTGCCAGCGAGTAGATCGTTCCCTTCGTGTCATCGAAGGTCGCGTCGTGGGTCTCGACATCCAGGCCAAGCGCCTCGAGCTCGCCCTGGATGTAGCTTCGGGCGGCCACGATGCCGTCGCTACCGACAGGCCTCGGTCCGATGCCGACCAGCGCCTCCAGATGGCCAAACGCGCGTGTCGCAGAGAAGCCGGTCGACGATTCGAGGGCCGGAGCAGTGCCCGGAACTCCAGCGATCGGCGCGCCGCCCGCGGACCGCGCGACATCGTCGGCCGGCGCCTGCGTGGCGCATCCCAACATGGCTCCCGTCAGCACGGCGACGACGACAGCGCTCCATTGCTCGACCAACCGGCTCGACATCCCGCGTTCCCCCCTGAACCGCCGCGAACATAGCCGCCCCACTCGATCGAGGGCAGCGGGCGGCTACCGCGAGCTGCCCAGCGGGGAGCGCGGAGCGGGCATTTGAGGTGACACTTTCCGTCGCTGAGAACCACTCAAATACTGGATGCCCCAACCCTGGCGGGGCTTCTCAAAGGTGAGAAGGCAGGGTTCGCTTCGGCGAGCCCTGCCTTCGTCCTGCGCCCTCCCGATCCTCCCCCAAGGTCCCCGGAGTCCACGCCATGCCGCGTGTCCTGGGAGGCGCCCTTCACGGGGTCGATGGCGTCGCCATCGAAGTGGAGGTCCGGCTGTCGTCGCAGTTGCCAAGGGTCGACATCGTCGGGCTGCCCGAAGCCGGCGTGCGCGAGAGCACCGCGCGCGTTCGCTCAGCCATCACGGCCGTGGGCCACTCGTTTCCCGACCGTCGCGTGACGATCAACCTGGCCCCCGCGGGGATCCGAAAGTCCGGCGTAGGCCTCGATCTCCCGATTGCGATCGGCGTGCTGGCCGCTGGCGGCGCTTTCGAGGCCGAGTCCCTGGAAGGCCTGGGCCTGGTGGGCGAACTCGCCCTGGATGGGCGCTTGAGACCCGTGCGCGGCGCGCTACCGCTCGTCCTGGCTCTCCACGCAGCCGGCTGCACCCGGATCATCGTCCCGGTGGAAAACGCCGCCGAGGCGGGGCTCGCGACCGGCGCCCCGATCTTCCTCGCTGGCGACCTCGCCGAGGTCCTGGGCGCCCTCATCGCTGGGCATTCGCTGCCGGCGGCGGCGCCCGCACCGCACGATGATGTGCCACGACCGAACGACGCGGACCTTTCCCACGTTCATGGCCAGGCGGGGCCGAAGCGCGCGCTCGAGATCGCGGCGGCTGGCGGACACGGCCTGCTGTTGCGGGGCGCACCCGGCGCTGGCAAGACGATGCTCGCGCGCCTGCTTCCGACGCTCCTCCCACCGCTGACCGCGATCGAAGCGCGCGAGAGCACACGGATCTGGAGTGCCGCCGGAATGCTGGCGGGCGACACGCCCGTGGTTCGCGCGCGGCCCTTCCGGGCGCCGCACCATGCCGCGACGCGCGCGGGCTTGTTAGGCGGAGGAACCCCGCCGCGACCCGGCGAAGTCTCGCTCGCCCACAATGGTGTCCTGTTCCTCGACGAGCTGCCCGAATTCGATCGCGGCGCACTCGAGTCGTTGCGCCAGATCCTGGAGGATGGGGAGATCGTGCTCGCACGTGCCACAGCGCGGTTCTCCTTCCCTGCGCGCTTCCAGTGGGTCGCCGCCGCGAACCCATGCAAGTGCGGATACTTCCGGTCTGTGGTGCGTGACTGCGCCTGCGACGACGGCCAGGTCGCCGCCTACAACGCGAAGCTGTCGGGCCCGCTGCTCGACCGGATCGACATGCATGTCGCGGTACAACCTGTGCCCTGGAAGCAGCTGGATGGCGTGGCTGCGGCGACGGCGGAATCGAGCGCGACCGTCCGCGCGCGCGTCCTTGCGGCGCGGGCCGTACAGGCCGAGCGCCTGGCCGCGGTTGGCGAAGGGCCGCTCACCAATGCGCGGATCCGCGCACGCGACGTCATCGCGCTGACCCGTCCTTCGGCGGAGGCCCGGAAACTCCTGGGCGACGCCGTCGATCGGTTCGGGCTTTCGGTCCGCGCCGCCCACCGCCTGCTGCGCGTCGCGCGCACGATTGCGGACCTGGAGAACGCCTCCGAAGTCGGCCCCCGACCGATGGCCGAGGCGCTGGGAATGCGGCAGGACTGCTGACCGGGTCCCCTTGGGGGTGAACTTCTTCGCGGGTCGAGGGGTCCGAGAAGTGTCGGTTTTCGGCCCAGTGGCCGTGAATCGTCGCTTCCACGGGAAGCATGCCACCTGGGGTGGCACTTGAAACTCTTTTGTTTTCAACAGCTTGAAGAGATACCTCGGCCTCGGGGCGGGCTGGCACGGACGATGCAGTTCCAGACCCCAGGGCCCAAGCGCCCGATTGATCACCCGATGGAGGGGGGATTCCTCATGGCCCAGACTGCAACCACCGCGCTGTACGAACTGCCCTACGAAGAGGCCGTGCAGACGACGCTCCTCGAACTGGTCGAGACCGTCGGCGAGCTGACGGACGACGACCGCGAGGTCGTCGCGACCGTGATCCAACTGCTGCGCTCCGGTCGCGTGCGACTCACCGGCAATTTCCGCGGGCAGAAACTCGCCGAGGCGTAGCGCCTCTGCCCTCAACTGAGGATCATCCCCCACGACTGGGGGATTGAGATGAGCAAGCAGGGGAGCTTCACCTTCGAGGGCGAAGCCGGAGGCCAGGCGATGTCGGCCGCACCCGCCAAGGGCGGTGGCGCGGCGCGTGGCAAGAGCCGTGGCAGCGCGAAGAAAGCGCCGGCCAAGAAGACGACGACGACGGCGGCGAAGTCGGCGCACAAAGCTGCGAAGTCGGCGCACGAAGCTGCGAAGTCGGCGCGCAAAGCCGCGAAGTCCACACGCAAAGCGCCGAAGAGCGGCGCCGCGACTCGCAAGCCGAAGGAACGCACCCGCTCCGATGCCACCCAGATGGCGACGAAGCAGCGGGACATTTCGGTCTCCGAGTTCTTCGCGAAGAACCGTCACCTCCTCGGGTTCGACAATCCGGCCAAGGCCCTCCTCACGACGGTGAAGGAAGGCGTCGACAACTCGCTCGACGCCTGTGAAGAAGCCGGCATCCTGCCCGACATTCGCGTCGAGATCCATCAGCAGGACGAGACGCGCTTCCGTGTCGTGATCGAAGACAACGGCCCCGGCATCGTGAAGGCCCAGGTGCCGAAGATCTTCGGTCGGCTGCTGTACGGCTCGAAATTCCACCGGTTGCGGCAGAGCCGGGGACAGCAGGGCATCGGGATCAGCGCAGCCGGCATGTATGGCCTGCTGACCACGGGCAAGCCGGTGAAGATCATCACGCGAATCGGCAAGAAGAAGCCGGCGCAGCTATTCGAACTGGTGATCGATACCAAGACGAACGAGCCCAAGGTCACGCGCGAAGAGGTGGTCGACGACTGGGCTCCGGAACACGGAACCCGCGTCGAGATCGAGATGGAGGGCGGTTACCGCGGCGGCCAGCACTCGGTCGATGCCTACGTACGGCAGATCTCGCTCGCGAATCCGCACGCGCGACTCGTCTACCTGCCTCCGAACCCGACCAAGACGAACGGCGCGATCGAATTCCCGCGCGTCACCGACGAACTCCCGCCGGAGACCGCCGAGATCAAGCCGCACCCCTATGGCGTGGAGCTGGGCGTCCTGATGCAGATGTTCCGCGACACCCGCGCACGAAACGTCAAAGGCTGCTTGCAGTCCGACTTCGTACGCGTGTCCGCCGCCGTGGCCGAAGACATCTGCAAACGCGCCGGCGTCAAGCCCGGAAAGAAGGGTCCCGACGTTAGTCGGGACGAAGCCGAGAGCATCCACAAGGCGATCCTCAACACGAAGCTGATGGCACCGCCGACAGACTGCATCGCTCCCATTGGCGAGGATCTCCTGCTCGCGGCCCTGAAGGCCGAGGTAAGAGCCGACTTCTATGCGTCGGTGACACGTCGGCCCACCGTGTATCGCGGCAACCCGTTCATGATCGAAGCTGCGATCGCCTACGGGGGAGATCTCTCGGGCGACGACTCAGCCCTCGTCTACCGCTTCGCCAACCGCGTGCCGCTGCAATACCAGCAGGGCGCGTGTGCGGTCACGAAGGCAGTCACGGGGACGGACTGGAAGTCGTACCAGATGATGCAACCCCGTGGCGCCTTGCCTGTGGGCCCGATGATCATCATGGTGCACATCGCTTCGGTGTGGGTGCCCTTCACTTCCGAGAGCAAGGAAGCGGTTGCCCACTATCCGGAGATCATCAAGGAGATGCGGCTCGCTCTACAGGAATGTGGACGTCGCGTCGCGACCCACATCCGAAAGCAGAAGCGCGAAGCCGACGAGGCCAAGAAGCGCGCCTACATCGAGAAGTACATCCCCCAGGTCGCCGTTGGCCTGCAGGAGATCCTGGGCTTCTCGGAGAAAGAACGCGACAAGGTCGTCACGAACCTCACCGAGGTTCTGGAAAAGAGCAGGAAGCTGTAATGCCGGCACGCAAGAAGACGACGAAGGCGGCGCCCCGCAAAGCGGCCAAGAAGACGTCGAAGAAGACCGCGCGCAAGAAGACGACTTCAGCGCGAAAGCGCGCAACCAACGACGCCGAAGCCGAAAGGCGCGCGGGCGAAGTCGCCAAGAACAACGAGCGAATGAACGCTGTCACGGTCAAGGCGATCGAAAAAGCCGCGACCGGGGTGCACACGCGAATTCTCAAGAAGGGGAAGCCCGACCTCTCGTTCCCGATCCGCTCGCTCAAGAACGTGAGTTATTCGGACAAGCGTGGCTACTTCGAGATCGGAAAACAGAAGAAGACGCGAACCCTGACGGTCAACACCGTGAAGAACTTCGCACAAACGCTGCGGATGATGGGACTTTCGAAGGAGCTGGTGGAGAGCAACGACTTCGCCACCAAGCGAGACGCCTACTACCAGAGCAAGAATTGGGACGATGCGCGCTTCAGCGAACAGAGCGAGAGCGACGCTGTCATGGACGATATCGAAGCCATGTTCTCGGTCGACAGCGTGTCTCGCGAGCAGCTCCGCTTCATTCCGGACGAGGCCTCGAACGGCTCGGTGGCCGGCGAGCTGACGGTGCTCGACCCCGACCGCGACACCGGCGAGATCATCCGCATCGACTGCACCGGCTTCGGCTCGGGCGCGTACGCGATCCCGTCCTCCGTCGAACAGCTCTCGTTCGAAACCGACGCTTCCTTCATCCTGTGCGTCGAAACAGGCGGCATCTTCCAGCGACTCCAGAGCCACAAGTTCTGGCAGAGTTCGAACTGCATCCTGATCTCGATGGGCGGCGTGCCTTCCCGCGCGTGCCGGCGCTTCGTTCGAAAGCTGTCGGATGAGGCCAAGATTCCGGTCTACGCCTTCGTCGATTGCGACCCCTACGGCATCTCGAACATCTACCGAACGCTCAAGGTCGGCTCGGGCAACGCGGCGCACCTTTCAAGATTCTTCTGTGTGCCCCAGGCGCAGTACCTGGGTGTCACGCCACAGGACATCGTGGACTATGAACTGCCGACTCATCCATTGCAGGATGTCGACATCAAGCGTGCCAAGGATGCCCTGAAGAACGACCCGTTCTTCCGGGCACACAAGCCCTGGCAGAAGGCCCTGAATGATCTCTTGAAGATGGGCGTGCGTGCCGAACAGCAGGCACTGGCGAAGTGGGGCCTCAACTACGTGATCGAGGAATACCTGCCCGCCAAACTCGACAACCCGGCCCAGTTCCTCCCGTAGGGCCATCAGCGGAGTTCGCATGAAAGGCATCGTCCTCGCCGGAGGATCGGGCACTCGTCTCTATCCGATCACCAAGGGCGTCTCCAAACAGCTGCTGCCGGTCTACGACAAGCCGATGGTCTACTACCCGTTGTCGGTGCTGATGCTCGCTGGCATCCGCGACGTGCTCCTCATCTCGACGCCCCACGACCTTCCGGGCTTCCAGCAGCTACTCGGCGATGGCGCCCACGTTGGCCTCTCGATCCAGTATGCGGCGCAGGCCGAGCCGAACGGTATCGCCGAAGCGTTCCGGATCGGGCGAGACTTCATCGGGAACGACTCGGTCGCACTCGCCCTCGGCGACAACATCTTCTACGGACATGGCCTACCGGAGCAACTTCGCGGCGCTGCTGCGCGCGGCACTGGCGGGACGGTGTTCGGCTACTGGGTGCGCGACCCCGAACGGTACGGTGTGGTCGAGTTCGATGACGAAGGTCGCGTGCTCTCGATCGAGGAAAAACCGGAGCGGCCGCGTTCATCGTGGGCCGTGACCGGGCTCTACTTCTACGACTCCGATGTCGTGTCGATCGCAGACAGCCTGAAGCCGTCGCCGCGCGGCGAACTCGAGATCACGGACGTGAACCTCGCGTACCTGGAACGCGGCGACTTGCACGTCGAGCGCCTCGGCCGAGGCTTCGCCTGGCTGGACACCGGCACCCACGAATCGCTTCAGCAGGCCGGCGGTTTCATCCAGGCGGTTCAGGAGCGACAGGGATTGATGGTCTCGTGCATCGAGGAGATTGCCTGGCGCATGGGCTACATCGACGACGCTGGACTCCAGGCGCTCGCCACTGAAATGTCGAAGAACGACTACGGCGCGTACCTGCAGCGCCTCCTGAAGGATGGACGTTAGGCGTGGAGTTCGTCCGCCAGTCGATCGCCGATGTCATCCTGGTCAAACCCGACGTCCATGGGGACGCTCGCGGTTATTTCCTCGAGACCTGGCACGCCGAGAAGTACGCCGAAGGCGGCGTCGACGCCGCCTTCGTCCAGGACAACCACTCCCGCTCCCAGCACGGCATCCTGCGAGGGCTCCATGCCCAGCTTGAACCCCTCCAGGGGAAACTCGTTCGCTGCATTTCCGGCGAAATCTGGGATGTCGCCGTCGACGCACGACCCGGCTCTCCAACCTACGGCCAGTACGTGGGCGCGACCCTGACCGGCGAGAACCATCACCAGCTCTGGGTGCCGGGCGGATTCCTACACGGCTTCGTCGTGCTCTCCGATGTGGCCGACGTCGCCTACAAGTGCACATCGCTCTATCGACCAGAGGGCGAGATCGCCGTGGCCTGGAACGACCCCGCGCTGGCCGTGCCGTGGCCAATCGCGGACCCCCAGGTGTCTGCTCGCGACCAGGAGGCGCCGCCGCTCGCGGCCTTCGAGGACCAGCTCCGCGCTCGCCTTGGCTAGCTCGGCGGCATGGAAAAGCGACGCATCGGCCAGACCGAAATCAATCGAATCGTTGCCAGCTGGACCGTTGGCACGATGACCGCTGTCGCTCCGCGCTAGAGGTGGTCGCGGACCACGTTTCCGTCCTTGACCACCATCCGAACACCGGTCCGCAACGCGTTCAAGTCCGTCGTCGGGTCGCCTGCGATCAATGCGAGATCGGCGAGCTTGCCCTCCACCACGGTTCCGAGGGTGTCCCCCATCTTCATCGCCTGGGCACCGTTGCGCGTAGCCCACTGGAGGATCTCGTCGATGGGGACGCCCTGGCCCGCATAGACTTCCATTTCCGAGACGTAGTCACCGTGCGGCATCATCGGGAAACCGTAGTCGTCGCCTAGCACGAGTCGCACACCGGCTTCGCGCATCTTCGGAAGCATCGTCTGGGTGTACTCGTAGTCTTCGCGAACCGCGGCCAACCGCGCGAGCGTCTGATCCAGCGTTTCGGGGATGCCTTCACTGATCGGAAACGGTGCCTGCGAGTGATCCCAGCTGTCGGCAAACTGCAGGAAGCGCTCGGACCACAGCATGCTCGGCACGACGGTCGCGTCAGCCGCCAGGACCGCCTCGATCCCCTCCTCGTCGATGCGGTCGGCGTGGTCGATGATGTCGACGCCAGCACGCGCACATTCGATGACACCAATACGCGAAGGACAGTGCGCGCGGACCAGTGCCCCGCGTTCGTGCGCGGTCGAGACGACCGCGTCCAGCTCATCCGCGGTCAGGTAGTTGACGTCCCACGCCGCCGCAGAGCCGTGGCCGCGCGCGACGGAGATCTTTACAACGTTACAGCCACGTCCGACTTCCTCGCGGGTGGCATGACGAAACGCATCCGCGCCCGTCATCGATCGCACCAGCCCTTTGTTGCCGAGCTGCATGAACCACGACCGGTTGTCACCGTCGGCCTGCTCGCCCGTCGTCATGAACTCACTGGTGCATGCAAGCACGCGCGGGCCGTCCACAACCCCAAGCGTGATCGCCTCCTTCAGCGCGAGATCGAGTCCGCCGGGATTGCTCGAGCCAATGATGCTCGTCACGCCACAGTCGAGGGCGATGCGGGCATTCGAGGCGGCGATGATGCCCATGAACGGGGCCGACGCTTCCAGCCCCAGGCTCGGCGCGATCCCACCCGACGGTGTCGGCCCGAAGCCGGTGTGGAAGTGCGACTGCACCATTCCCGGCATCAGCGTCATGCCGGTGCAGTCGATCACACGATCGCCATCGCCCGCGGCCGGCGCCGCCTCGTGGACCGCGGCGATGCGGTTGCCCTCGACCACGACCGCGACGTCCTCGCGCACCGGACCTTCACCATCGAACAATCGAGCATGGGTGAAGACAAGACGCGATTCGGCCATCGGAATTCCTCGGCGCACGCCGCGGAGCACCCGGGCGAGCGCGGTATTCTAGGCCAGTCCCCGCGTGGTTGGAGCCCATTGGATGACACAGCAACTGGTCCTGGATGAACGCGACGCCCCCGCCTGGACGGAGGAGACCGACGTCATCGTCGTCGGGCTCGGGTGCGCGGGCGCCGCGACAGCGCTCGAAGCCAGTGCAGCCGGTGCCGAGACCCTCGTCCTCGAGCGCGCGAGCGGCGGCGGCGGGACATCGGCCCTGTCCGGCGGAGTGCTGTACCTCGGCGGCGGCACGGCGGTGCAGCAGGGTGCGGGCTTCGAAGACAGCGCGGAAGCGATGTTCCAGTACCTGATGGCCGCCTGCGGTCCGGCACCCGACGAGGCCAAGGCGGCGGCCTATTCGGAGGAGAGCGTCGCGCACTTCGACTGGTTCGTGGCGCAAGGGCTCGACTTCAGTCCCGTCTTCTACCCCCACTACAGCGGAGAGCCTCCGACCGACGACGGCCTGGTCTTCTCCGGGAGTGAAGGGGCCTGGCCCTACGTCGAAATCGCGAAGCCAGCGCCGCGCGGGCACTGCCCCAAGATTCCGGGCGCCGCGGGTGGCCTCTTGATGCAGAAGCTATGCGCCGCGGTCGCCACCAGCCCAGCGCGCGTGGTCACCGACGCGCGCTGCGACGCCCTCATTCGCGCCTCGGACGGAACGATCCAGGGTCTGGTGGCCCGGGTCGACGGGGCAACGCGGTCGATCAGGGCGCGCGGCGGAGTCGTCTTGACGACCGGAGGGTTCATCCACAACGACACGATGCTCGACCTGCACGCGCCCGAACTCCGCCGCTGCAACATCCGGGTCGGTGCCGAAGGGGACGATGGCAGCGGGATCCAGATGGGAAATGCCGCCGGTGCAGCCACGCTGAACATGGGCATGGGCTCGATCTCGCTACCGATCCACCCGCCGAAAAGCGTTTCGCGCGGAGTGCTCGTCAACGGCCAGGGGCAACGCTTCGTCAACGAAGACCGCTACATGGGCCTCCTGGGAGAGCAGGTCCTCTATCACCAGGACGGTACGGCTTTCTTGTTATTCGACGACGCCAACTTCGAGCGTCCCGCGATGCCGCGGGATCTTCTGGCGGTCGGCGAGACCTGGGACGAAGTCGGTCAAGAACTCGGCCTTCCGCCGGGAGCCCTCGAAGCCACGATGCGGCTCTACAACGACGCCGCGAAGCACGAACAGGATCCGGCATTCCACAAGCGGCCACCCTACGTCGTACCGCTCGACCAACCGCCGTTCGGTGCGCTGGACTGCCGCGTGGAGTCGAGCCCATTCGCCGCTTTCACGCTCGGGGGGCTGCACACCAACGAATGGGGCGAAGTGCTGACGCCGGCGGGCGAGCCGCTTCCCGGCCTGTACGGTGCCGGACGCGCAACTTCAGGGCTCGCGGCGCCGGGCTATTCGAGCGGTCTCTCGCTCGGGGACGGCAGCTTCTTCGGGAGACGCGCCGGCCGGCGCGCGGCGGAGCAGCGCCGCAGCTAGAAATCCTCTTCCAGCTCCATGTCGTCGTCCTTGCCCTTGATCGTCAGCGGCGCCCGGCAATAGGCGCAGAAGACCTCTTCGCCCGGTGCTTCTTCGCCCGACAGCGGCACATCGGCGTTGCAGATCGGGCACGCGAGGTCTTGCTTGGCCATCCCCTCTTATCGCCGCCGCAGCCCGTGGGCTTGAGCCAGCTCAGAGGCCGTAGGCTTCCTTCATCTCCTCATCGCGTTCGGCGATGAGGTTCGCGAGCCCGATCATCACGCGGCACTGCTTGACCGTGGCGTCGTCCTGCATCTTGCCGTCGATCATCACCGTGCCGGAGCCGTCGCCCATTTCTTCAACGACGCGCATGGCCCACTTCACTTCCTCGACCGGCGGGCTGAAGACGTTACGCGCGATCGAGATCTGGCCCGGATGCAGCGACCAGGCGCCGACACAGCCCAACAGGAATGCGTTGCGAAACTGGTCTTCACACGCGATCGGGTCGCCAATGTCACCGAAGGGGCCGTAGAAGGGGAGGATCCCGGCGCTGACGCAAGCGTCGACCATGCGCGCGAGCGTGTAGTGCCAGAGGTCTTGCTGCGCGGTCACGCGCGGTGCGTTCTCGTCGTCCGGGTTCGGGTCCTCGCGCACGAGGTAGCCGGGATGGCCACCACCCACGCGGGTCGTCTTCATGCGACGCGAGGCGGCCAGGTCAGCGGGACCGAGCGAGAGGCCCTGCATGCGCGGCGAGGCCTGCGCGATCTCTTCGACGTTGGCGACGCCAAGTGCGGTCTCGAGAATCGCGTGGATCAGGATCGGCTTCTTCAGCTGATGCTTGGCTTCCAGCTGGGCGAGCAGCTGGTCGACGTAATGGATGTCCCAGGGCCCTTCGACCTTGGGGACCATGATCACGTCGAGCTTGTCGCCCGCCGCACCGAGGATCGTGATCACGTCGTCCAGGAACCACGGGCTATCGAGGCTGTTCACGCGGGTCCAGAGCTGCGTCTGTCCGAAGTCGTTCTCGCTCGCGATCCGGCAGAAGCCCTCGCGCGCGGCTTCCTTGTTCTTGACCTCGATGGCGTCTTCGAGGTTGCCAAGCAGGATGTCGACCTTCTTCGCGATATCCGGGACCTTGACGGCCATCCGCTCGTTCGAGGGATCGAAGAAGTGGATCATGCGCGACGGGCGCATCGGGATGTCGTTCCACGGTTCGGGGGCGCCGATGGCCAGCGGCTTGGCAAAGTTGCGGGGGTTACGCATGGGGGGCTCCTGCAAGGCCCGGCTCTGCTTGAGTCCGGGGTCGGAAATCGGGCGAGGAACATAACGGATCCGGCGCGCCCGGTGGCTGACTCTGCGTCGAGACGTTGGCTCCTAGGCGTTCTCGGCGCGGCTCTTCAGCTGCGGAGCCGGCTCGCGCCCCAGCACCTTCCGCACCCAGTCGACCGCGTCGTCCAGGACCAGATAGAAGACCGGCACGACCAGTAGGGTCAGGAGCGTCGAGGAGATCATTCCGGCACCCGCGGCAACCGCCATCGGAGCTCGGGTTTCCGATCCGGGCCCGATGCCGAGTGCGGCAGGCGCGACCCCAAAGATCATCGAGAGTGCCGTCATCAGAACGGGCCGCATCCGAATGGGTGCCGCCGTCGTCATGGCCGTGACCTTGTCCATGCCTTCCTGGCGAAGCTGATTGGCATAGTCGACCAACAGGATCGAGTTCTTCGTCACCAGCCCGAACAGCAGGATGATGCCGATCATGCTGAAGATATTGAGCGTCATGTCCAGCAGGTAGAGTCCGCCGAACGCGCCGACCATCGCCAGCGGAAGCGCGAGCATGACGGTCAGGGGATGAATGAAACTCTCGAACTGTGCGGCCAGGATCATGTAGATGAGGAGGATCGCGAGGCCCTGCAGGAACAGGAGCTGATCGAAACTCTCGAGCATCTCTTCCATGCCGCCTGCGGGAACCACGATCACGCCGTCAGGAACGATGCTAGGCGCGAGGGCCATCACTTCTTCGAGCGCGGCCCCGGGGTCCCGATCGACCAGATTCGCTCCGACGCGAACCGTACGCTGTCGATCGACGCGTGTAATGGTCGACGGAGCGGCCACCTTCTCGATCGTGACGAGATTCCGCAGCTCGACGACCTCACCGGTGTTCGTACGGGCGTAGAGGTCGAGAATCTCCGACGGGTCGTCGCGATGCTCCAGGTCGAGGCGCATCCGGATGTCATAACGCTCGCCACCTTCCTTGAAGGTCGCGACATCGAGCCCGCCGATCATGGCGCGGATCGTGGCCGACAGTTGATCGGCGTCCACGCCGAGAGCCGCCGCCTTCTCACGATCGGGGACCACGCGGAGCTCTGGCTTCCCCAGCTTGAGACTCTTCTCCAGATCGACGAATCCGCCGGCATTCTCGAGGGCGAGCATCAACTCATCTGCGGCGTCGCCCAGCTCGTCGAGTTCGACGTTCCCACGGAGTTCGACCTCGAACTCGGACGAATCCGATCGAGAACGGAAGCCGGACATGTCGCTGATCGAGACGCGCTGGCCCGGAATCTCCTGCATGTGCTCGCGGGCCGCCTGGATGATCTCGGCCGACGAACGCTCCCGTTCGGTCTTCGGCGTCAGCATCACCATCAGCATGCCGCGGTTGGCCGTCGTGCCCCCGCTCGACGAGCCCGCATACCCGGCCGCGCCGTACAGTGCGACCACCTCGGGCTGCGCCAACACCCATTCTTCATTCTGCTTGAGGATCTCCAGGGTGCCTTCGGGACTGGTCCCCGGCGCCGTCTCCATCTTCACGTAGAACTGTCCCTGGTCGCCGGACGGAAAGAACTCGGTCCCGAGCTGTGTCGCCAGGAACAGCCCCGCGACGAACGCGACAGACGCGACCGCGAGCGTCACCACCCGGTGCGTGATCGCCCATTCCAGGACGCTCCGGTAGCTCGATTCGAGCGCCTCCAGCCACCGATCGAAAACGCGGTAGATGGAATCGTCGCTGCGCACTTCGGGCGGCGGAATCCGCGCCGCGAGCATGGGCGTCAGCGTGAGCGCCACGACGAGAGACACCATCACTGCGGCGGCGACCGTTGCGCCGAACTCTCCCAGGAAGCTGCTCACGAGGCCTTCGGCGAACACCACCGGCAGGAAGACGGCCACGATCGCGAGAGTGGCCGACGTCGCTGCGAACGCGATCTCGCGCGCACCTTTGGAAGCGGCCTCGCGTGGCGACTCACCTCTTTCGCGGTGCCGTTCGATGTTCTCGAGCACGACGATCGCGTCGTCGATCACCACGCCGACCGCGAGCGTCAGCCCCAGAATCGTCATGGTATTGAGTGTGAAATCGAGCACCCACATCACGCCGAACGTGGTCACGATCGAGAGGGGAATAGCGAGTGCCACGACCAGTGTCGGACGGAACCGCCGCAAGAAGAAGAACACCGTCAGCGTCGCGAGGAAGGCACCGAACCAGAGACTGAAGTAGGCCTCCTCCACCGCTTCCCGGATGGAGATGGTGAAGTCCATGATGCCCTCGCGGCCCTTGAACTTCATATCATCGGGCATGAGCGGCGTGATCTTGTCGAGGCGGTCCTTCACCTCTCCCGTGACGGCAACCGCGTTGCCATCGGTCGACTTCGTCACGCCGATGCCGACCCCGGGCCTTCCGTCGAACCGGCTGTAGTACCGCTGGTCTTCGGCACCGTCCTCGACGCGCGCCACGTCGCGCAATCGCACGGGCGCGCCGTCGATGAATGCGATGACCATCCCGCCGAGTTCTTCGATCGATTGGTACTCGGCGTCGGTCCGAACCGTGTATTCGATCATGCCGCCTTCCACGAGGCCGCCCGGACGTTCCATATGCTGGCGTCGTAACGCTGAAATAACGTCGGTCGCGGCCAGCCCGCGTGCCTGCAGCGCTTCGCCGTCGAGCCAGATCCGGATCGCGCGCTCGAGTTGGCCGAAGATCTCGATGCCGGCCACACCGCGTACGGTCTCGACCTTGGGCTTGACGAACTCGTCGACGAACTCGGTCGCTTCGACCGCCGTTCGCTCGGTAAAGAGCGGGACGAACATCAACGGCATCCCGCTCATATCCATCTTGGACACGATGGGTGGGTCAAGATCGTCGGGGAGTTCCATGCGCGCGCGATTGACGCGGTCTCGCACATCCTCGGCCGCGCGGTCGACATCGGTGCCGAGTACGAACTCGATGCCGATCGAAGTCCGCCCGAGCTGGGAGCGGGACTCCAGGCTCTTCACGCCCTCGATCGTATTCAGGTACTCCTCGAGGACGTTTGTGACGTCCTCCTCCATGACCTCGGGCGTCGCCCCTTCGAGCTCGGCCGAAACCATGACAGCCGGGAATTCCATGTTCGGGTAGGCATCGATGCCGAGCCGGACCAGACCCAGAACGCCGAATACAACCAGGGACAGGGTGACCATCCAGGTCAATACCGGGCGTTGGATGAAGACGTCGATCCAACCCATCAGAGCGGCTCCCCGTTCGAGTCGGCTTCGCCAGCCAGGTTGACCGACCCGTCCGGCCGTTCACCGTCGGGCCGTTCACCGTCCGCGGAGCGACGCGACACGAGGATGCCATCCTGGAGACCGGCATGGCCGCGAACCACGATCTCGTCCGACGGCGAGATCCCGCTGAGGATTTCGATGCGATCTCCAGTCTGGACGCCCGTCTTCACGTAGACCTTGCGCACACGATTCTCCGGATCCACGACCCAGACGATCTGCCCCTGGGCCCGCAGCAGGACACTTTCTTCCGGTACCCAGAGCAGGGACTCGCGCCGGGCGATCCCGAGGTCGGTCCGCGCGAACAGACCCGGACGCAGCCGACCGTCCGCGTTGTCGATCCTGGCCTTCACCCGCAGCGTGCGCGTTCGCGCGTCAAGGACTGGTGCGACGACCGACACTTTGCCCACGAACACCTCGCCAGGATACGGCGCAACACCCACACGGACCTGCTGTCCGATCGCGACGCGTGCCGAATCGCGCTCGGCCAGGTTGAATTCGAGTTCGATCGGGTCGAGCGACACGATCTCGAAGAGCACCTGCCCCGGCTGCACGTACTCACCGCGGGAGACTTCGCGACGCGCCACGAAACCAGCGAATGGCGCGCGGACCGAAGCGTCGCGCAATGCCCGCTCTGAAACGCCGAGCTGCGCCTTCGAAGCCGCGTGCCGCGAGCGCGTCCTGGCGAGTTCCGTCTCCTTCGCGTCGAGGTTGGACTCCGACGCGATGCCCTGCGAATGAAGCCGGCGAACGCGCTCCGCGTCGCGACCGGCCTCAGCCAGTGCCGCCGCCGACTCCTGGTACATCGCACGCGCGTTCTGCACCTCCAGCTTGCGCTTCTCGGGATCGATCGCCAGGAGCAGTGCGCCGGCTTCGACCGCGTCGCCTTCGTCGGCCGCGATCGCGGTAACGGCTCCCGCGATCTCGGAAGCGATCTCGGCACGATCCTTCGCTCGCAGCTCTCCGCTGGCTTCGATGCGCTCTTCAAAGTCTTCGGTCAGCACGGAAGCGACAAGGACGCGCGGCGCTTCGACTTCGCTCTCTACCTCGGGCCCGCCGCAGCCAAGCACAACGGCACTGACCAGGAGACCCAGCGCCATTCGCGCCGGCATCCCGAGGGCCCGTCGATTGTCTCGGTGGATCAGTTTCATCTGCGGGGGGTTCCTTCGCTGTAGTCGATGACCAATCCGCGCAACAGCGCATCGACGGCGTCATCGGCCAGGGTCTTGGACCAGTCGTGATCCGGGTTTTCAATGCGTGCCACGACGATGCCGGTGCACAACGCACCCAATGCCTGCGCCGCGGAATGCCAGTCGCCGGCGCGGATCCGCTCCGCTTCCCAGAGTTGGACCCACGGCTGCTCGAGAAGCGCCCGGGCCTCCTCCATCGAAGGCGGCACGGCGTGCTTGCGGGCCCTGAGTGCCGATGCCAGCTGCACGTGGCGCGGATTTCGAATTCCAAAGCGAATGAACGCCAGGGCGCGGGTCCTGAGGATTTCGACCGGATCGCCTGAGCGACGGAGCCGCCTCAGCCGTTCTTCGAGCCGTTCGAACCGCTCGTCGACCAACGCGTCCAGCAGGCCGTCCTTGTCGCCAAAGTGCTGGTAGATCGTCGGTGCGGTGTAGCCGCATTCGGCAACGAGTTTGCGGATGGAGAACGCCTGCATGCCGACATCGAGCAGCAACTGCTCGGTGGCATCGAGGATCGTGCGGCGCGTCCGCGCACGTTGCGCGGTGCGCCGCTGTTCCAGATTGGGTGCGGCAGGCATGGTCGGGAGGAAGCCGGGTGGGCGCGCCGGGCTCAAGGGTGGGGGGAGGCGTGAAAGATAGGTAACGCTGTTAAAGGATCCAGTCGAGGCGGTCCGATTTGCGCGTTCCCTGCGCACGGTGCCCCGCGCGCTACCGCGTGACACTTGTTCAGGAGTACGGGTCACTCACTGCAAGCGCACCCGGGTTGCGTGAGCACCCTCCATCATGATCCAGCGATCCCGCTCTGCCGCCGTTCTACTCGCCGCCACACTCCTGACGGGCCTGGCGGCCACGAGTGCATGGGCGGACGACTTCCAAAATTTCGAGAGCCCGCAGGTCCACCCGATGGACCTGGCGCCCGACACCCGGCAGCTGCTCGTCGTCAACACGGCCGACAATCGCCTCGAAGTCTTTCTCGCCACCGCCGAAGGCCTGTTCCGGAAGACCAGTGTCAGCGTCGGACTCGACCCCGTGACCGTCCGCGCACGCAGCAACCAGGAGGCGTGGGTCGTCAATCACGTCTCGGACAGCATCAGCGTGGTCGACCTCACCCGAGGAACGGTCGTCGCAACGATCGCGACGGATGACGAGCCCGCCGATGTCGTCTTCGCCGGAAGCCCCGAACGCGCCTATGTCACGTGCTCCCAGGCGAACACGGTCCTCGTGTTCGACCCCGCGAACCTCAGTGCGCCGCCCACCCGTCTGCGCCTACAGGGAGAGGATCCTCGCGCCTTGGCGGTGAGTCCGGACGGACTGACGGTCTACGCCGCAATCTTCGAATCTGGGAACGCGTCGACGCTTCTTGCGGGCGGCCGGGTAAACGGTGACCCCGGCAATGTCGTCGACGACCCCGCGGGCCCCTACGGCGGAGTCAATCCGCCTCCGAATGCCGGAAGCTTGTTCAATCCGCCTCTGCACCCGGCGACGGCGACGCCGAACCCGGTCGGGCTGATCGTCAAGCAGGACGACCTCGGCGCGTGGCGGGACGACAATGGCGTGGACTGGAGCCAATACGTGTCCGGCGACCGCGCCCACCTCGGGAGCCGTGTCGCGGGCTGGGACCTCGCCGACCACGATGTCGCGGCCATCGACACGGGCACGCTCGGAGTCACGTACGAGACGCGGCTCATGAACATGGTGATGGCGATCGCGGTCAACCCGGCCACCGGACACGTCAATGCGGTGGGGACTGACGGAACGAACGAAGTGCGATTCGAACCGAACCTCCGGGGGCGATTCCTACGCGTCCGTTGGGCCGACTTCGCCAGCGGGGCGTCGCCCAACCTCGTCGATCTCAACCCGCATCTCGACTACAGCACCCCAACGACATCGGTGGCCTTGCGAGACGAATCCCTGGGTGACCCGCGTGGCGTCGCCTGGAACCAGGCCGGCGACCGCGCGTACATCACCGGGATGGGCTCCGACAATCTCATCCAGGTGGACGCCGCGGGCGCGCGAATCGGAACGCCTGTCGAAGTGGGGGCGGGCCCGACCGGTGTCGTCCTGGACGAAAGTCGCAGCCGGATCTACGTCTTGAACCGCTTCGAAGCGACCGTATCGGTGATCGACGCATTGTCTTTCAGCGAGACGGTGCGCGCGCCGTTCTTCGATCCGACCCCTGAGGCGATCCGCCTGGGGCGACGACACTTCTACGGAACCCACGAAACGAGTGGCCTCGGACACATCGCGTGTGCGTCCTGCCACGTCGACGGTCGGCACGACCGTCTCTCATGGGACCTTGGCGATCCCGCTGCACCGCCGCTCAACTTCAACGGCAACGTCTTCCCCGCCATGAAGGGGCCGATGCGAACGCAGATGCTCATCGACATCGTCGGAAGTCCGAGCCTCCACTTCCGCGGAGACAAGGCAGACCTGTTCGGCTTCTCGGGGGCCTTCGCGGCACTGCAAGGAATGAGTGCGCCGCTGCCGGCTGACGAGACGGCCGAGATGCAGGCCTTCCTCGCAGCGACACGCATGCCGCCGAACCCGTATCGGAACCTCGACAACTCGATGCGAAACCCGGTCCAGATCCCGGACTCGTCGGGCGACCGATGGGGAAACCCGTTCGCCGCAGACAGCTGCACCGGCGGCGCATGCCACGATCTCGGAAACGGATTCGCTCGCGGAAGTCAGACCCTGCCACTCAGCAACCGCATGGCGGGCGCCCAGCCATCGACGGCACCGCCACTGCGCGGACTCTACGAAGTCTTCGGGCTCTACTACGACGACGCCAATGCCAGCACGGCCGGCTTCGCGCTCCACCACGATGGCTCGTTCGACCCCCGGACCGGCAGCACACAACGACGCAACCAGAACATGGCCTTCCTCCTCGCGTTCAATGGCGACCTGCCGGGCGACGCGCACGCGGCGGTCGGACGGCAGGTCACCGTTCATGGCGCTGCCGATGCGAATGAGATGTTGACGCTCAACGCCCTGCTCGCGATGGCCGACGTCGGTGACATCGACGTGACCGCCAAGGGCTGGATCGGCAATACGGCGCGCGGCTTCAGCTACCTGGGCAGCGTTTTTCAGAGCGACCATGCCTGTGATGCCTATTCGCTGGCCGACATGCTCCAGCTCGCGCAGTCCGAGGCATTCACCTTCACCGCGGTCCCTTTCGGGTCCGGAATCCGCATCGGAATCGACCGTGACCGCGACGGCTTTCTCGATGTGGCGGGACGGCTCGCACACATCGACGGGAGCCTGCCCACGATGCCGGGTGTGGCATACGCGCGAGAGGTCGCCCTCGACGACCCTGGCCTGGAATTCCGTCAGGTCGCGGACGGCGCCCGCATGCCAGTCCTGACGGCATGGATCCACTCGTCCCACGGAACCACCTGGAACCCGTTGGCGTCCGAATTTCCTTCCGGCATTCCGGATGGAGAGAACATCGCCGTCCTCGACGGCGGCGGCTTTGCGCGCTTGCCACTCAGCGAGCGGCTGGCGGCGGACACGACGTACACACTGACGATGGGCCTCGCGGCGTCTCCCTCGCTCCTGGGTACCGTGGAAGTGCTCGCCGGCGACGACGTCCTTGTTGCGAAGAGCGGCGGCCAGTTGCTCCAGAATCCCGGCGCGTTCGAGACGGTCTCCATCACGGTCACGCCGACCGACGTTGCCGCAGTCCCGGGAGCCGTCGGCCAACGCCTGGGCATTCGAATCATTGGCGACGCTGCCGGCACTGTTTCGTTCGATGCCCTGCAGGTAACGGCCGCCCGCACTGGCGACGCGCTCGAGTCGCTCGCGACGTTCTGCGCGGCCGCGGCGGTCGCCCCGGGCTGCGACGACGGCCTCGACAACGACGGTGACGGCCGGATCGACTGGGATGGTGGCCCCGGCTCGGGGAGCCCGGATGCAGACTGTGTCTCGGCCGCTGACGACACGGAGCAGCGGGCAGCCGCGTTCTGCGGACTGGGACCGGAGTTGGCACTCGTGCTTCCATTGCTGGGTGCTCTCCGACGGCGGTCACGCGCAAGCATCGCGTCCAACCTCCCAGAGCAAGCCACGCCCAACGCCTAACCTCAGAACTCCACCGACCCCGGCACGCGCGGGAATGGGATCACGTCGCGGATATTGGCCATGCCGGTGACGAACTGGATGAGTCGCTCGAAGCCGAGGCCGAAGCCCGCATGCGGTGCGCCGCCGTGGCGACGCAAGTCGAGATACCACCAATAGGCCTCGGCATCGAGACCGTGGGCGACCATCCGCCGCTCGAGGACATCGACGCGATGTTCCCGCTGCGACCCTCCGATGATCTCACCGATCCGTGGCACGAGGACATCCATTGCCCGAACGGTCTTGTCGTCGGCGTTGGCGTACATGTAGAAAGCCTTGATCTCCGCCGGGTAGTCCGTGACGACCAGCGGCCGCTTCACATGCTCTTCGGTGAGGTAGCGCTCGTGTTCGCTCTGGAGATCGACACCCCAGCGAACCGGATACTCGAAGTCCTGGCCGGATTGTTCGAGCACCGCGACGGCTTCGGTGTACGACATGCGCTCGAACGGAGTCTCGACGATATGTTCCAGTGTCTCGACGATTCCCTTCTCGATGCGCTCGTTGAAAAACGCCATGTCGTCGGCGCATTCCTCCAGGACCGTCCCGATGACGGCCTTCAGGAACTCCTCGGCGAGCGCGGCGTCTCCATCGAGGTCGCAGAAGGCCATCTCGGGTTCCACCATCCAGAACTCGGACAAGTGGCGGCTGGTGTTCGAGTTCTCGGCGCGGAATGTCGGCCCGAACGTGTAGACATGCGTGTGGGACAGCGCACCGATCTCGGCTTCGAGCTGTCCTGATACGGTGAGCCGCGTCGGACGGCCGAAGAAGGCCTCCGAGTCAGCGAGTTCGAACATCTCCCCTGCCCCCTCGGCATCGGCCGCGGTCAGGATCGGTGCATGCAGCCAGAGGAAGCCGCGCTGCTGGAAGAAATCATGGATCGCCCGCGACGCGACGTTCCGAACCCGCCAAACGGCGCCGATCGTGTTCGTTCGCGGGCGGAGGTGCGCAATGGTCCGCAGGAATTCGAATGAGTGGCGTTTCTTCTGCAGCGGATAGTCGTCTCCGGTCGTTCCGATGACCTCGATCTCCGCCGCGCGGAGTTCCACGCGCTGGCCCTTCCCCGGCGACTCGACCAGCTCCCCGCCGACCCGAACGGCGCAGCCGGTCGTCAGCGCACGCACCTCGCGCTCGAAGTTCGGGAGTTCGGGGGGCGCCACGACCTGCAGACCGTTCATGCAGGAGCCATCGGAGACGTCGAGAAAGCTGAGGCCCTTGGCGTGGCGGGCGGTGCGGAGCCAGCCACGAATCTCGACGGAGGATCCAGGCTCACCGTTGCGTAGGACGTCATGGACGCGCTCGCTCGTCATCGGTCTTCTCCCTCCAGGCGCTCGACCAGTCGATCGCCTTCAGCCAACAAGCGGTCGGCCGCGTCAGGAACCAGGGTGGACATCAGCACCTCGTAACCGTGGTGCGCCAGCGGCTCCTCGAAGTTTCGCGAATGAGGCAGATAGCGCAGCCAACCGTTCGCAATCGACAACACGGCTGCGTCGGCACCATGACGCTCCCGCCAATCCCGCCCCACGTCCACGGTCGCTTCGGCCGGTAAGGCCAGCAGCCGCACCGGGCCGATGGAGAGCACCTGCGCTTCCACGTCGGGCGTCGTGCTTCCCCCCACGAAGTGGCGCGCTGTTCGTCCGCGCAGATAGCGGCGCACCCGCGCGAGTCGCTCGCGCTTTTCGTCGATGGGGAGACCGTCGGTCCGCTCGTGTTCCATCGCGAACAGCTCACCGGTCCCCGGGGTCGCGTCGGGCGGGAGACCCAGCGCTTCGAACGCGGCCGCGCGGTCGCTTTCGGACTCGGTGTGGGTCGGAATCGTCAGCGTATTCGACGTAGCTCCTACGACCGGAGCCGCGCACGGCGTGGCCGCTGCAGTCGCGCGCACGACCGCTTCACCGACTTCGCGTCCGAGCGCTGCCACTTCATCGAAGCCCACGCCCAGGCTCTGTCCGGCGATGGCCAGATCCAGGAGCCCGCGCGTCCGCGGATCGATGTCCGAGTGTGCTCCCAGCCAGAAGATCGGGATCGTTCCTGGATGCGCGGCCGCGATGGTCTCGTTCGCGGCGGCCACCCAGTCGGCCGAGTACTCGAGGTTCTCGTGCCCGAGCGCGGTTGGGTGACACCCATGGATGTAAGCCACCGCGAGCGGTCTGCCGTCTCGTCGCTCGATCCTCATGACCAGCACGTCGCGCTCCACCGGCCCATCTTCGCGGCGTCGATTGCGCCCGATCTGGACGTCGGCGTGGCCGACCGCCAGCGTGGCGGGCGTGGCAGAGGTGAATGCGGCCCTACCGGCCGCGACGATTGCGTCCCATATCCCTGGGACGTGGACGGGCGGTTCGGCGTCCGACAAGAACGACATGAGTCCGGTATCCGGGCCCGAATGTGTATGGATACACGTCACCGCGATTCGCTCGGTAGGAAGTCCCGTTGCTTCGAACAGCCGCTCGCGCAGGACAGCTGCTTGGCCCGCGCCCATCAGGCAGAGGTCGGCCGCCACGATCAGGAGATCCGACCCGCCACCTGCGAGGTACAGCCCGCGTGCAAAGAGTGGATCATGGACACCCTGCGCGCCGCCTTCGCGAGCCCCATAACCCATCATCGGCGCGCCGAGCTTGAGGGGAAGCGGAACCGCGGAGGCGCCGGCCTGGAAGTCGTCGGTGGCGTTGCCCATCGAGCGCCCAGTATACCGGCGTGTGTGGCGTAGCATGCTCCCATGAGCACGAACGACGGAAACGACACGGGCGTCGGGTACGACGCCACGCCGACCGGCTACTTCGAGGAGCGCAGCCTGACCCGACATGCCCGGGTCGGCTCGCTGTGGGCGCTCGGTGTCGGCGCCGTGATCTCCGGGGACTTCTTTGGTTGGAACTTCGGGCTGGCCGCCGGAGGCTTCGGTGGCCTGGCGCTGGCGACCGTCATCATCACGGTCATGTACGTGGGGTTGTGCTTCAGCATCGCCGAGATGTCGCCCGCACTCCCCCACACCGGCGGCGCCTACTCATTCGCACGCTCTTCGATGGGTCCATGGGGCGCCTATGTCACCGGCCTGGCCGAAGCGATGGAGTTCGTACTGACTCCGGCGGTGATCGTCGTCGGTGTCGGCGACTATCTGGGAGCGATCTTCGAGACCCCCGACGCCGCGGAACCCCTGTGGTGGCTGGCATGCTATGTGCTGTTCATCGGATTGAACGTCGCGGGTGCCAAGACGAGCTTTCGCTTCACCGTTGGCGTCACCGTCCTCGCGCTCTCGATCCTGGCGATCTTCTGGATCGGGGCCCTGTCGCACGTGGACTTTGACCGCTTCGCACTGGACATCGTTCCGGAAGCAGGCCAGACGCGCTGGCTACCGATGGGATGGCACGGCGTCCTGGCCTCCCTGCCGTTCGCCGTCTGGTTCTACCTGGCGATCGAGGAGCTGCCGCTGGCAGCCGAGGAAGCCCACGACCCGAAGCGCGACATGCCGCGGGGCATCTTATGGGCCCTTGGCACCCTCGTCGTGTGCGCGTTCCTGACACTCTTCCTCTCGAGCGCGATTGCGCCCGGGGCGGCCGCTCTCGGCACATCGAGCGAACCGCTCTTCGACGGGTTCCGCACGATCTTCGGTGCCGGGGTCGGGACGAAGCTCCTGGCGGCCGCCGCGGTCGCGGGCCTGATTGCGAGCTTCCACTCGATCGTCTTCGCCTATGGCCGTCAGCTCTACTCACTGTCGCGCGCCGGCTATTTCCCGCGTTGGCTCTCGGTGACCCACCCGACACGCAGAACGCCGCACCGGGCCCTCTGGGTCGGTGGCACCATTGGCTACGGCGTCGCGCTCGTCATCCATTTCCTGGGGAGCGAACACCCGGTCGGAGCCGTCCTCCTGAACATGGCGGTATTTGGTGCGGTGATCTCCTACGGCCTCCAGATGGCGTCGTTCGTGCTCTTGCGACGCCGATTGCCAGACCTCGAACGGCCCTACCGGAGCCCCCTCGGCATCCCCGGCGCGTTGATAGCGGGTGGAATTGCCCTCATCACACTGGGTTCGCTGTTCGTGGCCGACCCTGTCTATCGCAAGGTCGTCGTGGGTGCGGCGCTCTGGTACGCCGTCGGGCTGCTCTACTTCGCGGTCTACGCCCGTCATCATCTCGTGTATTCGCCGGAGGAGGCATTCGCGGCAGGTGTCCTCGCCGAGGGTGAGACACCCGCGACAGCAGCGCCAGAAACCGACTAGGCAGGTCGCGCGAGTCTTCACTTGACTCGCATTCCGACCGATGGTGCAGGTGGAGGTCTGCGTTTTGGCGGGCAACGGAAAACAGCGCGTGTTGCTCGTGACTGCGAGCGACGATGAAGCCGGGGCGGTCGCCGCCGCGTTTCAATCGGAGGGCGCGTTCGTCACGCGCGCAAAGAGTGCGTCCGACGCCGCCACCGCCCTGTCCGAGGCCGGCTTCGACATCACCCTGGCCTTCCATCCGCTGCCGGACGCCGATGTCATCGGATCGTGCGCGACATTCGGCCAGGTACCGGGTGCACCGCCCGTCATCCTGATCGACATGATCGATCAACGCGCGGCCATCGAGAACACGGTCCCATCCGAAATGCGACCGGTGCGTGTCTTACGCAAGCCGCTGGACCTCGGAAAACTCCCCGCGTTGGTCCGGAAAGTCCTGGACGATGCGCCAGACGCCGGCCTCGAGGCCGAGATGGGCTTCGCTCCGCTCGTCCTCCTTCTCGCCGAGATTCATCGAACCCACGCCACCGGAACCCTGGAGGTCCGCGGCGACGGCCTATGTACGCGGGTCTATTTCGAGAACGGCGAGCCGATGAGCGCAGAGGGCGGCTCCCTGCGCGAAACGCTGGGCCGCATGCTCCTGCGTACGGGCGACATCTCGGAAGAAGACTACGTCCGCGTGATCGACAAGATGACCGACCAGATCTTCGAGAATGAACCACTCCGGATGGGCGAGGTCCTGATCGAGTTCGGGCTGCTTTCGCAGGAAGCCGTCGAGGATGCGCTCGCGCACCAGGTCGGTGAGAAACTGACCTCGTGTCTGCAGTGGCGGGACACCACTGCGACGTTCGATCCGGACGACCTCCCGCTCGATCCGATCGAGCCTCTCGACGTTGCACCGATCGAGCAGCTGCTGCTCGCCGGACTACGCCTCTACGTCACTGGCGACGAAATTCGTGAAGCTCTCGCAGCCGATGGCAAGAAGCCGCTGAAGCTGACCACCAGCGTCGACGAATGCATCCGACTCCTGGGGTTGGAGAACGCAGATCGCAAGGCTCTCCATTCGATCGACGGAAAGAGAACGCTAGGCGCACTCGTCCTGAACGAAGAACGCGTCCACCTGTTCGGGACGCTCATTTGGATGGGCCTCGCGGCCCCGGTCGAACGCACGGCCCGTCCGCCGAAGGCGCCCGCACCAGAACGTCGCGGCCGCCCCGAATTCGCGCGTGAGGTCATCATGCCGCGCAAGCGGATGAAGGCTGCAGCGGCGAAGAAAGCGACGGCAACACAATCGAGCGCCGACGAGGCGACCGAGGCCACCCCTGCCCCCGAAGAGAACCAGCCCAGGCTGGAAGCCGAGCAGCTATTCCGCCGCGCCCAATCTCAACTGGACGCCGACCGCTTCGACGATGCCGTGTCGACGATGCGGCGCGTGGTCGACCTCCAGCCCCTCGAACCCGAGTATCGGATGTTCGAGTCGTGGGCCCTCTACCTGCACACGCGTGTCGAGGTCCGGATCGCGCGCGCCAAGACCGTCGCGGCCGCGCGGCGGATGGCCGAGGCCGACACCAAGGCCGCGGTCCCCCACGCGATTCTCGGCACCCTGGCCCTCGAAGACGGCGACGAGGAACTGGCGCGCAAGGAGTTCCAGGCTGCCCTCATCCGAGACCCCGAGAACGAAGAAGCGCAGCGCGGCATCAAGCTGGTCCGCGGCGCCTCCTAGGCCGCAACGCGCGACGCCCCGGCCGCGCGAGGCGATCGGGGCGTCATCGTTCATTTCGCCTGTGCGTCAGACCTGGGCGTAGATGTCCATGACCTCGTGCAGCAGGTCGATGGCTTCCGCCTTCGGCCGCTGGAACGAGTTACGACCCATGATCGAACCGAAGCCACCGCCTTCGGCGATGCCACGGATCTCTTCGAGGATCCCGCCGCGATCCTTGGCCGGTCCGCCCGAGAAGATGACGATGCGGCGTCCGCCGAACGAGGACTGCACCACGTGGCGAATGCGCTCGGGCAGTGTCCCCACCGGAATTCCCTCGGCCTCGTAGACCTTCCGGGCGGCATCCTGCTCGATGTGGGCCGTCGGCGGCTTCACCTTGATGATATGCGCACCCAGCTGAGCCGCGATGTGCGCCGCATACGCCACGACATCGATGCCGGTCTCGCCATCCTTCGAGATGCCGGACCCGCGCGGATACGACCAGAGCACCACGGCCAGGCCCTTGCGCTTGGCTTCGACCGTGAGTTCGCGGAACTGCTGATACATCTCGTTGCGTTGCGACGAACCCGGGTAGATCGTGAACCCGATGGCGGCGCATCCGAGCCGCATGGCGTCTTCCACGCTGCCGGTGACGGCCGAGCACGGATCGTCCCCGCCAAAGAGCGAGTCCGAGTTGTTGAGCTTGAGGATCAACGGAATCTCGCCCGCGAACTCGGCGGCGCCGGCTTCGAGGAAGCCGAGCGGCGCGGCGTACGCGTTACATCCGGCATCGATGCCCAGCTCGAAGTGATAGCGGGGGTCATAGCCCGCGCTGTTCTTCGCAAAGCTGCGTGCGGGGCCGTGTTCGAACCCCTGATCCACGGGCAGGATCACCATCTTGCCGGTCCCGCCGAGGCGTCCGTGGTTCAAGATACGACTGAGATTCACCAACGTGCCGGGGCTATCCGACCCGTACCAGCTGAGGATTTCCTTGACGCGCTTGCTCATGGCGAGCGACCTCCAGGTCTTTCGGGACCACCCATTCTTCGGGTGGCGGGGCTCTCGAGCGGAGCCTGATTGCGGCGGATTGTTGCCGAGGGGCGCGGACTTCGCACCCCGGCAGGGACTTGTACGAATCGTCCCAGGGCACATTGACCGACGTGTCCTGGAGCCTGCGGGATTTGCCCCGAGTCTCTAGGATGTCGCCCCATCCTGGGACGGATCTCTGGGGCATCCCCAGTCGGATTCCTGGGGTGTGTGACCTACGGAGACGAAAGCGTGACGACTCGATTCGCCAAGAGGCCTTTTGCCATCGCACTGCTGCTTCTCTGCGTTGCCATCGCGGGTTGCGAGAGCGACGACTCACCGACTCAACTGGAGGGACCCATCTTGGTCACGCTCAAGACGAACCAGGGCGACATCGTCATCGAACTCGACACCGAAAACGCGCCGATCTCTTCCGAGAACTTCCTGAAGTACGTGGACTCGGGCCACTTCAGCGGCACGATCTTCCATCGCGTCATTCCGGGCTTCATGATCCAGGGCGGCGGATTCGCGCCGGACATGTCCCAGAAGCCGACGCTGCCGCCGATCGAGAACGAGGCGGGCAACGGACTCAAGAACGATCGGGGCACGCTGGCCATGGCACGCACGAACGTGGTCGACAGCGCCACCGCCCAATTCTTCGTCAACCTCGTGGACAACGCCTTCCTCAACCAGTCGGCACCGACGCCCCAGGGCTTCGGTTATGCCGTGTTCGGAAAGGTGACTTCGGGCATGGAGGTCGTCGATGCCATCGCCGGCGTCGCAACCGGAAACCACGGTGGCCACGGCGACGTTCCGACCGAGCCGATCGTCATCGAAGAGGCCGTCCGCTCGGAGTAACATTTTCCGACGAACGATCGCCTGTACGGGCGCCGGCTCCCTGGAACCGGCGCCCGTCTTCTTTCTGGCGCGCCCGGAAGGGAAACGGAGCCGCCGGAGACGGCACGGCGTCTGTCCCTGCACGAGACGTGTGGCGGATTTACCAACCCGTTACACCGCACGGCCTCGGGTGGAGGCAGACTTTCCCCATGAAGAAACAAACGACGCTCCGTCTCCGTGTGTGGTTGGTTTCGCTGCTGGGCCTGTTCTGGTGCGCGTCCGCTGCGTGGGCATGCCCTTCCGTACCGAGCCTTGAAGCCCTCGCGGTACGGGCCGACACGATCGGGCTCGTGGTCCCAATCTCCACCGCCTATCATACGAATAGCGACGACACCTACTACGAGACCTTGGTGCGCGTGATCGAACGCGTCCGCGGCCCGTCTGGCGTCACGACACTGCGTTCCCACTCCCCACTCCCGCAGGCTGAATCACTCGTCCTCGCAGAGGATTGCGGCGTCGGATGCGAGGGGACGTTCGTCTCCCTCGCCCTTCCCCGTGACAGCGCGACCAGCGCCGCTCGTTCCGGCGACTGGTTCCGCACCGATGCCGGCGGCTACCTCTGGAGCCGCGATCACGAATCGCTCCGGATCGACACCATCGACGGGCCGGACGGACCCCAGGAGATCGCATCCTGGCGATCGCTGATGCGCGTGATATCGGGCGCCGAAGACTGGCTGGCCTGCCTCGATCGCGCCGAGCAGCGGGCGAACCCCGCGGCCTGCGCCCTCCTCGAGGGAATTGCCCGCGAGGACTGCTGGAATGCGTCGGACCAGGTCGCCACGAATGCGATCGAGGCCTGCGCGCGATAGCCACCCTCCAGTCTTGCCGCAGAGTTGCCGATACGTGATGAATGCGTGTCTTCGTCCGCTCTGGAATCCTGCTGGGTGCCCTCGCAATCGCGGCGCCTGCCAGTGCCGGCTTCTATGAATGTCGCGACAAGGACGGGAATATCGGCTTCCAGGATCACCCCTGTGCCGCGGGTCTGGAGTCCAGGGAACGCGAACAAGCCGCCCGCGGCATCAGCCGCGCCGTCGTGCAGGAGCCGGACGACGCCGTGCCGGCGGCACTCGCCGAGGCACCGGAGCGACCCCTCGTGACCGTGATCGCCGCCCCGGTGCGGGTCCCGGCGAACCAACGCTTCCTGATCCACGCTGAGCCCAACGCCAGCGACGAGTGGGACGAGGCGCTGGCCCAGGCGCGGTCCAACCACCGCCACGGGACCCTCGTCCGAATCTGGCTCGAAGATGCGACACCGGACGACCTGATCCAGGCCACCGCAACGAAGCTCTCGAATCCGAGCAGCCGCGCCGGCGGCGGCCGCTACCAGGAGTTCCCGAGTGGCACCTTCGTGTTGCTCGAACACGTCGGCAGCTCTGCTACTGCGGGCCGCGAGTCCCTCGAAGTGGGTCACAAGGACCACGGGCTCTCGAAGGTGTGGCTTCCGGTTGCCACGCGAGACACCGTTGCCATCGGGGGCGATCTGGTCATCGGGCGGATGGCCACGAGCCAACGCGGCGACCTCTGGCTTCACCTGCCCGCCGGCTACCGCAAGGGACCCGTCGCGATCGGCCCGCTGATCGTCGGCGGACGCTATGGCGAGCAGTTCCCGTGCGATGCCAATGGCACCTGCAAGATCTCGGGACTCTCACCGGGCGCCTACAAGGTCCAGTTCCCCGAGCTCGACGAACGCCGCGCTCGATTCGACGTCGAAGTCGCAGCCGGCCACCGCCTGGAAGTCGACCTACGCCCTGGCGGCCCCAAGTTCCTCCAGATCGTCGACCTTCGCACCCAGCCGATCAGTCGCTAGGCGCGCCACCAAAGAGAAACGCCCCGGAGCCAATGCCCCGAGGCGTTTCTTGATCTGACTGTCGGACTCCCACTTGGCCGGAGCGAACGCCAGGAAACCTGCGCGCCCCTCCGAAGATCTACCGTCAGGTGCCCGATGCACTTCGCGAAGCCACGTGCGTTCGCGACCCGCTCGGCGATGCGCGAGGGCTTCAGCCCCTCGCGTTCCGAGCCGCGTTCGCGACCCCGGCGGAAGTGCGCCAGGGGCGAAGCCCCTGGCGTTCCGTCGCTACATCATGCCGCCCATGTCCGGCATCCCACCGGGCATTCCGCCCGGCATTCCGCCGCCGCCGGCACCACCCTCTTCGGGCTTGTCGGCGATCATGGCCTCGGTGGTCAGCAGCAAACCGGCGACCGACGCCGCGTTCTGCAGCGCCGAGCGCACGACCTTGGTCGGGTCGATGACGCCGGCCTTGATCAGGTCCTCATAGGCCTCGGTGCTCGCGTTGAAACCGTGCGCGCCCTTCAGGTGCTTGACCTTGTCCACGACGATCGAGCCTTCGATACCCGCGTTCTCGGAGATCCGTCGGAGCGGCTCTTCGATGGCGCGGCGGATGATGGCCACGCCAGCTTCCTCGTCCGTGTTCTCGGTCTTCACGCTGTCGAGAGCGCTCTGCGCTCGAAGCAGTGCCACGCCACCACCGGGGACGACCCCCTCTTCGACCGCCGCACGCGTTGCGTGCAGCGCATCTTCGACGCGGGCCTTCTTCTCCTTCATCTCGGTTTCGGTCGCGGCACCAACCTTCACGACCGCAACGCCGCCCGCGAGCTTGGCCAGACGTTCCTGGAGCTTCTCGCGGTCGTAGTCGCTGGTGGTCGCTTCGATCTGGTTGCGGATCTCGCTGACCCGGCCTTCGATGTCCTTCTTCTTTCCGGCACCGTCGATGAGGGTCGTGTTGTCCTTGTCGATGACGACCTTCTTGGCGGAACCGAGGTCGTTCAGCGTGACGTTCTCGAGCTTGAGTCCGAGTTCCTCGCTGATGACCTGGCCGCCCGTGAGGATCGCCATGTCCTGGAGCATCGCCTTGCGGCGATCGCCGAAGCCCGGCGCCTTCACGGCCGCCACGTTCAGCGTGCCGCGGATCTTGTTCACCACGAGCGTGGCCAGGGCCTCGCCCTCGATGTCCTCAGCCACGATCACGAGCGGCTTGCCGCTGCGCGCGACCTGCTCGAGCACGGGCAGGAGATCCTTCATGTTCGCGATCTTCTTCTCGTGGAGCAGCAGCACGGCGTCCTCGAGTTCGGCCACCATGCTGTCCGGGTTGGTCACGAAGTAGGGCGAGAGGTAGCCACGGTCGAACTGCATGCCCTCGACCACTTCGAGGGTCGAGTCCATCGACTTGGCTTCTTCGACCGTGATGACGCCTTCGCGCCCAACGCGCTCCATCGCTTCCGCCAGCATCTTGCCGATCGTCGCATCGTTGTTCGCCGAGATGGTGCCCACCTGGGCGATCTCGTCGCTGTCGCGCGTGGCCTTGGAGAGCTTGCCGAGTTGCTCGACGATCGACCCCACGGCCTTGTCGATGCCGCGCTTCAGGTCCATCGGGTTCATGCCGGCGGCCACGAGCTTCGTGCCCTCACGGAAGATCGCCTGGGCCAGCACGGTTGCCGTCGTGGTGCCGTCGCCAGCGGTGTCGGAGGTCTTTGAAGCGACCTCCTTGACCATCTGTGCGCCCATGTTCTCGAACTTGTCTTCGAACTCGATTTCCTTGGCGACGGTGACGCCGTCCTTGGTCACCGTCGGCGAGCCCCAGCTCTTCTCGATGATGACGTTTCGGCCCTTCGGGCCCAGCGTGACACGCACGGCGTTCGCGAGTCCGTTCACGCCGGCCAGCAGCTTGTCGCGTGCGGCCTGACTGTATTTGACTTCTTTGGCCATGTTTCGGGCCTCCTACGAGAGAATCGCCAGGACGTCGTCCTGGCGGATGATGATGTGTTCTTCGCCATCGAGGTTCACCTCGGTGCCCGCGTACTTGCTGATCAGCACACGGTCGCCGGCGGCAACTTCCATGGGCACGGTCGTTCCGTCATCGGCGATCTTGCCGGTGCCGACGGCGACCGCGACGGCCTCCTGCGGCTTTTCCTTGGCACTGTCGGGGATGATGATCCCGCCAGCCGTGGTCGACTCTTCTTCCACGCGCTTGACGAGAATCCGATCGTGAAGGGGTCGGATCTTCATTTCTTCTGTCTTCCTATCTGGGTGGCCCGGTCCGGCCATTGGAGGCCGGCGGAGTGCGGGCATGGGGCTGCTTTGCAGAGATCGACGGAGCTTGTGCACCGGACCTCCGCCGTCAAACCGCGATGACGACTTTTTTGGCGCTCCCAACCCCTTGGATTCAGGGGGGAATCAGCGCGCTTGGCGGAACATCGGCCAGAGCTTGGCGGTCTCGCTGCCGACGATCTCGCCCATCACCTCGAAACCGAAGCGCTCGTACAACGGAATATTCGCGGCATTCGAAGACTCCAGGTACGCCGGCAGGCCATCCTCATCTACCCGGCGGAGGGCATGTTCGAGCAGCGCCGAGCCGTGGCCCTTCCCTTGTCGGGTCGGATCCACACCGATGATGGGGAGGTACCAGTGCGGCTCGTCAGGATGCCACTGCTCCATCTGGGCGACGGCCGGCATTTTGGCCTCCATCTCCGCCTGCGTCATGTTCTCGGCGAAGCCCGCACCCTGGATCGCGATGTCGGGTGCCACGCCCGGCGGCAACCAGATACTCGCGGCATGCACAGCGTGCTCCCCGCGGACGACGTACACGGTCCCCTGATCCATCCCCGGCACCAGCGACCCTTCGATGAAGCCGCGGAACATCGGCACGAAGGTCTCGGGACGCTCCGCGACCCAGCGCGTGAAGGGGTCGGCCGCGAATGCCAGCTGCAGGGTGCAGACCACGGCCTCCCGGTCTTCGTTCGTCGTGGCTTGCTGGATGTTCTGCGGCATCGGGCCTCCCGGGCTTCGCGCATGGTGCGCCGGATCGGCTGCAATGAAAAGTGGGAAAACCGATTCCTGCTTTTGCCGGGTCCGCAAGGAATTGCGAGAGGCAACCCGCGCGGCCAAGCGCGCGTTCTCGCAGGTATCTCAGCCGGAATCCGCGGGCTGGCACGATCCCTGCTTTACCGGAGCCCATGACGCACCAACTCCGCCTCCCCATGAACTCCGGAAGCCGCTGGCTCAGATCCGCCGGGCTCGCCTTCGCGATGCTCCTCTTCGCCGCGTCGGCTTCCGCCACCACCTTTACCGTCCACGGATTCGAGCTGGGCGAGCGGATCACCGTATTCGGCAGCCGCAGCGTGAACACGGCGCTCCTCGATGTATCACTCGACGCCATGCGCGGGGAGTCGTTCTGTGTCGACCTCGACACCTACATCTCGACCTCGGCCTACGACGTGCGCGCGGTCCTCGACCCGTTCGTGGACCCGGCTCCGGCAGACGAGGCGCCGCGCGACCTCGCCTGGGCCGGCTTCGTCATGAATAACTTCGGCTTCGATGTGGGCCAACTCGTCAGCGCCACGGTCACGCGCGTCCAGGCGATCACGGGCGTTCAAGCCGCCATCTGGGAGGGCATCTACGGGGGCAACGTCGTCGACGACAGCAGCCTTTCCGCGGGCGCCCAGGAGATCTTCTTCCGGATCCTGAACGCCGGCGGCGGGTGGATCGGTGGCGGGGCCGATGGCGGCGAGCCCGGCGGCGGCTTCGCTCTGGAAGGTCCGGCCGTTGTGGTCGACCTGGCCAACAACCAGGATCAGGTCTTCACCAAGCCGATCCCGGAACCGAGCGCCGCGCTGGTGTTCGGCATCGGTGCCTTGCTGGTCGGTGCTACCCGGCGGACGCGCGCCTAGCGCTTCGTCCACTCGGAGCGCGGGTTCCTGCCAGGGAACTTCCCGCGTTTTGGCGTCTCACCCAGAGAGGCGGCGTGCCAGGCGGCGCGCCGCCTCTTTTGCGTCTTCGGGCGGGACAACCGTAAAACAAAGCCGGACCCAGCCGTCGTAGTCGCGGCCGGCAGCCGAGCCGGGAGCGACCAGGACGCCGTCGTCGGCGCAGTCTTCGAGGAAACCCCGCATGCCGCGTTCGTCAAAGGCTCCGCGGGCGTCCGCAAACAGGAAACACGAGCCTTCCGGCGGGGCCAGACCAAGCACCCCGGCGACCGCACATCCGGTGTCTGCGTATTCGGCCCGTGTCGCGGCGACCCAGTCTGCACCGCCTTCGAGCGCTTGCAGCCCAGCAAACTGGGCCGCGGTGGGGGCATGATAGGCGGAGTGCACCGAGACCTTGTGAATGGCTTCTCGAATCGACGTCGGCGCAGCAAGGTAGCCGGCTCTATTCCCAGCCATCCCATACGCCTTCGAGAACGAATACACGGACACCGTGCGTTCGGGCGCGAAGCGTGCGGCCGAAACATGCTCACCCTTGTAGACGTAGTCCTCGTAGACCTCGTCGGACAACACCCAGAGGTCGTTTGCGGCCGCCCAGTTCGCGAGCGCCTCTACGATCTCGGGTGCAAGCACGCGACCGGTCGGATTCGATGGGTTCGAGAAGTAGACGGCGACACTTCGCGAGGTCCGGACGGACTCGACGGCGGCCAACGCCTCGGTGACGGTCGCGACACGGTCGTAGAACGGCACCTCGACCGGAACCGCGCCGTGCGACACTACGATCCCGCGAATCAGTGGCCAGAACGGCGCCAGGACAAGCACCTCTTCGCCCGGGTCCGCGAGTGCACCGATGGCACAGGACAGTCCCGAGGTCGCCCCCGCCGTCACCAGGATCTGGTCCAGCTCGCAGTCGTGATTTCGCTTCCGCACCTTCTCCACGAGGGCTTCGCGGAGCGCGGGCAGGCCGTCGGTCGGCCCGTAGCGGTGGAGCCCTGGAGAATCGTGCTCAGACAGCGCCGTCATTTGTGCGCCCTCGAACGGTGCCCTCCAGGTGTCCCCGACATGGAGTGGGAAGACCGGCCCGTCGACCTTGGCAAGGCGATGCGCCACCGGCGAGTAGACGGCACTCGGGAGCGCCTCGGTCAATTGAGACGAATGTCTGTCGGTCGGCTTCGGCAAGCCGTGGAGACTAGCGCTGCCGTCGGAGCTCGCGGAAGCCGGCCGTACACGCAGCCGTGAGCAGGAGCAGCGCTGCCACGCGGGGCTCGGGAGTGACGATATAGGAAGAGACGTCGCCCGAAACGCGTGCGATCGAGAAGTTCGGCGGACCACTCGGCGATGACACCGAGCACGTGAACTGAACGATGGGGAAGGCGCTCAAGCTCGTCGGCGTGAAGAATGCCACCGATGTGAGGGTCTGGGCCGACGGGTCGACGAAGCTCAGTGAGCAAGCCACGGCGGCGGATCCGATCACAGGAGCCGGCACGCTGGTGGCGTACGGAATCTGCCAGAAGTCGATGGGCCCATTCGGGTCGGGAAAGTCCAAGGGATTCAGGTTGTTCTGAATCTGGATGAGCGGCAGCGGGAAGGTGCCCCCGGCCGGCTGGAGAACGAGATCACCGAGGCTCCCCGTAAGGCGGAGCGTCTCTGGGCCGAGCACACCAATGGGCAACCCGAAGATCGGCCCAATATCGCCAGGCCACACGTAGGTCCCGCCTGCGGCAAAGTCCAAGCCCGCGAGCTGCCCCACGAAGAACGCCGTTGGATCGTACTCGGCACTTCCAGAGAAAGGTGTTCCGAGCCCGGGCAGAAGGCCCTGCGGGTCGTTCGCGGTGTCGATGACGCCGGAGAACTCCACCCGAAGGGCATGGGCCGGAAGAGCGAGCAGGGAGATCAACAGGAGCGGAAACAGCAGGCGGGCGCGCATTCGGACCTCGGCCCGTTCCCAGACCTTCAGGGTCCCACGGATCGACCGACGGGGCAACGGCGCCTGTTATTCTATGTGTGTCCCGAAACTGGAGGTCCGCCATGGCAAGCGAAGCCGATGCCCCGATCCCGATGACGACGTTGCTGCCCGACTTTTTCGAGCGCTTCTTCGCGTTCTTCAAGCCGGGACATACCGGGGGCGTGGTGCCCGCGCGCATCAAGGAACTGGCGCGGCTCAAAATCGCGGCGCTCAATGGCTGCGACACCTGACTGTTCGCCCGGTACGCGTCGGCGACGCGTCAAGGACTGAACGAAGAGACGGTGGCCCAGATTCACAAGCCGGAAGCCGAGCGGGTCTTGGAACCGCGCGAGGCATTGGCGGTGCGGTTTGCCGAGAAGCTGGCGCTCGACTTCCGCGAAGTCGATGCCGCCTTCAAGGCCGAACTTCGAGAGCACTTCGACGATGCCGAGATCTCGGAGCTTGGACTGATGATCGGCCAGTACATGGCGCTGGGGCGCATGCTCGTGATCGCGGGCGGAGACAAGATGGCGTGCGAGATCTACGACCCCGAGGCGTCCTACTAGGACTCCAGCCGGACTCCGTCGCTAGTTCGGCCAAGCACCCTCGTGCCTGAGCAGCCAACGTTTGCGTTCGACGCCACCGGCGTAACCGGCCAGCGACCCGTCCGCCGCGATCACGCGATGGCACGGCACGATGATCGCGAGCGGGTTGTGGTGGTTCGCCTGGCCGATCGCACGCGCGGCACGAGGCCGGCCGGCCGCACGCGCGAGTTCGCGATACGAAACCGTGGTCCCGTACGGAATGCGGCGCAGCGCCCTCCATACTTCACACTGGAAGTCCGTCCCAGACGGCATCAGCGTCAGACCCTCCCAGGGGTCCTTCTCTCCGGCGAAGTACGCGTCCAGTGCCCGCTCCGCCGCATCGAGGTGCGGCACCGCCTGCACATCCGCGCGCGGGGCCGGAAGCCTTGGGCAACCCTGAAGCAGGCAGTGCGTCAGCCCTTCGGCTCCAGCCGCCAGGACGAGGGCTCCGATCGGGGTTTCGATCGACCGTACATTGGATTGGCTCATGTCTTCTTCCTTGGGCGCGTCGGATTCTTTGGGGTCGGGGGTTCATTGCCAAGCGACGACCAGAGCCACAGGGCCGCATAGCTCCGCCAGGGTCGCCAGGCTTCGGAGGCTTCGCGCACGTCCCGTTCCTTCGCCGGATCCTTGCCGTCGGAGAGCGCCTTGCGCAGGCCCAGGTCTCCGGACGGGAAGGCATCGGGCTCCGCGAAGGCGCGCATCGCCACATACTGGGCGGTCCAATCGCCGAAACCCGGGAGCGCACGAAGCGCGTCCAGCGTCTCCTCGAGCGGCGCTGCCCCGTCGAACGAGATGCTGCCGCCATCGACGGCGCGGGCCCAGACGCGGATGGCTTCCGCACGTGCGCGTGGCAACCCAATGGGCTCGAGTTCGGCGTCGCATAACGTCGATGCTTCCGGAAAGAGATGCGACAAGCTCTCTTGCCCGACGACGGACGACGGCGACCCGAAGCGTTGGACCAATCGGCCAGCCAGCGTGGTGGCCCCTTTCACCGAGACCTGCTGACCCAGGATCGCGCGCACACCAATCTCGAATGGATCCCATGCGCCAGGCAGACGAAGACCCGGACGGCGCCGGATACAGGGACGGAGCCGGCGATCGCGGCTCAGATCCTCTGCGATCTGGCTGGGGTCTGCCGACAGATCGAAGAGTCGTCTCACGCGCGCGGCGATCCCGATGAGGTCGCCGCCGTTGGCACCGCGAACATGCACTTCGAGCGCGTCGGCGTTCTCGGCGGAGCGAACCTCGATCCATCCGCCAGACCCGAACGCACGGCGATACCGGCCATCAACCACCTGTTCGACACCCGGCATGGCCCGCGGAACCATGAACGCGAGCAATCCTTCCCAATCGAACGGCGCCCGATACGGCAACCGCAGGACCACGGGCCCTGCCGCACCTCCGGCGTTTCGCCGCAGTTCGCTAGGCGACTGATGAAACGTCCGGCGAACGGCATCATTGAATTGGCGCACACTCCCGAACCCGGCCGCGGACGCGATTCCCGCCATGGGGAGCTCGGTCTCGTCGATCAGGCGTCGGGCAAAATGAACCCGGCGGGTCCGAGCCAGCGAGAGGGGCGCCGCTCCGACGTGTTCGACGAAGAGTCGACGCAGGTGCCGCGGCCCCACACCGAGGCGACCGGCCATATCCTCCACAGAACCGTCGCCGTCGAGGACACCGGCTTCGATCATTCGAAGGCCCCGCGACACGACAGCCGAACTGCCGAGCCACGCAGGCGTTCCCGGTGCCGTCTCAGGGCGGCAGCGCTTGCACGGGCGGAAGCCCGCGTCCTCCGCGGCAGCCGCTGTCGGATAGAAGTCGATGTTCTTCCGCAGCGGCGGCCGCACCCGACACACCGGCCGGCAGTAGATCCCGGTGGTCTTCACCCCGATGAAGAAACGCCCGTCGAATCGCGGGTCGAGGGCCTTGCGGGCCTTCTCGCAGACTTCGGGATCGAGGTGCATGGCGACAGTGTCGCGCGTTCGGCTCTGATTACTGGCGGGAATCGGACATGGCATTTCGCGCTCGCCGCGGCGCTCAGTCCCGCCCGAATTGGAACTCCATCTGCACGCCGTAGATCCGGGGAGACAGCGGGATGTTCAGGCCAACCGGCAGGCCGCCCGTGATCTCGGGCCCGACCAGGGCATTCGCGAAAACGAAGCCGCCTTCGAGATTCTCGACATAGAGGTGGATGGACCAGTGTTCCTCGGGACTCGACCAGATGATCCGAATGTCCGTTCGCGTCATCGACCCGATGCGATCGATCTCGCGCACGTTGAAGTGGCGGCGGAAGTACTCATCGCGGAAGGAGGACTTCACGGTAAACCGGAGCGATCCGAGGTCACCGAGGTCCTTGTTCACGAAGGCAAAGAACGACGCACTCCAACGCGGCGCGTCTGGAAGGTGGTGATCCTTGATGTTGGTCTGGGCGTCGAACGCGGTCGTTGCCGGATCACATTCCGGATCGGAGACCGCGGTGATCTGAAACGGATCGTCCGAACAGAACTCGTCGTAGCGCGCGTGGAGGTACCCGACACTTCCGACAAAGAGGCCACCGTCGAGGATCGGAAGCGGCACACGGAGGTCCGCCTCGACGCCGCGAATCGTTGCGCTGCCTGCGTTCGACGTAAAGACACCTTCAACCGAGACCGTCGGCACCTGGATGCTCGTGTAGTCGTAGAGGAAGGCGACCAGATTCAATTCAAGCAGACCATCGAAGAGGAGATTCTTCGATCCGACTTCCCATGCCTTCACGAACTCGGGAGCGAAGGACTGGATCCGCGCTCGCTCGGCTGGCGTCAACGTCGAATCGGGCGCCGCAACGCCGTCGCCGGAATTGACGCCTCCGGGGCGGTAGCCCTTGACCCACTTCACGTAGAGACTCCGGTCCTCATGCCAGCGCCACGTCAGGCTGACATCGCCCGTCCGCTCGCGGTAGACCTCGCGAGCGTCGTACGTGAAGCCGACCGGGCGTGCGATTCCGGCGGCCGGCCGGGCGAGGTCGACCTCCACGATGTCCTTGCTCCAGCGCACTCCGCCGTCGAGGGTCCAGTCCTCTGCGAAGTCCCAGAAGAAATGGGCGAACGGCGCCAACCCGCGTTCGCGACCTGTGTTCGACTCCAACAACCGGGTGAACGGCGTGGTGATGTCCTGGGAGAACTCGGTGCGTTCTTCAAAGAAGAAAAAGCCGGCGACCCAATCGATCGGCGACTCATCATTCTCCGAGGCGAGCTGAAACTCTCCCGTCCACCGTTGAAAGCCGTTGTCTCGGGCGATATCGAGCACCTGGAGCTCGGTGCCATCCAGGTCGATGAAGACGTTGGCCGTCGTGTCGAAGACCCCGCCGCGAAGCGACGCTTGAACATCTCCTAGCACGGGCACGTCGTCGACGTGCCAGTTCACCTCCCCATTGAAGTTCCAGCGGCGGATCTTGGGCTCGCCGCGCAGGTTCGCACCTGTCCGTACCTTCGACGGGTCGTCAAAGAGCGGCAACGCCGACTGCCCGATCACACTCTGGTCCCGAAAGACCATCGGGAGAATTGCCGGGATCACCCCCAGACCGTTCTGGAGGATGGCCGCCACCTGCTGGTCGAAGGTGAGTCCATTGATGCCAGCAATCACGTTGATGGCCGGCACTCCCAGGATGCTGACGACCCCGTTGTTGAGATCGCTGATCAGCCCCGCGAACCCCGCGTAGGGGTCACTCGTGAGCGTGCCGAACCCCGCCGGCAATGCGCCGGTGGGAAGAACGCCGACGGGATACCGATTGATCAGCGGCCGACTCGGCGTAACGTCATTCGCAAGCTTCGCGTAGCCGCCGCGAATCCAGACATCGAAGTCTTCGGTCGGCTTCCAGCGCACACCGCCGGCAAAGCTGAACTCGTCCCCGTTGGCGGGGTCTTCGCTCCGGGTCTCGAACACGTTGTCGACCCAGCCGTCGTAGCGGTTCGACTGGATCGTTCCGCGAAACGCCAGCGTGTCGTCCCCCTCGCCTAGCAAGGGAATGTTCACGCCGCCGCGGATCCGCAGCTGATCGTAGTTCGCGACATCGACCTCGCCGAAGACCTCGTAGCGATCTGTCGGCTTGTTCGTGCGGATGTTGATGGCACCCGCCGTCGCATTACGTCCATAGAGACTGCCGGACGGCCCGCGCACGAACTCGACGCCTTCGACGTCGTAGAAGCTGTTCGGCCCGCTGAAGATGCCGTCCGTGTGCAGCGCGACCGCGCCCTGCGACGTGAGGCCAGTGCCAATCCCACGTACGGAAATCGACCCAAAGCGTCCGGACTTCGTCACGACATTGGGCGTCAGGAAGACGAGGTCCTCTGAGTTATCGAGATTGATCGAGCGCATCAGCTCTTCGTCGAAGGCCGAGATCGAGCCCGCGACGTCCTGCACATCCATCGGGCGCCGGTTGATCGTGGTCGAGATCGCTTCGATGCCTGTGAGCGAATCGGGCACCGCCTCTTCGGTCACTTCGGCCGACGACTCGCTCTCGGACGGTTGAGCGAGGCCAACACAGGGAACGACGAGCGTGGCGGCGATGAGGAGCAGAAACTGGGCGCGCATGGGTCCTCCGCGGCCATTCTATACCGACCGGTAGAATGTGACAGTCGAAATGTCGTCAAATTCCCCGACTGACGAACTACGTTCCGCCGTCACCGCATCCTGAAAGGAACGCCATGAGCTACGAGACCCTCGCCCTCGAACAAGAGGGCGCCGTCCTCTGGTGCACGCTGAACCGGCCTGACGCACTCAACGCCATGAGCCCTCAGCTCGTCGACGAGTTCCGGTCCCTACTGAGCGACCTGGCCAGCGACACCGAAACACGAATCGTGGTGCTGCGCGGCGCGGGAAGAGCCTTCTGCGCCGGCCTCGACCTGAAGGAAGCTGGCGGCGGAGGCAGCGGCCCCGGATCGATCTCCGACGGAATGCGCGGCCAGCACCACATTGCCGAGATCTCGCTGATGATGCGGCGCCTGCCCCAGGTCTTCGTGGCCTGCGTCCACGGACCCGCCTGCGGCGGCGGCTTCATGCTGGCTCTCGCCTCGGACATCCGGATTGCGGGCGAATCTGCACGCATGAATGCGGCCTTCATCAAGATTGGTCTGTCCGGCTGCGACGTGGGCGTGTCCTACCTGCTGCCGCGCCTGGTCGGCGCCTCCGTCGCCGCCGAGCTGATCCTGACCGGTCGCTTCCTCGGCGCCGAACGCGCGCGCGAACTGGGCCTGGTATCGGCCGTGGTTCCGGACGATCAGCTCGAGACCGAGGCGCGGGCCCTCGTAGCCGATCTGCTGGCGACCACCCCCTTGGGGCTCCGCCTCAGCAAGGAATGCCTCAACGCCAGCCTCGACATGAACAGCATGGACGCCGTGGTGTCGATGGAGGACCGCAACCAGGTCCTGTGCGCACGCACGCGCGATTTCCGCGAGGGCGTCCAGGCGTTCTTGGAGAAGCGGCCGGCGCACTACGAGGACGCGTAACCGGGCTCGGTGACCCGGCGTATCCCCCAGCAGGGACGCAGCCACGCGTGGGGGAACTTGCCCATGCCTTGCCGCCTCCCGAGACCATCAACCTGGCGCCTGAATCCGCCGATAAGGCAAGCGTTCGGTGCCCTTCGCGCCGAACTGTCCTCTGGAGACTCGCATGCGCGCACTCGCCCTCCTCGCTTTCGTGGCCCTGATGGGTCTCGCCGGGGTGTTCATCCTGGGCGGCCCCGGCCCGGTGGCCGACGGCGGCGGCGAGGTCGTTGCTGACCTGCGGGCTTCAGTCGATGGCGGCGAGGAAACGGGCGCCGCCACGACTCCTGGGAACGCCCAGCCGGACGCCAAGCCGACCTTCTACTCCTACACCGACGAGCAGGGACGCGTGCACTACGTGCAGAACGCTGCCTCGGTCCCGGCGCGATACCGCGGCAACGCGGGCGCCGTCGACGTGAAGACACGCATCATCCGGCCCGATGAACCGTCGGTGCCGCCGGGAGCGCGGCCCTCGAGCCCGCCCGCCTTCGCCTTCAACCCTGACACGCCGGAGCCGCGGCGTCAGGCACGCGCCGAGGTCGTCGTCTACACCGCGCCGTGGTGCGGATGGTGCCGCAAGACGCTGGCATGGCTCGATGAGCGCGGCGTCGACTACGAGAACAAGGACATCGACGCCAACGGCGCCTATCGAGACGAGTTGGTCCGCAAGACCGGCAACAGCTCGATCCCCATGGTCGAGGTCGACGGCCAACGGATCCGCGGCTTCTCCCCGGGAAAGATGCGCGAGCTGCTCGAGATCTAGCCTCGGGCTGCGCCAGATCGCGTGAACCGACAGCACCTCCACGCCGTCTATTCCGATGAATCCGCTACGTTGGTTGGCGGACGGGGGGAGGAGGTGGCCGTGCGCGTAGAGCCCAACGGCGATTGTTTCGTAGTCGAGGGCGGACGCCCGCTTTCGGGGCGTTTGAAGCCGGCGGGCAACAAGAACGAGGCCCTGCCCGTCCTTGCCGCGACGCTCCTGGTGCCCGGCATCAGCACGCTGCGCAACCTGCCGCAGATCAACGATGTGGCGACACAGATCGAGCTGCTGACCGAGCTCGGCGTATCGGTCCACGGCGAGAGCGATGACCCGCACGACCTCGTCCTCGACACCGCAAACCTCGGCGAGCACTCTCCGAACTCCGAGCTGGGGAGCGCGATTCGGGGTTCGTTCCTCCTGGCGCCCGGCCTGCTCCATCGCACGGGGCGTGCCGTCCTGCCGCGACCCGGGGGCGATCGTATCGGCCGGCGTCGGATCGACACGCATCTGCATGCATTGCGATTGCTCGGCGCCGAAGTCGAGAACCACGAACGCGTCTACACATTGACCCTGCCGAACGGCTTTCGAGGAACCGACATCTTCCTCGACGAGGCCTCGGTCATGGCCACCGAGAACGCGGTAATGGCGGCCGCCGTCGCAACCGGAGAAACCCGCATCGCGAATGCGGCGACCGAACCCCACGTTCAGGGCCTATGTCGCTACCTGAATGCGGCCGGTGCCCAGATCCGAGGCGTCGGCTCGAACATGCTCGAGATCATCGGAAACCCGACGCTTTCGCCGGCCACGCACGAGATCGGGCCCGACCACATCGAGATCGGCTCCTTCGTCGCGGTGGCAGCCATGACCGGCGGCGAACTAACGATCGAAGGCGTCAATCCCGACGACCTGCGAATGATCCTCATGGTCTTCGCCCGGCTCGGCGTGGAGACACGCATCGAGGGGCGCAACCTCATCGTCCCGGGTAAGCAGGAGCTCGTGATCCAGGACGACCTCGACGGCGCCATTCCCAAGGTGGATGACGCCCCGTGGCCGGGATTCCCGACGGACCTGTCGTCGATTGCGCTGGTGCTTGCCACGCAGTCGCGCGGCACCGTCCTGATCCACGAGAAGATGTTCGAGAACCGGCTCTTCTTCGTGGACCGGCTGCTCTCGATGGGCGCCCGAGCCGTGATCTGCGACCCCCATCGCGCCGTGGTGACTGGACCAACCCCGCTAACCGGGCAGACCATCACATCGCCCGACATCCGCGCGGGAATGGCGCTGCTGGCGGCCGCGCTCTGCGCCGATGGCCGCAGCGTCATCATGAACGCGCACCAGGTCGATCGCGGTTACGAACGAATCGAAGAGCGTCTACGTTCGCTGGGTGCCGAAATCTCGCGCACCTGAGCACCGACCCCGCGCCTAACGCTCCACAAGCGCCGAACGCAGGTCCTCCACCACTGAGGCCCCGAGCCCCATGTTATCGAGCGCATAACGTTCGATACCACCATGGGCGGCTTCGAGGTGATCAAGGGCGACCGCAAGATTCTCGGGCCGGGCGGCGAACAGGTGCCCGGCCACCTCGAGGTCTACGCCCATCTCGGTGAACCAACGGCTCGCGGCCTTGATCTTGTTTCCCGTGTATCGGGCCGTGAGCGCGTAGTCGGCGATCACGTCTTCGCGCGAGACCCCCAGGAGACGCAGCACGAGCATGGCCATGACGCCCGTCCGGTCCTTGCCCGCGGTGCAATGAAACACGGCCGGCAATGCCGACGCGGACGCGAGCGTCCGGATCGCTCCGGCGAACGCTTCGGGGCGCGCATCGAGCATTCCGACATAGGTCCGGCCGAGCCAGCCCTCATCGAGATCTCCGAGGTCGCCGCTCTCGAAGCGCGCACGCCATTCGGCCGGCGACGCATTTTCGCCGATGGGCGCGTGATGCGTCGTGACACCGGGCGCCTCCCGCAGCCGACCGGGTTCCAACGCCACTTCCTCGTCGCCTCGAAAATCGATGACAAGTCGCAGTCCGCGATCCGCCAGGTGCGCGAGATCCGCGTCCGTCAGGGTCGAGAGCGCATCGGCACGAAACAGGTGCCCCCACCGGACGCATCCACCATCGGCGGTGGCGTAGCCGCCGAGATCGCGAAAGTTCTGGGTGCCTTCGAGCGGCACGAGGCGCTCGCGTGAATCGTTTGTAGGGGAATCCGGCATCGCGGCAGGGTGCGGTTTCAATGACCCTTGCGTCAAGGGCACGTCGGTTACCCTACCCGGCCCATGGCCCAACTCGACACCATCGCCGTCGTCGGTGCCAGCCTCGCGGGGTTGCGCACCGTTCAGGCCCTTCGCCGCCTCGGGTACGAAGGCCGCCTCATCGCCATCGGCGAAGAGAAACACCTGCCCTACGACCGACCGCCGCTCTCCAAGAAGGTGCTCGGCGGCGAGTGGGACCTCGAACGGACCCAGCTACTGCGGCCCGAAGACGATGCGCTCGACGTCGAATGGCGTCTGGGCCAGCGCGCTGACGCGCTCGACGTCAAAGAACGCGCGGTAAAACTCGCCGACGGCTCGCGCGTCGCGTTCGATGCCTGCGTGATCGCGACAGGCACCTTCGCGCGCACGATCCCGGGGACGCCGGATCTCACCGGCATTCACACGCTCCGGACCCTGGACGATGCGATCGCGCTACGTCGGGACCTGGACGCAGGACCCCGGGTTGCCGTGATCGGCGGTGGCTTCATTGGCGCCGAGGTCGCGGCCACCTGTCGCGGCCGTGGTCTCGATGTCACGATCGTCGAGGCGCTTCCGGCGCCGCTCGAGCGCGGCCTGGGTCGGCGGATGGGCGAGTACGTGGCCCAGATCCATCGTGATCATGGCGTCGAACTGCGACTCGGCGTCGGCGTGGAAGCCTTCCTCGGAGAGGGCCGAGTCAGCGGGCTGCGCCTCGCTGACGGCAGCGAGGTCCCGGCCGACGTTGTCGTCGTCGGGATCGGTGTCGCCCCTGCGACCGGCTGGCTCGAAGACTCCGGTCTCGAACTCGACAATGGCGTGGTCTGCGACGCCGCTTGCCGGACCACCCGATCCCGGTTCATCGCTGCCGCCGGTGATGTCGCGCGCTGGCCGAACGCCCTGTTCGACGAGACGATGCGCATCGAACACTGGACCAACGCCACTGAGCAGGCCGACCATGTCGCGGCAACGTTGCTCGCGGGCGATGGGCCCGTTGAACCCTTCACGCCGGTTCCGTTCGTCTGGTCGGATCAGTTCGATCGCAAGATCCAGGTCGCCGGGCGGTTCTCGGAAGACGACGATTCGAAGCTCGTCGATGGCTCGCTCGAAGAGCGCCGCTTCGTCATGCTCTACGGGCGCGGTGGAAAGCTCCGAGGAGTTCTCGGAATGAACCGTCCGCGCCTCGTCATGAAGTACCGAGGCATGATCCGCGACGGCGCGAGTTTCGAAGAGGCCCTCTCGGCCTAGCTCTCGGCCCTCAAGGAGACCTCGCGCCCGGTCGATCCACTTTCGGGAGGAGAACCGCATGATCCTGAGCAACACCGAGGACGTGCCCGGAAGCACGATCCGCGAATTCTATGGCGTCGTCACGGGCAGCTCTGTGCGAGCAAAGCACATCGGCCGCGACTTCATGGCCGGCCTCAAGAACCTCGTCGGCGGAGAGCTCAAGGGCTACACCGAGCTGCTCCAGGAGGCGCGGCAGGAAGCCATCGATCGCATGACGCAGCAGGCCCAGGCCGCCGGCGCGAACGCGGTCGTCAACGTCCGGTTCTCGACGAGCTCGGTCGCCCAGGGTGCGGCCGAGATCTTTGCCTACGGTACCGCCGTCCGCGTGGAGTAGGCGTGGACCCTCTCCTCCAGATTGCGCTGCAGGTCGGCCCGTTCCTGTTCCTGCTGCTATTCGGCTTCATCATCGGAACGCTGGTCGAGCGAAGCCACTACTCGGACATCCGCAAGCGAGAAGCAAAGACGCGCACGCTGCCCGTCATCAGCTTCAGGCGCGCGCCGCCGAGCTGGCAGGTTTCTTCGGGCACCCTCGTCTCGGGCAGCACCGTAGTCTCGATCGACTACTTCAAGCGTTTCCTGGCTGGCCTTCGCGCCCTCGTCGGCGGACGCATCGCATCCTATGAGTCCCTGCTCGACCGCGCGCGGCGCGAAGCCGTGCTCCGCATGAAGGAGCAAGCCATCGCCTCGGGTTACGATGCGGTCGTGAACCTCCGCCTCGAGACCTCGCGCCTCGCGAGTTCCAACCGGAAGGGACAAGGCACCGCCGGGGTGGAGATCCTCGCATTCGGAACCGCCGTGAAACGCGGCGCCTGAAGCGACGAAGATGGACTGGGAACCCCGCGACTTTCCCGAGAACAACGTCACCGACGTCCATCCCCTGAAGGAGCTCGTGACGCTGGTCGCCGGGATCGCGGCAGCCACGATCATCCTGACGCTGGCCATCGCGTTCACGCTCGACATCGGCATGCGTGCGCTCCCCGCTGCCTGGGAGGCCCGGCTGTTCGACGGGCTCTGGAGCGACCTCGACGAAGTCGACGACGAGCGCCACGCGGCAGCCGTCCGTCTCGTCGACGAGCTCGCGCTCGATTGGCCGGAGAACCCGTACACGTTCCAGGTGTTCATCCTCGATTCACCGGACCCGAACGCCTTTGCGTTGCCCGGCGGGGCCATCGGAGTGACCCGGGGCCTCCTCGACTCGGTCGAGAGCGAGAATGAACTCGCCTTCGTACTCGCCCATGAGATCGGCCACTTCTCTGGCCGACATCACCTCCGCGGCATCTCGCGAACGCTGGCGGTAACGGTCGTCCTCGGTGCGGTCACCGGCGGGGCATCGGGAACGATGCTCACGCAGTGGGTCTCCGAGGTCACCCAACTCGGCTTTGCGCGCGAGCACGAGGAGGAGGCCGACCGCTTCGGGTTGGACCTCGTCGAGAAGCGGTTCGGCCACGTCAACGGCGCGACCGGCTTCTTCCAGAAGCTTCCCGACGCGAATGCGGGGACGGTGGGCCGGTTGGGCGCCTGGTTCGCGACGCACCCCGTGAGTCCCAAGCGGATCTCTGATCTGCGACGCCTCGCCCGCGACCGCGGTTGGCGAGCTTCCGGCGAGCTGACTCCGCTGGACCCGAGCTTCTACGCCGAGTAGCGTCGCCAGTCATGGCGGCATGGCAGAACTGGGCCGGGAACGTCGACTGCGTTCCCCAGCACATCGTGCGGCCTGAGCACGAAAGCGAGATCGTCGAGTGGCTCGCGCAGGCGGCGGACGACGATCTCGGTGTGCGCGTGGCCGGCAGCGGGCACTCGTTCATGCCCCTGGTCGCGACCGACGGAATCCTGTTCGATCTATCATCCCTGTCCGGGATCGCACGCTTCGAACACGACGCCAATCGCGCGTGGGTGCGCGCGGGGACCACGCTTCACGCGCTCGGCGAGCTGCTGCATCCGGCTGGCCTCGCCCTCCAGAATCTCGGCGACATCGATGTGCAGGCCCTCGGCGGCGCACTCGGCACCGGGACCCACGGCACGGGCTCGACCCTCCCGAACCTCTCGGCGCGTGTGTCGGGTCTCCGGATCTTGCGCGCGGACGGACAGCTCGTCGTCCTGCGCGAGGACACCGATCCGGATGGATTGCGCGCGGCACGCGTCTCGCTCGGTGCCCTCGGCGTCGTCACCGCAGCGCGGATCGACCTCGTCCCCGCCTACCGGCTGCACGAACGCGTAGAGCGTCTTCCCATGGACGCGTTGCTGACCGAGCTGGATGAACGCGTGGCCGCCTCGCGCCATTTCGAGTTCTTCTGGTATCCGGGCCGCGACTTCGCCGAGGCCAAACATCTCCAGCCCACCGAAGCGTCCGAGAACGACCTTCCGGACGTCAAGTACGAACGCATCGGCTGGAGCCATCGCATCCTCCCCTCGGTCCGCGACGACCGCTTCCTCGAAATGGAGTACTCGGTTCCAGCCGCGGCAGGACCCGACTGTTTCCGTGAGATCCGCGCGCGAATCGGATCGCATCACCCCGACCTCCAGTGGCCCGTCGAGTACCGCACGCTGCATTCGGATGAAGCGTGGCTCTCCACCGCACATGCGCGCGAGACCGTGACCATCAGCATTCATCAAGGACAGGGTCTCCCGCACGAAGCACTGTTCGCAGACGCCGAGGCGATCTTTGCCGAGCACGGTGGTCGTCCGCATTGGGGGAAGATGCATACGCAGAACGCGCAGTCACTCGGAGCCCTCTACCCACGCTTCGAAGCCTTCCAGTCGCTGCGACGCGAGTGGGACCCAGATGGGCGATTCATGAACCCTGCGCTTCGGCGTTTGTTCGAAGCGTGAGCCGAGTCGTCATTCCGGGGCTCGACGCGCGCCCCAGGTGTTCCAATAGGTGACTTCGGCAGCGGGCCGGCGCGCGGTTGGTCGGAGTCGCGCGTCCTTCATGTATCCCACCGGTAGCAAGACGGTCTGCGTCACGCCGTCGGGAATCCCCAGCGCGCGCGCGATCTCTTCTTCATGCAGCAGCAGCAGCGTCGTCCATGTGGCACCGATCTCGCGCGCTCGGAGGGCCACCATCAGGGACCAGGCGGCCGGCAGGACGCTTCCGTAGAACGCGACCTGTAGCGCTGTGTTCGAGGCATCGGCGCGCCCCTCGCTGCACACCAGGATCAGCGCCGGCATCTGATGCAGGCGCTCGGCTTGCTCCAACACCGCTGGCTTCGGCCCGCTCCCTTCAGGCGCCCGCTCCCGGAACATGGCGGTGGCACGCCGATAGCACTCTGCAACCGCAAGCTTCGGCTCCGGTTCCGTGAGCACCAGGAAACGCCACGCCTCCGCGTCGCGACCGGTCGGCGCCTGCGTCGCCACGTCGATGCAGGTTTCGATCACGTCGGGTTCGACGGGACGGTCCCAATCGATCCGCCGACGGACAGATCGGGTCGTCGAAAGCGCCCAGTCTACGGACGCGACATCGAGGTCTTCCATCCCGCGACTAGCCGTGGACCAGGCCCGGAAGCCGGTGGGTCAGTTCGGGAATCGCCACGCCGTGGGCGCAGGCGTCGGCACAAGGAGAACCGTCGCACCCGGTGCAGGCATTCGCTGAGAGCCCGTCGCTCGCCAGGGCCGCGGAAGCCAGCGCTGGGGCTTCATAGTCCTCGGCGTACATACGCGCACGCAGCAGATCCGGGATCGCGATCCCGCGCGGGCAAGCCGAAACACAATCCGAGCACCCGTAGCGACATTGTGATGCCTGGGTTCGTCGCGCATACCGGGACAACAGCCCGCCGTCCGCGGCGTGCGAGCCGGTCCACCCCGACGCACCGAGGTACTCATCGATCTGCTCGGGGCTTCGCATCGTGACGACGAGCGCGTCAACCAGGCCACCGGACAGCACCCAGCGAAATGCGGCCTGGGCGAAAGTTGCCCCAGCACCTTCGTACGGCCGCATGTCGTTGAGACGTGCGCCGCGAAGTGTCTTCATCGCGATCGCTCCGATGCCCTTCGCACGCGCCTTTCTCAGGACGCGCGGGAGATCGGGCTGTTTCGCGACGAAGTCGAAGCGGCCGGTGAATCGTTCGTAGAATTCCGGATCCTGTCCGAAGTTATGCGCGACCAGAACGACGTCGACAAGATCTGCGTCGATCGCCTCCTCCAGGCACTCCACCAACCGGCCGCCATGTCCGGACATTCCCGTGAAGCGGATCTTTCCCTGCGCCTTCGCCCTCGAAGCGAACTCGAACCACTCTTCGTTGTGCACCCTTCGCACGTCATTCACGGCGTGGTTCATGTAGATGTCGATCATCTCGGTCTTGAGCCGGCGGAGACTGGCCTCGAGTGCCGTAAAGAGGTCGGCTCTCCGGGCACTGGCACGAGCCACCGTCTTGCTGGTCAAGACGACCTCGGAACGGCGACCCGCCAACGCGCGCCCGAGCGTCTCTTCGGACGCGCCGTCGGTGTAGTCCTCGGCGGTGTCGAAATAGGTGATTCCGCGATCGAGTGCGTGATGGATGAGTGCGACATCGCCTGACAGCCGGCTCGCTCCGAACGCGATGTCGGGCATCTCGAGGCCGGTGCGACCCAACGTGACGCGGCGGCGAACCTTGGGCTCAAGCACAGACTCGCCGAGCGCAGGCGCGCCCACTGCGGAGAGGGGAAGCATCGCTGGGGCCAGGCCCAGGGCCATCCCGCGCCTCAGGAATTCGCGCCGGTCGATCATGGAACCTCCGTGGGGCCATTCTACCGCTCGATCGACTTCGATTTCCCCTTTTTTTTCAGCCACTTGGACAAGGAGTCGCATTTCACTCCAGTCCGCGCACGGGATCGACGAATCAGAAGGGGTCCGCTGATGCAGGAGGCTCCCATGGCGGAGCGTGTCCTCAACCACGGTCCCCTCGTTCCCGACCCGGCCGCTCGCCGCTGGGTCGACGAGATCCCTCGCATCCGGCCTCGGTCCGCCAAGGAGCCCGCGACACCGCAAGCCCCGTCCGATTGGCGGGCACTGGCCGTTGTCACAGCGCTGGCCATGGTGCTGGGCTTCGCTCAAGGCGCCCGCGTGTCCCTTCCCGAAGACATCCCCCGGCCGGCCCTGGCACACGGCACAAGCGACACGACCGGGACCCTCGAGACAATCTCGGCCGCACGGACACTCTGGCGGCCCGTCGGATCGACTGCGACGGCTCCTCGCGAAGACCTCACGCCAGACGTCTGGCGGCCGGCAGGATCCGACTTCCACGGCGTTCACGAACCGGCGCCCTAGACGACCAAGGCGCTCCCCGGGGATTGCCTAACGTACCCGGAGCTCTTCCTCGTCCCAGCTCCCCGGCTTTGCGGCAGCTGCATCGGACGCATCCTGGTCTGCACGCGCCGAAGCGATTCGCTCGGCTGCGCGACGACGGCTCTTACCCCGGAAGAGCAGCGTCGCGTCTTCCATCGCGATGTACGCGCACGGAACGAAGAACAAGGTCACCGCGCTGGAGAACACCACGCCGAATGCCAGCGACAATGCCATCGGAATCATGAACCGGGCAGACATGCTGTTCTCGAGCATCATCGGCGTGAGGCCTGCGAACGTGGTCAGCGACGTGAGCATGATCGCGCGGAAGCGGCCACAGGCTGCCTCGCGCACGGCGTCCGCCAGCCGCTCGCCCGCTTCGCGGAGTTGATTCACGCGGTCGACGAGGACGAGGCTCGAATTGACCACGACACCCGAGAGCGCAACCAACCCGATGATCGAGTACATGCTGAAGTCGTAGCCAAGGAGCAGATGCCCGACGGCGGCGCCGACCAGGCCAAACGGTATCGCACTCATGATGATGATCGGCTGGCTGTAGGAGCGAAGCGGAATCGCGAGCAGTGCGTAGATCACGAGCAGCGCGAGCGCCTGGCCCCGCACCATCGCGTCCATGAAGTCGCGCTGCTCCGCCTGTTCCCCGGCGAACGAGAATCCGACGCCGGGGTGATCCTCGAGGATCTGCGGAAGCACCGCGCGCTGGAGGTCGGCGACTACTTCATTCGCGTTGCCAAGCGCGACGTCGACGTCTGCGGTCACAGTGACGACGCGTTGCCGGTCGACCCGTTGGATCGAAGCGAATCCCTTGCCGATCTCTACTGAAGCCACTTCCTCGAACGGAACGGCGAGACCCTCGGCCGTGCGAATTCGCATCGACGAAACCTCGTTCAACGAACGGCGCTCTGCTTCGGGGTAGCGCACGATGACGGCGACATCGTCACGGCCCCGCTGGATCCGCTGGACCTCTTCCCCCTGGAACGCCTGACGAACCTGCCGCCCCAGGTCAGACACACTCAGGCCTAGCATCTCGGCTTGCGGCAAGACGCGGTAGGTCAGTTCGCGTTTTCCGATTCGGAATGAATCCGCCACGTCGAAGACGCCCGGATAGCGGGCCAACGCTTCCTTCAGTGCCGTGGCCGCGCTTTCCAGCTCGACCAGGTCTCCCCCGTGCATTTCGAGTTCTACGGGCTTCCCCGCTGAGATCATCGTGTTGTGGAATGCCAGCTCGGTGACGCCCGGAATCGCCCCCACGGCTTCGCGCCACCGGCGTTGCATCTCGTCGGTCCCGATGTCACGGAAGGCTGAGTCGATCATTTCGACCTGGACTTCACCGAGGTTGCCACCGCCACCGAGAACACGGCCCATCGGCCCACCCGGCATCTGGGACTGCGCCTTGCGGAACGGCTGCTCGCCGACCGAGGTCAGGACGTGCCGAAAGATGCTGCCGTGCTCGAGATCGCGCTCTGCGTCCGCCGCCTGCTGGACCGCGTAGGCAGCGACCTCGAGACGTCGGAGCGCCGCAGTGGTCGCCTCGACAGGTGTGCCGGGCGCCATCGTCAAGTCGGCGACGATGACATCGCCTTCGACCGGCTCCTGGAACGTGAAACGCAACCAGCCTCCGGCCAGGATGCCCATTGTCACCATCAGGATGGCAACGGCTCCTGCGAGGGTCAGGTAGCGCCACTCGATGGCCTGCTCGAGCCAACCCTTGTAGCGCTGATGGATGAGGTGATCGAGTCCACTCGCGATCTTGTTCTGCAGCTTGCGCCACTGAACCGAGACCGGCCGAACCGGCCGGCTTTCGAATGAATTGCGGCTGTGTCCGAGGTGTCCTGGAAGTACCAACAAGGCTTCCACCAACGAGAAGACCAGACACGCGATCACGATCAACGGCAGGACGCGCGTAAAGCGCCCCATCGCACCTGGGATGAATAACATCGGGGCGAACGCGGCGACCGTGGTTGCGACGCCGAAGAACACCGGGATGGCCACGCTCTTGGTCCCGCGGATCGCGCCTTCGAGAGCTTCCCCCGTGCGTTGATGCTCGGTATAGGTGCTCTCGCCCACGACGATGGCATCATCGACCACGATGCCGAGAACGACGATGAAGGCCAGCAGAGAGATCCAGTTGATGCTCATGCCAAGCGTCGGCATGACGGCCACGGCGCCAAGGAACGCGATCGGAATCCCGAGGGCGACCCACAGTGCGAGCCTCAGCCGGAGGAACAACGCCAGCACCAGCACGACGAGGAAGAAGCCCCCGCGGGCGTTCCCCAGCATCGACCCCAGCCGCTCTTCGAGATAGATCGCGCCGTTCTGCCAGACCGTGACTTCAAGACCTTCGGGAAGGGTCGGCTGGATTTCGTCGACATAACGAATCGCAGCGTCGGCCACGGACAGCAGCTTCTGGTCGCCAACACGCAGGACGGTCACCAGAACCGACGGCTCGCCGTCGAATGTGGCGCGCTGGTCGGACTCGGCGAACGCATCGGAGACTTCAGCGACGTCTCCAACGGTCAGCCGCGTACCGTCTGGCCGACTGACGAGCGGGATGCTTTCGAACCCTTCGCGGTCGAAGGCCTGGCCCTTCGCTCGGAGCAGGATCTCCCCGCCCTGCGCGCGGACAACGCCTCCGGGGAGGTCGATCGAGGAACGCCGTACGGCCTGAACGACGTGATCGAAGGTCATGCCGAACCGCTCGAGCGCGGACTCCGAGACCTCGATCGACACCTCGTAGGGCCGAACCGAGCTGAGCGTCACTTCGGTGATCTCGGGCTGCGCGGCGAGGCCATCCCGGACCCGCTCGCCCATCGCCTTCAAGGTCCACTCGTCCGTGTCGCCGGCGATCGCGATCGAAAGCACCTGCTTGCCGATTTCGGCCTGGCGGACGATCGGGCGTTCGGCATCGACGGGGAAGTTGTCGATGGCGTCGATCCGCGCGCGAATGTCAGCGAGTCGCCGACTCACGTCTTCTCCAGCGAGGAGCTGCACGGTCGCGTTGCCGCTGCTCTCCGAGGCGGTCGAGCGAACGCTCTTGATTCCGGGCAGCCCCGTCAGTGCATCTTCAATGCGGAGACAGATCGACTGCTCGACCTCCTCCGGCGACGCGCCCGGGTAGGGCACCGTGACCGTGACGAGATCGAGGTCGACGTCGGGCACCATTTCCTGGCCCAACATCGGGATCGTCAGCAACCCGCCGCAGACCAGCAACGCCATCAGGAGGTTCGCGGCAACCGGATTGCGCGCGAACCACTCGATCAATCCGTTCATGAAGGGTTCCCGTCCTTGGACGCGTCCCCGTCGCCGGACGCTTCACCGTCGGCGACCCGAACGGCCATGCCTTCGACGAAGACCGGCGGGGGCGTCGTGCACACCCGCTCTCCAGCCTCGAGCCCGGAGGAAACCCACGCCACGTCTCGCTCCGACCGCAGGACGGTCACCACGCGCCGTCGCAGCCGCGAATCGGCATCCAGGATGAGCAGCTCGTTCCCCGGTCGAAGCGCCGAGCGCGGCACCTCGAAGGTGTTCTCATGAGGGCGACCCTCGATCCGGGCCTCGACATAGGCCCCCATCGTCAGAGGGGCGCCGCCATCGCTCGAGCCGGGATTGGAAATGCGGGCAACGACGTGAAGCATTCGCGTCTTGTCATCGAGCACACCCTCCGTCCGAACGAGCTGTCCCACCCACTCGGCATCCGCCCCCTGGCTCGCGCTTCGCAGAATGACCTGCGGGCCCCGCTCGGGCAGAGCCGGCAATCCGAGTGCCGTGAGCGCCTGGCCTTCGGGTGAGCGCGTCGCTTCCTCGACCGATTCGGGCAGGAAGGCAATATCGTCCGCCGCGATGGGGAGACGGACCTCTGCGGCTTCGGCGGAGAAGATTCGCGCCAGGGGCGTTCCGCGCCCGACGAATGCACCGGCATCTACCACGCGCGTGTGGACACGACCCGAGAAGGGGGCCTTGACCTCCGTGCGCGAGAGATCGAGTTCAGCCTGGGTGTGTTGCGCCCCGGCATCTCGAACGTTCGCGGCCGCGATCCGGGCGTTGCTCTCCGCTTCCTCGTAGCGCGCGGCGCTCGATGCACCACGGGTCCGCAAGGCGCCGGACCGCTCGAGGCTGGCACGTGCCAGGCCGAGCTGGCTCTCGGCGCGCTCGAGTGCGGCGGCGGCTCGCTCGACGGCGACCGCATGGTCACGCGGTTCGATCTTCAGCAGCACTTCGCCGGCTTCGAAACGGGCGCCCGCTTCGAGTTTGGGCGACATCCACACGACGCGACCGGCGACTTCGGCCACCAGGTCGCCTTCGAGGGACGGCGAGACCGTACCCGCCGCTTCAATCCACGGCTGAGCCGTCCCAGGCTGGACGGTGAGGACACGGACGAGGGGCTGGGCTTCGCTGACGACGCGGGGTTCGGGCTTCGGCTGCACCAACACGAGCGCAGTCGTGCAAAGCAGCCCGACGACCAGGGCGAGCAGGGGTGCCAGAGCCTTGGGCTCGAGCTTCATGGGGGGATTTCCTTGCTGAGGGGGCGATCCGGGTCGCACAGATCCCGGTCGAAGAGAGGACGATTCGCGCTGCTCTCTTCGGCCAAACTGCCGCATTGCTGAAGTCGGCCCGCCGCCGGACTGCCCAATGCCCGCGTCCGTGCTGCCGACGGAGCGCCGGCTCGGCGCAGCCCCGCTAGCCGATTTCAGGTAGGCTCGACCATCCAGGAACGCCCGTGAGTCAGACGCCCGAATCCCTCGATCGCCCCACCCAACGCGAACGCCAGCGCGCAGAAACGCGAGAGCGCCTGTTCCAGGCCGCTCTCGCCGAATTCCGACGCCATGGCGTCGCGGGCGCACGGATCGAGCAGATCGCGACGTCCGTGGGCGTCGTGCGAGGGACGTTCTACTTCCATTTCCCGACCAAGGAACACGTGCTCCAGGAACTGCAGCTGCGGGGCCAGGAGCGGATCATGGACCACCTGGCGGACCTCGACCCGGACAAGGACGGCGTGACCGAGGTGCTCGAAGCCATCGTCAACGGCCTCGAGGCGGGTGCAGAAGTGGTCAACGACGGGCCGCTTCTTCGCGACACGCTCGCCCTCTACGTCCGCCACCCCATCGAGCCCTCGATCGGTGACGACGAGCCCCGACCACTCGTTGAGGTCGCTGCCGGCGTCCTGGCCGCCGCCCAGAAGCGCGGCGAGATGCGGAGCGACATATCACCCGAAGACGCCGTCTCCGTGGTGTTCTCGGGCTTGTTCGGCCTGTTCGCGGCGAGTGCCTCCGGCCGCGGCCACTTGTTGCGCGACTGGCTGAATCTCGTCGGGCGGGGCCTCGCGCCCGAATGAGCCGACTGACGCAGCGCAGTCGTTCGATCGCTGGCCGCACAGCCATCGTCACCGGCGCCGCAAGTGGGATGGGGCGTGCGACGGCGCACTTGTTCGCAGATGAAGGCGCCCGCGTCGTCGTCGTCGACCTCAATGCGGAAGGCGTCGAAGCCGTCGCTGCAGAGATCCGCGCAGCCGGCGGCGAAGTATTGGCCTTTGCGCTCGACGTGAGTGATGCCGCCGCGGTCGCAGATGCCGTGGCACAGGTCGCGACGACGTTTGGCGGCATCGACATCCTGGTGAACAACGCTGGCATCTCGGTCCCAGCACCGCTCCAGCTCGACGACTTCGAGGAGCGCTGGGATCGCACGCTGGCCGTGAACCTCACCGCGCACGTGATCTGGGTGCGTGCCTGCCTGACCCACCTCGAGCAGAGCGATGCCGGCCGAATCGTCAACATCGCCTCGACCGAAGGCCTCGGCGCGACCGCCATGATCAGCCCCTATACCGCGAGCAAGCACGGGGTCGTGGGGCTGACGCGGTCTCTCGCGATGGAACTCGGACCGCGTGGCATCACGGTGAACTGCATCTGCCCCGGACCCATCCACACGGGCATGACCCAGGACATTCCGGATGAGGCGAAGAACAAGTTCGCGAGGCGCCGCGTACCGCTGCGACGCTATGGCGACCCCGAAGAAGTCGCCCACGGCACGCTGTCGTTCGTTCTTCCAGCTTCGTCGTTCATCACGGGCGCCGTGCTTCCCGTCGACGGTGGTCTGACGGTCCAGAACACCTAGCGACAGCCGCTAGGCCGAGTCCTTGGCACTCGGCCGCGGTACGGGAACGGCGTCGCGGACACGGACGACGTACGGGCCCATGACGAGCCAGTCCAGGTGGCTTCGCTGGAACGCATTGATCGCGTCTTCCGGGGTCCGGACGATCGGCTCTTCATGCATGTTGAAGCTCGTGTTGATCGTGCACGAGATGCCGGTCCGCGCCTTGTATGCCTCGAGAATCGCGTACATCCCAGGGTTCTGGTCCTTGCGGACGAGCTGCGGGCGAGCCGTCCCATCCACATGAACCGCGGCCGGACACGCGTCCTTCATCTTGTCGGTGCAGTCAACGACCAGGGTCATGAACTCACACGCCCGCTTCTCGCCCGGCCGGAGGATGAAGTACTCGTCGGCATCTTCGTAGATGCACATCGGAGCGAACGGCATGAACTCGGTGCGGTCGAGCTGCTGGTTCAGCCAGTCGTTGACGGACTTCTCACCGCAGTGATAGAGGATCGATCGGTTTCCGAGTGCACGCGGGCCGTACTCCATTCCGCCATCGGCGCGAGCCACGATCTTCTCATCCGCGAGCTGCTCCGCGACGAAATCGGGCAGATCCTCGGGTTCGTGGATCTCGAGCTCCGGATGAGCGGCCAACACCGCGTCGATCTCGGCTGCATCGAATGCCGTCCCCAAGTAGGCATTGGGCATGGGATGCGGCGACGCCGCGCAGACTTCGAGTGCGGATCCCGCACACAGCCCGCCGTCGCCCATGGCCGGGAACACATAGAGGTTCTCGGGCTCGAGCTTCTGTGAGATCGCCATGTTCAGTTTGACGTTTGCGAAGACACCGCCGGCAAGCGCCAGATTCCGGGAATGACCAGCAACTTCAGGAATGATCCGGACCATCTCGCGCTCAAGCAGATGCTGGAACGCCCAGGCCACGTCCTCCCGCGAATAGCCTTCCAGGAGGTCAGCAAGCGGCTTCTTGTAGTTCCGGTATTCGATCGCGTAGAGAACCGGCTTCCCGCTCCGGATCTCGCTCAACATTCCTTTTCGCGGACGCGGAAAACCTTCGGCGTAGAAGCGCTTCCCTAGCCGGAAACCGTCTCGTTCGAAGAATGTCGACTCGACCTTCTCGAGAAGTTCTGCGTTGTGCGACCCGTAGCCAGCGAGCCCCGTGATCTTGCCTTCGTGGCGGCCCGCCTTGAAGCCCAGGATCTGCGTGCAGGCGGTATAGAACTGGCCGAACGAATTTGGATAGAAGAAGCGTTTGGCGTTTCGGATCGTTCGCCCGCTTCCCTTCGACACCGTGATGCAGATGTCATCGCCGACGCCGTCAGCGGTAACGATCGTCGCTTCGTCGACTTCTCCGGTACGGAACGCGCTGGCCGCGTGCGCGGAGTGGTGTTCGACGTAGAAGACGCGAGGCCGCTTCCCAAACTCCCGCTCAAAGGAATCCACCGCCGCGTCATAGCCGAGCGAGCGAAAGAAATAGAACACGCGATAGAGCAGACGCACGAAGTGCGGGAAGTAGTCGTTCAGGCCGTGGTAGTCGCGAACGTCGTCTGACAGGCTCTTCCAGCTCTGTGGCAGCAGGTTTCGCCAATCGAGGCCCGCAATCGCAATCGCATCGACTTCACTCCCTTCGATTCCGGCAATGCGAAGTGCCTCACGGACCGAATCCTCGGGCGGGTAGCGGTTGTCGAGCTTCTTGCGGCTCAGTCGCTCTTCGTTGATGGCGGAAAGAATCCGACCGTCTCGCACCACCGCAGCACCGGTTTCGTGGGTCGTCGAGATCCCCAAGATCGTGCGCGGGCGGAGACGGGGCGAGAGATGCTTCTCGGCGTCGAGGAAGGACTCGATCGTCTCGATCTCGTACGTCTCTCGCACGTCGGACACGAGCTTTCCGAGGAACGCCCGCTTCTGATCCGCGCTGAAGAAGTTGTTGGTGAAGACCTGGAGCCTCAGGTCGCCCAGATCTTCCTGCTTCTCGGCGAAGTCGGTGAAGTGGAAGAGCAAGGTCAGGTGATCGGCCTGGGCTTGCGCACGGCCGAGCGCCCATCGGAAATAGGGACGGCGCAGGTAGAACGCGTACGCCGGATGGAACGCGGGCATGCCCGGCCACGAGACCGGGAGCGGGAACTCCATCAGCCCGCGTTCAGGGAGAATCTCGAACGGGTCGGGATAGAGTCGCTGGATACCGAGGCGTTCGCGCATCGCGAACGTCGGAAAGACCGAGCTGTCGTAGTCGTAGCCGGCTTCACCCAACAGTTCGATCGACTCCCAGTCGACCGAAAATCCTGGCGCGCGGAATCCCCGCACCTGAACGCCAAGGGCGTCCTCGATTCGGGCCTTGGCGTCGAAGATCTCTTCTCGCTTGATCTCGGTCGAACTGCGGTCCAGGTAACGATGCCGAAAACCGTGACATGCCATCTCGTGTCCAGCGTCCACCAGTCCGCGCAGCGCGGCCTGCTTCTCCTTGTCCTCGAGATCTTCCGCGATGACCATGTAGGTCGCCTTGACGCCCATGTCGTCAAAGAAGCGCGCCGACTGCTCGACGGCCGACTGGAAGAATGCGTCGCGCCCCTCGAAGACGCGGCCGTGCGCGCGATGAATCGCGGCGAGACCGTCCGTGTCCACCTGAAAGAAGGCGCTGCGCGCGTGATCGCTCATCAAGAACTCCCGGCTTCTGCGAGCGGAACCAATGCCGCCACGATCTTCTCGGCGGCGTGTCCGTCACCGAACACGTCGGGCTTCTTCTCCGGCTTCAGGAGACCCTTCGCGGCGGTGAGAATCTTCTCGGGGTCCGAGCCCGCCAGTACATTCCAGCCGCTCTCGACCGTTTCGACCCATTCGGTTTCGGGGCGAAGCGTGATGCAAGGCGTCTCGACGAACAACGCTTCCTTCTGCATCCCACCGGAGTCCGTCAAGACGGCGCAGGCTTCGGCCTCGAGGAGCAAGGTGTCGAGGTAGGACGTGGGCTCGATCGCACGAATCCGATCGACCCCATCATCGGTACGCGACTGGATCGCGAGGTTCTTTCGCGTGCGCGGATGGACGGGAAAGACCACCGGCAGGTCGAGCGACGCCAGCGCCTGCACCAGGCGACCGAGGATCACGGGGTCGTCGGTGTTGTAGTTGCGATGGATCGTCGCGAGGAAATAGCCGCCAGGCTCGAGGCCAAGCTCGGTCAAGATCGTGCTTTGTTCGCGGGCGATCGGCAGGAACTGACGAACGGCGTCGTACATCGTGTCGCCAACGTGGAGAGCACGGTCGCGCAGGGATTCACGCTCCAGGTTCTCCAGCGCCGTCGGCGTCGGGCAGAGCAACAGATCCGAGAGGTGATCGGTGACGACGCGATTCTCTTCCTCCGGCATCGAGCGGTTCCATGAACGCAATCCGGCCTCGACGTGGGCCAGCGGGCAGCCGGCCTTGCGAGCAGCCAACGCGCCACCGAGCGTCGAGTTCGTATCGCCGAAGACGACGACCACGTCGGGCCGTTCCTCGAGCAGAACTGCCTCGGTCCGCTGAAGCACTTCGGCGACCTGGTTCCCGGGGGCGCCGGAACCGACCTCCAGATTCACGTCCGGCGTTCGGATCGGGAGCTCATCGAAGAACACATCCGACATTGCGGCGTCGTAGTGCTGCCCCGTGTGGATCAGCAGCTCTTCGTGGCCCGCCGCTGACAGTGCCGCCGACAGCGGGGCCGCCTTGATGAACTGGGGACGCGCGCCCACGATCGTGGCGACTCTCATTCCGAACCTCCGGAAGCTTCTTTCGCTCGGACCCCGCCTCGGAAACCCCGGACGTAGATCCACCCACCGAGCAATGCCGCGGCCATGACACCGACACGCCATCCGATGGCGACTTCGGCGCCGCCAGTCATCCCGACGGAATCAAAGAGTCTATGGAATGCCAGCTCGCCGACACCAAGTCCCCCCGGTGTAAGCGGAATCGCGTTCGCCACGAACCCAAGCGGAACGACCAGAGCGAGTTCGGCCTTCAGGCTGCTGGGCGCCACGGCGGCGGCCACGACCGCGGTCGTCGCAATCGCGGCGCTGTGCGCCACGACGGACAGGCCGAACGCCACGGCGACGGCTCCGAGCGAGCGCCGAAACTCGCGCACCGCGAGCACGATCCGCCACGGCAGCTCCCAACGGATCACGTTGCGAAGCGCATCGATCCAGCCGATCGGGACGAAGAACACCGCCGCCAGGACCAACGTCCCCGCGCCGAAGACCACGCCACAGAAGACGAGCAGCGTCTGGAATACGCCGCTCGATGCCACCTCGGAGGTAAAGAACGGCGCGGCCAGAAACGGCATCGCAAACAACGCCCACATCGCGATCGCGCGATCCAGCAACACGATCGTGGCCAGCTCGGCCCGCGTTCCGCGTTCCTGTTTGGAAACCGTGTAGTAGATCTTGGCCGCGTCGCCGCTTGCACTACCTGGCAGGAAGAGTCCGAAGAACATCCCGATCAGGGAGAGCTGGACCGCCTCTCGGGTCCCCAGAGAGAAACCCGCGGCCCCCAACAGGACCGGAAGACGCACTGCTGTGAAGTAGACCGTGGTTCCGAGCATTGCGGCGACGCCCAACAGCAGCGCTGGCCGATCCAGAAACCCGCCGAAGGACGACCAATCGATGCCGGCCGACCGCACCAGGTAGACGAGCAACACCGCTGCGACGCCGAAGCGAAGCCATGCGGTCCATCCGGCGGACGGCTTGGGATCCGCCGCGGATGTGCTCGCGGCCTCCATCACACGCCCCCGACGGGACGGTCTCCATCGATGAAGGCGCGATGCCAGAGCTCGAGGTTGAGAAGGCCCCAGACCTGGCGGCCGAACGGCCGCTCTGCGCTCACGAGATCCTCGACCGCCTTCATGTCATAGATGCCACGCTGACGCGCGCGGTCCGACAACAGATGGTCGGCGATGAAGTCCCGAAGCGGTCCGCGTACCCATTCCGCCAGCGGGACGGGAAAGCCCATCTTGTCCTTGCGCTCGAGGACCACAGAAGGCAGCAAGCGGCTCACGGCTTCGCGGAAGACACGTTTCGTATCGCCACCCTGGAACCGGATGCTAGGCGGCATTCGTGTAATCAGCTCCGCGATGCGATGATCGAGGAGCGGAACGCGACTCTCGAGCGAAACGCTCATGCTGGTCCGGTCCTCGACTTGGAGAAGTGCCGGCAGCAGCGTCTTCAAGTCGAACTGCGTCATCTTGTTGAAGTAGGACTCGATATCCGGATGCTCCCAGGTCTGCTGGAAGGCGCCGAAGATTCGGTCCTGGCTGTCCTCGTTCCAGATCTCGGGCTGGTAGAGCGACTTGGCGTCCTCGGCTCTCCCGATCAGCCGGAAATAGCGCCGGTCCATGCTGTCGAAGAGCCCGTCCTTCCAGAACGACTGCAACATCGGTCGGTAGTTCTTCAGGAGGCCCAGGTTCGCCTGGATGTTGTCCCAGCCGACGACGTAGTTGCCCGGCTCGACGTCGTCGAAGATCGCGCCCTTCAGGACCTGTTCGAGGTACGCGACCAGGTAGCGCGCGTAACCGCCGAAGAGTTCGTCGCCACCCTGGCCGCCAAGCACGACCTTGACGTGCTCGCGAGCGAGCTTCGAGACGCAGTATTGCGGAAAGAGGCCGGGACCCGCCGCGGGCTCGTCCATTGCGTAGACGAGCTTGGGCATCGCATCAGCGAACTCGAGAGCGGTGGGCCAGACCTCGTGGTGGACGGAGCCCACGTGTTCGGCCACCGCCTTGGCGTATGCGGTTTCGTCGTACTGCGGTCCGTCGCCGAACCCGCCGGTAAAGGTGTGGAAGTCTCCGCCGTACGGCTCGGAAGCGAGGCAGACGACGGTCGACGAGTCCATCCCGCCGGAGAGGTGCGCCCCCACGGGCACGTCGCTGCGTAGGCGCAGCCGGACCGAGTCCTGCAGCAAGAGGATGAGCTGCTCGCTGTACCAATCGGCGGTGTGGTGCGTGTCCACATCCCACCGGAAGTCCCAGTACTGGTCGATCTTCGGCGCCTTGTCACGGCCGGGGCAGAACGAGAGGGTGTGCCCGGGCTCGAGCTTCTGGACGTCCTTGAAGAGCGTGCGCTCCTGCAAGCAGAACTGGAAGTAGAGGTACTGCTCGAGACCCTCGGGGTCGGTCGAAGGAGTCGCCAACCCACCGGAGAAGAGCGCCTTCGGCTCGCTCGCGAACGAGAGCTGCTTCCCGTCGAAGTGCCAGTAGAAGGGCTTGATCCCCACGCGGTCACGGGCCGCGAAGAGCCGACCCTTTCGGCTGTCCCAGATTGCGAACGCGAACATCCCATTCAGGCGATCGAGCATCGCCTCGCCGTGCTCTTCATAGAGATGGACGAGGACTTCGGTATCCGAGTGGGTCTTGAACTGGTGCCGCTGCTGCAATTCGCGACGCAGTTCGAGGTAGTTGTAGATCTCGCCGTTGAAGACGATCTGGATCGAGCCGTCCTCGTTCCCCATCGGCTGCTTGCCCGACTCGATGTCGATGATCGAGAGTCGCGCGTGTCCGAGTGCAGCTGGGCCGTCGAGGTAGATCCCACGATCGTCGGGTCCCCGATGGTTGAGGCTATGCACCATGCGTTCGAGCGCATCGCGATCGGGGCGCCCAGTGGGATCCCGATGGATGATACCGGCGATGCCACACATCAGTCGTTGCCAGCGCCGGCTGCGGGTTCGCGAAGCGTGCCATCATCCGCGTAGACGCGCTTCGCGCGCTCGGCCGCGGCTTCTTGCCAGCGCTTGCCTTCCGCACCCCAGGGACGAATGTACTTCGCGATCAGCACGAAGTAACCCATCGTGGTGATTGACGTGGCGACCTTCGAATCTGAAGGCTTGCGGTCGTAGCGCAGCACGAAGCCGATCTCGGCGACCCGCGCCTTCATCATCTTGAGTTTGATGATCTTCTCGACGGTGCCGGTGAAGCCCAGGCCCTTCAAGTCGATGAACTTGTTGCCGTAGATGGCGAGTGCGTCCTGGATGAGACTGACGCGGTAGCCGCGAAAACCCGAGGTGTACTCCCAAATGTCCTTCATCGGAAAGACGACCTTCATCAGCAAGTTGGCACCGCGGCTGAGCGTTCGTCTGTACCAATCGACGCCCACCTGTCCGCCGCCCGGCGCATAACGAGATGCGATCACGGCTTCGTAGCCCGCGTCGATCTTCTCCTTCATCGCGAGGATGTAGCTTGGGTCGTGCGTGTCGTCGCAGTCCATGCGCACGACGATGTCTTCGGGCGAGCCATGGTCGGCCACGTACTCGAAGCCATCGCGCGCGGTCTCGCCCAGGCCCCGGTTGTACCGATGCGTGATCGTGTCGACCGGATACCGCTGCTTGAGCTCGTCTGCGAGACGCGCGGTGTCGTCCGAGCTCCCGTCGTTCACGACGACGACTCTGTACGGCAGCTGGGCTGATGCCAGCACACTGTCGATCCGTTCGAGCAGGGGCGGCAGTGCCAGCTCCTCGTTGAACGCCGGAAGCATTACCCAAATCATTTCAGGATCTCCGTGGTCGTGGTGGCCCCGTTGCGTTGAGCCGGGGCTTCGCCGTCGCCATCTCCGGGACTCGACCCCGGATGCGCTCCGGGCCCGAAGCACGTCCGATGAGTGACCGCTCCCCCACGGACGAGTTCCGCGTGGAGAGTGGCCGTGTCCGGCGTCGCGGTGACGTCGAGTTCGGAAGGATGGAAGTATCGAGCGGAACCCATGTGAATGGAAGTGAATTCGCGTACGACTTGCGCACGCGTGAACCCCTTTGAAGAGGTGGAAACAACACGATCAAGAATCTCCACTTCGGTCGAACCGAAGCGGAACTTTCGCTCCAGACGATGCGGGCCGTGCTCTATGTGCGTGATCAGTCGGCCCACGATCCAGCCCCGTATCCGCGTCGCGAGCGCCGGAATGCGAAAGACCGTGAGATTGGCGATGCGGAGTAACAGGAAACGAAACGGCGTCGGCATTGGAAGGTCGACCCGCGTGAAGTGCGTTCTGCAGCGTAGGCCCGACTCTTCGGTGACTTCTCCGGGCTCCGCAACGCCAAGTCGCTGCGATGCCCAGCGCGTCTTGCCCTCCCACAACAGCCATCCGGCGTCCTGGTGAAGCAGCCGGCCGTCTCGATCATGAAACCGACAGACGCCGCCCTTCGCCGACGAAACGACGCCGTAGTAGGCCTGCGTCCCGACCGCGTGCAATCCCGCCCGGTCAAAGTCGATCTGACCCCGCAGCGCCTCACACGGAAGCGCCGGCAGCGCCCGATTCGAATCCTCGACCGTCGCGGCTTCGACATAGCCATGCAACAACGGTGGCAGGTTCAGCGGGTCCACCATGTCGAGCGTGGTGACGGCATGACCGTCGAACCGCTGTGTCACGAATGCCAGGATCGCGGCGGCCTCCGGTATCTTGGCGGCCAACAGCGCGAGGCCGCCCGGATGGAACACATGTGTGTGTCGACTTCCGTAGACACCGCCGACACTCCCGTCCGGGTGCACGCAATGGGCCAGGAAGTGCACTGAACTCCGAAGTGCCGAGAGCAACAGGTCCGACGGCTTCCGCCTCCAGAGCAGTGCGAGGTAGAAGAGGCCGAGCGTTTCATATCCGGGGTCGGCCCCTCCGTACTCCTCGAAGGGCCCGTCGGAGAACTGCCGCGCCAGGATCTGCTCGACGATCTCGTCCGATGCGCGCTCGAAGCGCCCGTCACCGAGTCGGTCCGCGACGCGCGCGAACGCGTATGCCACCAGGGCCTGGTGGTTCGAGATGAACGCGTAGTCTTCTTCGCTTCGAAGGCCAAACTCGGCCGCCTTGCGAACCGCTGCGTCGATCGTGCCGGACAGCGATGCATCCACCACCGGCGCCGCTTCGATGAGCGCAAACGCCATCGCCATCGTCACACCGTGGTCGGCCGCATTGGGTGCGACAGAGTCGAACCCTCCGTCGCGTCGCTGTGTCAACAGGATTCGCTGGACAGCGCCTTCTATCCAACTAGCAAGCCGTTCACTTCCGACATAGGAGCTGTCCGGAATCGCGCCCTGATGGAGGCGCGCCAGCGGCACCACCGCGTATTGGAGCATCGTGACCGGGAAGTCGCGTAGCTTCCATCCCCAGTAGTCGCGGTCGAAGCTACCGAAGGACTCTGAGGCAGGTTCCCGGTCGAGCGTGGCGAGCAGGCGCGGAACCTGGGCCAGGGCCAAACGTCCAAGGCGTCCTTGGAGATCACTCACAGGCGCGAGCCTCCGCGCGGCGGTTTCGGGTCATAGCTCGCGCCCGCCGCGGGCTGGGGCCACGGCGTGAGGGTGCCATCCAGGAGCCCGCTCAACACGTCCGGGGTCATGCGTGCGGCAAGTTCGGCCGACTGCCGAAGCAGCGTGCGCTCGTCGCTTCCCTCGGCGATGTCGAAGCCCTCCTGCGCGAGCAGGTCGCCAGTGTCGATACCTTCGTCGATCAGGTGAAACGTAACGCCGCTACGGGAATCGCCGTGTCTCACCGCCCAGTAGTAGGGGTTTGAGCCCCGGCGCGCCGGCAAAAGAGATGGGTGGACATTCACACAGGCCAGTCGCGGAATCGCCAGCACCGCCGGCTTGAGGATCTGATCGAAAGCCGCGATGAGCAGTACATCGGGCGCGAAGTCCGCGATCGCTTTGCGCGTCGAGGGAGCATTGATGCTCGCTCCCGGAACGATGCGGACACCCAGGGTCTGTGCGGCCTCGTTCAGCGACGCGGCCCCTTGGAGCGGGATCCCCACGGCGCGAAGCCCCGTCCGTGTGCGGGCGCGAACCAGACGCCAGCCACCCCGCCAGATCGTGCCCGGCCCATCGTTGCGCCAGGTGCGTTGCAAGGTCTTCCAGAACCCTCGACGCACGGGCTGGCTCGCGAGTAACCCAAGCTCGAACTTTCTGGCTTCCGCGAGTGCCGCGAAGACCGCGAGTGAAAGCGGGTTCAGCTCACTTCCAACGAAGAGGACGCGCACGGCTCAGGACTCCTGGCCACGCAGCGCAAGCGGCCACGGCTCGTTCAGACGACCAGGCTTCGGGTAGTGGGGAGCCGTTTTCCATGGCGTCAGCGCCGGAAGCCCAAGCGCCAGGTCCTCGCGCACGAAGATCTGGACCGGGGGATTCACCGTCGCATAGGTCAGGAAGGGGCGCGGCAACCAGGGCAACAGACGCGGCGACTGGAACTGGGCCACGAGGCGGTAGCCGGAGCCCTCGCGAGCAAGTCGCAGGTATTCGTCATGAGGGAGATAGGGGCTGTGGATGGAAAGGGGCCCTTCGCGCCACTGCACACGTTGTCGATACTCGTCCGTGTCCTCGGGCCCGAGCAACAACCACTCGGGACGTTCTCGCTCGAGGGTCGGGGCGGCGTCTGCCGCGTATTCGACCTGCACCAGGCCGACACCATCGGGCAGGTGGGGGAGCTTCAACGCTGCCCCGAAATAGGCCGCGCGCTCTCCGGCCACCATTCGATCCTCAAGCCACTCGGTCGCCGCGTGGCGGCTGTCATTGCGCATATCATGGGTCAGGTCGATCGCGCGAAGGGTCGGAACGACGAGCAAGGCCGCGACCACTGCGAGCGCCGCGGTGCTCCAGCGCGACTGATCGATGAAATGGCCGGCCAGCTGCCCGGCGAACAGGTACAGGACTGCGGCGAGCGCGAGCACGTAGTGGATTCGACTGAAGCCCACGAGAAGCAGCATGTAGAAGAAACCGACGGCACTCAGCCCAAGGACGAGGAAGCGGGGCCGGGTTCGCGCCACGAACGCGATGCCGGCAGCCGACACTGCGAGCCAGGCCCAGGTCATGGCGTCCGAGAGATGGAAGAACAGATCCACCGTCTGCTGCCATTGTCCCGCAAGGCCGCCCGGGTGGCGCAGGTAGCCAGGGCCACCGACGCTGCCCGAGCCCGCCGCAACCAGCAGTTCCAGATGCTTCAGAAAACGCTCGGGGTCGAGCCAGATTCCGTGCCAGAGCACGAAGACGCCGGCGAAGACCGCGCCTGACCAGAGGATGTCGACCACGCGCTCGCGCAGCGGTCGCTCGCTCCTGGCCAGCAGCGCGATGCTGAGCAGCACGGGAACGACCAGAAAGAACGATCCGAGCGATTGTTCCTTGGTTCCGCTCGCGGCCGCGATGGCGGCTCCCAGCAGGCAGCCGGGAAGTCGCTTGTACCCGTCGCGCAGGATCCAGGCGGTCGCCGCCAATCCGACGCATGTCCACATCAGGACCCCCGCGTCCGGATTGCCGGCGCGGGCGTAGTAGAGGAATGGAAACGTCAGCAGCAGTCCCACCGCTGACACTGCGCCACCGGCGCGCGAACCCATGCAGCGGCCCGCCGCATAGAGGGCCAGGATGGCGATCACGGCCATCGTTGCGTTGACGCCGCGGCCTACCCAGGAAAGCAACCGGACGGTCCCAACCGGGTCTTCGAGACCGAATGGGAACTCCCCACTCGGCGACTCGATGCCGCCCGTCGCATAGACGGCGGCCATGACGGGGGCATAGAACGCGGCCCAGACGAGATGCTGGCCCAACGGGTAGGCGTAGTTCCGGTTGGGTGGCGACCCAAAGAGCGAGTCGTGCATCTCGGCCAACGTCGCCATCGGCACCTGATCGTCGTTTCCCCAGCCATGCAAACGGTCCGGGTGGTTCACATGCGGAATCCCCCAGCCGAGGCCCGGGAGAATCGCGAGGTACGCCACGAACACGAGCGGCGCCGTGATCCGGAGGTCAGCATTCGCAGCCCAGCGACGCAGTCGGTCCATCAACTCAGTTGCCGCGTCACGTAGGCACCGAGCGGACGCGCGATGACATGCGGGAGTTTGCTCCACACCGAACGCACCAGGTCGTAGCGCGGACCGCTCGAATCGAAGTCGGGCGCATCCCCGCCATCGGGCAGGTAGTAGTGCCAGTGCATTCGACGTTGCACGCCATTCCAACGGCTCTTGAAGAAGAGCAGACTCTCCTGGCGTTCCGAGTCCGCGCCGAAGTCATAGGTCTCGAAGCCGCCCGCCAATGCACGTTCCATCGAGGTCCAGAAAATCAGCTCGTTCGCGTAGAGCTTCTGCGTGACGTACTGGGGCGCGGCGTAGGCCGGGACGAAGCGCTTCTTCGAGTAGAAACTGATGAGGCCGTGGACCGGCGCGCCGTCGTGATGCGCCAACAGCAACTCGCCGAGGCCGGGCTCTACGATATGTCGGTGGATGGCCGCAAAGAGGTCCCAGGAAAACGGTGGGATGCCCATGCGACAGCGCGTCTTCACGAAGAGTTCGTGAAATGCCCGCATCCCTTCCAGGCTCGTATCCGACCTGATCTCCACACCGTTCTTGCGCGCCTTGTTGATCGACCAACGCAGTGACTTGCGATTCAGGGCGCCCCAGACCGCGTCGTGTCCGGGCGTGAGATCGACCTGGGTCGTGACCCAACCACTGCCGACTTTCCAATCGGCGCCCGCGGTCCAGGCCTCCGGCATCGGATCGAGGCGCTTGATCTCGAGATACTTCGCGTGTGACGAATCCGCGAGATCGCGTGCGGCCTTCAACAGGGCATGGGCGGCTTCATCACTCGTGGCGACCACGCCGCCGCGATCGCGCATCGGGACCGAAACGAGGCGACGACCGAACAGGCCCGTCACTTCGAACAACGGCAGCACTCCCACGACTGCATCGGTGGAATCGATCGCGCACAGATGTCGCGCGGTATGGCCGAAGGCCTCTTCCGTGACGCGCTTCCATGCGAGGCCCTGATAGAGACCGGCCTCCGCCTGTTCGGCAACGAAGGATCCCCACTCGGCTTCGTGGCGGGGGGTCAGCGCTTCGACGCGCACACTCAAACCGTCGTCTCCAATTCCACCGACCCAATGGCGGCCAGTCGTTTCTGATGGGCGCGCCACGCATCCGCCACTCGCCCCGGGGTCGTTCCGACCATATCGGCCGGACGGGCACCGGGCAGGAACCCGCGCAGCCAGCGGCCCCAGCGGGGGAAGAACGCTTCGTTCATGCCGCGTACGTGGTAGTCGAGAACGGCGACACCGCCGCTGTCGTGGACATCCTCGAGGAGCTGTCGCGCATGGGTTTCCGGGGACTCGATTCCGGTGTCTGCCAGACGCCCGTCGTAATGATCGTCCATCCAAGCGGGCGGGATCTCGATCAGATCCACCGCCTCGCGCCGACCCGGGTGCCATGGCTGGAAGGGATGACAGGTCCCCCGCCGGAAACCCGGCATGCGTTCAAATGCGAGCGACGAATCATAGGTGAAGCCGGCGCGGGCCAATGCGTCGAGCGTGTCGTGGGGCGCCGTTGGACGAAGTCGCCAGTAGTGCTGACGATTTCCCGCGATCGGGGCGCCGACGACGGACTCGATCCGAGCCTTCTCCTCAGCAAATCGGCCAGGCTCATCGCTTGAGCGGAACGACGCGTGCAGGCCGATCTCACAACCCCGTTCGAGTAGCCCGGCGATGAGGCTGCGGTAACGCGGCGAATCGACCTCGTAGAATGCATCCGGATCCCCGGTGGCATAACGAACCAACGACCCGCGGCGCGCCATGAAGTAGAAAGTCGAAGCGGAACCCAGCGTCGACGACAGTTCGCACCACTGGTCGAAGCACCAGAACGGATCCGACGCAGAGAGGATCTGGCGCGCCAGGCGCGGCCTGCGGAGCAGCTCGATCCCGCGCACGATCTCCGGGTAGTCGACGTCGTGCGAGAGGGCGATGCCACTCTTGTCGTCAGAGAATCGAAGGGAAGGTAGGCCCGCCGCTTCGAGTCTTTCCCGCAGTGCGGCCGCCCACAGCGAGACCCAGGGACGACCGGCCAGGTCGCTAGTTCGCAGGAAGGAGCCCTCCAGCGAGAGATTGTCGACGCGGTCCCGGGGATAGTGGCATTCCCGCGCACCGGACAACGACCAGAAGGCCGCGTACACGGCATCCGTCCCGTGCCGCATGCAACCGTCCACCACGACCGGCGGCGTGATCTGTTCGCCCGCGAAGCCCAGTACGGGCAAGCCGTCGTGCAGGACCCAGCCGGTCGGTTCTTCGTCGGCCGCCGCATCGAAGGCGCGACCCGACCAGGGGATGGTGATGTGGCGTGCCGTTCCCGCGTTCGCTGGGCCGTAGAAGATGTCGACGCCCTGCAACGCATCGCCGCGCACCCAACGTGTCGCGTAACCGGCGATCGCGAGCACAGTGTCGAGCGTGTACCGGACCTCAGGGAGCCAGCGGAGCAGCGGCTCTCCGACGCAGATCGAAACGACGGACGGCGCCATTCGCGTGTCGGTCTCCTTCACGTCTTCCGCCCCTCCATCCGGCCCGGCCCCGTATGAAAACGCTCGCGAATGTCCCCGCGGGGCGCAATGGCCTTGGGCCCGGGATCCCTATCTCTAGGTAACCGCCACACCGAGGCATTCCGGCGCCGATCCGTTACCGTCGGGCCGCTGTTTCGTTCCCTGGACATCGAACAGGTTCCCCACGGGGCAAGCCGCATTCATCGGCACGGCAGGCGACGGGGTTGAGCCCGGAGCCGGCCCGAAACCGCCCATTTTCCATCGACGAGAGTCCGCGCGATGACCGAGACCCCGCATCCGGGTGTGAAGATCCACCCGTCCGCCGTCGTGGACGACCCCTGCCAGATCGGCGAAGGCACTGCGATCTGGCATTTCACGCATGTCTTCGCAGGCGCCCGAATCGGACGTGGCTGCTCGCTTGGCCAGAACGTCAGCGTCGCCGCCACGGTCGAGATCGGCAATGGCTGCAAGGTCCAGAACAACGTGTCGCTCTATGACGGCGTCGTCCTGGAAGACGACGTGTTCTGTGGACCGTCCATGGTCTTCACCAATGTGATTCACCCGCGCGCCTTCATCTCGCGGAAGGACGAATTCGCGCCGACGCGCGTCGGACGCGGCGCGAGCCTGGGCGCCAACTGCACGATCGTGTGTGGCAATGACGTGGGCGCCTACGCCTTCGTCGGCGCCGGCGCCGTGGTCCAGAAGGACGTCCCCGACCACGCACTTGTCGTCGGCTCGCCGGCGCGGCGCATCGGTTGGGCGTGCCGATGTGGCGAGAGCCTGCCCCGAACCCTCGGCCCGGCGGAGTGCGCCCGCTGCGGGAGCAGCTACGTCATCCACGAAGGTTCACTCGACGTCGTTCGCTATGCCGAACTGGAGGGCTCCGCGTGAGTACCGACCCCGTCCCGCTCCTCGACCTCCGCCTGCAGTACGCCACGATCGAGAGTGAGATCACGGCGGCGATCGCACGCGTACTGTCGGACCAACGCTTCATTCTCGGACCCGAAGTCGCGGATCTCGAAGCCGAAGTCGCGAAGTACGCCGGCGCTTCCCACGCCGTCGGCTGCGCATCCGGCTCCGATGCTCTCATCCTGGCATTGCGCGCCCTCGACGTCGGCCCCGGCGACGTGGTCGTTTGCCCGAGCTACACGTTCTTCGCGACAGCGGGCGCCATCGACCGGCTTGGCGCGCGCATCGTCTTCACCGACATCGACCCGACCAGCTACAACCTCTCGGCCGAAAATCTCGCAACGGCAATCGATGGGGTCCAGGACATCAAGGCGGTGATTCCGGTGCACCTCTTCGGTCAGGCGTGCGACACGGCCGTCGAACAGGTGGCCCGCGATGCCGGTATCCCGATCATCCACGACGCGGCACAGGCGATCGGCTCGCACTTTGCCGATGGTCAGCCGATGGGAAGCCGCGAACTGACCTGCTTCAGCTTCTTCCCCGCCAAGAATCTGGGCGCCTATGGCGACGGCGGCCTGTTGACTGCGCCCGACGAGGAAACCGCGCAACGCCTCCGCAGCCTGCGGGCACATGGCGCGGCAACGAAGTACTTCCATGATGAAGTCGGCATGAACTCGCGCCTCGATTCGCTTCAGGCCGCAATCCTGCGCGTAAAGCTCCCTCACCTCGATGCTTGGAATACTGCGCGTGCCGCCAATGCGGCGCGCTACGACGCGCTGTTCGCCGCAGCGGGTGCCGCCCCTTCAGGGACGCCGTTCAGCGACGGCGGGCTGCCCTTACGCACGCCGTGCCCGGCGCCCGAAGGCGCGCGACATGTCTACAACCAGTACGTGATCCGCGTTCCGGCCGACCGGCGGGACCCCCTTCGCGACCATCTGAACGAGCGCGGAATCGGCAACGCCGTCTACTACCCGAAGCCGCTCCACGTGCAGCCCTGCTTCGCGTCCCTCGGCTACCGCGAAGGAGACCTGCCGGAATCTGAAGCCGCGTCGCTCGAGACGTTGGCCATTCCGGTCTTTCCGGAACTCCTCCCCGCGCAACAGGAAGTGGTCGCCGAAACCGTGGTGGCGTTCCTTTCGAAGTGACGTCACTCCCGCTGAGCGTCGTGATCGCGCCCGTTTCGCGCGGCGAGTTCCTGGCCACCGCCCTCGAGGCGATGGCAGCCCAGGAAGGGGCGCCTCCGTTCGAGGTGGTCGTGCCCATCGACGACTCGGTCGCAGGCGTTGACGCCTTGCGAGCCGCGCATCCGGACGTGCACTTCGTCCCGGTCGAAGGCACCGCCGAACTCGGGCAATCCGACGACCCTGGCATCGCGCACCTGGCCATCGACCGACGACGCGCGGCGGCATTGGCTGCGGCGCGTGGGGACATCATCGCACTGACTGACGAATGGTCGCGGCCGGCCGTTGACTGGTGCGCCGAAATCGTGCGCGCACACCGTGAAACCGACGCCGTCGTGATCGGGGGCGCGATCACGTGCGGGCGTGATCGCGCCATCAACTGGGCCCTGTTCTTCATGGATGCCGGCCGCTACCAGAACCCGCTGCCGGAAGGACCCGCACACTTCGTGACCGACGTGAACGTCTCCTACAAACGACGCGCCCTCGAGGCCGTCGACGTCTGGCGTGAGGAGTACCACGAGACACGGCTGCACGACGCACTGCGGTCTCGGGGCGAGCGGCTCTGGCTCACGCCACGTCTCGTCGTGGCCGTCGACCGGAGAGACCTTTCGCTCGGGGACGCACTGCGCGAACGATTCGCCTGGTCGCGACTGTATGCCGGACGTCGCGCGCAGGAGGTCTCGCCTGGCCAACGCGGTGCTTTCGCACTCGGCGCACTATTGCTGCCCGCAGTCTTCCTGTGGCGCCAATTCCGTGTGTCGTGGGAGCGTGGGCAGCACAAGACCGAATTCCTGCGCTGCCTCCCGGTCCTGGTTCTAATGAATCTCGTGTGGTCGGTCGGCGAAACGACCGGTTACGTCACGGCACGCGGAACGTCAGCGGACTAGCGCCGGTGTCCCGACCGGCGCGCGGCGAATGATGAGGGTTCCGCCGCCTAGCGTTCCATGGAATGCTCTTGCCTCTTCGAAGGTCAGCAGTTCCCGCCACAAGTCCGGCTCGCGCGCCTCGATATAGCCCCCGAACGCGTAAATGATCCAGGTGTCGCCCTCTTGGGAAGCCACGGCGCGGAGTTCGTCGATCGAATCTGCCGTCGCGAACTGGGGCGCGTAGTAACGCGAGTAGGCGTGGCCTGCGAGGTCGAGTGCGACCACCACATCTCCGTCCGTCGCCTGGCCTTCGACCCAGTCGCGCGCGCCGCTGTAGTCCATCTTCGGCAGCAGATAGTTCCGCGGAACGGTCGCTGCGCTCACCACCACGATGGCGACCAGCGCCGCCGTCGGGAGCCACTCCGGCGCTCGGAGCCGCGCCGCAAGGGCGGCGACGAGCCCACCGATCCCACTCACCGCAAGCAGCGCGATGTACCCAAAGGAATTGAAGAAGAAGCGCGGCCACAAGTTTCGCTCGAGCAGGACCAGGGCAACGAAACCGAGCACTGCGGGCAGGACGAACACGACGGCGGCTGCTGGCGAGCGGCGCCCGAGTCCAAAGAGGCCCCAGGTCATCGGAACCGCGGCCACGAGCGCGGCCGTCCAGCCTACCGCCAGCGGCACGCCGAAACTCCGGATCGCTTCGTTGACGAGCCAGAGTGGGCTCTTCCATTCGACGTCGGCCGTCGTCGCCCCTGCACTCGGTTGAAGGTAGAAATCCATGAGTTCGCCCATCAGGGGCGCGTGAAGCGCAAGCGTGAAGACGCCGCCCAGCGTCAGTGCGCCGAGCGCGCGGACCGCAACCTTCCGGGTAACCGGCTGCGCCAGGAAACCGAGCACCACGAAGCCCTGCGCCAGCGCGACGAAAACCATCGTCAAGTGGGCGCCCATCCCGAGCGCCAATGTCACAGCGTAGAGAACCCAGTCCCGAGCACGGTCGTTCCTGAATCCGCGCAACAAGAGATCGGCGGACAAGATGCTTGCGAATAGCAATGCCGTGTAGCCGCGCGCGTTCTGAGAGAACCAAACGTGGTGGTAGGAGAAGGTCAACAACGCCGTCGCCAGCAGCGCGTGCGACCGCGACATCGTCGCAATGCCCAGCCGATAGGTCGCCCACAAGCTGCCAACACCGAAGATGAGCGCAGGGAGACGAATCGCCGCCGGCGTCTCACCGAACAACACGACGCTGACGCGTGCCGCGAGCGAGTAGACCAGGTGCTGATTGTCATCCGGGTAGGTCTGCCAGAGGTCGAGTAGCGGAAGCTGGATCAGGTCGAGCCAGGTAAAGAGTTCGTCGTGCCAGAGATCGCCGCCGAGGCCGAAAGCGCGCAGCGCCGTTCCAGCGACCAGCAAGCCGACCAGCGCGAGTCCGCCTCGGGCGTTCGGGTCGCTTCCGGGAATCTCGGGAATGCCCGTCATCCGACCCGCCCTCGCAGCGCCAACGCGCGCGCGTCTCTCCACAGTGCGGGATCGACCAGAGGCGCAAACACCGCGAAGGCGCCGAACGCGGCCAGGCCCTGAATCCAACCCGGATCGAAGAGTTGCCATACGGCGGCGCCGATGCCAGCCGCGAGAATACCGGGCCGCACCAGGGGGCCGAGCGACGGCATCGTCACAAGCCGCCGCATGCATTGGACGTGAGCCACTAGCCACGTTGCGAGGGCCCCGAGCACGAGCGAGACCGCCGCGCCCTCCGCGCCAGCAAGGGTGACCGCGACGGCACCGCCCACGATCGCGACGAAGGCACCCGCTGCGTTCGATGCGAGCTCCGCCCGCTGCTCGCCGGCGGAAATCAAGGCGAACCGCGGATGCGCGCTCAACAATGAAATCGGCACGGTCCAGATCGCTATGGCGAAGACGGGGCCGGATGCTGCATAGCTTTCGCCAAAGACGAGCTGACAGAGCGGGACGCTGAGAAGCACGCCCGTCATCCCGCCCCAGACACCGAGCCACGCCGTCAGCCGGAACGATGTGTCCGCGAGCCGACGAACCGCCGCCGCGCCCTCGCCCACGGCAGACGCCCACTGCGGATAGAGGTTGAAGTGGTAGAGAGCAACGAAGCTGCCGAGGCTGGTGCCGAGGCGGTGTGCAGCGGCAAACCAGGCGACCTCGGCGCCACCCACGATCTGACTGACCAACACCGTGGGAACGTACTGATAGAGCGCCCATAGCATCCGGCTCACGCCTACGGGCCACGCCTCGGACAGGAGTCGTCGGAGCTCCGAGGTCTCGGTCAGCAGGGAAAGACCGCCAATGGTCCTGAGCTGCGCAACCACGAACCAGGCACTCATCGCGAATGCGGCGACCGCCTCGAAGACGCCAACCGCAAGAACGTCGTCGGGCGACTGCACGAAGAAGAGGACGAGGACCGCAAAGCTTCCAGTACGAATCAACTGGGCGACGGCGACCCAGAGCATCCGGCCCAGCCCCTGGAACAACCAATTGTGGACCCATGGCCCCGCAAAGAGAGACAGGCCGGTAACGCGAACCAGCAGCCGGGCGTCGTCGTCAAGATCGAGCAGCCCCGAGGCCGCGAAGACGAAGGCGTATGCCACGGGCGCCAGGCCGAGACGCAGCACGGGAATCGAAGCGGCGAGCACCCTCGCGCGCCCGGGATCCGCGGCGAGTTCGCGCGCGCCGATCGGGCCCAGTCCGAAATCGACGAGCAGAGACGCCATCATCGACAGCTGGATGGCGAGTTCGACGTGACCGTAGGACTCGGGCGCCAGTGTCCGCGCCAACCACGCAAACGCGACGAAGCCCGCGACCTTGGCGAACAATTCCCCACCCGATAGCGCGAAGAAATCGCGCATGAGCTCCCAGGCCGAACGCTGGGGCGTGGGCGACGGCTCTTTCATTCCGCAGATCTTCCGGTCATGTGCCAGATTCCGCACTCATGCGCTGGACTACGCATCAATGCGCCGGAAATTGCAATCATTCGCCGGATGCAGGCGCTGCGCTGAGACGAACGAGTTCCCCGCGTTCGCCCGATGCCACGACGGCATTCGCGATCTCGACCGCACGCAGACCATCCCAATCCGATGCGCCCAATGTCGGCTCCCCCGCGATCTGGCGCAGGAACTGCGCGAGTTCGTCTTCGAATGACTTCTGCGCCGTGGTTTCCCAACCCTTCAGCTTCTCCCGCAGCACGACTTCGGGATAGAAGTTGCGTTCCTTCTTTCGCGCCGCGCCGGGCCGGGACTGGGTGATCAGGACGTTCACCATGGGACCATACTGCGCCCGGATCATGCCCTGGTCGCCGTACGCCTCCATCCAGACCTCGTAGCCCTTCCACTCGTTCCAGGTCGCTTCGTACAGCACCGACGCGCCCGCCGTCGTATTCATGATGACGTGAGCGCGATCTTCGCTGCCTTCGACGTTCCAGACCGCGTTTCCGGTCGTCGCGAACACGCTGTCGATCTCGCCGACCATGAAGCGAACGAGGTCGGTCATGTGGATTCCGATGTCCATCATGGCGCCGCCGCCGGACATTTCGGATTTGTACATCCAGTCCTGACGGAAATTTGCGAGCCCATCGTGGCCACCCATCACGCGGACACTGTCGACGCGGCCGATGCGGCCCTCGGCGATCACGCGCTGCATGTAGGCGAACGAGGGGTAGAAGCGATGGTTGAAACCGACAGCCACCGCACAACCCGACGCCTCGGCGGCCTCGTGGATACGGGTGCACGCGTCGAGCGTGGTTGCCAGCGGCTTCTCGACGAGGACGTGCTTTCCGGCCGCCAGGGCGTCGAGGATGATTTTCTCGTGAAGCGGGAGCGGGGTAGAGACGATGACGGCATCGCAATGATCGCCCGCCAACAGTTCCCCTGCGTCCGCCACGACACGGGCTCCCGTCGAGCCTGCGGCCCTCTCGGCCGACTCGGTATTCGGATCGGCCACGCCCACCAGGGTGCAATCTGGATGCGACGACACCGCGCGCGCCCGCATCTCACCCATGACGCCGCCGCCGATCTGCACGAACTTCACGACCCTGCTCCTTTTCATGACCACAAGAGATGGAACGGACCCGGGGCAGGAACCTAATACCTCCCCTTCCGCCGATCCATCATCGGACGAACCCCAACCAGAATGGAGTCCCGCGTGCCTGATCTCAGCGTGATCGTGCCCTCGGTCAACGAGGTCGACGACCTCGTCGACTGCCTTGCCGCACTGGACGCTCAACGCGCCGACGTGGACCTCGAAGTCCTGGTGATCGACCGCTTGGGGGAGCATGTGAGGCATACGGCCCGCACTGTCGCGCCATGGGCACGCGTCATCGCGGTGCCGCCTGGCACCACGATTCCCCAGATGCGCGCCCGGGGCTTTGCTGAGGCCTCTGCTGGAGCGATCGGCATGATCGAGGACCACGTCATGGTCCCACCGGGATGGGCGCGCGCGATGCTCGATGCACTGGCCGAGGGGCATGACGTCGTGGGCGGATCAGTAGCGAACGCCGCAACGGAGACGTTGATCGACTGGGCGGCCTTCCTGTGTGAGTACAGCCACTGTTTGCCGCCGATTCCGGCCGGGCCCGTGGAGTGGCTCACCGGAAACAACATCGTTTACCGCCGCTCGCTGATCGACCAGCACCGGTCCGTACTGGACGAGGGGCGCTGGGAAGACCGTCTCCATGAGGCCATCCGAGCCGGTGGCACGGAGCTGATCTGCAAGCCTGAAATCGTGGTCGGCCACAAGAAGCACTATTCGTTCGGCGAGTACTTCTCGCAGCGCTACTTGTTCGCGCGCGCCTTCGCGGGGGCACGGGTGACTGATGCCCCGCTCTCGACGCGACTCGCCTACGGCGCGGGTGCACTGGCCCTTCCGCCGGTGCTCTTCTACCGCACGGTCTCCCGCATCCTGTCCAAGGGAAAGCACACAGACTGGCTCTGGCGATCGATCCCGCTGCTTCTGGCGTTCGTCACCTCCTGGGGCGTTGGCGAGTTCGTGGGATACCTCCGTGGCCCCGGAGACGCGCTCGCCAAGGTTCGTTAGGCGGGCCGATGTCTCTGGTCTGTGCCATAACCCTGGCCATGGCCTCTCCCACATCGTGAAGGAACGTCGCCTGAACGCGCGCTCGGAGGTCCTGCTCGGGGCCGCCGTCGTTGCGGCCGAAGTTCCCCGATCCCTGGCTTCGGGACTCGTTCCACTCATTGTGGGTGCATTGATCGACGATCGGGGCTTCAGCGGCGAGTCGGCTTCCTTGCTGGCGTCGACCGAGCTGCTGGCGGGCGCGATTTCAGCCCTTCTTTCAGCGGGCTGGATCGGTCGCGTATCTCGCGTTCGTGTGGCCGGAGTCGGCCTGGCGCTTGCGCTCTCGGCCCAGCTCCTCTCCATCATCGAGATGCCGTGGCCTGCCTTGGCCGCGCTCCGCATCGTGCTGGGCGCCGGCGCCGGAATGGCCGCGGCCGCCGGTGTCGCCGCGGCGGCGAGTTCGCGGAATCCGGAACGACTCTTCGCTGCCACAGGACTTGCTGCCGCCCTGGCTGCCGCGATCCTGGTCATCCCGATCGGTCATTCGGTCGAACGCTTCGGCGCGGATGGCGTTTTTGGTGCCTGTTTCCTGATTGCCCTCGTGCTGGCTCCGTTCATCCGGCACCTCCCCACACCGCCGCCGACCACGCGAGCGGGCCAATTGCTTCCGGCCCGTCGGGAAGGAATCCTGCTGATGGTGTCCCTGTTCGCGTTCGCCATCGGTCAGACCGCCATCTGGGCGTTCACCGAGCGCATCGGCAAGGAACTGGGAATGTCGGTGTCAGGCGTCTCTGGGGTCCTCGCCGCTACCGGCCTCGCCGGGATCGTCGGTGCCGGAGCCGCCGCTTTGCTGGGGACACGCTGGGGCCGCACCTTTCCCCTGTCGCTCGCCATCATCATCAGCGTCGTCTCGGTGCTGGGTTTGACCGAGGGGCGGACCGAAGCCATCTATATCAGCGCGAATGCAGGCTGGGCGTTCGGCTATGCCTTCGCCATTCCCTACTTCCTGGGCGCCTGCGCTGCGATCGACATTGCCGGGCGTTGGACGGCGGCCGGCCTCGGCGCTTCCGCGGTCGGTGGCGCATTGGGTCCCGCCGTCGCGGGCATGCTCGTCGAAACCGGCGACTACACGGCGCTGACCGGCCTGATGATCTTGACGGGCTTCACGGCCCTCATCACCTCTGGCCTGGTGGTCTGGAAGCTCGATCGCACAGGCGCCTAACGCGCGGCGGTACGGACGGGCGGTGGATCCAGCCGGTCGAGCGCCGCCACACGGCAGACGCCACGCGGGCACAGTGCGGCCTTGAAGATCTCAGCCGCCATCTGGGACGCACTCATCCAGTAGAGGTCGCCTTGCACCGCGACGGTGGCCACGGCAATGCGCGGGTTCTCGGCAGGCGCGACGCCGATGAACCACTCGTAGCGTCCGTCCGGATCCTGGCCGTTGAGGCTGCCGGTCTTCCCGGCCACGGCGACACCTTGCAGGAGCGGGCGACCGTTGCGTGTGCGGAAGGCCCGGCGGGCGGTTCCGCGACGGGTGGTATCGACCAGCATCTCTCGGAGCTGGCCTGCGAGGGCCTCCGACAGGACCCGTTCGCCCAGCGCCGCTGGCCGCCCGGCCGACCCGATGCCCTTTGAGGCGATCCAGTGGGGCTCGACGCGGCGTCCGTGGGCCAATACGCCGGCCAGTTGCACCGCGTGCAACGGGGTGATCTGCAGTCCCGCCAGCCCGCTGCCAAGGCGGCCCAATGCAAGGGCATCGTCCTGAGGAACCTGGGCCTGACCGCTGCCGTGTCCGTGCGCCGGCACACGGAGCAAGCCGAAGCGATCGAATGCGGCCAACATGCCATCAGCGCCGACGCGGTCAACGGCCCACCGTGCGAAGCACTGGTTGTTCGAGGTGGCAAGCGCGCGGCGCAAGCTGGCCTCACGCCCGGTGGCCGGCGCACGAAGGTGGCGCCGATAGAGCTTGTAGGGGCTGCCGCTGTAGCGGCAGGTCTCTCGTGCGACGCCAGGCGCCCGTTCGAGCGTGGCCGCTGCGGTGACGACCTTGACCAGCGACGCAGCAGGGTAGACGCCTTGCGCGGGGAAGCGTTCGGGATCGGTCGAGGCGTAGGCGTGGAGCGCGCCGGTCTGGGCATCCATGACGAGCGCGTGACCGAGCTGAACGCGTCCGCGCTGGAGGACGCGCCAGACCGCGTCGGTCAGTTTCGGATCCAGTGTGTACTCGACTTCGGCGCGACTCCGACCATTTGCCCGGCTGGCGCTTCGCACGTAGCGACCGCCCCGGATCTCGAGCGCCGCCAGTTCCTCGCGCGTGACCGGCGGAGCGAGCCAATCCGCGGGCGGCACCGCGGCGCGCTCCTGGATCGCGGCCGGCGGCTGGACGGTCGCCACCTCGGGCGGCGCCTCGACCGGAGAGGACACGACGATGCTCTCTTTCGGTGCGTCGGGGGCGGCGGATTCGGCGGGTTCGCGCTCGTCGGCGGGCGGCGGCGCGGCCGCGACGGCGGCTGGAATGAAGTAGCTCGGCGCCGGTACGGATGTCGCAGAGGTCGCGACCTGCGGCGAGGTCGGCGGGCCCGGCCAGATCATGTAGCCGCCGACGAGTCCCGGGAGAAGCAGGGACGCAAGCGTCATACGCCCGCGAAGCGTCATCCGCGGGCGGGCCGCCCCGAGACGGATCCCCCCACGCTGCGAACCGCGCATCTTCACTCCCCGCTGCACCGAATGCCTCGTTGCATCGCGCGCGGGGGGACGCGCTCTCCGGGTGACGCTTGCGCGCCCCCGTGGCCTCAGACCGAAATCACCTTGGTCACTTCGGGAATGGCATCCCGAAGCCTTGCTTCGATACCGAATCGCAGCGTGGCCGTCGAGCTGGGACAACCGACGCAGGCGCCTTGGAGCATCACCTCGACCACACCGTCGTGGAACCCGGCGAAGATGACGTCGCCGCCATCCATCGCGACGGCAGGTCGGACCTCCTGCTCAAGGACCTCTCGAATCCGGTCGACGACCTCGCCCTCTGGCAAAGCCGGCCCCGGCGTGAAATCGGGGCCCAGCCCCAGGTCGTCGGACGCCACGTGCGCTTTGATCGCTTCGACGACGCCGGCGGCGACATCGGCCCACTCGAGCTCATCGCGCTTGGTGACCGTGACGAAGCGAGAGGCGAGGAACACGCCGACGACGCCTTCAACGGCGAACAATCGCGCGGCGAGGGGCGAAATCTCGGCGCCCACCCGCTCTTGGAAGTTGGCCGTCTGCTGCGCATCGACCACTTCCTCGCTGAGCACCCATTTGATGCTCTGGGGGTTGGGCGTACGTTCGGCGTGCATCCGGAATCCGAGGTCGAGGCTCATGTCGGAGAAGGTAGCCGATGCCCACGCGGGCGTGGCTGAACCCGGCTCACTCCCCGGAGCCATCCTGGTCGCCGCTGCCACTTCAACGGTCGAAGACCGCTGCGTCGAGACCTTCGAGTGTCGCGACCCCGAAGCCAGCCGCCCGGGCCTCGGCGAACTCACGTTCCCCGTTGTAACCCCATCCGGCGAGCAGGCAACGTGCTCCGAGCGCCGAGACGTCGTGGAGGTGGTTCACCTTGTCGTCGATGAAAGTCACTTCGGTCGGGTCGCACCCGGTCGCGCTCGCGATGGCCTCGATGTGAGCGCGCTTCGAAACCCCGGTCTCCTTGTCGTGCACCCACCCTTCCCCGAACAGATCGGCGATTCCGTAGCGCTCGAGGAGCGCATGAACGGAGCGCCGATCCTTGGCGGTGGCCACGGCGAGGCGCACATCCGTCGAACGCTCTCGCAGCCACGCGCAGATCCCCGGGTACGGTTGGATGCGTGAGTACCACCCATCGGGCGCGGATTCGCTCCAGGCGTGACGCACCCGATAGAAGCGTTTGTGAAAAGCCTTGAGGCGTGCACGATCAAGACCCGCATAGAATGCATCGTACGCGGCCTGGTCGGCCAACGGGACGTCGCGATCGATGGCCGCCAGCGCGACGCCGAAGTCCTCGGCCCGATTTCCGAGCGGCATGATCTCGAGGAAGCGCGCGAGGAGCGTGGCGTCTTCCTCGGCACCGGCCCCGAAACCGCTCTCGGGAAACTCCTCACGAAAAGTCCGAATCGCCACGACGAAGGCTTCGGGTGCCGAATCAGAGATCACGCCGTCGAAGTCGAGTGCGAGTGCCTTCACGGCTGGGCAACGTAGCGGCCGCGCTTCTCGCCCGCACCGAGCGAAGCGATGGAACCGACTCTGTTAGGCCGCCGTCAGCCGCCCTCGCGCTGGCGTGTCGTCTCGCCACCCAGGTTCAAGACCTCGCCCGGGAAGGCGTCGACGAGGAACTGCACCACGTCTCGTACGGACACGATGAACGCGGGCTTGCCGCCGCCATCGACGACCGGGATATGCCGAAATCCGCCAACACTCATCACCTGCAGGGCCTCGGCGACCGATTGGGTCTCGAGCAGGCATTCGGGGTCACCCGTCATGACATCGGCCAAAGGCAGGATCGCCGGGTTCTTGCCACCATCGACGATGCGGTTCAATACATCTCGTTCGGTAAAGATGCCGACGGTGCGCGAGCCCGCCGTGCCGTCTTCAGTCACGAGGACGGCACCACGATGCTCGGCCTGCATGACACGGACGGCATCCGTCACGGTGCTGCCGGTGCCAAGAACAATGGGTTTGCGAGCCCGGAGCATGGTGATGGGCTCGCGGAGCAAGCGTCCATCGAACGCACCGCGCCGGCCCCCTTCGTCGAAGTAGGCCTCATCTTTGTAGTCTTCGAGTTCGTCGGAGTAGCGGTCACTCACGGCGGATCCTCCTCGGGGAATTCGTGAGTATACCCTGAGCCGGCCCCGAGTTGGGCAGCCCTGATGGGCCGATCGAAGACCCTGGGGGCCTAGCCCCGGGGGCGACGCCGCAGCGTGACCAGCGGTGCCCCGTGGGCGGTCCCCAGCACGTCCTGAAGTCGCGCCAACAGCGCATGGACGTCCGAGTGAAACTCGTCGGGCCGCATCGCGCGCGCCACACGCCCGACGGGAACCGGACGCCCCAGCGCGGCGGCCAATGGCCCGCGGGGACCCAGAAGGCGCTTGGCATGCACCGACTGGTGGAGCCCCTCGTCCAGCGGGTCTGGAAATTCGCCCCGCAGGAACCGGACCAGATCCCCGTCGTGGTCCTGTCGGCGCAAGGCTCGCCGGATTGCACCGGGAACAAGCAGATAGCTCTCGATGTGACGGCGCCCCCATGTGAATACCTCGAGGCCCGGCGTGGCCTCGGGAATCTCTTCGGGGGCCGCGTCACGGTCCAGGATGCACAGGGCCCGCGTCTTCTCGTCCGCCTCGCGGGCCGCGCGCAATTGGTCGCGCGCGCGTGCCGGCTGGCGGCCTCCAAGGATTCGCGTGGCCGCGCGCACCTGCCGCTCGAAGCGCGGCGATACCGATCGCGCCCAACCTTCGAGGATCGCGCGGTCGCCGGGCCCCTCTACGAACACGAGCCCGTTGGAGCGGCGATCGGGCGGGGCCCGGCGCCCCGCTTGCGGGTCGGGTCGGCCGGTCGACCGCGACTTCGGCGGGCGCTTCAATGAGAACTCCACTTGCTAGGTGAAAACCCTAGATCGGAACAGCGTCCCTCGATGCTATCTCGTGTCAGGATCGGCGCCACCGGATCCGCGACTGGGAGTAACACACCAGCCACGGAGTCAGACAGAACCCTTAGGATCCTGTAGCGTCCATTCTGTGCCGGTTTCAGATCACACTGAAGCCACCGGAGACCAACGCATGATCCAAGCAGTGATTGGCGACGACCATGCGGTCGTTCGAGAGGGAATCCGCCGGATTCTGGAGGCCGAGAGTGACATCGAGGTCTGCGGCGAGGCCTCTGACGGCCGCGAGGTGCTTGACCAGGTCAACACCCATTCGCCCGATGTCGTGATCCTGGACATCACCATGCCTCGCCTCGGCGGTCTCGAAACCCTCGAGCGCATTCGTGGCAAGCATCCGGCGACCAAGGTCGTGCTGCTTTCTGTCCACAGCGACGGCCCGTTCGTCCAAAGTGCAGTCACGTTAGGCGCGGATGGTTATGTCTTGAAGAACGGCCGAGTCGGCGAGGTCGTCACGGCCGTGCGCGCTGTGGTCAAGGGCGGCAACTACTTCAGCCCCGCGGTCGCCAAGGAGATCGTGGCTGCTCTGCGATCACCCGAACGTGCGGTCGCGGAGCCCTTTGCCCTTCTCTCGAATCGGGAGCGCGAAGTTCTGCAGCTCATCGCCGAAGGTTTTTCGGCGAAGGAGATCGCCAGCGATCTCGGCATTAGCCCGAAGACCGTCGAGGCGCACCGCACGAGCGTGATGCGCAAGCTCGGCGCAAGGAAAGCGACCGAACTCGTCCGATATGCCCTGCGCCACGGCCTGATCGAGCCGTAGTCGCGGCCTAGCTTCGTTCGGCCCCGGTGCGATCCAGCACCGCGATCGCCTCGACATGGGACGTCTGCGGAAACAGGTCGAACGCGCGAAGGCTCTGCACCGCGTAGCCGAGCCCAACGAACTTCTTGGCGTCGCGCGCGTGGGTCGCAGGGTCGCAGGACACGTAGACGACGCGACGCGGGGCCAACGCGGCGATGCGCTCGACCGCGGCTCCTTCGAGGCCCTTTCGCGGCGGGTCCAGCACGACGACATCTGGCGCGAAGTCGGTGAGGCGTGGACTCGAGAGCGATCGTTCCGCGACCCCGGTCACCACGTCGACGTTCTCCCGGCCTGCGCGCGCGAGATTCCGAACCAGGTCTTTTGTGGCGCGACCTTGAGCCTCAACCACGAGGACCTCGTCGAAACGTTCAGCGAGGCCGATCGTGAAGTAGCCGGAGCCCGCGAAGAGTTCCATCGCGCGCGAACCCCGGCCCGCCGCCTCGTGGACCGCTGTCGCGAGCGCGGTGCGAAGCAGCGCGTTGGCCTGGAAGAAGACGCCGGGGGAGATCTCGATCTCATGATCGGCGGCGCGGATCGAGATCGATGATCCCGCGCTGGCATCTCCGGTCACACAGACACCGCCGTCCTCGCCGGCCGCCAGCGTGAGTTCCCCGTTGCCGTCCGGAGGATTCGCGGACAGCCGCGCGAGCTCCTGGTCCAGCGCAGGAACCAGGACGGGACACGCTGACGCGGGACAGAGCGTGTGGGATCCGGTTTGGCGAAAACCGATGACACCGTCCCGAAAGCCGACGCGAGCGCGGCTTCGGTAGCCGAAGGGATCGGGAGAGGGCGTGCATTCGACGGGTTCGGAAAGCTCGATTCCAGCGACCCGTGCGAACGTCTCGGCGACGCGCTCCGCCTTCGCCTGACATTGCGTCGGATAGTCAAGATGTTGCCAGGTGCAACCGCCGCAAGTTCCCACGAGCGAGCAGCGCGGCGCCACACGGCCGGGGCCCGCCGTCACGAGATCGATGACCTCGGCCCGCAGGAAACGCTTCTGCTCTTCGATGATACGGACGTCGACGTGGTCACCCGGGGCCGTCGCAGGCACGAAGACCACCCGGCCGTCGGGTGCGTGCCCCACACCTTCGCCCCCGGAAGCGAGACGCTCGATCTCGAGCCGAAACTCGACGGTCACGAAGCCGGGTCCTCAGTCACAGGATCCCGAAACCCCTGTCGACGCAGCCGTTCGCGCACGGGATGGTCGAGTTCCAGCATCCGCCGTAGCGCCACCACGGCGGGTCGGTCCCAGCGGCCCTCGGGAACCGCGAAGTCGTAGTGTTCGTCGCGCAGCGGACGGAACCGGAGCCCCTTCTCGTTTGCCACGGTCTCGATCGTGACACCCCAATCCGCTCGTTTCTGCGCCACCGCGGCGGCGACCGCGTAGTGCGACCGCGGTTCGTAGGCAAAGCCCGGAGGGCGGCGATTCCCGAGCAATCCATCGATCAGGATGCGTGTCCCGGCGCCGCGGTTCCGGTTGACCATTCGAAGCGCTTCGTCTGCCACGAGTGCTTCGACATCGCGTGTCTCATCCGTCCGGGTGACGACGCCCTGCATCCGCCGATAGCCCGGCAGGAGGCGCAGCCCGTCGGACAGGAAGGGGCTGTTGTAACGATCCGAGGCGGCATCGAGCAGATGCATCGGTGCGACATCGCACTCTCCACGAAGCGCCGCCTGCAGCCCTCCCTGGCTCCCGACAGCGACCACCTTCACTCGGAAACCCTCGCGAGCGAGCGCCGAGGCGAGCGTGTCGAGCCCAGCGCAGTGGCTCCCGATCACGACCAGGTCAGCCACCGCGGTAGTCTGGCCGATTCGCGTGACTTCGACCGCGGCGTCCGCATCGACCTGCTCGGTATTCCGACCGATGCGCACGAAGCCGTCGGCACGCGAGAACGACGTCACCGAACCACTGCCCTTGCCCATGGGCCAAGCAGCGAGCGCGCCATCCTCCCGTTCGACGAGCCCGACGAGCAGGTACTCCAGACGGCCTCGCTCCGATTGCAGGCCCACCGCGAGCCGCGCCGGAACGACCTCGCGTTGTTCGGCCGCCAATCCGGCCATGCTGCGCAGGAGCGGGGCAACGAATTCGTGGAACGTGAATACGGCCGACGTCGGGAACCCGGGCAAAATGACCACGGGCTTCGTTCCCTGTGATGCGAGGCAGATGGGCTTGCCGGGCTTGAGCGCCACGCCATGGACCACGATGCCGGGCTCGAGGTCGGCGACCACGCGCGCGTTCAGGTCGCCCTCCCCCTTCGACGTGCCGCCCGACAACAACACGACGTCGGCTTCTTCCAGTGCTCGATCCAGCGCTGTCCGGAGTGCCGTCTCGTCGTCCCGAAAGGCGCCCATGAACCGTGGCTCGCAGCCCAGCTCCAGGACCGCGTCCGCCAGGATCCGGCCGTTGCTGTCGAAGACGAGGCCGGGCCGCATCGCTTCGCCCGGTTGCACGATCTCATCACCGGTCGACAGGATGGCGACGACGGGGCGGCAGACAACCGGGATACGCTCGCACCCGATCGCGGCGAGCACACCGGTTTCCCGAGACGTCAGCCGCGTTCCCGAAAACAAGACGGTCTCGCCCTGGCCCATGTCGGTTCCCGCGAACGACACGGCCCCGCCGGGAACGCGCGCATGGCGCACGATCAAGCGGCCGTCATCGGCGATGTCCGTGTGCTCGACCGGCACGACGGCGTCTGCTCCCCGCGGAAGCATTCCGCCGGTCGCGATCGTCGTCGCGGTGCCCGTGGCAACTTCTTGCTGCGGCGCGATTCCCGTCGGGATCGTCTCGCTGTTCAAAGCGAGGTAGACGGGTTCTTCTTCGGAGGCGCCGTAGGTGTCGGCTGCGCGAACGGCAAAGCCATCCATGTTCGAACGATCGAAGCCTGGCACATCGACTTCACTCCGGATGTCGTCGGCGAGCACCCGCCCGTGAGAATCCGCGAGCGGCACCTGCTCGACCCCGGTCGGCGAAGCATCGACGACAGCGCGCCAACGTCTCTCTGCTTCGTCTCGATCCAGGACTTCGAGAAATTGCTGTTGCTTCATGCGAGCCCCTGCGGCGGGTCGACATCGTCGTACAGCCATACGTCAACCAGTTCGCCCTCGGGCATGCCCTCACGGCCGCGCGGAACGATGACGGCACCGGCTGCGCGAACGGTCGAAGACAGGATCGATGCACCCGCCGTTGCAATCGGCTCGACCGTTCCATCCGCGATCGCGACGCGCACATAATCGACGCGCCCAATGGAGGACGAGATCTTTCGTGACAACGGCAGCCGCGCACGCCGGTGCGGCCATGTACGGGCGCGCCCACCCAGCCCCCGAATCGTGGGTCCGGCGAAGAACTCATAGGCGCACAGACAGCTCACTGGATTGCCGGGCAACAGGAAGACGAAGTGGTCACGGACTCGGCCGACTCCGGCGGGGCTAGAGGGCCGCATCGCGATGCCGTGGAAGTCGAGGCTTCCGAGCTCGGCAACGAGACGTGGGGCGTGGTCCTCGAGTCCGACGGAACTGCCGCCCGAGACCAACACGACATCGGCGTCCTCGCTCGCGATCGCCTCACCGATGACCTCGGCGCGATCGGGCAGGAGCTCGAAAGGCAGTACCTCGCCCCCGTCCCGCTCAATCAGACCCCGCAAGACAACCGAGTTCGAATCGACGATATGGGCCCCGCTCGGTCGACTTCCCGCCGGCAGCAACTCATCGCCCGTCACCACGAGCCGCACGCGCGGACGGCGGTGGCACGCCACTTCGGAAACGCCGATCGAAGAAAGCAAACCCGCGTCTTGCGGCCGCAGCCGACGGCCGGCCTGCAAGACCGACGTTCCCGACCGGATGTCCTCACCCACCGTGCCCACGTTTTTTTTCGGAGCCACCGCGTCACGAATCAGGACGCGTTCTCCGTCCTCACTGCAGACTTCGGCCATGATCACGGCGTCGGCCCCCTCCGGCACCGGGGCCCCGGTCATGATTCGCACCGCCTGCCCGGCCCCCACATGTCCGCCAAACGGCCGGCCCGGCATCGACGCGCCTAACAGTTCAAGTCCAATCACATCGAGTTCGGAGGCTCCGAAGGTGTCTTCGCCGCGAACCGCATAGCCGTCCATGGCCGACCTGGGGAAACCCGGAACATCGACCGCGGCCGTGACACCCACCGCGAGGACGCGCCCCACGCAAGCAAGCAGCCCGACCGACTCCGACGGCAAGGCGTGGGTCGACCGCGCGAGGAAGTCCTCGACTTCCTCCACGTCGGCCCGCTCCGCGAACCCCCGCATCCGCACATCACGACCCATCTTGACCTGGAGGGCGTTCCTTGCCTGGCTTGACTTCAGGCGCAGTCCTCGACGTGAAGGACGTCCTCAAAGTCTCGGTAGAAATGGCAACGGGCAGGGGGACTGCCCCCTGCCCGTTATCTGAATGTTGTCGCTGGGGTCAGCCGCTGGCCTTGGCCGAGAACAGATCTTCCTGCGGCGGCATCTTCGTGAACATCTGGTTGATGATGTCCATCGGCACGTCGAACACCTGGCCCGCGATCGGGTCCTTCTGGAGGGCGTCCGAGACGTAGCCGTCTTCGACGGTCAGACCAGCGGCCCGATTGAAGGCCCACTCTTCCTCGAGACATCCCCAACCCTGGTCGTGGATCTGCTCGCGAGTGATTTCTTCCCCGTAGAGTGCTCCGTAGAAGTTCCGGATGTCGTCGAGGGACGGCTGGAGGAACTGGCAGAAGCCGGACGAGTCACAGACCGCGTTCACGATCTGGCTCTTCTGGCTCTCCCACACGTACTGGTCCTGGGTCAGACCCGGGTTGACGACGAGGCCGGCCGTGTGGTCGGCGCCCATCGGGCTGGTGCAGTAGGTCACGCCGGTTGCCTTGAGCGGGCGCGGGTCCCAGGCCGGGATCGTCTGGCCGAGCGAGTGCGGCACGCGGTGGTGGCCGGTGAACTTGCCCGTGGCCACGGCGCCGTTGCCGATCGCCTTGCCACGGTCGGTGCCCTGATCGATCTCGTTCAGAAGGGCGCGCATACCATCGGCATCGCCCCATTCCATACCACCCGCGTCCATCAGGATCGCGATGGCGCCGCCGGTCTCGATCGTATCGAGGCCGAGTTCGTCGCACAGACGGTCCATGTCGGCGACGTCTTCCCAGCTCTTGACCGCGCAGTTCGAGCCGAGAAGCGTGAGCGTCTCGAACTCGAGGGCCGAGGTCTTGTATTCGCCCTGGGCGTCGTGCACGACGTTCGAGCACTTCACGATGCAGCCGGTCATGCAGTTATGCATTTCGCCGCCGCGGGTCTCGAAGCTCTCGACGATGCGTGCACCGTCCAGGCTCTCGACATCGGGGCTCTGGCCTTCGACGCGGTTCTTGTAGACCAGGGTGTTGAGCATGTTGGCCATCGGAACCACCGAGCTGGTGCCGAACTGGAACATCTGCGGGCCTTCCTGGTACTCCTTCGTGTAGGTCTTGCAGAGCTCGCCGAACTTGGCGCGGTCTTCGGGGCGACGCACACCGGAACGACCCGGGTCAACGGCCACGAACTTGAGCCCCTTCGAGCCCATCACCGCGCCGAGACCGCCGCGGGCCGCGTGGCGCGCGGGGTAGCGGTTGTCCTGGTCGGTAGTGGCCACCGAAGCGCCCGTCAGCCCCATCTCGCCGGCGGGGCCGCATGTGATGAACGACGTCGTCTTCGGATACTCGCCGTGGAGGTCCATGCACAGTGCGTAGTTGCGCTTCATCTTGTGCGCATCCGCGGCGACGACTTCGACGCCGTCTGCGTTCACGTTCAATGCATAACGAGCCTCGGGATCCGCGGGCTTGCCCTTCACGATGACGGCCCGGATGCCGAGCTTCATCAGGTGCTGCCCGGGCTGGCCGCCCGTGTTCGCTTCCTTGATCCCACCGGTCAGCGGGCTCTTGCCGCCGATCGAGATACGGCCGGATGTCGGCGCCGCGGTTCCGGACACCACACCGGGCGCCATCACGAGCACGTTGTCGGGACCGAGCGCGTCGCAGGTCGGGTCACACTCGGCCGTAAGGATCTTGGCCGAAAGCGCACGGCCGCCGAACAGCCGCCATTCTTCCGGGAATGCGACGAGCTCCGCCGTCTGGTTCGTCATGTCGACGCGGATCATCTGATCGCCTGTGGGTCCGCCCATGCTGTTTCTCCTTGGTGGGTTCATTGGTCGGGGGCCTAGCCGCCCGCGACGGAGGAAATGATCTCGATGGAATCGTTCGGGTCCAGCGGCGTCGCGAGGACGTCGCCCATCAACTTGTCGCCGTTTCGGAACCAGGTCGCGAATTTGCGCACGTTCCCGGCCGGGTCGATCACGAGGGGTCCGAAGCCAGGATACTGCTTCTCGACGGCTTCGAGACATTCGCGCAGGGTGGCGCCTTCGACATCGACCTCGGTCATACCCTGGGTCGGCCCACGGTAGGGCGGCGGGATCTGAATGACCGGCACGAGACTCCTCATCAGGGCGATGGCGCGCAGCTCCGGGACCCGGAGCGCGGAAATAGTAGCGGGATTCTGCGGACTTGTGTCGAAACCGCAGCCGTATCCGCATCCCCCTCTCGCAATGGCCACGCGCGGCTATTCTCGGGAGCCGTGGCTGCCCGAAACCGTTCCTTCTTTCTCGCCTTGCTGCTGATCTCGGCCCTGTTTTCGACTGGGCCGGTCGCAGCCCAGGTAGGCCACCCGCTCGTGAACCCGGTTCGCCCACTTCACGAACGACTCGAAGCCGCCGACCTCGTGGTGCGCAGCCGCGTGGCCCGGATTGAAATGGGTCGGATCGTGCTGGAAGACGCGGTTGCCCTCGTCGGCGCCGTCGCACCGCGATTCGAGATCAAACGCTCCCCCCTGTCCCCCCCGCCGCTCTCGGTCGGCGATGAGACGATTCTGTTCCTGGCCGGCGCGCGCGCTCCATACGTCCTGCGAGATGAACCCGTCGAGGTGATCCGCCTCGTGGAGCCCAGTCAGGCCACGCGCTGGACGAGCGCGATCCGAGAATTGGCGGCGGCCTCGGGCGACCCTGGCCGCCAGATCGACATCTACCTCTCCTGGGTGGATGAGGGGCCCGCAACGCTGCGAGCACTCGGGGGCGAAGGCGCCTCGAAACTGCTTGGGCGCCACAAGGAGCTGATCCCGGACGTTGCCGGCGCGCGTGTCGCGGCCGCCCTCAACCCCGGGGCGGATTCCGAGGCCCGGATCTTCTCGGCCCGAATCGCGGGTGCCACGGCGCCGTCGGTCCGCGCGCTCTGCCGTGGGCTGGCGCGGTCTCGCGATCCGCTGGACCCGCAGATCACCGAGTTGGCACTCCGAGGTGGCGGCGTCGCGGGTGGTCCCGAGATCGGAGAACTACTCGACCGCGCCATTCGAGACGCGGACCCGGAGGTTCGCATGGCGGTCGCACGCGCGCTGAATGGTGTCGCCCGGACCGACCGAGCACGCGCCATGGCAGCGGCCCGCTTCCTGGCCGAGAGCGACCCCGAAGAAGCGGTGCGTCGCCAAGGTGAACGGATCGTGCGCAATCTCCAGCGCCCATCCGGGCCCGTCCACTAGGAGAGACCATCCAAGCGCGACGCGCCCCCCAAGTCGAGACGCGATCAGTCCTTCGGGTAGTACCGACGGAACGCCGGCACCGTCAGTAGCGGCGCCTCGGCGGACGCAAACGGCGCTACCTCTGCCGGATCCGGGACCCAGGCTGTCAGGACCGTGTCGCGGCCGCGACCGTGATGGACACAGCCCGTGTCGAGCCCGCGAAGCCCGCGCGCGACGTGCAGCCCTTGCATGGCCCAATGGCCGTAGACGATGCCGTACCCATGGTCTCGTTCGGACCAGCGCTCGTGCCACGCGCAGCGCCCGGCGTCAGGCTCGGCCGACGACCAATCATCACCGGGCCCAACGCTGCGACAGCTCACGAAGCGACCGAGAACGTTTCCGAGGGCCGAGGTCCGACGCTGTGCCAGGAATTCTCGCGCTCGCTCGGGTGTCCCGCTGAGCTCCGCCTCCACCGCGCGAGCCTGCTGCGCGACTTCGGCAAGGGGCCAGGATGGATGCACCGCCGCGTGCACCATGACGAATGGCGTCGCACCGAGCTGTCCCTGATGTACGACCGGCCGGCCGCGCAGCCAATCCATCCACTCTGTCGCGTCTGCGTCGCCCAGGAGGGCATGGGCCGTATCCAATGGCCCGGGCTCACGAAGGCCATGGTGGACTTCGAGAAGGCCGATCTCGTGGTTGCCGAGCACCGCTTCGCCGCGACCCGCATCGATGAAGCGGCGGGCAAGTTCCAGGACCTCGCGGTTGCGGGGACCGCGGTTGACGAGGTCGCCCACCAGGTACAGCGCGAACTCGTCGCCGAACGTCATTTCGGCGCGGCGCACGAGTTCGGCGAACTCGTCCCCACAGCCCTGGATGTCTCCGACGAAGATCGGTTGCACGCGACCGGTATAGGGGGCGGCCGCGCCGGGTGCTAGGCCGCTGGAACTGCGGCCGACATCCGCCGAAGGCCCATCGCCTGGAGCGCGGCCCAGAGTCCTACGAAGGCCGCGACCGCGATGGCTGCGCGGTCGCCCGTGGACGTCAGCAGGTCGGCACTGACTGCCGGTACCGTGCCGAGAACCCAGAACAGATCCGCCGCGACCACGCCCCAACCGAGGGCGGGCGCAATGCGGTCGCGCGTCGAGAGCCAGACCAGAAAGCCGGCGAAGACCGCGAGATTCACTGCGAGTACGGGCAGGAACGTCGGATCGGGGATGCCGAGTGTGGTTGCGAGGCGGCTACCGCCGACCAGTGCCGCCAATGCGCACAGGGTCGAGAAGGTGGCGTTGCAACGCAGCGCGAGCCGAAGGAGGCGATCGTTGGAGTTCATTCGAGGTCCTTTCTCTCGGGGGAGGCACCATTCGGTGCCAGAGGCGCGGGCGCGCGGGAGGCCAGGGTGTCGACAATTGCGGAGCGCGCCCGATCGAAGGCAGCGGGTTCGTCGAAGAGTTCGCGCCACCAGTTGGCCTCTTCCACGAATGCGTGAAGCCGGAACACGAGGCCCGGGACATCGGTGTCGGGCGCGAACTCTCCGGCGCGGACCGCGACCTTGGCCTCGTCCTCGAGCGCCGAGATCCAACGGCGGCAGAGGATTGCCAACCGGTCGCGAACGGGTCCCGGTCGCGAGCCGAACTCGGTCGAGGCGGCATCGAAGAAGCAGCCGCCGCGGTACGCACTGTGCTCGATGTGGGCGACCCAGAGGTCGAGCAGCCGCTCAAGGCGCCGGCGACCGGTCGGCGCGGCGGCTGCGGGAACGAATATGGCGGCATCGAAGGCAGCCGCAGCCTGGTCGATCGTGGCGTGTTGGAGTTCTTCCTTCGAGCCGAAATGCGCGAAGAGGCCGCTCTTGCTCATCTCTACTGTCTTCGCGAGCGCGCCGATGCTCAAGCCCTCGAGCCCCTCGGATGTCGCCAAGTCCGCGGCAACATGAAGGATTTCTGATCTTCGGGAGGTTGTTCTGGAACTCGGCATCTCCAGTTTTTAGCACGACCGTTCGTTCTGTAAACACTCATGATCCCTCAGGCCGAGAACCGGATGCGCCGATCAGGAGACTGTCAGCAGGGATGACCGGCCCGCGGCGCAACGGCCGAAACCGGTGGCACGCAGTCCAGAAATGACGAGACTCCCGACCTCCGAGGGGTCCGTTAACATTCCAACTGCCTGTGCAGGCCCGCCCCCTTCATCCCAGGGCCTGCCGCGATGGGGATCGGGTGGGACGTCGATTCATCCTCTGCGATGGCGCCGAGCTGGCAAGGCTGTGGGCGCGCATCGGAGCCAGCGAAAGCGAAGAACTGCTCTGGGTGCCGGGCGACGAAGAGTCGCGGGCGCGGCCGGCCGGCTTCCATGTGCTCGGCGGCGAGATGACGGCCGAGACCTTCACCAAGCTGGACCCCAAGGACGGCGACGAGTTCGCCGTGATTTCGGACGACGGACCGTTCGTCCGCGCGGCGGTCGCCGCGATCCTCAAGGCGGCACCCGCTGCCCCGGTCCTGGTGATGTCCGACCGGCTGGAAGACGATGACCTGCCGGAGCATCCGTGCCTCAGGCGGACCGGGCTACGTACCCAGATCCGCGACGATGTCGACTTTGAGTTTTCCCACCTCGGCAACCTCAATCGCGTCGTCCAACTCCGTGACCACCTGGGTGGGCGAGAGCGCATCGGCATCCTGCTGCAGCCGGACCCCGACCCCGATGGGATTGCCGCCGGCATGGCACTTCGCGCCGTGCTGGGTCGCAAGTCGCCAACGGCACCGCTCATTTCCTTCGGAGAGATCACGCGGCCCGAGAATCAGGCCATGGTCCGGGCACTCGGCATCGAAGTCCGCGTCATCACGCCCGACGAACTCGACGAGTTCGACGCGCTCTGCCTCGTGGATGTACAGCCGAACGTCTTCGGTGAGAGCCCTCCGGCGCGCGTGTTGAGCGTCGACGCCGTGATCGACCACCACCCGGAACGCACCGGCTACGACTCCGTGATCAAGGATATCCGCGTCGGGTATGGCGCGACCGCTTCGATGCTGACCGAATACCTCGAGGCGGCTGGCCTCGAAATCCGACCGAAGCTCGCGACCGCGCTGTTGTACGGCATCAAGAGCGACACCCAGCTCCTGGGCCGCGACACGAGTGCGGCCGACATGCGCGCCTTCGCCCGCGTGCACGAATCGCACAGCCCGGCCCTACTGCGCCGGATCGAGCGCCCGGCACTCCCTTGGGACGGCCTGCGCGCGCTCGGACGCGCCCTCTCCCAGACCAAGGTCGAAGAGAGCATCCACCTGCTGGTGCTTGGCCGCGTCCGCGAGGACGTGATCCCCCAGGTCGCAGAGATGGGCCTTCAGGCTGAACACGCGGAATGGGCGATCGCGGCCGGCATCGTGGGCCGCAATCTCGTCTTCTCCGTGCGCAACGTGGGCTATGTCCGTGCCGCTGGAGAAGTCGTTCGCGCGGTGGTCGATGGCCTCGGCGTGGGCGGCGGCCACCGGTCGATGGCCAAGGGAATCATCCCGCTCAAGGCGTTCCGCAAGGTCTATGGCCGGACCGATCGGGAGACCATCCGCAGCGCGCTCTTCGAGGCGTTCGTGAAGGCCATCCACGAGCCCAAGGAATGAGCCTGCTTACCTTGACGAGGAGCGAGCGCGATACGGCACTCGCGTCTCTCGACGGGTGGACCGTCGAAGACGAGAAGCTCCACAAGACCTTCATCTTCACCGACTTCGTCGCCGCGTTCGGATTCATGTCGAGCGCCGCGTTGGTGGCCGAGGCCATGAACCACCACCCGGAATGGTTCAACGTCTACAATCGCGTAGTCGTTGACCTGACAACCCATGACGCCGGTGGACTAACGAAGCACGACGTCGAACTCGCAACTCGGATGAACGCACTGGCCCATGCCGCCGACTGAACCGACATCCGACGTGGCTGAGATCGTTGGGCGCCCGCGGCGCTACACCCTCGTCGATCACGCGTTGACGCGGTCGGTCGCCGTGTTCGCCGTCGCCGCCGCTGTTGGCCCCTTCATTCGCGACACGCGTGCCGATGCGCTCTCGCGCTACGAGCGCATGTCGCCTGAGGAAGTGCTCTCGGCATTGCGCACCGAGGTGGGAAGTGAATCGCTGATCCCCCTGATCGGCGAGACCTTCCTCCTCGGGCTGGTGCTACTCGCGGCCGTCGAAGGAATTGCGGCCGCCTTCCGAATCTGGATCATCCCCCGCGCCTGACACTGGACGATGCCTCGGAAGCGCTCTCGAACCCGACCGTCGGACCGTGGGACCGGCGTCTGCGTTTGACTTCAGACCAGGGTCAGGAGGTCGTGTGCTCCGGCCATCCGCTCCGGGATATTGAGGCCGACCGGACAACTCCCTGCACACGGTGCGCTGCAGTTCACGCAGGCAGACGCGTTCTTCTCAAGCTTCGAGTAGAGGCGCATGGCTTCCTTCTCATCGCCGTAGTCCTCGAAGTACATGCGGTGGCGCAATACATCGTGGATGGCGACCTGTTCGGGGCAACTCGACAAGCAGGCACCGCAATGGGGCGCGCAGTAGGTGCCCACGATCTGCCGGTCGTACTCTTCCAACGTCGCGACGTCGTCGTGCGTCAACGGCTTCCCCGACGCCTGCAGGTACTCGTCGATGTGCTGGTGCTTGAAGAACGAGATGATCGCGGCCGACACGTTCTTGTTCGACAGCACCCACTTGAGGGCTGCCTGGCTGTAGGCCGGCGCCTGGTCCTGGAAGGCCGACAGGTTGGCGTGCTTGCCACCCTTGAGCGTCTTCATGGCGACGATGCCCATGTCCTGTTCGGCCACCGCGCGGTCGATCAAGCCCGGCATCGCCGGCCATGCCCCGTGATGGTAGGCGAGCATCATCACGTCGAAGCGGCCAGAATCGATGCCGGCTTCGACGACCTCGACCAGGTTCGGTGTGTGCGACGAGAAGCCGAGAAAACGCAACTTCCCTTCTTCCTTGAGCCGGTCAACGGCCTCGTGGAGGTTCGGATCGAGCAGCCTGTCGACGGAGTCGCAGGCGTGGACGTGCGCAAGGTCGGCATAGTCGGTCCCGAGGCGCGTGAGGCTCTCCTCGATGATGCGCTTGTAGTCGGCGACCGATGATCCTGCGCCAAGATGTCCCCAGGGAGTGCAGAACTTGGTGGCGAGGAAGACCTTGTCGCGGTGGCCCTTGATTGCTTCGGCGATGGCCGACTCGCTGCCGGTCGCCGAATAGTCGGGCGATGTATCCACGTAGTTGATGCCGCGGTCGATGGCACTGCGAACGATATCGACGCCCGTACTCTCGCCGACGAGCCGACCGATGCGCCCAGCACCCACGACGATGTCAGAAACGCGCCAGTTGGTTCGACCGAGTCGGCGGTAGCCGGCTTCGGGATCGACGCGCGCGCCCTTCCATGCCTCCGGGTATTCGGGATGGGTCTGCGGTGCGGGCACCTGGACGTTGCCCAGGTAGGCGTTCCACCCGTCGTGCTTCTCGCCGAAGCCCAGGAACGCGCGCGCACCCGCGACGCCGGTCGCCAACGCGGTCGCGCCCAACGCAGCCACTCCGCCGCGCAGCACGCTGCGGCGTTCGGGGTCTGTGCCCGTCGCCGGGCGACTTCCGAAGCGATAGGTGAGGACGGCGAGTCCCAACAGCGCAACAACCAACCAGAACACGCCCGCGATGGCGTTGGGTCCCTGGTAGAAGAGGCGGAAGAACTTCTCGATCACGCCGCCGAGTGGGTAGGCCGTCCAATCGAGACCGATCGGGAGCGAGTACAGGATGCCGCCCACAACGAAGAAACCGAAGGCCGCGATCCCGAGGATCCAGCCAGACAAGCGCAAGGTTCGAGACATGGAGCCCCCTCCTGCCGCGCAGTATATGCGACTGGGAAAGTTACGGGCGGAGTTCATTCGCGATTCGGGCGATCCGCTCGAGCCCGGCGCGGTCCTCGGGAGCGAGATCGAACCAACAATCGGCCGACGGCCGGCCCGCATCCAGCTGCGCCGTCGCTTGGGCCCGAACGGCGGAAACCTCACCCGTGATGGCGACGCGCGGCCCGACTGAACTGGGTTCCGATCCCTGTGACCAAGCCTCGAAGTACACGCCCGTGTCGGTTCCGGGACGGATCAGTACGCCCAGGCCAAGCCGGGCCGCGCGCGTCAGGGCCCCGGCAGCCGCGGCACCGACCCACAACGGCGGCCCTCCGGCTCGCGCCGGCTTCGGAAACACCTCGATGCCTTCCACCGAGAAGTGCTGGCCTTCGAAGTCGACGGGGCTGTCCGACCAGGCCGCCCGCAGCAAGGCGACGGCCTCTTCGAAGCGATCGCCGCGCTCGGCGGCTTCGAGCCCGAACCCGGCCAGGTCCTCGCGATCCGCCCCGAGGCCGATCCCGAGTTCGAAGCGGCCGGCCGAGAGCGAATCCACGGTGGCCGCATCCTCGGCGGCGCGAAGCGGGTGATGAAGTGGGAGCGGCAGCAGAGCGGTCGCAATCGCGATCCGCTCGGTCCGCGCCGCGATCGCGGCGCAGACCGGCAACGCGGCCGGCACCCCACCGGCACCCAACCGTTCGGGAACGGCCACGACCTCGAGGCCAGCCGCTTCCGCCTCCACCGCGGCATCGACCATGGCCACCGTCTGCGCCGGGTCGGCGGCATTCTCGGGAACCAGGCGAATGCCGACTCGGGAGGCGGGCGGCGACAACGTTTCATTCATCGCCCCGTATACTCGCCAAGATGGCCGCCACACGCCGGATCACGGCCGACCTCCACCGGGTCGAGGCCATCGCACACCCCAATACTTGCGGCGTGGCCCTCAGCTTCCTGCCGACCAGTCGCAACGCGCGCGAGATCGACCTGGTCGATGTCTTCGCGCCCCTCGGCCCCGGCCTCACGCTCGAGTCCACGGACGGCGTCGGAACCGTCATGCGTGTGGCACGCGCTGGCCGCGTCTCGGCACCGAAGTCCCCCGAAGAGTGGATCGACCAGCCCGAACAGGCTGCGCAACGCCTCTCGGCCGCCATCGGCCGGAGCTTCGCGCTCGACATCACCCCGCGGCTACGGCTTCGGTTCCTTGCATGGACCGAAGACGAACCGATCGAACTCGAACACGTTCTCGACGTTCACGAAGACGACGACGCGTTCTTCGTCCGCTGCGTGGGCGCGCGCCTACCGGTGCGGATCCCGCGCGCGAACGTCGTTCGTCACGAAACGCGACGCGAGACCTGGTACCAGGTGTCATGGATCGAGCGCGCGTAATCGCGCTGCTATGTTGCGCCGATGGCAACGCCGCGAATCATCGACGACCTGAATGAAATGCATGCGCTGGTGGGCGAAAAACTCGGTGTCTCTGACTGGCTCCAGATCACCCAGGAACGGATCGATCTATTCGCGAAAGCCACCGACGATGACCAGTGGATTCATACGGATCCCGAGCGCGCGAAGGTTGAATCCCCTTACGGGACCACGATCGCGCACGGTCATCTAACGATGTCCCTCGCCCCCATGATGCTGGCGCAGATCGTTCAGGTGAAGGCCAGCATGTTGGTGAACCCGGGCGTCGAACGCATTCGCTTGCGGACGCCCGTAAAATGCGGCGACCGCGTGCGCATGCACTGCACGTTGAAGGCGCTTCGCAAGGTGCCGGGCGGCGGCTTGCGGGCCACCCTCGCCACTTCGTTCGAGGTCGAGGGCGCCAAGCGGCCGGCCGCCTTCGGCGACATGCTGCTCGCCTACTTCCCCTAGCCGCGCGGCGGTGCGTCGCCGCCGAGGAACGGAAGCAGGTGGCTCAGGAACGGGTCGAGCTGGTCGTGGTGCACCCAATGGCCGGCCTTCTCGATGTTGACCAGACTCGCGTCCTGGAACGCCGCCATCCGTCCGTCTTTCTCGGGATCACGGGCCCAGCTTTCGGTGCCGCGCATCAACATGACGGGGCAGGTGATTCGGGACCAGAGGCCTCGGGTGTCTTCGGCGCGAAAGCGGGCCGGCGCGAAGGCGCGCACATAGTTGTCGAACTTCCAGCTGAAGGTGCCGTCTTCGTTGCGCGCGACACCGTGAACGGTCAGATGACGCGCCTGCTCGCTGGAAAGATGCGGGTTGGCCTCCTGCATGCGTGATGCGGCTTCATCGATGTCGGCATAACGCCGCGGCGTTCGTGCGGCGAGACCCTGCATGCTGCGCACCCAACTCGCGATGCGTTCGTGCGCCGGCGTCTTCTCCATTTGCTCCTGCATCTGGGGCGGCGGGCCCATCCCTTCGATGGCCACGAGCTTGGAGACCCGCTCAGGAAACGTCCCGGCGTAGTGCAGCGTCACGGCGCCACCAAGCGAGTGCCCGACCAGCATCACCGGCTCTCCGCCGAGTGCCTCCACGAGCTGCGCAAGATCAAGGACGAAGTCCCAGATCGCGTAGTTGCCGCCCACGGCCCAGGCGCTGTCGCCGTGGCCTCGCAGGTCCGGCGCAATGACCCGGTAGTCCTTGCGGAGCACCCGCGCGACATGGTCCCAGTTGCGGGCGTGATCCTTCCCGCCGTGGACCAGGATCACGTTCGGCGCGCCCTCGTTCCCCCAGTCGACGTAGTGCATGCGCAGGCGCTGGGAGACGAAGAAGCTGGAGGTGGGGCCGATGATGTCTTGGGCTTCACTCATTGCCACCAGGGTAGCGACCCATGGGCATTGACGGCCCGCGCCACCGCCCCGATCCTCGCGCCGTGAAGGTCGCCCTCGCCCAACTCAACCCCACCGTCGGAGACCTGGCCGGCAACCGGAAGCTCGCCCAGCAGGCCGCGGACCGAGCCGCCGCGGCGGGTGCCGAACTCGTGGTCTTCCCCGAACTCGTACTGACCGGCTATCCGCCCCAGGACCTGCTCGAGCGCGATGGCTTCGTCCGCGATCAGCTGAAGGAACTCGAGATCCTCGCGGCATCGTCGCGCAATATCGCGCTCAGTGTCGGCGCCGTACTCCCGGTCGAGGGCTCCGGCAGCAAGCATCTCGCCAATGCGGCTGTGTTGTTCGCGGAAGGTCGAGAGATCGCGGTCCAGCACAAGACGCTGCTGCCGACCTACGACGTCTTCGACGAGAATCGGTACTTCGTTTCCGCAACCGACCGCGCAGCTTGCGTGCTCGGCGGTCACCGCCTCGGCCTCAGCGTTTGTGAAGACGGCTGGGTCGACGAGGTCGGGTACCGACGGGATCCGATCGGCGACCTCGCGTCCGATGGCGCCGAGATCGTATTGAACTTGTCAGCCTCGCCATGGCATGTCGGCAAGCCGGCCGAACGGCGCCGGCTATTCGCCGACATCGCTGCCAAGCACAGCGTCCCCATCGTGTTCGTGAACCAGGTGGGCGGGAACGACGAACTCGTCTTCGACGGCGGATCGTTCGTGGTCGATGCGCGGGGACAGATTCGCGCCTCGCTGCCGCTCTTCGAGACCGGCCTCGAAGTCGTCGATCTCGAAACGGCGCCTTCCGTTTCGCCCGAGGACGTCGTCGATCTCGCGCCGATCGAACAACTCGCGCAGGGTCTCATCCTCGGAATTCACGACTACTTCCAGAAGCAGGGGCTCCCTCCGGGAGCCGTGATCGGTCTCTCGGGCGGCATCGACTCCGCCGTCACCGCGTGGCTCGCGGTACAGGCACTCGGGGCCGAGAACGTGACCGGTGTCGCGATGCCGGGGCCTTTCTCGTCCGGACATAGCGTCGATGACGCACTCGCCCTGGCCGACAACCTCGGCATCCAATGCCGCACCGTCGACATTCGCGGCGTCTATGAGGGCTACCTCGAAATCTTCCGCGGCCTCTTCGGCGAGCGCGACGACTACGGCCTCGCCCAACAGAACATCCAGTCACGCATTCGCGGCGCTACGTTGATGGCGGTCTCGAACGCCGAGAACCGACTGGTCCTCGCGACGGGAAACAAGAGCGAGTTGTCGGTCGGCTATTGCACGCTGTACGGCGATACCGTCGGCGGGCTCGC
>JAJDAQ010000070.1 GCA_029261815.1 Deltaproteobacteria bacterium
CACGTAGTCGAAGCCGTAGCGTCCCTTCACGCAGAGTCGGCCCTGGTTGCCCGGACTCTCGCGCCCTTCGGCGAACACCACTTCATTGCGTGCGCGATCGACATGATAGGTGAGCGCGCAGCCGACACCGCAGTACGGGCAAACGGAATCGACCGCTTCGAGTTCGGCGCGCGGGCGAAGCGCTCCCGAGATCGGCTTGTTCGTGAGGGCGCCAGTCGGGCAGGCGGCCACGCATTCGCCGCAGCTCACACAGCTCGATTCGCCCATCTCCTGGTCGAGGTCGAACGAAATCCTTGCGCCGGCGCCCTTGCCGGTGCGGCCGATCACGTCGTTGTGTTGCACGTCGCCACATGCGCGAATGCACCGGTCGCACAGGATGCAGGCCTGGTGATCGACGTCGATGACGACCGAGGAATCGTCGCGCGGCCTGGCCGCGCCGCTCACGGGGCTCGGGGCGATCTCGAACGCCTCTGCGAGCGCGAAGAGTTCATCGTCAGCCGTCGTGGCTTGTTTAACGGACGTCTCGGGTTGTTCGGCCATGAGGAGCCGGGTCAGGGTGCTTCGGCACCGCTCGACCTTCTCGCTCTGGGTGTGGACGACCATCCCGGCTTCCGCTTCGCGCACGCAGGAGGCCGGCATCGTGCGCGCGCCCTCCACTTCGACGACACACATCCGGCAGACGCCCACCGGAGAGAGGCCGGGCGCGTGGCACAGCGTCGGGATCTCGATCCCGGCTTGCTGGGCGGCATCGAATAACGATGTGCCTTCGTCGACGGAGACCTCGCGGCCATCGATCTCGAGCGTCAGGTTCATGTATCCCCTCGCTCCGACGCGGTGGGAAGATGTTCCAGCACACTCAGTACCGGAGTCAGCGCGACCTGGCCGAGGCCACAAATCGAGGTCTCTCTCAGTGTCTCGTCGAGTGCGGGCAACTGGTCCAGCGCGGCCGGGGAGCCGTCGTCGAGCAGTCGCACGGCCTGCTCGGTTCCGAGCCGACACGGTACGCACTTCCCGCAGGACTCATTGCGGAAGAACGCGGTGAGATTTCGTCCGAGGGACAACAGGTCGGCGCCTTCGGCAACAATGACGATGGCTCCCGCGCCGAGCGCGGAACCGGCGTTTCGCAAAGTGTCCCAGCCCATCGCGACTTCCGCATGGTCCGGACCCAGGAAGCCGCTGCTCGCGCCACCGGGTAGGAAGGCCAGCAACGCGCGTCCGTCGCGCATGCCGCCTACGCGTTCGATCAGCTCTGGCAGCGGCGTGCCGAGAGGCGCTTCGACCACGCCAGGGTGGGCCACATCGCCGCTGATCGAGAAGAACTTCAAGTCGGCGCGACCGGTCTGCAACGCACGCGGGACATGGGCCAGCGTCTCGACATTGTTCAGCAAGGTCGGCCGGCCATGGAGGCCGATGGTTCCAGGGTAGGGGGGCTTGTTTCTCGGTTCTCCGCGGCGCCCCTCCAGGGCCTCCAGGAGAGCGGTTTCTTCCCCGAGGATGTAGCCGCCGGGCGAAACGAACACGGTCAGCTCGAATCGTCGACCGGACCCGAAGATGTCGTCGCCCAACACGCCCCGAGCGCGGGCATCCTGGATCGCCGCTTCGAGGATCTCTCGCGACGCCTCGTACTCGTGCCGGATGTAGACGAAGCCACGTTCGGCCCCGACGGTGAGGCCGGCCGTCACGATCCCTTCGATGACGAGGTGCGGCAGCGTCTCGAGGATGACGCGGTCCTTGAATGCGCCGGGTTCGCTTTCGTCCGCGTTGCACACGACGTATTTCACGTCGGCAGGTTCATCCCGGACGAGCTGCCATTTGCGGCCGGTCGGGAAGCCGGCTCCGCCCATTCCGCGCAGACCGGATTCCGTGATGCGCTCGATCGCGGGCGCGAAGTCGCCCGCTTCCACGAGCTTCCGGAGCTCGCCATATCGATCTTCCGGCTTCGCGTAGGGGTCGCACGCCCAACTCGGATCCGGTTCGGCAACAGTCGGATGTCTGATCGCCTCGCCGGCCAATGCCCGTCGAGCGTCGTCCGGGGACCCGGGTACGCCATTCACGAGACAAGCGGGCGCCGCCTGGCATTGGCCCGGGCAGGAGATCTCGACCACGGAGGCGTCGGCTCTTCCCTCGCATTCCCGAGCCAGCTCCCGCGCTGCCATCCCGCCATCGCGAAGGAAGCAGCTGAGGTCTCGGCAAACGCCGATCTGCAGCGTCGGGGGCGGGGTCCGTCGAAAGTGAGGGTAGAAGCTCGATACTGCTTCGACTTCATGGAGCGGAACGGCCAATCGCTCGGCGAGCGCACGAAGGTCTTCGTCGGAAAGATGGCCGCGCGCCGATTGCAGCGCGCTGAGCTCCTCGATCAGGTTCATCGGTGCTCCGCAGCGGACCGAGAAGAGGATGGCACAGGGCTGCCCCGGCGTCGCACAAGAGTCGGTGGAGGCGGCCGGACGTTCTCGGTGTCATCGTCTCCCACCGTGGTCCCCCATCCTTTCATCGACGGATCCGATGCGTCACGTTGAGGCACCGTTCTCGCGCCTGCGCCGGCCGTGGCTCGGACGCTTGCGCTACGCGCTCCAGTCACGTGTGGGACGAGCGGGCGCGCTCCGCGACGCGATCGCCGGGCGAACCGTTCTGGTGACCGGGGCTTCCGCCGGAATCGGACGGGCGCTGTCGAAGCAACTCGCCGCCGCCGGCGCGACGCTGCTGCTCGTCGCGCGGGATGGAGACGCACTGGAGTCACTCGTCGCCGAGATCCTGGCGGCTGGCGGCGAGGCGCATGCCTTTGCGTGCGACCTTTCCAATCCGAATGACGCCAGCGAAACCGTGTGCCGCGTCCTGGCCGCGCACGAAGGGGTCGATGTACTCGTCAACAACGCGGGACAGTCGATTCGTCGAACGGTGGCGGAATCATTCGATCGGCCGGGCGACTTCGAGCGCCTGGCGCACCTCAACTACTTCGGCGCACTCCGCCTGATCCTCGGGTTCGCGCCCGGAATGGTGGCCCGAAACGGCGGCCACATCGTCAATGTCTCGACCATCGGCGTTCAAACCGGAGCGCCCCGGTTCAGCGGGTACGTTTCGTCGAAGGCAGCGCTCGACGCATTCTCGCGGAGCGCGGCACTGGAACTCGCCCCCACCGGCGTGTTGTTCACGAGCGCGTACCTCGGCCTGGTGCGGACGCGGATGAGTCGCGCGACCGAAGTCTACGATCGCTTCCCGGCGGCGAGCGTCGAGCGCGCGGCCGACCGCATCGCGGGAATGATCGTGTACCGGCCGATGCGTTTTTCGACCGCGATCGGTTTTGCCATGGGCTGCATCCACGCGGTGTCGCCGCGCTTCGAGTCCTGGCTGTTTCGCGTCTGGCACGATCGCTTTCACCACTGGATGGCGGGTCGGCAGCGTCGTAGTGTGCAACCCGACATCGAAAGCACGAACCCGAAGGAGTAGCCCTTGAGCGTGATGGATCGTTTCCGGCTGGATGGACAGGTGGCCGTTGTCACCGGGGGTGGCAAGGGGATCGGTCGGGGCATCGCGCTCTGTCTCGCGGAGGCGGGCGCCGACGTGGCTGTGGCCGCACGAAGCATGGCCGACATCGAAGCCGTCGCGGAGGAAGTACGGGCGCTCGGGCGCCGCGCGGCGGCAATCCAGACCGACGCCACGGACATCGCGCAGATTGATCGGCTCGCTGAACAGGCCGCAAGTCAGCTCGGCACGCCTTCCATCTGGGTGAGCAATGCGGGTGGGCTCCCGGACGCCACGGCGCGTTACCTCACGCGGACCAGCGAAGCCGAATGGGACGCCCAGCTCGACCTCAACTTGAAGGCGGTCTGGTCCGGCGCTGTCGCGGCGGCGCGGGCGATGAAGGATTCGGGCGGCGTCATCATCAACATCTCTTCACGCACCGCCTTCGGTCCGCAGAGCAAGAACGGCCCCTACGCCGCTTCCAAAGCGGCGGTGAACAGCTTGACCGAGACCCTGTCGGCGGAGCTCGCGCCCTCGATCCGCGTCAACGCGGTCGCGCCGGGCCCTGTGCCGACGCAGAACTTCTTCGAGTCGACGGGGGTTGCGCCCGAACAGGTCGAAGCGCTCGAACAGTCGCTCGGGCTCCCGTTGAAGCGGCTCGGAACACCCGAGGACATCGGCGCCGCCGTCGTCTATCTCGCTTCCGACGCGGCGAGCTGGGTCACCGGACAGTGCCTTTACGTTACGGGCGGGATGTAGCGCCCGCGGAATCGGAGCGGTGTCCCGGTGTGTGGGGCAGCACCTTGTCGAGTACCGCGCGCTGAAACGCTTTCGGCGCTTCGATCGGGATCATGTGGCCGGCGTCTTCGAACCAGACGATCTCGATCGACGGTGCCTCGAGCGTCGTCGCCCACTCCTCGACGAGCGGGAAGGGCGTGTTCCAGTCGTGGCGGCCGGTGAAGAAGTAGACCGGAACCTCGAGTCGTGGAACCTGATTGGGGAAGTCGATGTCGCCAACTTCGACCCACAGGGCTTCGAGGCTCTCCACGGCGCAGCCCGGATAGGACAGCCACGTTCCCAGCGAATACTCGCGCGCGAATAGCAACTCGCGAAGGGCCGGGAGGATCTGGTCCGTCGTGTAGAAGCTGCCGTTGTAGCGGTTGAGCCACCCGCGCTGGACGCCGAGTTCTGCGTTGTCGGCGTACGGTGGCGAGATGTCGCGAAGTTCGGCGAGCGCCTCGTGGTCGCCGCGTCGCGTGGCTTCGGAGACGACCCAGTCGTACGACAATTCCTCATTGCGCCCGCCGTGCACGAGTTGGCCAAGGCCAATGTACGCGTGGAAGAGGTCGGGCCGCTTCTGTGCCGCCAGGACCCCAACGACGCTGCCCCAGGAGTGTCCGAGGAGAACGATCTTGCCATCTCCGCCAAAGCGGCTCGCCAGGTGTTCGCTCAGTTCGATTGCGTCGGTCACGATGCGATCGAGAGACAATGTGCCGCGGTCGACGCCATCGCAAGAGGCGCCGGCACCGCGCTGGTCCCAATGAACCACGACGAACGCGTCTTCGAGCGCGGCTGAGTACATGCGCGCCAACGGGAGGTGCGCCCCGCCGGGGCCGCCGTGGACGTAGAGAAGCACCGGCCGGGAAACGTCCCGGCCGCGGACCAGAATCGTCTGTTCGACGCCACCGATTTCGACACGTTCGAGCCCGGAGACGGCGCCATCGCCAGCAATCGGCGGCGTGGAGGCCGGGAGGGCCGCTCGGAACGCCACCAGGCCGACGACCAACAAGAGTCCGAGTCCAACCGAGATGCCGAGCCGCTTCAACCACTTCATGGAACCATGGTAGGGCCTCTGGTCGCCTAGGCAGAATCCATGGAATTCGACGGGAAGTCCGGAGCCCGATGCCGAGGCGAATGCCTAGCAATCTCCTGGCTTCTGAGGCGCGCACGCGAACCCAACTGGCCTAGGATGTTCACGGCCGCCGGCCACGGAGAGCAAGCCTGCCTCCGGTGGCTTGTGGAAGGGGATCGAATGACGGGATCTGAAATAGCAGCGAGATTCGGGCCGGCGTCAGACGCGGTGTTCAGGGGTCTGTTCAGCCTGATCTTCATCGTCGCCGGCTTTGGCCACTTCGGTCAAAAGGAGGTGATGCTCGCAAGGCTCGACGCGGCGCCACTCGGCCATCTGGCCAGTCTGTTCGGTCCGCCGGATCTGCTGATGACGCTCAGCGGAGTGGCCCTGGTCGTGGGTGGCGTGGCACTGGCGCTGGGAATCCAGACGCGGGTCGCAGCCGCGGGACTGTTCCTCACATTGATTCCGATCACCGTGACGATCCACATCGGCGACATGAGCCACATCGGCCCGCTCTTCAAGAACGTGGCGCTCCTGGGCGGATTGATCCATTTCGTTGTTCGCGGCGCGGGCGCCTACAGCCTCGACCTTCGCGGCAAGTCGGGCTCGGAATGAGTGCCGCGTCACGAGCGAAGACATCCAGCAGCCGGCTGACATCTCAACGCCGCCCACTTGGATTCACCTTGCCCAGGCTGTCGCGGCCGAGACTGCATAGGATGCCGGTGTGAACTGGGAAGCCATCGGTGCAGTCGGCGAGGTGCTCGGGGCGGTCGGGGTGATCGTGACGTTGGTCTATCTCGCGGTGCAGATTCGTCAGAACAGCACCTTGCTCAAGCAGAACACCCGAGCGCACGCGACCGACACCTACCGGGCCAACGTGGATGGCGTCATGAACCTGCAAGCGCTCCTCGCCCAGGACGAGGCCCTCGGGCTGATCTGGAAGAAGGGGCTCGCCGACGAAGACCTCTCGGATGTCGAGGCGGAGCGTTTCGACGCGTACCTGAACATGTGGCTGTTCGACATAGAGAACAAGTTCGTCGTGAGCCAGAGCCAGGGTTGGAACCAGGTGGCCAGCGACGCAGAGGTCATCGCTCACATCGAGGGCCAGGTGCGGCATGTCCTGGGGGGCGGTAGGTCCCGCATCTGGTGGCAGCAGAACGCCAAGCGCACCTTCAGCGCCGCGTGGATCGCAGAGGTCGACCGGATCATGGCCTCCGGATCGTGAGCGTTGGGTCGCGCTAGCCCGCGACGAAGTGTTCGGCGTCGGCTTCCCGACTACTGGCCGCCCCATTTGAAGCCGACCCGGATGCCAAAGCGACGCGGCGCGAAGAGCTGTAGTTGGGACGGGTTCGCGACGAACTCGGGCGGGACCACGCGCCGGCCATAGATCGTTTCGTCCTCGAGATGGGTGCCAAACACTTCCACCGTGTAGCGACCTTCCGGACTCCGCCAGATGAAGCGAATGCCCGTCTGCGTGTAGGAGTCGATGCCGTCGACACTGTCGACGTTGAACGGTCGCGCGAAGTAGTCGTCGACAAATTGGACAGAGAGGACGGATGTGAGGGTGCCCCACTCGCCGAGCGGCACCGTCAGCCGCGTGGTCAACGAAATCTGCCACTCGGGTGTGTCCTCGAGGTGATTCCCGGCGAGGTTGAGGCGGCCGTCGATTCCATTGGGCGCGGGGACGCCGGCTCCGCGCTCGCACCCCGGATCGTCAGCGGGCGTGAACTGGAAGCTGTCCGCCGAGCAGAACGAGTTGAACGTCGCGTCGATGTAGGAGACCGCGAGTCGTGTGTTCCAGGCCGGTATCGGCTCATAGGTCAGCTCGAGTTCGCCCCCCTTGATCGTTGCGCCCGCCGCGTTGAGTGTGAGCACCTGCAGTCCCAGCGGGATCGGCACCTGCAAGTTGTCGTAGCCGTAGAAGTAGCCCGTGACGTTTACCTGCAGCGTCGAGTCCAACCAGCTCGTCCGGACACCAGCCTCCCACGCATCGAGGATTTCCGGCGCGATGGAATTCGTAGAGCCCGCGGCGAACAGAGCGCCGCTCTGATCGATCTCGACGAAGCCGGACTTGTAGCCCTTGGCGAACTTCGCGTAGAACATCTGATCTTCCTGGAAGAACCAGCGGAAACCGAGTTCGCGGGTCGTTTCGCGGAAGATTTCCTTGCGTCCTGCCAGGGTTGCTTCGGGGCGGATCGCGCCGCCTGCGATGGCGCCCACGAATTCGCTGCGCTCGACGCGGTCGCGGTTCCATCGCACACCACCGAAGAACTCCAGTGTTTCGATCGGGGACCAGGTCAAGTTCAGGAACGGCGCCCAGCCGGTCTCCTCGATCATCTGATCGCCGCCGGCGAGTCCGAAGAAGCCATTCACCCTTTCCTGGCGAAGGAAATCCCGCTCCATGTAGAAGAGGCCGGCGATCCAGCTGATCGGTCCGTCTGAAGCGGATGCCAGGCGCAACTCGCTGACGAAGGTCTGGCTGAATGTGGATTGGAGTGAGTCGACGAGAAGGATCGAAGAGCCATCGACGTTGATGAGTTGGACGTCGTCGAGGGATTCCCAGCCACCGAGAAGATTCAGTTGGACGTCACCCAGGATCGGAACGTCGGAGAAGAGCCACTCGAATTCACCGTCGATCCCCCAAGCCTCGGTGCTCGGGGTTCCAAGCGAGCTGGCTCGACCCAATGTCTCACGCGGGTTCGAGGGGTCCGCCGGGGCCGGGGTGAAGAGACTCGGCGAGCCGAAGAGCGGAGGAATTCCCCCGGGCGGAACAATCCCACCTGCCGGGAGGCCCGTGAGCAGCACCGACTGCATCCCGGCGATCTGGTTACCCGGGTTGGCGACCAGGCCGAGGATGGCCAAGAGCCCGCCATTCGCCTGGGCGGTGGCGAAGAAATTCTGGAAGCCGTTGTAGGCGTCGAAGGGCACGGTCTGCCCGAGCGGAGGACCGCCCGTCAGCATGTCGAGCGGCGGAAAACGCCCCTCGCGAAAGGACTCGAGGCCCGCCTTCGAACCGACCTCGCCGCCCGCGCGCTTGTGGCGCCAGGTGCGCAGCGTGATTTCGCCGTCCTCACTGAGGACCGACTTCAGCGAGAGGCGGTAGTAGGTGTCGTCGCCGTGCTCGGGGTCCTGTCGCTGGGGAGCGAGAAGGTTGTCGAGCCAACCATCGTGGACCTCCCGTTGCACCACGAATCGCGCCATCAAGCGCTCGTCGCCCTCGCCCAGAAGCGGAATGTTCGCGACACCGCGGAACTGATAGCGGTCATAGTTTCCGGCCAGTGCATCGCCCACGAACTCGTACCCGGAATGCGGCTCGTTCCATACGACGTTCATTGCACCCGCGGTTGCGTTGCGGCCGTAGACCGTTCCCGAGGGACCGCGCACGACCTCGACCGATCGCAGGTCGTAGAACTGTCCGAGATACGACGCGTTGTCGAAGCGGAAGACGCCGTTGACGTGGCGAGCGACTGGCGAGTGCGCACCGACGGCGAAGCTCTGCGAGATCCCGCGCACCGTAATCGGCGCCGCGCGGTCGCCCTTGGCCGTGATTCCGGGAATGAGGGAGACCACGTCCGAGAGTTGTTCGACGCCGTACTCCTCGAGTTGGCCCTCGCTGAACGCGCTCACCGAACTCGCAATCTCCTGGACGCTCTCATCCCTGCGCGTGATCGTGACCCGGATCTCGTCGATTCCTTCGGTGGAATCGTCCGATCGAGTCCCTTGCCCAGCCGACGGCAGGGCAACGAACAGTGCGGTCGCGACCGCGAGAGCCCGAACGACCGAACTCCGCCAAGGTCGAATGCTATTCATGGCGCACCTCATGGTCCCAGGGTGAACGCCCTGGTTGAACGTGTGAAGTCTATGACGACCGCTCACATCGAATGTTGTCTTGTTGAAATTGCAGCCCATGCCGCGCTCCGAGAACTCCAGCAGCGGTGGCCGCAGGCCTCACGCTTCCCTCGCGATCGCGGCCATCTTCCTTGCAACGCGCTCGGCCACCATCACGCATCCGAGGTAGGTGTTGCCGGAGGGGATGGTCGGCATCGACGACGCGTCGACCACGCGCAGGCCATCGACGCCGCGCACGCGGCAGTCTGCGTCGAGGACCGACCCCATCGGACACGTGCTCGTCATGTGCCCGTAGCTCAGGGTGACGCGCTCGAGAGCGGTGGAGACGGCGTCGGCCGCGTTCAGGTCGAGGGGCATCAGCGCCTCGCAGCCGAGTTCGCGGGCGGCCGCGGACTGCTCCCATTTCGCAATGCGGTCGAATGCGTGCCGCAGCCGATCGGGCGCGTCGTCGGGCAACGGCGGCACCTTCACGATGGGGTCGGCTTCAAGCGTGTCGCCCAGCCGGACACTCCCGCGCCCGCTGGAGCGCAAGGAGAATACGGCCATCATGAAGACGGTCTGGTCTTCGCTAGGCACAGGGGCGACGGGGAAGGCGTGATAGTCGATATCGGTTCCGTTCGAGGCACCGACCAACAAGGTCTGAGCGGGGCCACCGACGCCGCCCCTGGGGCCATCGTGGCGGTAGGGGAGGCCCGGCCCGATGTGGTCGCTCATGGTCGAGCCGACGGGGAGGTCGGCATGGACCGTAATGCCGTACTCCGAAAGATGGTCGGCCGGCCCGATCCCCGACCGGAAGAGCAGCATCGGAGACCAGATGGCGCCGGCCGCCACGACGATTTCGTCGGCCTCGAGCTGCTCGCCAGAGTCGAGTGTGACGCCGGTCGCGCGTCCATCCGCGACTGCGATCTTCGCGACCGCGGCATTCGTGCGGATCGTCAGGTTTTCTCTCCCGCGAACCTCTGGGGTCAGATACGCGAGGCTGGTCGTGACGCGCTTGCCGTCCTCATCGATCGTGACAGGGAAGACGCCGAGTCCCGGTAGTTGGGACGGGTCGTTGATGTCGGCCGCCTCCGGTTCGCCGACCTCGACCATGCCGTCGTAGTAGGCGCGCTGGGCGCGACTGAGTTCGTCCCGGCGCCAGCGGCGTACGGGCAGTGGGCCGGTGCTGCCGTGAAGCGGTGAGGAGCCGAAGTCGCAGTCTCGCTCTGCCGCGATGAACGTGCTGACGACGTCGTCCCAGCCCCAGCCTTCGAGGCCGGCCGCCGCCCAAGCATCGTAGTCCGGCGGTAGGCCTCGCAGCGTGGCCAGACCGTTCACTGCGGAAGTGCCACCAAGAAGCCGTCCCTGGATCATCGGGATGGCGCCGCCGTTCTCCAGGAGCATTGGGGTCGTCGCGTTAGGCGTCGCGCCCTCCCATGCCGCGGAGGCGCGGGAGGGCTCGAGAACGGCCGCGTCATACGCGTCGTGGTCGGGGCCGGCTTCGAGCAGGGTCACGGACACACCGGGATCCTCGCTCAGGCGAGCGGCCAATACGGAGCCAGCGGTGCCGCCACCGACGACGATGATGTTTCTGGTTTGCGGGTTCATGCGGACCTCTGTGGGATCGTCATTCGGGAAGGGGTCGCCCGACACGAGCGGAATTCCTCGGCTCCGTGCCCTCGGTGCTATGCGGGTGCCTCGGTTGCGACCGCGGCCGCCACCTTGCTGAGCCCGGGCATCGAGGTGCTGGCAACCTCCCGAGGCATGTCGCGAGAGCCCGGCACGACGCGGACGAAGTCGATGCCTGCGTCGCGGATCTCCTCGAAGCGTGTGATCGCTTCCTCCAGCGGGCCGGCGACGCCGAAACGATGGATGAAGTCGGCCGCGAGAGACTGCGCGTGGGCGCCGGACCCGACAGCGTGGTTCGCCATGTCGTAGCCGGTACGCATCTGGCGCGCGGCCTCGCGCGCTCCTTCCGGCAACGAGTCGATATCCATCCCCTGGAAGCCGGAGAAGTGGGCGAAGACCGAAAGGCCCCCGCGAATCGCCTCGCGGGCGACATCGCGATCCGGGTGGATCACGCAGTTGACGAACGCTCCGTAGCGAAGCGTATCCGGGTCGCGATCTGCTTCTTCGGCACCGCGCCGCGCGCGTGCGATGCAATCGCCGAGCCGTTCGGTGTCGGCGCCGACTGCGAAGCAGATCCGGTCCGCGCGCTTGGCCGCGATCTTGATCACCTTTGGGCCGGTGGCTGCGACTTCGATCGGAACGCGCGGAACCTCGCAATCCGCGAGCCACTCGATGCGACTGGGGTGGCCTTCGCGCGGAATTTCTTCGCCGTCGAGGTAGGCGCGCAGACGCTCCAGATAGAGATCGAAATCTGCGAGCGGCGCCGGGCGCCTGCCGATTTTTGCCATCGACGAGTCGCCGCGCCCAATCCCAAGAACGACTCGCCCCCCGCTCGCTAGTTGAAGGCCGAGCGCGGCGGAGGCGGTGACCGAGGGGTCGCGGCTCACCGGGTTGGTCACCCCGGTTCCGATCTCGATGTGCTCCGTTACCGCTGCGGCGAGCATGAGTTGCCCCCAGACGTCGGGCGTCAGGCACTGGGTGTCCGCAAACACCATGCTGTGAAAGCCGAGCTGTTCCGCCATGCGTGCGGTGTCGGCCGAGCCAGTCGGGCTCGGGAACGTCAAGATTCCGAGATCCATCGTTGTTCTCCCTGACTCGTCCCCGAGTCGTCAGCGTTCTTGCAGTCCGGCCTTCTCGAGACGCCACTGCAGGAGGTCGAGCCGGTCCTGGCCGAAGAAGGGCTCGCCCTCGAAGACCAGGGTCGGCACGCCCCAATGGCCTGCACCCTCGAGTGCTTCCTGGTTGCGGTCGATCGCGTCGATGCAGTGCTGCGGATCCGCTTCGATCGCTGCGTCGAGTTCGGCCAGGTCGAGCCCTGCGCGATCCGCGGCTCCGGCGAGGTGCGACCCCTCGTGCCAGTCATCGGTGCTTCCGCTCCAGATGAGCTTCGACACCTCGTCGAGGAAGGGGAGGCCGCGTTCGCGTTCGGCGGCCGCGATCCCGAGCCGAGTCAGGCGATGGATGTAGGGCTGCTCGAGCGGGTAGGTGCCGTCGGCATTCATCACGACCGGGTCGGGTCGGGGCCAACGAATCGGCACGCCGAGGAAGTCGCCGACTCGGTGCACGTCATGAACGAGGTACGGACCGAAGAGCGGATTCGCGCGCTTGAAGAACTCGGGCGTTCGCACGGCGAGCGGAAGCACGGGGCGGACCTGGATGTCGAGCGCATAACGTTCGTGAAGTTCCACGAGCCGGTCCATCGCCAGGTAGGAATACGGGCTGCGGAAGGACCAGAACAAATCGATCGAGAGGGGCATCTTCGACTCCAGGTTCGGTGGATACCCGCGCATTCTCCTTGATCGATCTTATAAAGTATAATGCGAAAATATTATGAATTCATAAACAGAGGGAATGTCACTCGATGATTGATCTCCGCCACATCCGCCATCTCCTGGCTTTGGCCTCCCATCCGACGGTCCAGTCCGCCGCTGACGCCCTCCACCTGACCCAGCCCGCGCTGACCAAGAGCATTGCCCGCTTCGAGGAAGAACTTGGGGCAAAGGTCTTCGACCGACGTTCGCGCAGGCTCGTCCTGACCGAGTTGGGGGAGCGCCTGGTCGAACGCGGCGAGGATCTGCTTCGGAACGTCCGTGAGTTGGAGGAGGAGGTCTCGCTGTGGAACGGCATTGGCACAGGGGAGGTGGCCATCGGCACCGACCCCGAGGCGGAACTCGGTCTCTTGCCGAGCGTGCTCGAGGCGTTCGTGCCCGCCCATCCCGGAGTGCAGGTTTCCGTTCGTTCGGGTCACACGGCAGCGCTGCTGGCGGCGCTGCTGAGTGGCGACCTTCACTTTCTGGTCGCGGATGCCGAAATCGTGATGGGTCGCGAAGATCTGGAGATTCGAGCGCTGGCCGCCGATCCCATTGCCGCGGCGGTCCGTCCAGACCATCCGCTCGCGGGAAGGCGCGAGCCGGATGCACGCGACGTCAAGGCATTCCCGCACATCGGGGCATCCAGTGCGCCGCGCTTCGAACGCTGGCGGACCGAGCGCGGCGGCCGAGGCGGCACCGAGCCGCCCGTGGTTTCGCTGATGTGCGACAACTACGAAGTGCTCGTCCGGCTTGCGGAGCGCAGCGACGCGATCGTCTTCGGACCCCGTGGTGTCCTTTCCGCGTATGAACGGACCGGCCGGCTGAAGGTCGTGTCGTGGCCCCTCGATGGTCCCGACACCCAGCCCAGCCTGATCCGTTCGAAGGGGCGTCACCTCTCTCCCGCCGCCGAGCGGGTGATTGCACTGTTCGAACAACAAGGCACAACCTGACCGCACCCGTGAGCAAGGACCCGCGGCGGCGAGTGCTCCTCGGATGTGGCACACCTTGCGCCACCGCATCAAGCCGCCTGTAAACGAACCGAAGGACGACATGCCCATCCCCGCGAACGAGCCGACGCGATGAACGCCACGACCGCACCCTACCGTCTCTATGGCGAGGAGATCTCCTACTTCACGGCCAAGGTGCGCTGCGCATTCCGCCTCAAGGGACTCTGGTTCGAGGAGGTTCGCCGCGGCTATGCGGAGGCAGCGCGCCGTACGGGGCGTCCGATGATCCCCATCGTCACTACGCCCGAAGACGAGACGTGGCAGGACTCGACCGACATCTTCGACCAACTCGAGGCGCGTCATCCCGAGCCGCCGCTTCTTCCGCCGACGCCGCGCCAACGCATCGCGGCGCTCCTCGTCGAGCTCTACGTGGATGAGATCGGTCTGCTGCCCGGCGCAGCCTGGCGCTGGGGTACGCCCTCGCGGCGCGAAGCGGGCACCGCGTACTTCACCGGTCTCTTTGGGCCGAGGGCCCAGCAGTCGGCGAGCGCCGTCATCGGCCTGGCAAAAGAAGTGGGCGTCGACGAAGACTCCCGTCCAGCGATCGAGGCGCACACGCATGCGCTGCTCGCTGCGCTCTCGGCGCACTTCGAAGTGCACCCATACCTGCTCGGCGACCGCATGTCGTATGCCGACTGCGCGCTGATGGGGCTCGTGTACGGTCACCTCTTCAACGACCTGGAGTCACGAACGCTGCTGCTCGAAACGGCGCCGCCCGTCGTGGGCTGGATCGACCGCTGCAATACCCCCGCCGGCTTCCGCGTGGACGCTTGGCTCGGTGACGACGCGCTCCCTCCGACGCTCCACGAGGTCCTGCGCGTGATGGGAGCGGACGGTTCATCGCTGATCCTGGACCAGAAGCAGACCTTCGAGACGTGGGCGGCCAGCGCCGATGCCAAGGCCGAGATGCCGCGGAAGGTCGGGACCGCGCACTCCGAGCTGCGGGGCACCCCCATCGAACGACTCGTGGAGAGCTACAGCCAGTACATGTTGCAGCGCGTGACCGACGCCGTGGCGGCGCTCACGCCGGCCGAACGCGCGTCCGTGGGCGTTGCCCTCGACGGCACGGGCTGGGAGCCGGTTCTCGATGCGACGCTGACGCGGCGCGTCCGCAAGCGCGGTTTCGATCTCGAACTCGAGCCCTCTGCGTAAGCTTCAGTCGCGTTCGTTCTCGTCCACGCTGTCCAGGATCGGCGCCGTGATCACGGCCTGCGAGTCGCCCAGTTGTTTGTCGTCGTAGATTTCCTGGTAGTAGTCACTCAGGATCATGTCTCCGAAGAAGTTCAAGCCGGGGTAGAAGACGATGGCGATCTGGTCGAACTCGTAGTCGCGCTCGACGCGGACCGCGCGACCGACGTGCTGGGGGCCGTAGCCGCCTTCGGCCATCGCGCCGAACATGGAGGCCGCGTAGCTGCGGTCGGCGGCTTGTTGCTCAGGCGTTCCATTCTTCAACAGGTTCACGACGACGGCGGCGTCGCCGCCGAACTCCCGCTCCTCGGAGAGTCGTGCCGCGAATGCCGGAGCTTCAGGGAAGTTCTCCGTACTCTTGGCGCGTACGAACGGGAAGTGTGAGGGGCGACCCCGCACGATCTGGCCCGCGCGAAGCGCCAGCAGCAGCTGGGGGAACATCGCGCTCATGCTGCGTGAACGCTCGAAGCCCTGGGTGTAGACCTCCTCGTATCGACCCAGGGCGCGGCGCAACTCCTCCGACTGCGCGTGTTGTTCGTAGGCCTCTCGCGAGGGGTACTCGAGAAGGACGACGGCGTTCCAGTCTTTTTCGCCGATCTGTTTGGAATGGAGGGGCGACAAGGCGACCTTCCCCGCATAGATCCACTTCGCCGCCGAGCCATTCGTGGCTCGCTTCAGCGCGCGCACCTCTTCGACGACGTTGGCGCCGGGCGATAGCGCGAGGAACGTCAACGCGTGGAATGCGTTCGACGAATGGAAGACGGTCTGGCGGTCCTGGACCCTTTCGCGTCGGAGGTTCACGTACCGAAAGTACTGCCAGACCATCGCGAAGCCGGCGACTAACACGACGACTAGCAGAAAAGCGATTGCAATCCTGATCATGCCGCGTTCAAGCCTCTTGCCGAACCGCTTCGCGCGGCTCGAACAACACGACCGGGATAGCGCGCACGCCGCGCGTGCGCTCCTCATACTCGGCGAAGCTCGGATCCTTCTCGACGATCTGCTTCCACCCGAGATCGCGTGCCTCGCCCTCGAGGTCACGCGCCGTGACGGGGATGACGCGATCCTTGATCTGGATGGTGACCTCCGGATGGGCCATCAAGTTCAGGTACCAGATCGGGTTCTTCGGTTCGCCCGCCCAGGAGGCGGCGACGAGCCAACCGTCCGCGCGTTCGACGTAGGCAAGCCCGTTGGTTCGAGGCAGCCCGCTACGGCGGCCGAGTGTGTTCAAGAGCAGGACGGGCGTCTCGCCAACCTGGCTGAGGAGGCGCCCCCCGGTCTTGCGATAGATCCAGGGATGGATCCGGAAGAAGAACTCGGTGATCGCATTTCGTCGGGCTGCCGGCATGGCGTTCCCTCCTTGGAGACAATCGTCGAGCATCTCGCTCATGAAGTCCAATATGCAAAAGTGATGAAATCATAATTCTGGAGAATGATGGATCCGGCACCCCTGTTTCGTTCGTGCGGTTTACAGGAACGCACGTCGGAGAGCGGTCCGCATGAACTGGGACGCCATCGGTGCCGTCGGCGAAGTGCTTGGAGCGGTCGGCGTGATCGTCACCCTGGTGACTTCGGTGCGCCATCCAGCGATACGGCGCGCCCACTGGCTCGTCAGCGAGACGGAGCCTCCAAGCGCGCGTGCTTTTTCGCGTCGGTCGGCGAGAGTCGCCTCTGTCTTGAAGCTCCCTCGATAGTGAGTCACCGGAACACCGGCGACGTCCGTTCGTCCAATTCGGCGGGGGACCTCGTGCGTCTGGGCAAGCGTCCCAAGAGCCGGCCACGGGGCCCACGGCATAGGCGTCGCTACCCAGTCCTCGCTCCGAGAGAAAAGCGTATAGGAGGTATCGCCGACCCTCCGACCTTCGGCGCCGAGGCAGAACCCCGGGCTCCGCGACACGTAGAGTTCTTCTCTCGGGCGGACGCAGAACTCGTACGCGTACCGATCGGGCACGAGCTCGGACAACCAACGAGCGAGTAGCCCTGACGGTTCTGACGTCCCGGACCCGTGATAACCCGGCGCCTCCGCCAGGGCGCGGGCTGCGGTCGCATAGACCTCGTCCCGGGGCAGGCTCTCGCTGTGAACCGCGACCGAGCACCAAAGGAGGATCGATGCGAATGAGAGGAAACGCAAAGCGGTGTGCATTGGAACTCCCATTCCGGCCGGTATCCGTCGGCCTGCGATGACGCGACGGATGTCGTCAGCAAGAGCCTAGCCGGCGCTGTCCACTTCGGTCGGTCGCATGCGACCACGAGATTGGACGGATCTTCACGCCTGGCGTGGCGGGATTGATGCGTTGGCTGCGCAGATCTCGCATTGGACGTCATAGGGTGGATGTACGCGTCGGCGGCTCGGTATGAGTACGCGGAGCCCCATGGTTTTCGGTCCCGGCGCTCAGGGTGCGTGGCCGCCTCGTCGACGGTCTCTTAACGGTCTGGATGCTTCAGACCGTGATCCCCGGAAGCCAGCGCTCATCGGAGCGCTGTACAGAGTAACTAGCCTTTTTCGGCGGCCGCAGGTTAGCACGGCTGAAACTAGCGTTAACGCGGGATGCAGGGCGGGCGCTATCATCCGTGTAGCCCAGGGGAACCGAAGGTGCGTTCGATCAGTAGGCGGCGCAAGCGCCGGAACCGGCGACGAAGTCTCGCGGCCGGGACCGAGATGGTCATGATCGTGACGGTGCTGCTGCTGACACTGGAGTACCTGTTCCGGGCCTCGCTGTTCCTTACCTTGGTGCCTGACTGGCGCGGCTTGACGCAAGCGGAATTCGGGGCGACGTCGGCAGCCGACGCGCTTCCACTCCTCGCGGCCTTCGCGCCCGTGTTCCTGTTGCTGCTCGCCTGGCAGGTCACACTATTCTGGACTCTAGGGCGCCAACTCTCAATTGCGGGCAAGGTGATCGGAGCGGCCAACTCGGTGTTGATCGTTGCGCTCGGATTGTCGATGTGGGGTTCGCTCGACCCGATTTGGACCGAGAAGTACTACGCAAGCGGCGCCGGAGACTGGAACGTGAGTGAGTCCTGGTTGCTCGACGGCCGAGAGTCGCAGGCCGAAGCAGCAAGACCATTTCTGGGTCGCTGGCGAGTCGACTCGTTCGAGCGCCTGGGCAGCGTGGGTCCGTCGCGGTTTCCGTATCGGTGGGCAGAGGTGCCGAAGGATGGAACCTGGTTTGGCTGGACGGCGGCAACCGCGCAAGCGGAGCATCAATTCTGGGCACCGCCGATCGATTCGTACCCGGGCCAATGGGTGCTCGATCGAGCGGACGGCAGTCCCGTTGCGTACGTGCTGCAGCCGAAGATCGATGGCGCTCATCTTGTCTTGTTAAGCGATGAGGAGTACCCCGGACCGCGTTTCCGGGTGAGATTGGTGCGCGTTGGCGATTCAAAGCCGTGGTCCGGATGGCCGGCGGCGTTGGAGCCATGGCCCGCATACAGACCCAGGTAGCGAGCTGGATCGGGGTCCAACGGGTTTCCCCAGGGTCGGCCTAGCGCTTCGCTCGCATCTCAGGGCGTTGACGCCAAGCCGTCCAGAACGCGATACCTGCGAGAAGCACCGCCGTCCCAGGCTCCGGAACTCGGACTCCAATGAAGAGTCCAAGCTCGACTTCCTGACCAGGATCGTCCAAGAGGAACTGCGCGATGATGGCGAGGCCAGGCGATCCCTGACCGCCAGCCTGAGGATTCACGATTTCGAGAACCTGATCTTCGAAGAAGCTCTGCAACGTCGCAACGTCGCTGAAGGTCTGTTGAACGACTGTGCTTCCCGCGTTCTCCACGGTGATCTGTACCTGGACGAAGCTGGCCACAACCTGGGGATTCACAAAGCCGAGGACGAGCGACCGGATAGGGCTGGCAGCCGAATCGGGTGTGATCTCGATTCGTGTCTCAAGCAGGATGGAATCGCCGGGGCCCCCTTGGCGGTGACGCGCACCGAAGATCGCGTACGCGAGGATCTCGTCCACAGCAGAAAATGCTGTTGCCGAGTTCGGGTTTCCCGACAGAGCCGCTGCCACCGAGCCGGCATCTGGCAGCCTTCCAGCGACAGCATATGCATCTGCGTCGACTGCGATCTGCGTAGGCGAGCCTTGGGCAACGCCACTCCATGCGATGGCCTGGGAAAAGACGGGAACACCCGCCGTGACCAGCAGCAGGGGACCTTGCGTTCCAGCCGAGGTCGCACCTGCGCGCGCTTCCGCTCGGCCCGCGGCTCCGGTGGACTCGGCGCGTGCGCGGGCCTGGCCGGCTGCGTCACCGCTCCACAGCGCTTCCGCCGTGGCGCCAACGTTCGCGGATCCCAGCGCGGTGGCGATCGCCTGGACGTTTCCGCCAGCGGTTGCCTCACCGTACGCGACGGCGGTCGCGTTCCCGTTCGAGGTCGTGCCGGTACCGCCCTCGGCACGAGCGGTGGTCAACAGCAGGCTAGGTCCGGCATTCATCGCCGATGTGGTTGCCACCGCATCTCCGCCGGAACTACCTGCTCCGCCGATCGAGAATGCGTGGGCGTCCACGGAGCTGTCACCGTGCGCCACCGCGGTGGTCGTTGCCGAAGCTGCGCCCGCAGTTCCCAGCGAGCTGCCGCCTGACGCGCCCGGCGCGCTCCCGGAGCCGACGACTAACGTATCTCCGTCCCCGAACGTTTCGCCCGAGAGAACAAGGATGCCGTTCGCGCCAGCGCCGTGGCTCCCGACGACCGACTCACCACCTGCTCCCCCAGCGGCACTTCCATCCAGGGTCAATGCGCCCGAGTCGTTAGAAGCTGTTCCGAAGGCTTGGGCGGTGCCGCCGGAGCCACCAACGGCGGCGTGGGAGATCCCGCCGATTCCGCCACCTGCATGAACATGGACGGTCGCGTCGCCGGTTGAGAGTGCGCGGGTAAGCTGGCTCGTCGCATCGCCTGCTGCGGCGCCGTTCGCACCCGCCCCGACACCGCGCCCCCCACGGCCGCCCTGTGCTGTCTGGCGTAGCATGATGGCCAGGTCGCTCGATGCTGACACGACATCCACGGCGACTGCGCTGGCACCCACACCGCCAACGAACTCACCGTTGTTTCCCGATCCGCCGATCAGTTCCGCTTCAGCAGAGGCCAATGCCCCCGTCGTCGTCGCCGTCGCTTGGCTGATCAGGGCGGAACCTCCTGCACCACCCGAGCCGACCCGCCAGAAATCGTTCGAGCCTTCACCGCCCTCGGCGACCACGAGAATGGACGTTGCAGCCCCGGCCGTTCCCGTCGCGGTTCCGCTCGCGACGGCCGACCCCCCGACCATCTGTCCGGCACCGCGGTTCGCATCACCGCCGGTCGCACGCGCCTCGGCGGTAAGCGCTCCACCCCCGATGTTGACCGCATCGAGGTGGGACGCGGCATCACCGGCGGCTCCCGAGTCAGCGCCCGTGGCTCCTTGGCCGCCATTACCCGCAGTCGCCACCTGCTGGAGGATGAGCGTGCCCGTCGTCGATCCGGTAGCCGCGTCGATGGCAGTGGCATCTCCGCCGTCTCCGCCGTCCGCCCCGAGCACTCCGTTGCCACCATCACCGCCATTCGTGAAGGCGAAGACCTCAAGGGTGCCACCCGCCGTCGCGGTGGCCCGGGAGTTCGCTGAGGAGGAACCGCCGTCGCCGCCTCGGTTCCCTGTACCTTGCCCAACGCCTCCCGTTCCCCCTCGCGAGATGGATTGCGCAATGTTCTGCGCGGTGAAATCCGCCTGGACACCCGTCTGCGCAGAGACGGCTGTCGATACGACCTCGGCGTCTCCACCATTGCCGCCGTTGCCAAAGACATTCGCGATTCCACCGTCTCCCCCGACTGCGAAGCCCAAGGCTCTAGATCCGCTGTCGCCCGTCGAAACGGTCGTGACCTCGTGGCGCGCGTTGCCTCCCTGTCCGCCGTCACCGATCTGGGCGGGGCCGCCGTCTCCGCCCGTGGCGCCCGGTCCGGAGCCCCCGGTCTGGACAAGCGTGTCGTCTGCGGAAGTCTCGGCGTGCGCAATGGCCAGCGCGTCGCCGCCGAGGCCACCAGTTCCCAACGCCGCCGCGGCTCCACCGCTGCCCGCGGTTGCGGTCGCACGCGAGAAGGGCGAAGCGGCCGCGCCGACGACGGTCGAGGTGGCGGTGGCATTTCCGCCGGTCCCGGAAGTTCCCGCGACACCGTCTCCGCCCGACCCATTTCCCGCATCGCCTCCGGCTCCGGCGTATCCGCCGTCCGCTCTCGCGGTAGCCGTCGTCTCTCCAGTAGCCGTGGCCGTGGCTGCGCCACCATCGCCACCCCTGCCGCCATCACCGCCCGCGCTGTTGATCCCGGCGCCATCGCCTCCGTTTCCGCCGTCGCCTCCATTCCCGGCGAAGACGCTGGCGCGGTTGTCCGGGTCCGTCGTGAGGCTGAGCGACAGGCTCTCACCATCGAGGCCGTCGGTCCCTGGGCTTCCGGGCGATCCGGAGATTCCGTCCACGCCAGGCGCACCGTCCGTACCGGATAGGGTCGTGGTTTCGGCGAGGGAAGCACTCGGCGCCGAGAGCACAACGGCCGCCACAAGTGCGAGTTGCCACGCCCACCTTCGCCATAACAGCATGAAATGCCTCCCAGGCGGGTGAGCATACCCCCATCCTGGTGGCAAGTGTGGATTTTTCTCCTCACCGCCGAGTACTTTACCTCACGCCTATCAACAACGTTCGCCTCGATGGATGGAGCAGCAAGAACAAACACAGGCCAAGTTGGCGGCACGCGGAAGCGTGCGGCGAGTTGGCCGGCAACCCACCGGCGGTCCGACCGCCGACGCGCCGCCCGACCTAACGGAGTTAGCGCGGGAGACGGGAGAAATCGGATGCGACAAGGTTTCGACGCGTTCCGCCAATGCTGGGTCGGACGACGAAGTCCCTCCATCGAGTCCTCGGGTTTCGGCAGTCTCCGAACCTGTTCTACCCGGACTGATTAGTCCCTCCTGGCCCGTCGCTGAGGCCAACCCAGTTCATTGCAAGGATCAGGTGACGTCTGCGGCGCCGCCCCATCGGGCCCAGTCCGAGGTACGCTCGGCCGCCGTGGACCCACTCATCCGATGAACGATCGCGCTGACAGAGAACTCTCTCTCGCGGGGACGCCGGCGGCCAGCCGGCTTGGGCAGGCGGGATGGGCGTTCGGGCAGGGCGCGCGCGATCCGTACTACATCCTCGTCGTCATCTACATCTTCTACCCGTATTTCAGCAATACCGTGGTGGGGGACCCGATCGAGGGGCAGAGCCTGCTCGGGTACACGAACGCGGCGGCCGGTTTTGCGCTCGCGCTCTTGGCCCCCGTGCTGGGTGCGGTGGCCGACAAGAACGGTCGGCGCAAGCCGTGGGTGGTGGGGACGGTGCTCGTCATGGTCGCGGGTGCCCTCGCGCTCTGGGGCGTGCTGCCAGCGGGGGGAGGGCTCGGCATCCCGACGACGCTGGCATTGATCATCGCCATCAATATCGCGTTCACGATTTCCGAGGTCTTCCACAACGCCATGCTTCCCAGCATCGCGCCGCTGTCGCGGGTGGGGTCGGTTTCTGGGCTGGCCTTCTCGATTGGCAACTTCGGCGGCCTCGGGCTGATGTTATTCGTTCTCTTTGCGTTCTCGCTTCCCGGGAACGAGCCCTGGGCCTTCCTGCCCGAGGCGCCACTGTTCGGTCTCGATCAGGCGACCCACGAGCAGGACCGCATCGTCGGGCCGCTTGCCGCGGCCTGGATGCTGGTGTTCACCATCCCGCTGTTGCTATTCACGCCAGACGGTGTCGGGACAAGTCTCCCCGTGCGGGAAGCGGCGCGTCAGGGAATCCAGGACGTGCTCGCCACCTTCCGGCAGCTGAAGCACTACGCCAATATCGCCCTCTACCTGCTCGCCCGCATGTTCATGATCGATGGCATGGTGGGCGTGATGACCTTCGGCGGCGTCTATGCCAGCGGAACCTTCGGCTGGGGGTCGACCTCGCTCCTGATCTTCGGCCTGCTCACCAGCTTCTCGGCCATGATCGGTGCGTGGCTGGGGGGGCGCATCGACGACCGCTTCGGCTCCCACCGCACCCTCCAGTTCTCGATCGCGGCAAGCTCGGTCCTGCTGGTGGCGCTCGTCTCGTACCAGCCGAGCACGATCTTCTTCGGGGTCGCCGTTGGCACCGAACCGGTATGGAGCTTCCCCTACTTCCAGACGATCCCCGAACTCGCCTACCTGGTCACGAACCAGATCTTTGCGCTCTTCTTCGTGACGGGTCTGTCCTCCTCCCGGACCCTGATGGCACGGATTTCGCCCCCGGAGATGGCGACCCAGTTCTTCGGCCTCTTCGCACTCTCCGGCACGGTCACCGCGTTCCTGGCCCCGCTTCTGGTGGGCACCGTGACCTCGTTGATGAACAGCCAGCGCGCAGGCTTCGCCTCGCTGACCGTCCTGATGGTGATCGGTTTCGGCCTGCTGCTGTTCGTGGAAGAGCGGCAGTCGGTGGCGCACGATCGGGGCTGAGGACCTCGGCGAGCGCCATGTGCGCGGACGGTGGTCGCGAAGAAGGAGCGCGCGACCCGATTGACGAGTCGGACCTCTCGTAGCACCCCAGGCTGGGCAGCTCGATCGAATCATGTCTACATACTCGGCCAATTGCAGGGTACTCTTGGTCCATGGCAAAAAGTCAGGACAAGAAGCCTCAGGCAAAGACGAACAAGCCCAAGCTCACGCCGAAGGAAAAGAAGGCCAAGAAGCAGGCCAAGAAGGGCAAATAGGGGCTCGGTTCGCGGCCCCCTACCCATTACGTCGATGGCTTCGCGGAAGTCGGAAGCGGCTGGCGCTACGCGGGACGTATCATGTCCCGGCGCGGGGGCCTGCCCGTCTAGCAGCTCGCTCCGGGGCCGGGGTCGCGCTCACTGCGCGGCGTCGTACCAGATTGCCGATGTGATTGCGCGCTCCTGGAGGCTGGTTGGCTCGGGAGCTGGGACGCCTAACACGGCGGCGTCGTAGGTGGACCAGCGGGGTGTCGGAATTTCGAGCACCCTCGCGTAGTAGAACGCCTGGGCTTCGGGATCGAACTCAGGGTCCTGCCAGTGGGCACGCAATTCGGGCGCACCGATCGCGTTGGCCCATGAGGCAGTCTCGACGTCAACCGTGCTTCCCACAGGCGGGAGTCGATGCGATACGAGATCCACCGTGCGACCACCGGACGCGGCGACGTCGGAGATGCGCTCGTGGCTCTGGTCGTCCGGATCGATCCACGCCTTGATGATCTGGATTCGGTCCAGGTGGGCGCCTTTCGGATCCATCAGCGCCCAGACGGCCAGCTCCGGTGACTGGCCGGCGGGACGGGGAGTGGACCATCATGTGGGCCGTCAGCGGCGAAGCCGACCTCGAATCGATGGAGTACGGTGCGGCTTACGAGGGTCTCGTCGTGGAAATCGAAGCGGAAGCGTTGACGTCGAAAGCCAGCTATCGCGTGTCGGCGAAGGAACTCGAGTGGCCGAATCCGATCGGCTACTCGTCGGCACGATTCGACGTCGACGAGCGCGGTGCCGTCCATCACTTGGTGGGAGACGTGGCGCCATGATCCGTCCACGGTCCTTTCTGGGGTTCCCCTGACGCCGCAGGCAGGACTCGAACCTGCGACCCGGCCTCGCATCACGCGGCCAAGAGATTTGGTACCCCGACCAGGACTCGAACCTGGGACTTGCTGCTTAGAAGATCCCGACGACCCTGAGCAATGACGCCTACTTACAGCTCCGGACTTGCAAGGGACTGCATGGGACGGCACACAGCGGCACAGGCGACGGCACCCGGCCCTATCCGGCCCCTCGGGCCGCGATCCCCTGTCGTCCAGGCGACAGATCCGCCTTCGTACTGATTCCTCCGCCTTTTGGGGTCAATCGGATCGTCTTAGGATACCACCGGAGCCCATCACGCTTCGGAGGAGGCAACATGTACGTGTTTGACTATCTGGACCGCGCGGCCGGGAATCCGACGAAGCGGGAACTGGTGCCCGAAATCAACGCCATCGTCGGGATAGATATCCTGAGCCGCGACGGCGGCGACGAGGCGATCGAGGCGAAGGCGGACGCCGCCGCAGATGCTCTCGCGATAGCGTGCGGCCGGCTACAGAACCGCCTCCAACTTCGCGCACTCCTGGCTTCCGGACTGCTTGGTCTAGCGGTCTGGCCGCTCGGCTGGCTCAGTTCCGTCGCCGCGGCTGCGGGCGCCCTGCTCATCACCCACGTGATCGTGAAGACATCCGACATCGACCGCGCCCTGCTAGCGGGAGTTCTTTCCATTCAGCACGTGGGCTCCGATCGCGCGTAGCACCCCGACGCCCGCCCTACGGAGTGCATGGAAACGCACCCATGCGTGCGAACCGGGCCGCGGCGCGCCGCGGTACGCAGAGCCGCGTCTCATTTCGGCGACGCGTTCGCCCGGTCTATCGTCGAAGACGAGACGCGCTTCGAGGAGGCAGTCCGCAGGGCCCGGGACGCAGGCTTGACGCTGGAGGATCTCGATCGCCACGCGTTGTTGCGCGCACTCGATGCCGGCGAGATCAACATCGAGTTGACGAAAAACATGTACGTGGCCCAAATGGTCGATACTTGGCGCATCATCTTCGACGCGTTTCGCCAGCGTGAATGGTCGGTTCTACAGGCGCAGCGCTCAGGCCTTCTCATTACCTCCGACGACCCCGTGTCGATCTACCGCAGCCCAGAAGACCAGCCGACCGGGGGAGATCTACAAGGACCCGATTGCCGACCCTGGCACAGGGATTCTGATGCCAGTCGGCCCGCGGGCGGCGATCATCTCAGACCCGAACTTCGGCCCCGAGTTCGTCAAGGCCGACGAACGAGATGTCGCAAGCGCGAACACCGCAACTGCCCTTCCGAACTCGCAGACAATATTCGCGGGCATGAAAACACTCAAGTGGGTAGACCAGGTGACGGGAGAACTTCGAGATCCCGAGGCGCTGCTTGCGGTTCACAACGATCTTCAAGAGCAAGGCGGCTGGATCGACGACGTGTACTGGTCTCGCCGAGCCGCAGGAATCGTAGGCGCCCGCGGAGGTCAACCTCGCCAGGACGATGGCGGGACCTCGAACTAGCAACCGCCGACTCGGGACCTGGCTGATATGGTGGAGACGGAATGGCCGTGAAATTCGCGGATTGGTTCGAGGCCTTCACGCACACTTGGGTGCTCCAGGGGCAGCAATCGGTTTGGCAGCGGGCGCGCGAGTCCCGATTCGCCGCTCGTTGCTGCTTTCCGCTCAATGGCCTTTAGGGTTGCTGTCCATGAAATGTCCGATCTAGCACTCGGATCCTTGCCCCGACCCCGTCTGCGAGCACCTCCGCGTCCCCATCATTGGTTCGCACACTAAGATTGGCTCCATCTTCTCCCGCGCTAAGAGAGGCAACGGGAAGCTCCCGGTTGCCGTACCAAGCAGCGATCGATGAACCGCCATCTGGGTGTGCCGACATCTGGATGGCTTCTCCCCGGCCACCTATCAACCATTGGGTGGCCCCGAGTGTGTTGTTGACCTTGAACCAAACGCTATGAGCATCACCGCCCCGAAGTACCATCTCCGAAGTCCCGGAGTCACTCTCAACCGAGAAGGTTTTTCGTTCGCGTTCGGACATAACAATATACCCGCCGCCGATCTCGACATGCTGCTCGAAGTGTTTGGCCGAGAGTTGAACTCGACCACCGAGAAACTTGTTTGTGCTCAGCGTCAAGCCGGCGTCCCCGGTTCTTCCCAGCATTTCCAGGAGGGGGTTCCCTTCCGCATCGATCGCAAGCCGAATCCTCTCGTTTCCATCGGCGTCAACGATGCTGAGAGATCGTTCAGCGACGCCTTCAGGGAGCCCAGAAATGAGGACCGAGCCTGCGAGCGCTGCCGAGGCGAGGGAAAGCAGGAACGCGATCGACGCGATGGTCCGGGCGCTTCGCGCCGACAACCGGAGTTCTTCAATAGACAGTTCAATCGATGTCATTTCGTTAGTTTTGCTCGGCATTGGGATTCGCCTTCTCGGCTTGGGCTGGGAAATCAACGGGCGCACGCACATTCGAACCCGCCGCGCCATTTCCATAGTAGAATGAAGTTCGTATGGCTGGACGCCCCAAAGGACTCCCGAAGACCGGTGGCCGCAAGGCTGGTACCCCGAACCGCATGACCCGCGAGGTGCGCGAGGCCATCTTGCGCGCGTTCGAGAAGGTCGGCGGTGAGGACTACCTCGTGCGGGTGGCGCGAAACGATCCGAAGACGTTCTGCACGCTGCTTGGGAAGCTGGTGCCCGCCGAGGTGCGGGCCGCGGTCGAACCGGACCGGCCTGTCGTCGCGATCCGGGGCGCCGGCGCTGGTCGATTACGGAGCTACCGATACCGAGTCCGAAGCCACATCTGCGGTAATCGTGATTGGGGTTCGATCGCCTTCGTTCGAGACGGAGTCGCGGGAGAGCACCGGAACGCATACGCCCCCTGAGCGCCGGGCAGACGGCACCCGTAGCGCGTCGAGTCCATCGTCCTTCGCTTCCCGGCCCAGCCGCTGGCACGTCGGGTAGCTGTCTTCGGTGCGGGCCGTCAACTCGGGCCAAGTTCCAGTGAACGGAGTGAGGTCTTTTCCGTCGCCCTCCAGATCGAACCGCAGCAGCCACTTGTGCAGGGTCCACGTCGTCCCACGTTCCTGCGCGCGCCTTAGAACGAATGATGAAGCCTCGATCTTCGCCGTCTCTTCGTCTTCAGCGGAGTAGAGAACTCCGAAGGAACCGTCCGAGTACCGGCCGCTTCCGAAGGGAAAGTCTCCCGACCGACGGCGTCGAAAAGGATCGTCGAGGGGAGCGTCCGGCCGAACTTCTGGGACCCGGGCTGCAGGAAGAGCCCCAAGCACAGCGGACGCTTCGCGAGCTGAAAGCCCCATGTCCTTTTCCAGCGTTCGCCGCGCGCTATAGAGCGTAGCCACCCGGTACAGACGCCCCGCGAGCCGCTCGACATCGAGCGATGCTAGAGATCCAGTTCCCACCTGAGAAAGTCCCGTGCGATGAGCAGGTGCTCAAAAGATCCTTCCGTCATGACATCGAGGGGCGACTTGTTATTCAACCTTGATGTCCGCCCACGCAGCCAAGCGCGCTCAGCGTCGATGTCCATGAACGACGCGTTCAGAATGCTTCGCACGTCAAGCAGGTACGCGACCCGGTCCTGCCTGTCCCGGTCCGCAATACCCAGCGCGCCGCTGACCAAGGCATGCAGATACGCGACGTTGCTGTCATCGATGCCGAGCAGGCGGCACTCTTCGACCGGCGTGGTCTGCCAAAGCTCGAAGAGCTGGCGCAGAAACTTCGCGATGCTCTCGGTTGCTGGACTCGCCGCGGCCTTTACAGCGTCCCTTAGCCCGTGCGGTGGTCGTTCCGGCGACCACGACACGTCGCGAAGGCCAGACCTCGCGAAGTTTGGCCTGGATTCGGCTGGCTGCAGGATTCGGACCGCGTGCCTCGCGATCACATGAGACGGAGCCGTTTCGAGCGAGTCTTGGCGTCCGCCTTCGACAAGCACCATGTTGCCGTTCGATCGGACTTCCCCGTCACGCATCGGTGTCAGCCTCAAAATCGATGCCGAGTGACGCGAGCTGCTCGGTCGCTCGACGAGCCGCGTCGTCGAGGATTTCGGCTGGGCCGAGCGATGCGTCGGCATACCTCGTTCGGTGCAGGACAAACAATTGGGCGTCCGAGATCGCGGCCTGTTCCAGGAGAAGACGTGATGTCCACCCTTCGTCGTGATTCGACAGCCGGAGTTCCGCACTGAAGTCGGAGCGTGCCCCCGCGGGGACCGCGTCCCGCATGCTCTGGCTCACCAGTGACCGCAGGAACTCCGGCGTCTCGAAGTCCCCATCGGTCTTGAGGTAAGCGTGGTGTGTCACGGTCCGGGCCTCGATAAGTTCGAGCGGCACGAACTCACGGATCGCAGGATCGAGTAGCTGGGCGAAGCTCCTCACGATCTCGAAATCGGAGGCGGATCGAATGTTGTTCGCGGAAACAATGCACTGCTCGGGTGTGATCTCGACCTGACCGGAACCGGCGAATGCACTGACGACAAGCCTGATGTCGGCCAGTGAGTCCACGTTACCCCCACCCACACGGAAGTCGCTCGCGTTCAAGACGAACGTCGGTGTTACGGCGTCGTGGATCGCCCGCAGGATTTCAAGCCGGTTCTCTGCAACGCCGAATACCGTTCCGGAGAAAGCATCTTCGATCGTAAGGTTTGCGCGCTCTAGCCCGAACTTCACTGACTGCCTCATGTCTCACAGTAGCGCTGATCTGGCGATCTACGCCCCACGGTACGGCAGGAGCCCAACGACAAATGTTTTCAGGTTGAGGCGGGGATGCGCGCCCTATCGAAAGTGGAATCATCTAGAGATGCCGCGCCCGAAGGGACTACCGAAGACCGGCGGCCGAAAGGCTGGCACCCCGAACCGCGTGACTCGCGAGGTGCGGGAAGCCATCCTGCGCGCCTTCGATCGGGTCGGGGGCGAGGACTACCTGGTCGAAGTTGCCCGCCACGACCCGAAGACGTTCTGCACACTGCTCGGGAAGCTGCTGCCCGCCGAGGTGCGGACGCGGCCTGATTCCGATCGCCCGGCCGTTGTGATCCGGGACTTCACCGGCCGGCGCCCCCAGCAGCGAGGCCGGGGATGAGTTCGAACGGCGATGACGAAGACGTGACCTCGGCCGGCGTTCCCTGGTCGGAGATTCCGGTATGGGCCCGACGGGACGCGGAATGGGCAGACGGCGTCCTGTACGACGGTTTGCCGCAGCTTCCAAGCGTCACCGAGGTGCCCTTTCCTCAGGCGCTGCTTGACCTACCCGACTCGCATCCGGACCGGCCCACAGGAACCAAGGCGATGATCGACGCAACCGGTGCACGCGCTGCCCTCGCTTCAGCTCGACCGGGGTCATGGGTCATCAGTCCACGAACGGTGACCAAGTGGGCGAAGTGGCCCGGAGGTGAAATCGGTTGGGTGCCGGCGGACACCACGCTCCCGGACTCGCTACGAATCGGCGACTGCGAAGCTGATGTCCGAGAGAAGAACGCGGCCGATCGGTTGTTGGCCCAAGCTGGCGCGCGACCGGTCGCATACCAAGAGGTCGAGGACGAAGATCCAGAGGAAGCCCAGCTGCGCCGAATCGACCAACTGGTCGCGAACGCGCATGGCGACCCAGATTGCCCGAAGGTGGCAGTCTCACTCCTCGCCGACGACACCTACGGGGAGTCCACACTCGCGATGTACGGCCTCGGCGAGGACGACATGATTGACACCTACGTCTTTGTTGACGCGACGTGGGGCGACGTGCTTGATGCCCTGGCGGACCCCGAGGAAGCGGATGGAGACCGGACGGACTTGATTCACGATCACCTGGTCAGCCTCACGTGGGATGCGCCTCAAGAGGATTGGTATCGCCTTACTGACTCGGGTGGTCGCATCGCATTCATTACTCGGACACGTGCTGACTTCGGCAAATGCTCTGGTGTGGAGGGGCCGTTCACGGAATTTCCCACGCGAGGCACGGTTGTCTCACCCGAGGCCCGCGATGGCGACCGCAACGGCATGGCTTGGCTCGTGGAATAGAACTCTGGCGCGGCTTGGCCCACCATGCACCTGGCGGCCCTCCCTGGGAGGCTATGTTGGGCCGGCACTCAGGAGCGCTGCTACACGATGATTCGAGAGCTATTGCAGACCCTGCGTGGGCTAGTCGATGAGTTCGCCTTCCTCGTGGATTCGTTCTGGAACTGGCTCCTCGACGCGCAGGCATCAACGTGGATGTGGATCCTCGCAGCCTTGTCCGGCCTAGCCTTTGTGAGCGTCGTTGGTCAGGCCCTCGATGAGCGATCACGGCGAAGACGGCGCGAAGGGTTGGAGGCGTCTCAGCACCCGACCACGCCGCGCTACTTGGGCGACGAAGATGGCGAAGGCGCGGAAATCGAGCCGCGTGAACTAGGCGATGGCGATGAAAGCGAGCTTGATCGACTCGTTGCGGATCGCGAGCGCTTGGAGGAGGTGCGGGAAGATGCCGAAGCGGCGTTTGCGCTGCGTCAGCGGGAGCGCTTCGAGCAGTTCGAACCCGCTCTCCGCGAAGTCGCGTTTGAAGCCACGAAGCACGGCGTAGAGGTCGAATTCGATGATTGTGGAGCGACGTTCCGGGTTGCCGCCAGGTACCTCCGGGTCTGGGTTCCAAACGAACGACCCTTCGGCGTCGAGCCCTTGGCCGAGGAGTTCAAGGCGGAGGCCGGCCGCGCGCGAAGGCCTCTGACCGAAACGCCGCTCCATTACACGCCTCCCGACGGCGGTTTCTTTGAGTTTCTGGCCCCAGAGGAGGCTGCGCGCACATTGCGCGCCGATCTTGCCAAGGAGATCGCACGCGATCGCCACTGACCCAAGGCGAAGAAGGCGCTCCCGATGACGGGTACTTGCAGCTCTGGCCATGCACGAAGACTGCAGGGGGCCGCCCACGAAAGCACGGGCGGACGGCCCTATTCGGCCCCTGGATTAGGAACCGCCGACCGAAGCCCGGGGCTCCCGGAAGGCAACGGCACCAGATTGCACGGGGACGCACATGTGATGGCCGCGCGACCCTGGGCGTCTTCTTGCTGAATGTGATCGAGGCGATCTTCGAGATGCTGGAGGCCGCGGGCTCGGGACCGATCCCAGAAGACGGCTCGTTGGTCACCTCTGAGCAACCGAATCGGCCTCTCGCACCCGGGGCGCGACGCAATCGGGCTCTTGCTGGCGATGGCCTGGAAGGCCCCCGTCCGGCCACGCGGCGGTCGAGTCATGGCACTCGACCTCACGCGCGGTCACAAGGGCACGGTGGCCGTTCGCGGTACATTGGGATCGATCGTTCCAATAGACCGCGCGGAGATCCCTGTGCCTCGGAAGAACCCTGAACAGCGCTTCGCCAGCCCCGGCGGCGGTCTCGTTCCCGATGCCGGCTATGGGGAGCGGGTGATCCGCGACGAATTCTGGCGGATTGCGAACGAACTCTTCCCGGAGGCGTTCGACGAACTTCACTCCATCGCCGTCCCAGTGGCCCTGATCGGCCGATGGAGCCAATACTGCGCGGACCGCTGGCATGAGCCCGCCACGGACCCATCGCATATCGAGTTCGAGCAGTGCCTGGCCGAATGGTGTTGCGCGCATCGGATTGCATCGCTCATGGAAGGGGGCCGACCAAGCCCAACGTGGGTGATCGATCGGGCCCGGGAGACTCGGCTCGCATGGGCGGCCAGCCATCGGGTGGCCGGCGACGTGTCACCCGTGTTCGGCACGACCGCGAGCCGGTCCTCCGTCGATTCGCCGCCCGAGTTCGATGCGGCCGCGGACACGAAGGCCAGCTACGAAAGGGCCACTCGGGAATTCGCGCATCTCCAGATCGAAAGTGCTCGGGCCGAGGGCTGGGAGCGCGCCCCACGGTTCACCCCCGAGCACTTGCGCTGGGTTGCGCGATGGCGTTTCGGCAATGAGAGCCCGCGGTTGATTTCGGTCAGGCTCCTGGATTCCGAAGACGCGGTAAGGACTGCGGCGGCGCGCATGGCACGCCGTCTCGACCTCCCTCCCCTCGGGTGAGACAAACCGCGCGTGGCCGTTTGTCATATTTCCGGCGACGCAGAACACGTCGAAACTGTTCCTCAAGATCGCTGCACGACGCGGCGTTGGTCAGGGGAGCAGCTATGGATCTTCCGGAGTTTCTGGATACGGACGCGGCCGCGGGTGTGCTGCGGGTTCGACCGAAGACGTTGGCGCGCTGGCGATGGGCAGCGTCTGGCCCCCCGTTTCGTCGGCATGGTGGCCGCGTCGTTTACGCCCTTCATGATCTCTTCGCGTGGAGTGAACAGCAGGTCTGCGAATCGGAGAATCGTTCCCGGACCAGTCCTCCGGCCCGTCGGGCGCGGACAGGCGAAGACCGATGACGAACGCCATCGATCGACCCGATGCCCTGGCCCTGTCGAGTTCGAGCGCCAGCTCCCCCGAGAACCGCGGTCTACGGACAGCAGACGACGGCTTCCAGCCGCTGCGCACCCTGCCCTCAGGCGCGCCCGGTTCGAAACGTCGTCGGTGGGGCCGGCTCGCGGCCTGCGCGACGACTAGCTACCGCGACGCCGTCGAGCTGAAGTGCCTGGAGTGTTGCTCTTGGGAGCGCTCCGAGGCGAAGCGGTGCGACATCACGGGGTGCCCGCTCTGGGCGGTGGGGCGCCGGATCTTTGGCAGGGCCCAGAGCGCCCTTGATGCGATTGACGAGGAGGTGCTCCCGTGAGCGTTCACTCCAGCCAACGGTGGACGCGGGAGCACCCGTGTCCAATCTGCGGTGGCCACCCCACGCTCCCGAGCGGCGCGGGGCAACGGTGTCATGGTTTCAGCTCCAATGACGGGCGGTACGCACGTTGTTCACGTGAGGATGCAGCGGGCGAGATGGTCGAGGGGCCGGATGGGCTCTTCCCCCATCGGCTCGATGGTCGATGCGCCTGCGGCGGACAGCATGGCGAGGCACCCCACATGCGCTTGGACGCTTGTGCATCGACGCCATCGGAAGACGCCGAGGCCGAGCCCTGTCGGGTCGCCGAGTACGAGTACGTGGATCGGCAACGCGACCCGATCGCCCGCAAGGTGCGGCTTGAGCCCGGTCGCGGCGGCCAGAGGAAGTACTTCTTTTGGGAAGTGCTTGATGCCGACACTGGGAACTGGCGGTCGGCCAAGGCCGGCGAAGGCAACCCGCGCGTGCTCTACAACCTGCCGCTCCTGTCCGATGCCGATCGTATTCACGTATGCGAGGGCGAGAAGGCCGCCGACGCGCTCGTGAATGCCGGAGTGGTCGCGACATGCGCTCCGACGACCGGATGGCTGCCCGAGTACACGGATTCGATCGCCCAAGCCAGCGCGCCCGTCACGTTGTGGGTGGATCGAGACGAGGCGGGTGAGACGCAGGCTCGTAGGTCGCTCGATGCGATGCGCCAGGCGGGAGTCCAGGTCGAGGTAGTCCGTGGTCGCATTGATGAACCGCGCGCAGATGCCCACGACCATCTGCGGGAGGGTTTCGGGCCCGATGACGGTGAGCCCTTCGACCTTGACCTTGCTGTGGAACTCGCCCCCGGGAGCATCCCGATGCACCGCGCGGCTTCGTCGGGCGACCTGGTATTCACCCGCTTCTCTGATGTCGAGCCCGAGGAGGTGGAGTGGCTCTTCGCCGGATACATCCCGAAGGGAAAGATCACGATCAGCAACGGCGACCCCGAGGCCGGGAAGAGCACGACCTCGATCGACATCGCTGCCCGTGTCACGATCGGGCGATCCATGCCGGACGGGTCACCGGGCATCCTCGGAAACGTCGTGGTTATTGGAAGCGAAGACGGACTCGCGGACACCATGCTGCCACGATTCCTCGCCGCAGAAGGCGATCCGGAACGAGCAGTTCTCATCAATGGAGTACGGACGCGCGAGGAAGGCGTCCCGACGCTCTTCGAACTGCCCGGCGACGTTTCACGCCTTGAGGAGATGATCGTCCAGGAGGGTGCCGCGCTTGTCGTCATCGACCCGCTCACGGCATTCCTCGCCGCCGAAGTGAACGCCTACGTTGACAAGGACATCCGCCGGGCATTGACGCCCTTGGCCCAGATGGCTGAGCGGACCGGTGTTGCGGTGCTTGTCATCCGGCACCTCAACAAGTCGGCCGGCGGGGACAACCCGTTGTACCGGGGAGCCGGATCGATCGGCATCACCGGAATCGCACGGCAGGAACTCCTGACCGCCCGTGACCCCGAGGACGAGAACCGACGCGTTCTCGCGGTGAGCAAGGCCAGCCTTGGCCCAAAGGCCCCGTCGCTGAGCTTCCGCATCGTCCCGTTCGGCACTACCAGCCGCATCGAGTGGCTCGGCGAGGCTGGCTTTACCGCGAGGCAGCTGCTTTCCGAACCCAGTTCCACGGAGGAACGCTCGGCCAGGGACGAGGCGTCCGAGTTCGTTCGAGATGTGCTCGCGGCCGGTCCCGTGGCCGCGGCGGATGTGTTCAAGCGGGGCAAGGCCGAAGGGTTCGGTGAGAAGGCGGTCCGCGGCGCCAAGGATCGACTTGGCGTGAAGTCCAAGAAGCTCGGGTTCGAGGGCGGCTGGAAATGGATCATGCCCGAACACATGCCCACCGAAGATGGCGCCGGACTCAATGCTTCCGTGTCCGGGCATCTTGGGGATCTTGGGCGCCTTCAGGGAATGAACGCCGATATCGAGGGTTTGACAAAAACGGTCGCCGGCGAAGATCCCCAAGATGCCCCCTCATCCACACACGGGCATCTTCGCGAGGGTGACGACGAAACCGAGATCGAAGAGGTGCTGCTGTGAGCGTCGCCGTCCTAGTCGGGCGGCTCGAAACCCGAGGCGTGAGTTTCTCGGCCGTTGATGGGCGCCTTCGTTGCCGCGCTCCCAAGGGCACGCTCTCCAGCGGCGACCTCGCCCAGCTCACCGAGCACAAGGCCGCGATTCTCAGGCTCTTGGAGCCGGAACCCGCCGATACGGCGCAGCAGCGCACGCAGCTCGCGGCCGGTGACTACTTGCCCTGTCGTGAGAGCGAGACCACGGCGGCGTACCTGAGCCGGTACGCGGCGCCCCAGTCATCGTGCGCCGCCCGTCCGATCGCCATCGGCTCGCTCTCGGGAGCCGCACTAGTGTTACATCTCCGCCAGTCCGGCTACCGGATCTCCCTGCGCGCGGATCGTTTTTCCATCGACTTCTCGCCCGGCCTCATGGCGATGCCGATGCGGGTGTTCGATGCAGTCACCACTCGGGTGCACGAGATCCGGGAGGTACTCCAGGTCCAAGGCCAGGGCCGACCGCAATGAACGCGGAACGCGATCAGGCGATGTGGCTCGCGAATCGGCTCGCGCTCTCGATCAAGGAGACAGCCAAGGTACTCGGCATCTCGGAGGGCCATGTCCGCAAGGCCATGCCCGAGATCCCGCACCTCTACATCGGCGCGCGCGTCGTCATCCCCGTGGATGCGCTCCGCGATTGGCTGCGCGCGCAAGCTCAGGCCGAGGCAGAGACCGGGGCCCGTGTCGTCGATGACATCCTCGATTCATTGAAATAGAGATGGGTAATATCAAATGGCTTGCGGCATCATCGACCCGGTGGCGGCACGGAAAAAGTCGAACTGGGGCGGTATGCGGCCCGGAGCCGGGAGACCCCGACGCGATCGGGAGGTTCACCGTCGCTCGGTCGATTTCGATGACGAAGACGATCGCTTCCTGCGCGAGATCGCGGAAGAGCGGGGCGTGTCGGTCGTGCGGATCATCCGCGAGGCCGTCGCCCAGTACGTAAAGCGGCAGAGGAAGAAGCGATGAGCGCGAAGATCCGAAAGCTCAGCGGCGCGTGGTGGGTCGTAACCCACTTCCAAGGGAAGCGGCGAAAGAAGCGAATCGGGCCCACCAAGGCGGACAAGCGCAAGGCCGAGAAGATCGCCGACGAGATCAATGCGAGGCTGGCGGTTGGGACGTTTCGGCCGGACCCACCCGAGGAGGTCGCTCTACCGTTCGACCGGTACGCCACGGCGTGGCTGCGCAGCGAGGTCCAACTGCCCCTCATTCGGCGCGTCGCAGGTGCGCTGGCCCCTGCGACGGCCAGCCTTCACGAACGCCACGTGCGTCTGTACCTCGCTCCGTTCCTCGGCGCCCTCGACATCCGAGGGATCCGAGTAGCCCAGGTCCAGGCACTGTACGACCGATGCCTGGAAACGGGTCGCCCGCCTAGCGAGCGCTCGATCGACATGGTGCTCGGGACGCTGCGACGCATCCTGGCGTACGCCGAGGCCCGCGAAGAGATCGGGCGCAATCCCGTCGAGGTGTGGAAGCGCAGTCGCGGACGGCGCCGACGATCCATGGGATCGCGGCTCGATTCGCAGAACGTCCTCTCGTCCGACGAGCTTCACGAGGTGTTGGCGGCCGCCCGCGAGACCGCCCCCGGCTACTTCCCCATGATCCTGTTCCTGGCTGACACGGGCGCTCGGTTGGGAGAGGTCTCGGCGCTTCGCTGGTCGGACATTGACCTCGATGTCGGGAGCGCCCGGATTGAGCGAAGCTTCTCGGACGGCCGGCACCTCGGGCCCACCAAGACCGGCCACAGTCGAAACGTGGAGCTGTCGCAGCGGCTCCGGGTCGAGCTGGCGCGCGTAGCACCAGACGTGTTCAGCGAGGATGCATTGGCGTTTACCAATCGATCGGGCGGATTCATCAATCCGCACAACTTTCGTCGCCGGGTGATCAAGGTGATCGCGTCCGGGTGCTTCGGCGAGGAGCGCCGCTTCACGCCGCACGGTTTCCGGCACACGTTTGCGTCGCTCCACATGGCGCGCGGTACGCCGCTCAAGTGGATCCAGTCGCAGGGCGGATGGGCGAGCGCCAAGGTCTTGCTGGACACGTACGGGCACTTCTTGCCGACGGAGACCTTCGGCCACGCGAACGCGCTCACGAGCGCACCCGAACGGCCCCAGACGGCCCCCGCAGATAAACCCGCACGGCGAGAAGTTCGCGGGATACGGAAAAGCCGTGCCGGAAGAAGAGGTTATGTGGCGCCCCGAGCAGGACTCGAACCTGCGACCCGCTGCTTAGAAGGCAGCCGCTCTATCCAGCTGAGCTACCGGGGCGTGGGGGAAGGCTAGCAATCGTCTTGGCCGTCATCGGGGCTCGCTTTTCGGGCCCGATCCGCCGATGATGGGCTCGGAGGCGCTGTGACCAACGAGTTCTGGTGGATCTTGCCGGCGGGCGTGTTGTGGATTCCGGTGCTCGCTTGGCTGCTGCGGGGCTTCGGGCGGCTGCGACCCGCGGCGAGCTGGATGGCAGGCTGGTCGTGCCTCTGGTTGGCCGGGCTCTTTGTCAGTTCCGGGGAACACACGGAATCAGGCGTTCTCTACGCCGCGGCCCGGGTCGTCGGCATGATGTTCGGCGCCTTCATGCTCGCGGGCACGTACTCGTTCAGTCGCGATCCGGTCCCCGCGTGGCTCGCCGGCGGCGCGGCCGTGGTCGCCCTGGCGCTGGGCGGACTCTCGTATGTCGGCAATCCCGAAGCCGCATGGCTTTCGGCCGTCGCGGGTGCCGCCTTCCTCGGGTTCGGCGCGTACCGCCTCATCACCATGTATACGCTCAACGCGGACGCCGGGAGCGCGGAGCGGGCGATCGGGCCCCTCTTCCTGCTGTTGATGGCACTGGAACTGGTCGATGGAGACGCGGCGACCGGCCAGACCGTTGGCGCATGGCTGGCCGTGGGCGGGATCACGGCCTTCGCCATGGTACTGACGGTCGGGGAGCGGGCACGTCGCAGCGAGCAGCTGGGGCAGGCCGCGCTTCGAGTGGAGCAGGGGGTCCTGGCCGGAATGACCGAGGCGGTTCCGATCGGCATCCTGCTGTCCGACCCGGCCGGACGCATCGTGCGGATCAATGAGCATCTCCGGGAACAATTCCAGTTGGAGGAACCCGCGGAAGCCTGGGCCGGACGCGCGGCATGGGATCTCATGGTCGCGGTGCAGCCGGATCTGGCACCGCAAGACAGTGACGAGATCAATCGCTATGCGGCGCGGCTCGCCGAAGACCGTCGCAAGCCCCTCGCCGGCCAGGAGGTGCGCTTCAAGAACGGCAACGTGCTGATGTTGAGCGCGCACCCGGTCCACGGCAGCGACGGCGGCCATCTCGGACGGGTCTGGGTGTGTCGTGACGTGACCGACGAATACCGTGTCGCGGATCGCATCCAGCACTCGGAGCGCATGGAAACGCTTGGGACGTTGGCCGGCGGCCTCGCCCACGACTTCAATAACCAGCTGACCGCGATCCTCGGGAATGCGGCCATGCTGCGGGATTCCGCAGGCCTCACGCCGGATGAGCGACGCATGCTGACGGACCTCGAAGGTGCGGCACAGCATTGCGCCGACCTCACGCGTGGGCTCCTGACCTTTGCGAGGCGCGAACCCGGCGAACCGCGCTCGCTCGACCTGGAACCCGTGATCGATGGGATCGAAGCGCTCCTCCGCCCGTCGATCCCGAGGACCACCACGCTTCAAGTCGAGCTGCCGCCAGGGCTGCCGCCCATTCTCGCGGACGAGGTGCAGTTTCAACGCGTGCTCACGAACCTGATCGTCAACGCTCGCGACGCGATGGACGGTGAGGGGGTGATCTCGTTGACCGCGAGCGAAGTCGAAGGCGGCGTCGAGATCGTCGTCAGCGATGCGGGATGCGGGATGTCCGAAGACGTGCGGCGCCAGATGTTCGATCCATTCTTCACCACCAAGCCCGTGGGGGAGGGGACCGGCCTGGGGTTGGCCATCGTCTACGGCATCGTCGACGCGCACGGCGGGCGTGTCGAAGTGGAGTCGGCCCCGGACGATGGAACGAGCTTCTCCGTGGTCTGGCCACTCGCCACGGAACCGTGTGAAGAGCCCGCCGTCGCCCCGCAGATTCCGCATGCGGCCCGTGTCCTGCTCGCCGAAGACGATCCGTCGGTGCGGCGACTGGTTCGTCGCGGACTCGAACGCGCCGGGTTCACGGTCACCGCCGTCGAGGGTGGACAGGAGGCGATCGACGTCTTTGAAGCACAACCCGACGCATTCGATATCGCGGTCTTCGACTACAAGATGCCGGGTGCGACGGGCCTTCAGGCGCTGCAGCGCATCCGCGAACTGTCTCCGGGAATCCCGGCCCTCGTCGTGAGTGGTCATCCGGAAGGGGCTGGCGAAGAAGGCTGGCCCGAAGATGTTCCGCTGCTGATGAAGCCCTTCGATCCGCGCCGCCTGGCGGAACGGATCGCGACGGTGCTGGCCGCCGAACCCCGGGTCTGACGCCGTTAGTTGGCTGCCGCCTCGGGGAGTGCAAATGCCATCAATGCGTCTCCGGGCGGTGTGCCAAGAATGCCGTGGCCCCCAGCCGCGATGACGACGAACTGGCGTGCATCGGCGCCGAGTCGATAGGTCATGGGCGTTGCGTGAGCCGAAGTCGGCAGGCGTTGCTCCCACAGCTTCTCGCCGGTTGTCTGGTCGAAGGCGCGGATGAAGAAGTCGGTCGTGGCGCCGATGAAGATCAACCCACCCGCGGTGGTGAGCGGCCCGCCCAGGGTCGGCGTGCCGGTCTCCAGCCAGAACGGCCAGGGAGCCATGTCCCGGCTGGTGCCCAGCGTCGTGCGCCAGGCGATCTCGCCCTTCGCGAGGTCGACGCCGACGAGTTCGCCCCACGGCGGTTTGTTGCACGGCGCGCCGAAGATCGAATAGACCGGAACGCGTTCCAACGCGTAAGGGGTCCCCGCCTGCGGTTCGATTCCGTATTCGGGAATCCCGTCGGGGTAGATCTCTTCGATCTCGGCCTGTGGGATGAGCCGAACCTTCGTCATGACCCTGTGCAGGTTCACGACGAGGAATCCGGTCCGGGGGTCGACGGTGGCGCTGCCCCAGTTCATTCCGCCTAGCATCCCTGGGAACATGGCCGTTCCCTTCGTGCTCGGTGGCGTGTAGATCGGACCGTGTTGGAGTTCCTCGATGGTCCGGCGACAGAGGATCTTGTCAATGATGCCGAAGCCGTGCGCATCGTCCGGGGAAAGGGACTCTGGGTGCAGCGATGGCGGTCGCACCGGGAAGGGCTGGGTGGGGGACAGGGTCTCGTCGGGAACCGCACCGTCCTGAGGAACCGGGCGCTCCTCGATCGGGATCAGCGGTTCTCCGGTTCGCCGATCGAGCACGAATAGCAAGCCCATCTTCGTGGGCTGAACGAGTGCTGGCACGGGGCCTTCGGGCGTCGGGAAGTCGAACAGCGTGGGCTGCGACGGAAGGTCGTAGTCCCAGATGTCGTGGTGGACGGCCTGGAAGTGCCACGCCAGTTTCCCGGTCTCGGCGTTCAGCGCGACCACCGAACTCGAGAAGTGATCGAGGCCCTTCCGGTGCCCGCCATAGTGGTCGGGCGAGGTGTTCCCGGTGGGCACGTAGACGAGTCCGAGCGCGGGATCGGCCGAGAGGGTGGTCCAGGCATTGGTCGTGCCGCGTCGGTACTGGACGCCGTCGGTGCCGGTAACGACCGCGTCCTCGGGAAGCACCGGATCCCAGGCCCATGCGAGCGCGCCGGTTCGGGCGTCGTACCCGCGGACGACGCCGCCAGGCGCATCGACGCGGCGGTTGTCGAGCACCATCGTGCCCGTGATGATGCGATTTCCCACGATCGCGGGCGCCGACGTCACGCCGTACTCGCCGGGCGCGATATCGCCGATACCCTCCGAGAGATCGACGTGTCCATTCCGGCCGAAGTCTTCGCAGGGCTGGCCCGTCGTGGCGTCGAGCGCAATCAGGCGCGCGTCGAGCGTGCCCGTGATGATCCGACTGCGGCAGGCGGCGCCCGCAGGCGCCTGCCTGTCGACCCAGTGCGAGACGCCGCGGCAGTTGGTGATGTAGATCCGCGAGACGTCGACTTCGGGGTCGTAGACCCAGCGCTCGTCGCCGGTTTCGGGATCGAGGGCGAAGACGCGGTTGCGGGGCGTGCAGTAGTAGAGCGTGCCGTCGACCACGATCGGTGTCGTCTGGAAAGACGTGGGCGCGATCCCGCCTTCCAGGCCGTACCAATCGCCCGAGCGGTGGATCCAGGCCACCTCGAGATCGTCCACATTCTCGGCCTTGATCTGATCGAGGGGCGAGAAGCGCTGGCCGCCCTTGTCGCCCCCGTACTCGTGCCACTCAGCGACCGGGCCCGAGTAGTCGAGCGGGGCCGGGGGAGAACACGCGATGAAGATCGGAACGAGGGTGAGAACGAGTGCGGGCGCAATTCTCGGCAAGCGGGTCTCCGGGCGGAAAAGGAGCGAGGGGTCAGCGCGGTCCGAGTCGCGGACCGAACCAGGAAAAGAACGGCGCGACGAGATCGCGCCGCGCCGGTGGCAAGTAGGAGAAGTTGACGCCGCGGTCGGTGAATTCCCAGTACTGCGGTCGATCCTCGCCGAGGAGTTCGTCGCGAATGGCCTCGAGGCTGGCCGCGGGCTCATTCTCCATGTCGGCGAAGATCCGGCGCGCACGGGCTTCGTCGCCGCGTTCGAGAAAAAAGGTCGCCAGTTGGACCTGCGCGCGTCGTACTCCGCGCAGGCGCAGTTCGTCGTCGGGCCGGTGGGGTTCGCGGTCGACTTCGAGGAACCGGTCGAGCAGGGCCCCCGCTTCGGGTAGATCGTTCTCGACTGCGAACTCGACGAGCTGGCCGACGTCGTAAGCCACGACTTCGAGCAGGAAGCCCTGGTTCTGCGCAAGCGCCTCCTGGCCGTACATCCGGAAGTAGTCGGCGATCGAAAGTGCGACGTCGGTGTGTTGATTCTTGAGCGCCGACTCGCATAACAAGCGATATTGCTGCAGGACGTAGTAGGCGGTTCGCAGGTCCCGAGCGTTGATGGCCGCGCGTAAGTAGCTGTTGAAGAAACGGACACAGAGTCTCAGCAGATCGGGACGGCCGTTCGCTGCCGCGTCGCCGACCCGCAGCGTGTTGAGCGCGATCAGATTGGCGACGTTGCGCGAGCCGATCAGGCTAGCGCCGAAGAGCGTGTGGTACTGGCGGAAGACCTTGGTTTCGAACCACAGGCGTTCGCGGACGAGGTCATCGACGACGGAGCTGTCCATCGAAACGAAGTCCACGTCCTGGCGGAGGACGCCGTCCATCTGGAACCATCCCTCAGGAAGGGCTTCGCGCACGGGCTGGTAGTCGTGAAGGAGGCCGCGCAGGGCTTCGATGGCGGCCATCGAGATCCCGAGGTCGCTGTGGGCGCCCGCACTGTGGGCAATGTCCTGGAGTTCTTCGATGGCTTCGATGACCTGGGCACGGCCGCGCTCGACATCGCCGCGCGCGCCCCGGCGAAAGGCCTGGCGCGCCTGGTCCGCGATGCGCTCGACCACACGCACCGGTGACAGGAAGCGGAAAACGAAAGCGAAGTACGGGATGAGCATCAACAGGCAGGCGGTGACGAGGGTCATCGTCAGGAGCAGTCCCGCATGTGGCAAGCGCGCGTTTGTGAGGTCCGGGCTGCCCGGCGTCGTCGAGACCCAGACGCAGAGAATCGTCGTCAACACGAAGATGCCCATGACGATGAAGTTCACGGGCTCGCGAACGAAGAGCTGCGTGATCCGGTGCGTGTACCGGTTGGCCGCAAGCTCGACGACGATGGCCACGACCGTGATGGCAATGGCCAGGACGCCCGCGACGACTTCGGCCGCGCTCGCGACGCGTTCCATGGCGCTCGGCCCGTCGAGCCGCGCGAGCCAGTCGATCGGCCCCGGCGTCTCGCCGGGCGCAGCCTCCAGCCAAGCCGCAATCGAGAACAGCACGAGCGCGACGCCCAGGAGCCCGAAGAACGCGAGCGCCGTCGATGCGGCGTTTTTCAGCCTTCGTTGGGCGGCATCTGCCTGCACGCGTCGTCTCCCTGGCGCGAGCGACGACTGCCGACCGCGGTCCGAGGCTAGCGCGACGGGTCGAGCAGCACCTTGAGGATGCCGTTCTCTCGCGCGTCGAAGGCGCGGTAGGCCTCGGCGCCTTCGCTCAGGCCCATGTGGTGCGTGAAGACCACCTCCGGATGGAGCTTGCCGGCCGCAACCAGCGGCACCAGCGATGACCACAGCTCCGGAACCGGAACCAGCCCGGTGCGGAACGTCAGGTCCTTCATGAAGGCGGCACCCATCGGGAAGGCAAGGGCTTCCTGGGTGTTCACGCCGATGACCGAGACGGTGCCATTCGCACGAGCGAGGAGAATGGCTTGCTGGATCGTGGCTTCGAGGCCGACGGCCTCGATCACGCACTCGGCGCCGAGCCCGTTCGTGGCTTCTGCGATCACTTCCGCGGCCCGGTCCGCATGAACCGGGATGGCGCCGAGCTTCTCCACCATCGCGAGTCGTTCGGGAACGCGATCGACCTGGAAGATGCGGGCCGGGCCGAACAGCTGGGCCGAGAGCAGCGCCTGGATCCCCACTGGCCCCGCGCCGATGATCACGACCGTGTTGCCGGGTTGGATGTCGGCCATGCGGGCGCCGAAGAACCCGGTGGGCAGGATGTCGGTCAGCAGCACGGCCTGTTCGGTCGTCACGCCATCGGGAATCTTCAGCAGGGCGTGGTCGGCGACCGGGATCGCGGCGGCTTCGGCCTGGCCGCCGTCGAGGTGCTCGGTGGTGCCGAAGACCTGGGTCGCCTTGTTCGTGCAACCGACCACGGCACCGCGAGCGCAGAATGCGCAGTCGCCGCAGCCGATCACGCCGGAGACCAGGACCTTGTCGCCGACCTTCACGCGCCCGACCGCGCTTCCGGTTTCGACGACCTCGCCCACGAATTCATGCCCGAGGGTGAAACCGTCGGCGCCGCCCAGAAAATCCGCGTGGTAGAGGTGGAGGTCGGAGCCGCAGATGGCGGTCGCCTCGATCTTGACCACGGCGCCACGGGCGTCGGGCGGTGTCGGGTCCGGCAGGGTCTCGACGCGCACGTCGCGTTCCCCGTGGTAGACGATTCCCTTCATCGTGCTCTCCCTCTCGAATGGCAGGCGCGATCGTAGCGCGGACATGGGGGCCGGAATGCGCGCCCTCCCGCTAGAATGCGATGCGGTGACCGAATTGCGGAGCACACACTACGAAAGCTGGCGCGTCGCCGCGCTCAGCGGCCTTGCGCTGCTGATGCTGGTTCCCGTGACGCTCCCGGTGCCCGTGCTCCGCGAGCTGGTCACCGAGCGCTTCGGCGTCTCAGCGTTCTGGGCCTCCAGTTTCATGTCCGTGAACATGCTGGGCGCCTTCCTTGCGGCCCCACTTGCGGGGGCGGCGGCAGACAGGTTCGGTCAGCGGCCGCGCTGGATCGCGGGCGCACTGGCGGTCGACGCGTTGTGCTTCCTCGGGCTGACCCTCGATCTCCCGTTCGCGGCGTTCATGGCCATCCGTTTCTTCGAGGGCTGCGCGCATATCTTTGCGCTGTCGCTCTTGATGGGGCTCGCGGCGACGGCATTTCCGGCCGACCGCCGGAGTATTCCGATGGGGGCGGTAGGGGCAGGCCTCCTGCTCGGAGTCGCGATCGGCGCGCCCATCGGCGGCATCCTCGGTGCAGACGACCCGGTCCGGCCGCTCTACATCGGTGCCCTGGTGGTCGCCGTGGCGGCAGTCCTGGCGGTCGTGCTCTTGCGCGAGACTGGCGAAGGTTCCGAGGCGCGCCCCGGTTTCGTCGAGATCCGCAGAATGCTGACCGAGAACCGGCTGCTCTGGGTCCCCTTGCTATTCGCCTTCGCGGACCGGTTCACGGTGGGCTTTTTCACCTCGACGTTCTCGCTGTTCCTGCGCGAGGTCCATCTGCTCGAACCCGCACGCATCGGGATCCTGATCTCGATCTTCATGGTGCCGTTCGCCTTGTTGTCATTTCCCCTGGGCTGGATCTCGCAGCGAAGTTCCCGCGCGCTCCTGCTGTGTGGCGGCAGCCTGCTCTACGGCGGGCTGGTCGCGAGCATCGGATTCTGGCCCGGAGATGCGCTGCTCGTTCCGATGCTGGCCACGGGCACGGCGGCCGCCGTCATGTTCGTCCCCTCGATGTTGATGACGACGGAAATGACGCCTGAAGCGGTCCGAACGACATCCATGGGCGCATTCAACGCGGCCGGAAGCCTGGGCTTCATCGCGGGGCCGTTGACCGGCGGCCTTGTCAGTCAAGTCGTCGCGGGTCAGACCGGCGACTGGCTCACGGGCTATCAGGCCGCGTTCCTGGTGGCCGGAGCCGCCGAAATCGCGCTCGCTTTGGTGGCGTTCCCGGTCCTCTGGAAGTTCGAGCGGAGGCACGCCGCATAGGCGCCGCTTCGGTTACCCTCCCGCGCCAAACGAACGACCCGGAAGCCCACGCTCATGTCCCAGCTGCACAGTCTCGATCCCCGCACCCCCGTCCTCGTTGGCGTCGGGCAGGTCACGCAACGCGTCGACCAGCTCGAGGATGCGCGCGAGCCGCTCGAGTTGATGGCGCTCGCCATGGAACGAGCGGCGGAAGACGCCGGTTCGCCCGAATTGCTCTCTCGCGCCGATTCGGTTCGCGTCCCGCAGGGTCTGTGGAAGTACCAGAACCCGGCGCGTGCGTTGGGCGAACGCTTTGGTGCGAGCGGGTTCGAGACCGTCTCCGCCGCGATCGCGGGCACGTCGATCCAGAGCATGCTGAACGACGCCGCACTCCAGATCCTGGGCGGTGCGCACGACGTCGTGGTCATCGTGGGCGCGGAAGCCGAGCATTCGAAGCGCCGCGCCAAGCGGGGCGGCACCGTCTTTGAACACTCTACGGTGTCGGGCGGTGAGCCAGACCGCGTCTTCGGCGCGACCGCGCACGGCGACTGGAGCCAGAACCCCGACGTGAAGGCCGGGATCACGAGCCCGGCACGGACCTTCGCGCTCTTCGAGAGTGCGATCCGGCACCACCGCGGGGAAAGCGTCGAGGAGCATCGAATCCGGATCTCCGAGCTCTGGGCGTCGCTGGCTGCGATCGCCGCGAAGCATCCGGGTGCGTGGAATCGGCAGGGCCTCGACGCGGAGACGATTGCGAGCCCGACGGGGCAGAACCGATGGATCTCCTCGCCCTACACGAAGTTCCATGTCTCGAACATGGTGGTGGACCAGGGTGCGGCCTTGATCCTGACCTCGGTGGAGACTGCGCGCGCGCTCGGAATCGCAGAGGACCGCTTCGTCTATCCGCTCGCTGGCACGGACGCCGTCGTCGTTCGAAACGTGTCGGAGCGCGAGCACCTGTACGAAGAGCCGGCGATTCGGATCGCGGGCCAGCGCGTCTACGAACTCGCTGGTGTTTCGCCGGATGAACTCGGCCCCGTCGACCTGTACAGCTGTTTTCCGGCCGCCGTCCAGTTGGGCGCGGAAGGTCTCGGTCTCTCTCTCGATCGTCCGTTGTCGGTCACCGGCGGAATGGCCTTCCACGGTGGGCCGTTCAATAGCTATGTCCTGCACTCGATCGCGACCATGACCGAGCGCTTGCGGGAGGCGCCGGGGACGAGCGGGTTGGTTTCGTCGGTGGGCGGTTTCTTCTCCAAGCACGCGTTCGGCGTCTACGCCTCGCGCCCGCCGGAGCGTCCGTTCCAGTTCGAGGATGTGGCTGGCCAGATCGCGGGCCTCCCCGGACGAGAACACGACGGCAATGTGACGGGCGACGTCTCGATCGAGGCCTACACCGTCGCGCACGAACAGGGCCGACCGGAACGCGCCGTCGTCGCATGCCGGACAGCGAGCGGAAGCCGCACCTGGGGCTTCAGCAGCAAGCCCGACATCATGGAGCGATTCGTCGCGGAAGAACTCGTGGGCCAAGGGGCTCGCATCGACTCGGACCGCGAGCTGACGCTGTAGCCGGCGACTTCGGCTTCTAGCCGGCGACTTCGGCTCTTAGCCGGCGACTTCCCGCAGTGTCGTGAGCGCGAAGGCGAGCATCCGCTCGTCGGCATCGAGGAAGCGCGATTCGATCCACACGTTGAGGCCGCGACGGTTGACTACACGGCTGTCGATCACGAAGGCTTCCTCGATCGGCTCCATGTAGTCGAGGCGCATGTTCAACGTGTTGAGCCAGCGCCGGCTGGCGTTCGGAGCCTCGCCCGCGCGTACGGTGAAGATCGCGGCCAGGTCGACGTAGGTCGAAGTGAAGCCGCCGAACAGCACGCCGCGCGGGTTTCGGAGAGCATCCGGGAGATGGCACGCGATGCGCAGCCGCCCGGGTTCTTCGAGCAGCACGCGCCACTCGTGCGCTTCGAGGACGTCTCCGGCCGGGTGGCCACGGCCGATCAGCCCGCCGGGCGCACGGTCGGCAAACAGGCGCTTCACATCCTCCGAAATCTCGCTCGAATCACTCATGGCGGGGGACCCTAGCAGGCGCGAAACTCAGGCTCCGCGTCCCCATCCACGCGGTAAGGAGCCTTCGATGCGAACCCCTATCTGTGACCAACTCGGGATCGAGTTCCCGATCTTCGCCTTCACCCACTGCCGCGACGTGGTCGCCGCCGTGTCGAATGCTGGCGGCATCGGCGTCCTCGGCGCGGTGGGTTTCACGCCTGAGCAACTCGAGATCGAATGCAAGTGGATCGACGACCACGTGGGCGACAAGCCGTATGGCGTCGACCTGGTGATTCCCCAGAAGTATGAGGGAATGGGCGAACTCGACCCCGAGAAGCTCGAAGAGCAGCTCCGAGCGGCGATTCCGCCCCAGCACCGGGAGTTCGCGGCCAAACTGCTGGCCGACCACGGCGTTCCCGAGCTTCCGCCGGAAGAGAAGCACCACGAGCTCCTGGGCATGTCACTTGCCACGGCGACGCCGCAGCTCGATGTCGCCCTGCAACACGACAAGGTCAAGCTCATCGCGAACGCGCTTGGGACGCCGCCGCCCGAGGTCGTCGAAAAAGTGAAGGCATCCGGCCGACTCATTGGCGCTTTGTGCGGCAAGGTCCACCAGGCGGAGCAGCACCGCGACGCGGGGCTCGACTTCATCATTGCCCAGGGCACCGAAGGCGGGGGCCACACGGGCGAGGTGGGCAGCTTGGTTCTGTGGCCCCAGATCATCAACGCCGTGGCGCCGCTTCCGGTGCTCGCGGCCGGTGGGATTGCCAACGGAAGTCAGGTCGCAGCGGCACTCGCGCTCGGCGCCGCGGGCGCCTGGACGGGATCGATCTGGCTCACGGTCGAGGAGGCGGAGTGCCCGCCGGCGCAGATGGATTCGTATCTCAACGCCACGAGCGGCGATACCGTCCGTTCTCGCTCGTACACCGGGAAGAACTGCCGGATGCTCAAGAACGACTGGACCGAGGCCTGGGCCGCCGACGACACGCCGGATCCGCTCGGCATGCCGCTCCAGAACATGGTGACCATGAACGCGATCACGCGGACGTCTCGTTATGCATCGAGTCCGGCCGCCCAGCAGGTGGCGTTCAACCCGGTTGGACAGACGGTTGGAATGATGAACGAGATCAAGTCGTGTCGGGAGTTGATCTACGACATGGTCGAAGGGTATGTCGAGGCGGTGGATAGGCTGGGAGCCCTGTCGCCCGAGTAGCGGTTCGCCTCTTGGCGGGGAGCGTCGCCGGCGGGTGGGGGCGTTCGGCGAATGGCTCGCTGGCGGTTATCTCCGTTGCGGGGTGGGACGCGGTTTCGTCCTTTCGCGCTTCGCGCGAGGACGAGGTGCGTTCGGCGTTCAGCCCGAGCTGCGCTTGACTTCGCCGAACGCCCCCACCCGCCGGCGACTTGTGGCGGCGCGGCGGCACGACTCGATGTGGGGGCTCCGATGTTGCCCTTTGGGCTCCATCGGAGCTGGCTCTCGCGTTGCTTGAGCTGGTTAGTTGTCGGGATCGTCCTTGAAGGCGGTCGAGAAGGCGCCGGACATCTGCTGGATGATGTCGCCGATGGTGGCGTAGCCGTTCGCGAAATCCGACGGGGCCTTTCCGCCTCCGCCGGACACCGGGGTCGTGTCGACGTGTGTGGCCTTCGCGCGCAGGGCGGCGACGGTGGCTTGTTCGCGCGGGAGGTGCGCGAACGGGTCGTACCGGAAGTGGCGCATCGCGTTTTCGTGGGTGATCGCGTTGATCTCGCCGTCCGGGAGCCTCGCGATGGAGCGCCAGAGGGTCTCGGGGGAGTGAGGCCAGGTGCTGTCGGAATGCGGGTAGTCGCATTCCCAAGTCATCGATTCGACCCCGATCTTGTCGCGCGTTTCGAGGCCCACGGCGTCGTCGATGAAGCAGGTGACGATGTGTTCGCGGAAGATGTCGGACGGCTTCTGGCCGTCGAGATGGTTCTGGGTCCAATGGTGATGGTGTTCGTGGACGTAGTCGGCGCGCTCGAGGAAGTACGGAACCCAACCAGTGCCGCCCTCGGACAAGGCGAACTTCAGGTTGGGGTAGCGCGGCAGGAATTTCGAGAAGACGAGCTCGTTCGCGACGTTGAAGAGCGTGATGTTCGTGCCCGTGATCATGATCTCGACGGGCGCGCTCGTGTCCTGGAGGTTCATCCCGGTGCCCGAGCCGATGTGGACGCAGACGATCGTTCCGGTCTCGTTGCACGCGCGCCAGATCGGCTCCCAGTAGGCGTCGTGGATCGACGGGTATCCGAGCCCGCTCGGTGTGTCGGGGAACGTGATCGCGTGGCAGCCCTGCTTCGCCAGCCGATGGATCTCGGCGGCGGTGGCCTCAGGATTCCAAAGCATCGGAATTGCGAGCGGAATGAATCGTCCAGGGTGGCGACCGCACCAGCCTTCGAGGTGCCAGTCGTTGTAGGCACGCGACATGGCTTCGCCGAGCGCGCGGTCCTCGCATTTGTGGAAGAGTTCACCCACGAATCCGCACATGCTTGCGAAGCACAGCGAGCCGAGGACGCCGTTCGCGTTCATGTCGTCTACACGGGCATCGACATCCCAACATCCCTTGCGCATCTGCGCGAGCGATGTCGGCTCCATGCCGTACTCGTCGGGGGGGCGGCCGACGACGGCGTTCAGGCCGACATTCGGAACCTGGTTCCCCTCGAACAGCCACATGTGCGAGCCGTCGGTCTTTTCCAGGAGGCGCGGTGCGCGGTCCTTGTAGCGTGCCGGCGCGAAAGCCTCGAACAGATCCGGCGGCTCGCAGACATGGTCGTCCACGGAAACCAGGACCATGTCTTCCATTCGCATCCGGGAGCCTCCAGCAGCGCTTTCGGCAGTATTTGACGGATCGTCAACTCCGTCAACCGCGGCCGTTGAGGACCTCGTGCGGTACCGCGAGCGGGCCGGCGCCTTGCCCCTCGCGAACCGTGTAGGCGCGGGCGTCGGGGTGTGTTGCAAACACCCGCGTGGCGGTGGTGCCTTCGAATCGGACGGCACAGTGATCGTCGATCGCGATTCCGGGTCGAAGGCTTCCAGCCTCGACCTGGCGGATGTAGCTGGGGCCGCGCACGGGTTCCCGGTCATAGTGTGGGCAGGCGCTGCCGGGGAGGAAGCCCAGGCCCGGGATCGAGCGGAAGTCGTTCTCCCAGGCATCGCAGAAGGCTTCTTCGAACCAGCAGATCGCACCGGCGCTGAATCCCGCAAGCAGGGTGCCCGCTTGCCAGGCTTCGCGCAGGAGGCCGTCGACGCCCCATTCGCGCCAGAGGCCGAGCATGCTCTTGGTGTTCCCGCCTCCAACGAGGATCACGTCTTGCGCCCCGATGAACGCGGCCGGGTCCCTCACACGTCCGAACAGTTCCAGGTGCGCGGGCTCGCACGCGAGGGTGTCGAACGTCTTGTAGAAACGACGGATCGAGTCCTCGGAGTCGGCGCTTGCCGTCGGCAGGAAGCCGACGCGCGGACGGGGCTCCGGGGCCTGTGCAACGACCGAAGCAAAGAGCGTCGGCGCGGTCTCCGGAGAGAGTCCGCCGATCGCCAGGATCGTTCCGTTCTCGGCCAACTCGGACGCCTTGCTAGGCCAGGTAGAGGCCGCCGTTGACCTGGAGGATCTGGCCCGTGATGTATCCGCTGATCTTCGGATCGGCGAGTGCGCAGATGATGGCGGCCATCTCCTGGGGTTGCGCCACGCGACCTGTGAGCGTGGCGCGGCCCATGGCGGCGACGCCGGCCTCGCCGACGCCGGCGAGCATGTCGGTGTCGACCGGCCCCGGCGCAATGGCGTTGACGCGCGTCCGGTAGCTCGAGAACTCGCGCGCCGTCGTCTTGGTGGCACTCTCGATCGCACCCTTCGCGGCGGTGTAGTCGATCTGTCCGATGTTGCCGTTGCGGGCCGATACCGACGAGAAGTTCAGGATGAAGCGATTGACGCCATCGTCGAGCGGCTCGTTGCCGTTGGCCTTGAAGAGCGGGTGCCAGTGCTGTGCGGCCACTTCGCGCGTGAACAGGAACGTTCCGTGCAGGTGCACGGCCATCACCAACTTGAAGTCGTCATAGCTCTTCTTCGAAATGCGGGCGTCGCGCGTGATCCCGGCCACGTTGACGACGCCGTTGACGACTCCCGTTTCTTCGAGGGCAGTGGCGACCACCCCTTTGACTGCGTCTTCGTCCGTCACGTTCGCGGCGGCCACGATCGGTGCGACGGGCGCGACCTTCGCGATCTCGGCGCTCGCCTCCTTGAGCTTGTCCGCGTTCATGTCCACGAGCACAACCTGGGCGCCGTGTTCAGCCAGTGCGGTCGCTACGGCATGCCCGATGCCCTGGGCGGCCCCGGTCACGATGTGGGTTTCGCCTTCGAATGCTCCGTCGCGTAGAACGCGGGCCATGTCACTCTCCTCGGATGCTGGGGAGGGCGAATCATGGCCTCTCGGGTCGTTCGACGCCAGTTTGGGAGGCTCAGTACGTTGCGAGCACCAGCGACTCGGGCGGTAGCAGCAGGCGGGTCCCGGCCGTCGTTGAAACGCTCGGTCCGGCGGCCGGGTCGCGAAAGAGCATCAGGGACCGCGGGCCCACGCCATCGCCCAGGTGGGTCTCGATCAAGGCCGTTCCCTTGCCGCGGTTCACCAATAGCATCCGGACTGTTCCGCCAGCGTCGCGGGAAGCGAGTGCGGAGACGTCCGCCGAGACGCGGCCGTCCGCGGCGCCCGACGGCGTGAGCCGAACGCTGTCGCCCGTCACGATGTCCGCGAGCATCGCGTAGGCGCGGTGCGCCGGTTTCGGGGTCACTGCGCCGTCGAGAATGCCGAGTTGGATGATGCCGGGATAGAAGTCCCAGAGGATGGCGTGGTGTGCGCGGTCGAGACCGGCGGCGGCACCTAGCGATAAGACCGTCGCGACGTGCAGGGCTGGGGCCATGCTTGCGGCGTAGCCGGGATCACCGGCCGAACTGTCCAGATTCGGTCCCCATTCCGAAAGGACGAGTTCGACGCCAGCGTACTGTTGCGTCGCAGCGGCGGCGGCGGCCACCGCGTCGATTCGGTCCACGACATCGAGGGGGTCGTCGGAGTACGCATGGAACGAGATGAAGTCCATCGGGATCTGGCGCCCGCCGGGCAGGATCGCGGCGTCGAAGGCCCCGAGTACGGTTTCCGGAAGCCCGGCGCCTGCGAAGCCAGCGAGCCCGATCCGAAGGTTCTGGACCGCGGCATGGGACGACGTGGCGCGAAGGTCGTCGAGGGCGACCAACGACGTGATCGCCATATTGAAGAACCGGTCGATGGGGCCAGCGAGATCTTCGAAGGCGGGGTCCCAGAAGAACGGAAGATCCGGCTCGTTCCAGATTTCCACATGGGTGACGGGCCGGCCCGGTTCGCCGCCTGAGCCAGCGACGAGTCGGTCGACGGCGCCCGCCAGCGCGGCCCCGAAGACGGCGTCACTGGCTGGACGAACATTCGAGACCTGATTTTTGAACGTCCACAGACAGTCATCACGGAAGGGCGATCGGTTGACCGCGAGCGCGCGCGGCATGGCATCGACGGAGAGGAATGGGATGGCGCCGAATGTCGTCGCCATGTCGATCGCCGACCGGGCATAGCCCAACGCGTAGCGCGCCTCGTCCGTGGTGTCCGCGAGCGTGACGGCAGCGCCGTCGTCGGTGAACCAGTCCCGCGACGCGATCAAATCGAGGTCCGTCGCACCGGCCGGCGCCGCCGAAGCCGCAGTCGGGATGGGGCAGGGGGTTCCGTCGGACGACGTCGGGAGGAGGCGCGTCGCGGCTTCCCAGCGCCCCAGCCCAATGCGCCAATCCGCGCCCTGGAAGCCGGCGTCCGCCATTCCGGCGACGAGCCCCGGAACCTGGTCGTATGCCAATAGTGCCCCAGACAGGTCGTAGTGGCCTAACAGTGCCCGCGGAAGCGGCTCGCCGATCTCGGCAGGATCCAGGAGAAGGAGATGGGGCGTCGTCGCAGGAGCGCAGCTCATTCCCGGTGTCGCGATGGCGACAGCGACGACGCCCCCGAGAAGCCACGCGCGCCGCTTCATCCGCGGTCTCGGATCTTGGCGAGTTGGGTGCGTTGGTCGGCGGTCAAGAGGTTGCGGATGCGGACGAGCAGCCGGAAATGCTCTTCCTTGATCTTGCCTTCCGTGTCGAATACCGGTCGGGCCGCTTCAATCATCGCGGTTTCGTCGAGATCGGTTCCGACGGCACCGTCTGTGAGCGCGTTGATCTCTTCCGCGGCTTCAAAGAAGTTCCATTCGAGTTCCGCAACCGCGAGTTGCGTTCGCTTCAGCTCCTTCATCAACCGCATCCGCTGCGGCTTCTCGATGCCGATCGCCTTTGCGTTCTGCAGGATGAGCTCGGGCGCGAAGAAATGCGCCATGAACGCCGGTTCTTCCTTGTCCTCGGCCCACGACGGGGAGGTGCCGGCAGCGAGAAAGACCAGCGCTACGGCGAGCGTGACGGCGGTGCGGTGCAGGGGTCGGATCATGAGAGGGTCCTCCAGGGGGGTCGCGAGTGACGTACCGATTCGCGCGGACCGCGCGGATCGCGCACGGCTTCGTCGGGAAGCTCGTGCGTGGGAATGGACGGCAGGATGAGCCACTCGCCGCGACGGTCGGCGCGCGCCAGCGGCCGGCCGATGTCGAGCAGCGAGTCGGTGGGCCGGCGCAGCGATCCGAGTGCATGGATCGTTGCTGCGTCGAGGTCGAGATCGGCCTCATCGGGCGCGATCCCAGCCGGCGGCCAGACAAATACCGCGACGAGGGCGGCCAGCGTCGCAGTCGCGAGGAGTACGGGCCAGCGTCGCGGGCGCGTCTCCGCTTGCTGGGCGCGCGCCCGGGCCACCAGGCGCGCCGCGGGTTCCGCACGTGCGGCATCGGCATCGCGGACTTCGGCGAAGCGCTGGCGTAGTTCGTCGTCGGTCATCGGGTCGCCTCCAGGGCGGTCGGTTCGGAAGCGTTCTCGAGCGCCTCGCGGAGGCGTTTCTTGCCACGGGCGTAGTGCGTTCGGGCGGTGCCCACCGTGACGCCCATGACCTCGGCGGCGCCCTCCACCGTGAGGTCTTCATAGAAAACGAGGTGAAGGACTTCTTGCTGGCGACGTCCCAAGCCGCCCATTGCCCGGAGCAATGCGGCGGCGGATTCGCGGAGGACCACGTCATCGTCCTGTCGCGTCGATGGTTCGGGCTCAGCGATTCGGCCCGGCAACAACGCGGCGAGTCGGCTGCGCCGATGCCGTTCGAGGGCCGTGCGCCGGATCACGCCAAACAGGAAGGTGCGCGGCGCCGAACGGCCCGAAAACCGAGCCCGCCCGTCGAGCAACTTCAAGTACGCGGTCTGTAACACCTCGTCAGCCTCCGCCCGGTTTCCTGCGCAGCAGCGCAGGGCCCATCCGAAGCCCGCTTCGTGGGAGCGTTCGATCTCGGCTTCCCAGTTCACGGACACCTCGGCACCTCACCCGGCGAACCCGGATGCTGAGTCTGGGTGTCTCGGGGCCCGCGCCTATAGGACAGGGTGCTGGCATTCGGCCGGAGACGCGCCCAATGCCCTAGATCGTGCAGGACACGCCGGTTCCGCCGAGACCGCAGTAACCGCCCGGGTTCTTGTCGAGATACTGCTGGTGGTAGTCCTCGGCGTAGTAGAACTGGGGTGCGGCGACGACCTCGGTGGTGATCTCGCTGTGGCCGGCCGCCGCCAGGGCCTTCTGGAAGGCTTCGAGGGAGGCGAGTGCCGCGGTCTGTTGGGCGTCGGAAGTCGTGTAGATCCCGGACCGGTACTGGGTGCCGATGTCGTTCCCCTGGCGCATGCCCTGGGTGGGGTTGTGGGCCTCCCAGAACACCTTCAGCAACGCGTCGAAGCTGACACGCGCAGGGTCGAATACGACGCGAACGACTTCGTTGTGGCCCGTTCGTCCACTGCAGACCTCTTCGTACGTCGGATTGGGCGTATGGCCGCCGGCATAGCCGACCGCGGTCGTGAAGACGCCCGGGGTCTGCCAGAACTTCCGCTCCGCACCCCAGAAGCAGCCGAGGCCGAACAACGCCACCTCGTGGTCTTCGGGGAAGGGCGGCAAGAGCGGGTTGCCGAGCACGGTGTGCTGCCCGGCAACGGGCATCTTCTGGCTGCGACCGGGAAGTGCTTGATCCGGGGTGGGCATCTGGTTCTTGAGAGAGAGAAAACTCATGGCGGGTCCTCCGTGCGTGACGATTCTAGCGAGTGTCGTGCGTTGGATGCCGCCCCGTCGTGGGCGGTGACGCACTCCGGCGCGCGCCAGGGGCTACCATGCCCGCCGGAGGAATACTGCGTGCGCATCGCCACCTGGAACATCAATGGGCTCCGGGCCCGCATCGACTTCGTCCTGCGCTGGCTCGACGAGCGAAAGCCCGATGTCGTCGGCTTTCAGGAGCTCAAGATGGCCGATGACAAGTTTCCCCACGATGTCTTCGAGGCAGCGGGCTACCAGGCCGTCACGCACGGCCAGAAGAGTTGGAACGGTGTGGCGATCCTCTCGAGGAAGCCTGTCGAAGTGCTTCAGCGAGGGTTGCCGGGGCAGGAAGAGTTCGGCGCCCGTTTGATCACGGCACGCGTCGAAGACTTCGTCTTTACCACGGTCTATTGCCCCAACGGCAAGCGCGTCGAGCATGACGACTATCCGCGGAAGCTCGCGTGGTTCGACGCCCTCTCGGCGCATCTGGAAGTCCATCACGGAGAGGGCGTCCCTGCCGTCGTCTGCGGCGACTTCAACATCGTTCCCGAAGCCATCGATGGGTGGGACGAGAAGAAGCACACCGGTGACATCTTCCATACCAATGCGGAGCGCGAGCGGATTCAGGCGTTGTTCGGCGCCGGCTGGATCGACGTCTACCGGAAGCTCCATCCCGACGAGCAGGCGTTCTCGTGGTGGGACTATCGCGGCGGGGCTTTCCATCGACGCATGGGCCTCCGTATCGATTTCCTGCTCGGGCGAGGCGCGGTGCTCGATCGCGTCCAGCACGTGGAGATCGACCGCGAGTACCGCAAGAAGCAGGACGGATTGACGGCCTCGGACCACGCGCCGGTCTTCGCCGACCTGGGCTGACCACGACGGGTCAAGTCCCCCCAGCCGACCACCGATACAAGCAGCTGGGGGACTGTCCGTGCCGATAGCCATCTTGATCCTGGGGCTCGTGACTGCCGCATTCGTCTGGATCGCGGTCCGTTTGATTCGGGCAGGCGCCCGGCGCTCGCCGGAACGAACGCTCGGCTACGCATTCCTGACGCTAGGCGTCGCAATCCTTCCGCGCTTTACGGCCGCACAGATGATGTCGAAAGGTGCCGAGGGCACGGCCTTCGATGCCTTCAACATCGCGACCCACTTGCTGCTGTTCCTCTCCCTGATCGGCATCCTGTTGTTCATCCGCCAGGTCTTCCATCCTGAAGGTCGACTGGGCTGGACCCTTGTCGGTGTCCTCGGCGGCGTGAACGTTCTCCCGATGATCGCGATGGCCCTCGACGGCGGAGCCCAGCTCGAGCTGACCTGGGGAGCTGTCGTGGGGAACGGTGTCCGGACGATGCCCTTCATCTGGGGCTTCGTCGAATGCGTCCGTTATGCGGCGCAACTCGACCGGCAGCACGCACTCGGACTGTCTCCCGATCCGATCGTTCGGAATCGGTTCCGGCTCTGGACCCTTTGGACCGGCGCGCTCGGGTTCATGCCGTTGTTCGTGATCGGCATCCGGCTTTACGCCATGCGGCTCGTCGCACAGGGCCTCGAGCCAGCGGTGGCGATGCCGTGGGCGCTTCCGGTTGCTGCCAGCGTGATGGGGACCAGCTGCGTCGTTGCCGCGATCGGTCTGTGGCTCGCGTTCTTCCCGCCCGCGCGCTACGCGGCGTGGGTCCAGCGCAAGGCTGCTGAGGCTTCGCCCGCCAGCGCTTGATCAGGCGACGTCGAAGCGTTCGCCCAACAGATCTTCAGTGTACCGCCAGAGCCGCTCGGCGTTGGCCGTGTCGAGGGCCCAGTCCGAGCATCCGAGGGACCCTGCCGGCGGCACCGTGCCCGAAACCTGGCAGTCCTCGAGGTAGATCGCGCCGCGCCCCTCGAGTTCGGGCGCAGTCGCCGCAAAAACCTGGGTCGCCGCGCCGGCTTCGACGGGCTTGAACGTCATCGGAGGCTGGTCGTCGCTACGACTCCCGGTGATTGCCTTGATGTCCTCCGCGTCCATGTGACGCGCCAGCTCCGTCATGATGACGCCCGGGTGGATGGCGTAGGCGTGGACGCCGGCCGGCCCGAGGCGGCGATCGAGTTCGACTGCGTGAAGCACATTCGCGGTCTTGCTCTGCCCGTAGGCCACGAATTTGTCGTAGTCGCGTGTATTGAAGTGCATGTCGTCATAGTCCACATCGCTGAATCGGTGGCCGCCCGAGGATACGTTGACCACGCGGCTGGGCGCGGCCGCCTTCAGCGCCGGTGCCAGCAGGGCCGTCAACAGGAAATGTCCGACGTGGTTCGTCGCGAACTGCTGCTCCCAGCCTTCGGCCGTCCGGCCCAGCGGGCACGCCATGACGCCGGCATTGTTGATCAGCAGGTCGAGCCGGTCGTGGTCGGCGAGCCAACCCTTGGCGAACGCGCGGACGCTGTCGGGCGCGTCGAGGGCTAGCGGGCGGACATCGAGCTGGTCGTTGCCCGTGGTTCGTTGGATCTCGTCCGCAACGGCCTGGGTCTTCTCGACGTTGCGTCCCGTGAGTGTGACGGCCGCGCCCTTGGCCGCGAGTGCGCGTGCCGTCTCCGCGCCGAGCCCACTGGAACAACCGGTGACGACCACGCGCTTGCCAGCGAGATCGATGCCCTCGAGGACCTGGTCCGTCGTTGAATTCGCGTCGAAGTGGCGTGCGCTCATGTGGCTCCTAGAGGACGACGGGCAGCACGAGGTGCTCGTCGTAGATGAAGTCGCGGTGTTCGAGGAGGCCCTGGCCGAGCAGTTCGGCGACCACGGGGTCATTCGAAGAGAACATCGCCGCGATCGGAGGTGCCATCGGCATCTTCTCCGGCGGCAGCGGCGACACGAGATTGCAGAACGTGGCCCAGTAGATGTCGAGCGCGGTCAGCTGTTCGCCCATCAGGTAGCGGTGGCCCGCCGCGCGTTGGTCGGCGAGGCGTTGGCTCAGCATCCGCAGGATGTCGTGTACCCGCTGCTCGGCCTGGGCCGCGTGGACATCGTTGAAGCCGTACTTGCCGCCGAGGTAGCTCGACATCGGGTCCGGCGGATCATTGTGGATGCCGCGCGCGATCATGATGAGGCGCTGGCACCAGCCGAAGCCCATCTCGCCCGCGATCTCGTGGCAGAGTCCGAAGAACAGACTGCGCTCTTCCGGGGCGAAGGGAATCAGGGCAGGCGCCGATGTCAGCCGCTCGGCGAGCAGCAGGATCTCGGCCCAACCGTCGCGCGGCGGCTCGTCGTCGAACACCGCGACGGGGTAGCTGGCCTGGCCCGTCCATGCTTCGAGTGAGCCCGGCGGGTCGTCTCGGGTCGCATGGACAAGAGCGTACGGCACCCCCTTCACGTGGAGGATTCCGAGTGCGGCCTGGGTCCAGGGGCTTGGTACGCCCGTGATGGCCAGCAGGCGCAGCCCCGGAAGGCTGCGGGCTTCGGTCAAGCTGACGGGGCCGGAAACGTGCGACATCGGTTCCTCTGGGGGCGCGAGAAGAGGCGCCTATCCTAGCAGCGGGGTACGAATCTCCGTCGGAGGGGACATGATCGAGCGCACGATTCCGCGCGACGGGCCGTACGACTTCCGCCGGACATTGAAGCCCGTGTCCGCGGGCCGCCATGATCCCACGCTCCGGCTCCGCCCCGATGCCATGGTGACGGCGACGCACACACCGGACGGACCCGCGACGCTGGGGATCGAGCCTGCGGACGAAGCGCGCTGGGTTGCGCGTGCGTGGGGCGCCGGTGCGGACTGGATCCTGGAACGAGCGGAGGCATGGCTGGCAATCGGAGATGCGCCGCCGGCCGGCTTCGTTGATGCCCATCCGGAGCTCGCTCATTTCGCCAAACGCGCGGCTGGGCAACGGATCGCGCGGCCCGCGCGTGTCTTTGAGCATCTGGCATTGCTGGTGTTGCAGCAGCTCGTGACCGGCAAGGAGTCCAAGCGCGCTTTCGGGCGGATGGTGCGCCGTTATTCGGAGCCAGCGCCCGGGCCGTTTCCTGAACTGTTCCTGCCGCTCCACTCCGAGGCGCTCCGCGCGGTTCCGGCGGCCGCATTCATTCCGCTCGGGATCGTCCCGCGAATGGGCGAGACGCTCCACCGCATCGCCGCGATTGCACCGCGACTCGAAGAGGTCGCCAGAATGGCGCCGAAGGATGCGCGCTCGCGGCTCCGTTCGATCCAGGGGATCGGACCCTGGACAACTGAAGCCTTGATGTTGGGCTCGCTCGGCGACCCCGACGCCGTCGTCACGGGTGACTACCACCTCCCGAACACCATCGCGTTCCATCTGGCGGGCGAGCCGCGCGCCAACGACGAGCGCATGTTGGCGCTTCTCGCGCCCTACGCCGGCCAGCGTGGACGCGTTCAGCGTTGGGTCGCGACCGCCGGAGGAAAGGCGCCGCGCTATGGCCCGAGGCTCGAGGTGCGCGGGCTTCCGGATGACGCGAATCGCTGGCTGCGACGCGCCGGCCGGCGAGGCCGCTGAACCCCAACGGTGCGAACGTCGCACTGTCCGAATCCCTGCGAGCATTCAGCGTGCGGCCCCGCCTAGACTGTTCCGATGATCCCCTACTGGCCCCACCCGACGCTCGATCTCGGCTTCTACACGATCGAGGCATTTCGGGTGCTCGTTCTGCTCGCGATCGCGGTGCAGTTCGAGATCACGGTGCGACGCGCACCCGGGTACGGAATTTCACGGGAAACCGCGACGCGCCTGATCGGTTGGGCCATCGGACTTGGCCTCGTGTCGGCTCACGTCTTCGACGTGGTCGCCTACTACCCCGAACGCTTGCGGGAAGACCCGTTCGAATTGTTCCGCGTGTGGGGAAGCCTCTCGTCGACGGGAGGCATGCTGGGCGGATTGACCGGCCTCTACGCGGTGGCTCGCTGGCGCGGGCTGGATCGCCGAGACCTCATCGCGTTCGTCGACGTGGTGATGTTCGCCTTGCCATTCACGTTGGCGTTGGGCCGTCTGGGTTGCGCACTCCAACACGACCATCTCGGTATCGCTTCGACCCACTGGTTGGCCGTCGCCTTTCCGTCCGGACCGCGTTTCGACCTGGGGCTGATCGAGTTCCTGTGGGTCGCCGGGATCGCGGGAGCCTTCCTCTGGCTCGATCGCGGCCCACGCCGCCCGGGGTTCTGGTTGGCCACATTCTTCGCCCTGTACGCTCCGGTGCGTTTCGGCATCGACTTCCTGCGCACTGACGACGCGACCTACGCCGGGCTGACACCGGCGCAGTACCTTGCGATGGGAGCGACCCTGGGGGCCTTCGGCTGGCTCATCAGGACCCGCCGCACCGCCGCTTGAGCGCCCGTTGGAATCTGCGTCGGCAGCGGCCCAGCTCTTGGTAGTATGGCTGGATGGCACCCGAGAAGGCCGATCTCGTTGCGCGCGCGCTGCGCCGAGCGCTGGAAGCCCATGCGGGGCAGACCCGGAAGGGCTCGGACGTGCCCTATGTCACCCACTGCATCCGGGTCGCTGCGCTCGTGATGCAGCATGGCGGAACGCCCGAGCAGATCGCGATCGCGCTGCTTCACGACACGGTCGAAGACTGCGACGAGGTGACCGAAGCGTCGTTGACGGTCGAATTTGGCACGCGGGTCGCCGCCCAGGTCGCCGTCTTGAGTGACACGCTGCCTGGCGACACGGTGTCGCGAAAGAGTCCTTGGCGGGAGCGCAAGGAGGCGTACATCGCCCGGCTCCGGGGCGCGGATGAGACGGTGCACCTCGTCGCTGCCTGCGACAAGCTCGACAACCTTCGTTCTTTGGTCGCAGACATCGATCAACATGGCGTCGTGACCCTCGAGCGCTTTTCGGCGTCGCCGCGGCAGACGCGGTGGTACTACGAAACCGTGCGCGAGGGAATCGGCGATGTGCCGCAAGAACTCGCGGCCGAGCTCGAAGCGCTGACGCGACTCCTGGCTCGACACATTCCGGAGGCGTCGGTCGAGCGATGATTCGCAACGCACTGCTCGGACTCGTCGTGGTCGCGATCGCGGCACTCTTCTTGATCGTCCCGGGACAGATCGATCAGAACATGAACCGCGTCGTCGGTTCGCCGCCCGTCGTTTCTGCACGCGCATCCGCGCTCTACGAACGGCTGGACGTGGTGGACCTTCACGCGGATCCGCTGCTCTGGGACCGGGATCTGCTCGAGCGTCAGGGCCACGGCCAGGTCGATCTGCGGCGGCTGGTTCGGGGTCGCGTGCGACTGCAGGTGTTCGGCATCGTGACCCAGTCGCCGAGTGGGCAGAACTACGAGCGAACGGACGGACGTGACTTCGATGTCATTACGGCGCTCGCCATCATCCAGCGCTGGCCGCTCGCGACCTGGACCAGCCGCTTCGCGCGGGCAGACTTCCAGGCGCGAAAGCTCCACGACGCGGCTGAACGTTCGGCGGGATCGCCTGACGGAGAACTCGCCGTCATCCGGACGCGGGCTGATCTCTCCAAGCTGCTGGCCGACCGCGACCAGACGCCGCGCCGCGTGGGTGCGTTGTTGGGCCTCGAGGGAATGCACGCGCTCGACGGCGACCTCGCCAACGTCGACGCATTGTTCGAGGCCGGAGTCCGCATGATGGCTCCGACCCACTTCTTCGACAATGCGGTTGGAGGGTCGTCGGCCGGCATCGAGAAGTACGGCCTGACCGACTTCGGCCGGCGTGCCGTGCTGCGGGCGCAGGAGCTCGGCGTTGTTCTCGACGTCGCACATGCATCTCCGGCCACGCTTGATGATGTGGTGACGTTGTCCAAAGCCCCGGTCGTGGTTTCACATACCGGGGTTCAGGCGACGTGCCCGGGCCCGCGCAACTTGTCGGACGCACAGGTGCGCGCCGTTGCCCGAACGCGGGGTGTGGTCGGAATCGGCTACTGGGCAGGCGCGGTCTGCGGTACGGCGCCCGCGGATATCGCGCGCGCGATCGTTCACGTTCGCGACCTGGTGGGGGCGCGCCACGTGGCGTTGGGCAGCGATTTCGACGGATCCGTCACCACTTCGTTCGACACCCGCCATCTGGCCGGGATCGTCGATGCGCTCCTCGACAATGGCCTCAGTGAAGACGAGATCCGCGGTGTCATGGGGATGAACGCGCTTCGCGTGCTCAGGTTTGCGCTTCCGGAAGGGGAGTGAGCGGGGCCGCGCCCCGGGCCCCAGGTCGCGCTAGTTTTCAGCCTCGCTGCTTCGGAGAACCGCATGCCCCAGACCCAGATGGAAGTCGCCCCGATCGCGGGAGCGCTTGGTGCCGAGATCCACGGCGTCTCCCTTGCCAACGTCGATGACGCGACATTCGAGGCGATCCATGATGCGTTTCTCGCGCATCAGGTGATCTTCTTTCGCGATCAAGAGATGTCCATCGACGAACACAAGGCGTTCGCGTCGCGGTTCGGCGAGTTGCACGTGCACGCGGTTCTCCAACAAATGGCCGATCAGGGCCATCCCGAAGTCGTCGTGCTCGAGAGCGATGCCAAGCGGCCGTTCGTGGCCGCGCGTTGGCACAGCGACGTGACGTTCGAGGAGTTTCCGCCCTTGGGATCGGTCCTGCGAGGTCGGGTCGTGCCCGACAGTGGGGGCGACACGATGTGGGCGTCGATGTACGCGGCCTACGACGGCCTTTCCGACGCGATGCAAGGCCTACTGTCCGGACTCGAGGCTTTGCACGACGGGGGAGGCTTCAAGGCCATTGCCACGAAGGCCCAGAAGGCGGATCTCGAATCGCGGCAGACGGCACGGCACCCGGTCGTCCGTACGCACCCGGAGACCGGCCGAAAAGCGCTCTACGTGAACGCGACGTTTACCAAGCGGATCGTGGGCATGAAGCCGGCAGAAAGCGACGCGCTTCTCGGGTTCCTGTTTCAACACATCGAGAATCCCGACTATCACTGCCGTTTCCGCTGGCGAACGAATTCGGTCGCGATGTGGGACAACCGCTGCACGCAGCACCGGGTGGTCCAGGACAACCTCGCGGCGCATCGCCGGATGGAACGGATCACGATCATCGGCGATCGGCCCGTCGCGTGATCTCGCGAGCTTCCGATCGGATCTGGCGCTAGCCCGCGTAGTCGATGGCTTTGTAGACGGTCTGCTTGGCGGGCGGCTTGCTGAATGCAGGCGCCGGATCGGCCAGGAGGACCAACGCTTCCGCGCGATCCGCAGCCGTGAAGTCCTGGGTCAACGTGCAGAACTCGACCATGATGCCGTTCGGGTCCTCGGTGTAGACCGACACGCACCAGTTGTGGTCGATCTCGAGGACATCGAGCCCGGTCGCGAGCCAACGGTCGCGCCGGCGCGCCAGGTCATCGAGGTCGTCGGCCGAGAATGCGAGGTGGTTCACACCGGGCGGAAGTCCCTGACCTCGAGAAATATCAGCGCTCCAGTCATCGCCGAGTTCTTCATCGTGCAAATCCCAGAACGCGATCAACTGATCGCGAGCCGAACCCGTCGAGTAGAACAGGTGCTTGGCCCACCCCGATCCGATGTGGGCAATTTCGACCTTCACCAGTTCGAAACCCATCGCGTCGGTGTAGAAGCGATGGGTCGCCTCCGCATCCTTGGTCGCGAACGCAAGATGGTGAACGCCCATATGATGGCTCTCCTCTGGTACGCGCCGCAGCGCGTGGCCGGAGTGTACCCCGCCGCCGGCGGCTACCGACGGTGGACACGGTCCCCGCAGGGGCGCCTGCTGCCGCTGTGTCGCGCCCTGGTTGCGTATCACGACGAGAAAAGTGCTGTCTACCGCAGATGCGAGCCTTTCTATTGCAACAAAACCAAGCGCCAGCGCCACGTACATGACAGAATCCAACCGTTGGACACGCAGCCCCCAGGTGGGGGGATGGTTCTGCAATCGCGGTTCACCCACTGTTCGTTCGACCCCCGGAGAAAATCCCATGGCCTCCCTTCGCATCCGCACTGCCCGCATTCTTTTGGTCGGGATCCTCGCCCTGTCGAGCTTTGGGCTGATGGGTCTTTCCAAGCCGCCGGCTCCGCCGAGCGTTGGCACGCCGCCCCCGGGACCGGCTCCCGCAGTTCCGGAGCCGACCGGCTTCCTGGTCTTTGCGCTCGGCGCTGGTGCGGTTGGCATCGCGCTGCATCGCCGCAACCGCAACTCGTAGCTGCGAGGCGCCGAGGGGCGCGACGCAGTCTGCGAATCGCGTGACCGAACGAGCGCAACGCTCTTTCGTGTAGCGGGTTGACCGCGCGTGCGACACACCGCACGCTTGGGTCGGCATGGCCGAACCGAACCGCATCCACACGGCTACCCGTCCGCCTGAGTTCGGCACCGGCTACCAACGCTACGCGCTCTCCTTGTTGTTGTTGGTCTACGTCTTCAATTTCGTGGACCGCCAGATTGTCACGATCTTGCTCGAGGCGATTCGCGAAGAGTTTGATCTGAGCGACACGCAGCTCGCCTTCTTCGGAGGCACGAGCTTCGCGCTCTTCTACTCCACGCTCGGGATTCCGATCGCGCGTTGGGCTGACCGGGGGAAGCGGCGCGACATCATCGTGATTGCACTCACGATCTGGAGCGCGATGACCGCGTTCCAGGCGACGGCCAAATCGTTTGCGGTGCTTGCGGTCGCGCGGATTGGCGTCGGCGTTGGCGAGGCGGGCTGCAGTCCGCCCGCCCATTCGATGATCGCCGACTACTTCGGTCCCGAGCGGCGTGCGACGGCGCTGGGCTTCTACGCGATGGGGATCCCGATCGGGAGCGCGATTGGTCTGATCCTCGGTGGCTGGGTCCGGGAGAACTTCGGGTGGCGCGAAGCGTTCCTGATCGTCGGTCTTCCGGGACTCCTGTTGGCCATCCTGGTCAAGGCCACACTGAAAGAGCCCACGCGCGGCTACTACGATCGGCCGGCCGATCTCCCAGAGCCGGACGTGACGGACACCCCCGAGACGGCGGACGAACCGGCGCCCAGCATCCGCGAAGTCGGCAGGTTCCTGTTCGCTCGTCGGGCGTTCATGCACCTCGCGTTCGCGGGCGCGCTCCACGCCTTCTACGGCTACGGGGCGGCGACCTTCGTCGGGTCATTCTTCGAGCGGATTCACGGCTTCGAGCCGGCCGAACTCGGCCTCTGGCTGGGCCTGATCTCCTTGACGACCGGTGTCGCAGGCACGTTCCTGGGTGGGTACGTGGCGGACCGCATCTCGACCCGCGACGTCCGCTGGTACGCGTGGTTGCCCGGCATCGCGACCGCCGCAGCCGTTCCCTTCGTCTTCCTCTACTACCTCTGGCCCGATCGCTACGTCGCCCTGGCGATCGGAATGGCGCCGTCCCTGTTAGGCGGCATGTACCTGGGCCCGACATTCGCGATCACCCAGGCGATGGTGCCGGCCAAGATGCGCGCGCAGGCTTCCGCGGTCCTGCTGCTGATCTTGAACCTGATCGGTCTCGGATTGGGGCCGCAGTTCGTGGGCGTGGTGTCGGATCTGTTGAAGCCCGAGTTCGGCGACGAGTCCGTTCGCTGGGCGCTGCTGAGCACGGTCGCTGGCGGCGCGATCTGGGCGACCGTGCACTATGCGCTCGGTGCGCGCACGCTCGCACAAGACCTCGAGGCGAAGGAAACGCTCCTGTGAGGCCGAGCCGAACCGTGCAGCGCATCGCGCTACGCATCCTCCTCTGCCTGGGGATGTGCTCGCCCGCTGTCGCCATTGCCCAGGGGCTTCCGACTTCGCTCGAGGCGCCTGAGGCGGCGGCCACGGCCGCAGCGGAAGTGGAAGTGTCCACCGGGCTGCACCGGCTCACCAGTCCGCAGACAACGATGCACACCTTCCTGACCGCGATGAGCGAGCTTTGGTCGCGGCCGGGCGCTTGGGAGGAAGCCGTTGCCTGCCTGGATCTGACCCGCACCGACCCGGAGGTGCACCGGGAGCGGGCGCGCCAGCTCTACGGTGTGCTGAATCGTGTGGCCCTGGTGGATGTGACGTCCCTGCCGGACGATGCCGACGAACGCTCGCTTGAGCAGGTGCGGTACTTCCCGGATCCTTCCCGGGATCGCGCGTTGCTGCGGCGCGTGGGGGTTCCAGCCGGTGAGCTCGTGCTCGCAAAGGGAAGCGACGGTGGCTGGCGCTTCAGTGCCCGCACCGTCGCGACGCTGCCTGCACTCGCCGCGCAACTGGAGGACGAACCGCTCGTCGCGGGCGAAGAGATTCTCACGGTCTCGGACTGGCTCGAATCGCGCCTCCCGCGGGACCTCGTCGACAACACGTTCCTGGCGGTCAAGTACTGGGCCTGGCTGGCGATCTTCGCCGTCATCGTGCTGGGGCTACTCGTCGACCTGCTGGCGCGTGCGTTGGTGCGGAATGTCTCGCATCGCTTCGCCGGCAAGACCGGTGGCGAAGAAGACCCCGAGGAACTCCGCCGGGCGCTCCGGCCGGTGGGGTGGACCGCGGCCGCCATCGTCTGGCTGTTGCCCATCGGCATTCTCGATCTCGATCCCGCGATCGAGACGATTCTCGGCGGCGCCCTCAAGCTCTTCCTCGTGCTGATGGCCACGCTCTCGGCCTGGCGCGTGATCGACCTGGCTTCATCGATCCTGGTCGTCTACGCAGAGCGGACGGAGAGCCGGGTCGACGACATCCTCGTGCCGCTGGTTTCGAGAGCGATCAAGCTGTTCGTACTGACCATGGGCGTCGTCTATGGGGCCGATGCCCTCGATCTTCCGATCGCGCCACTTCTGGCGTCGTTGACGGTGGCCGGTGTCGGCTTTTCGTTCGCGGCCAAGGACACGGTCGAGAACTTCTTCGGGTCGGTGGCGGTCGTCCTCGATCGCCCGTTCGATATTGGCGACTGGGTCGTGATTGATGGGACGGAGGGGATCGTCGAGCGCGTCGGGTTCCGATCGACCCGCGTTCGGACGTTCTATAACTCGCAGATCACGGTTCCGAACTCGAACCTGGTTCGCGCCGTCGTCGACAACTATGGACGTCGGCAGTACCGCCGTTGGAAGACGACGCTGGCCCTTCAGTACGACACGACACCCGAGAAGCTCGTGGCTTTCACCGAAGGCGTGCGAGAGCTGATTCGCCTGCACCCGTTCACACGGAAGGACTACTTCCAGGTCTGGTGCAACGAGTTCGGTGCCTCCAGTCTCGACATCATGCTCTACATGTTCTTCGAGGTGCCGGACTGGAACACAGAGCTGCGGGAGCGTGAGCGACTGTTCATCGACATCGTGCGACTGGCTGACCAACTGGGCGTGTCGTTCGCGTATCCGACGCAAACGGTTCACGTCCAGCCCGTCGCTGCGCCGGAAGCACCCGCGGCTCCCCCAGTCCAGGACACCGAGAGCCTGGCCGCGCGCGCGGGTGTCGCAGCCGGTCGTGCGATCGTGCGCGAGCAGCCATGGCGACGGCAGAAGCCGGGTCCCGTGGTATTCGAGACCAGCCCGGGTGTCGGCTTCGAACACGACGCTGCAGGGAACCCGGTGGAGCCTTCCGCGAGTGGCGCCGAGGCTGCGCCGAGCGACGAGGAGACGCCGTGACGGAACCCGAAATCTCCACGGTCCGAACGAGCCGTGACGATGTGGCGCTGCGCGAACGGCTCCAATCCTGGCTTGCGCGCCAGCTTCCGGCGTCGGCAGAACCCTCCGTGTCCGAGCTCTCGAGCCCCTCAGGGTCTGGGATGTCGAGCGAGACGCTGCTATTCGATGCAACCTGGTCGCGAGGAGAGGGCGGGGGCTCGTTCGTTGCGCGAATGGCGCCCGCGGATGCCGACCTGCCGACGTTTCCGAGTTACGACCTTTCGATGCAGGCGCGGGTATTGAAGCTCGTGGGTGAATGCGGTGTCCCCGTACCCGCTGTTCAGTGGGTCGAGATGGACCCCGAGCCGCTAGGCGCGCCGTTCTTCGTGATGGAGCGGCTCGAAGGGCGGGTTCCGCCCGACGTCCCCCCGTATGTCCTGAGCGGCTGGGTCGCTGAAGCCACCGAAGCGGAGCGGCGGACGCTCCAGAACGAAACGATCGCCACGATCGCGGCGATCCATGCCATCGATCCTGAAGCCCATGATGTGTCCTTCCTCGAGCTCCCGGTCGCCGGGGACACTCCACTTCGTCGCCACGTCCAGAACCAGCGCGACTACTACGCCTGGGCGGCAGGAAGCGAGCCGTCTGGCCTGATCGATCGGGCCTTCGAAGCCCTGGAGAAGGACTGGCCCGAGGAAACGAGCTGTGTCGTGAGTTGGGGGGACTCGCGCATCGGCAATGTGATGTACGAGGGCTTTCGGCCCGTCGCGATCCTCGATTGGGAAATGGCCGCGCTCGGGCCGCGGGAACTTGACCTCGGCTGGCTCGCCTTCATGCACACGTTCTTCCAGAAGATCTTCGAAGGGATGGGAGTCCCCGGCCTCCCCGACTTCCTTCGCGCGGAAGACGTGGCGGCCGAGTACGCCCGTATTACGGGCTGCGAGGTCCCGGACCTTCGTTGGTACGAGACGTATGCGGCAGTTCGCCACGCCATCATCATGACGCGCATGAGTGAACGCATGGCCCACTTTGGTCAGGGCGAACGCGCCAGCGATCCAGACGACCGGTTTCCGCACCGTGCGACGCTGGAAGCCATGCTCGACGGGTCGCACTGGGGGGGCTGATGCCCCGTGCGCTCTCGGATCCTTGCTGGGGTTTCCAATCGGGCCAAGTCGGTGCTACGCGCGCGGACGAAAGTGCACCAACGTGATCCCGTCGACGTCTTCGAACGCGGGCTCCACGGGCATGCCGATCGCCACGTCGTCGACCGAGACATCGACGAGACGCGCCGTGATCCGCGGACCGTTCGCCAACTCGACGATGGCGATCGCGAAGGGCGCGTATTCCCTGAGCGCCGGGACATGGCCAACCCGATCGATCGTGAAGGAGTGCACTTCGCCTTCGCCGGAGCAGGTTTCCCAGGCCCAGTCGTCCCCCAGGCAGTGGGGGCAGCGGCTTCGTGGGTAGTAGAAGAAGCCATCGCGGGGGCAGCGCTGCAGGGCCAGTCGGTGTTCTCGCGCTGCGTCGAAAAACGGCTGCGTCGTGGGGTTGGGCAAGGGAAGCGGTCGACCGCTTTCGGTGTGACGAAGGCCCATGTCTATGCGCCCTCGAAGATCAGTGCGACCTGCTCGGCCATCATCCCGCCGGTTCCATTGACGTAGGCGACGTCGGCTTTGCCGAGTTGTCTGTCGCCGGCACGGCCCATCAGTTGGCGGACGGCCTCGGTGGCGTGTCCCATCCCCCCGGCGGTCCCTGCCTGACCCATGCCGAGCTGGCCGCCGTGCGTATTGAGGGGCCAGTCGCCGTCCCAGCGAAGACTGCGCTCTGAAACGAAGGCTTCGCCCTCGCCTTTGCCGCAGAAGCCGGCGTTCTCGATGGTGACCAGGACCGTGATCGTGAAGCAGTCGTACATCGACGCCATGTCGACAGCGGAACGCTCAGTGCCCGCCATCTTGAAGGCGCGGTCGGCCGCGACCCGAATCGGGTTGTCGAGCAGATCCGGCGCGTAGGTGATGCTCTTGTGCGTGCAGTGCTCGCCGAAACCAGAAACGTACACCGGGCGGTGTCGCGCGCGCTTGGCACGTTCTGGCGTCGTTACGAGCACGGCCGCACCGCCGAAGCACGGCATCACGATTTCGAGCAGCTTGAGCGGGTCGCACACATAACGCGAGTTCATTACGTCATCGATCGTGATCGGCTTCCCATGAAAGATGGCGTCCGGGTTCCGCTGAGCGTTGTCCCGTTCTTCGACCGCGATCTTGGCCAGGGTCTCTTCGCGCAGTCCGTACCGGTCCATGTAGCGCTGCGCGACCATGGCGAAGCTAGGCGTCGCGGCTACGAGGCCTTCGGGAATCTCGAACTGGCCTTGGGGGGATCCCCAAGCGTCACCCCCGAGGTAGATCGGGAAATCCATCTTTCGTGGACCGTCGCCATCGGGTCGCGGCGGAATCACGGAAGGGCAGAGCACCAGGCAGGTCTCGCAGGCGCCGACTTCGATCGCGGCGGCGGCGCGCCAGATCATCCCGCAGGCGGTCGCGCCACCCAGGTCCACGATCTCGGCGAAGTTCGTCTTGAGGCCCAGGTACTCGGCCGCCGCAGACGGCCCGAACATCGGCGACTCGTAGACACTGGAGACGACGAGTCCATCGACCTCGGCCTTGTCGACGCCGGCGTCGGCGAGAACCTCGGCGGCAAGTCGGGCGTGGGCCTCGAGGCTGAACATCGGCTCGTCCCAGACGCGCTGGGGAGCCCATTCGCTGAGGCCGACGATCGCGGCGCGCTTCTTTCCCATGGGGTTCCGCTCCTTGGGTGCAGGGTTCCGCCTCGAGGCGGCGGGGATCAGTTGAACGCTGGAATGACGCAGCGACCCCGGACGGTGGCACAGGCATCGCGCGTGGACGAGGCCCGGGCTCAGCGCCGGCGTCGCCGTAGCACCGCCAGCCACGGAAGCAGGAGTGCGATTTCCGGACCGATCCCGCAGGAAGGCCCAGCCGGAGCCTTCTCCGAAAGTCCGAGCGGAGTGGCACACTGGGCATCCGCAGCACCGACTCCGCCGCCATCCCAGTCGATGTTGCCGTCGCCATCGTTGTCCAGGCCGTCGTCGCAAGCCGGCCCTTCGAGTGAGAGGCCGGACGAACACCCCGGATCATCCGCGAAGTCGACGTCGCCATCGCCGTCATTGTCAAGGCCGTCGAAGCAAGCGCCTGGCGCCAGCGCGCGCACTGAATCATCGACCCGGAGCCTTGGTTTGGTGATGCCATTGCGGGGGTCGGTGAACAGCGGCACGGGCGCATCAGTCAGGAGTGCCCGGAGTTCGGCCGCCGTCGCGGCTGGGTGAAGACTTCGCAGCACCGTCAGCGCGCCCGCGACATGGGGCGTGGCCATCGATGTTCCGGTCGCGTTGACAAAGCCGCCCGAGATCCAGGCCGTCGGGACGGAAGATCGAACCGACACGGCGGGAGCGAAGATGTCGACGAGGCTGCTCGAGTTCGAGTTGCCATAGACGTTGAGGCTGTCGTCGGTTCCGGCCACTGCGATGGCGGAAGAGACGCACGCGGGCTCGTTGATGGCTGCCGTCTCGCCCTCATTCCCGGCGGCGGCCGCGACGTTGATACCGTTCGACACCAGGATGTCGATGGCGGCCTTCGTCAGGTTGTTCTGGCTGTTGCACACCGACTGGTTGGAATGGGAGTCGGATCCGAGGCTCAAGTTGACGGCACCGACCGTGATGCCGCTCAGGCTATTGACCCACGAGAGCCCCGAGAGCAGATCCGACGTGTAGCTGAGCACGCACGGATCCGGCCCGGAGGCTCCGCAGTCGTCCGAGCCCGCGAACTCGCTGAAGACCTGAACCGCGATGATGTCGGCCGCTGTGGCGACGCCATGTCGGGTGGTGTCGTAGCCGGCCGCGATGCCGGCGACGTGGGTCCCGTGAAAGCACTGGTTGTTGATCGCGCAGGGTGCCGCGGAGCCGGGCCCCGATTCGGAAGTCGACCCCCCTGGGCAATCGCCATTCGCCGAGAAGCAGGCTTCTGCGATGACGCGTCCGCTGAAGAACGGGTGCGCCGCATCGATGCCGGTATCGAGGATGGCGACTGCGACCCCGGCGCCGCCGAAGCCGGCGTCGACGGTCAAGTTCGCGCCCGAGGTGACGGCCGTCTGCTGAAGAGACGGTCGCAGCAGCCGATCTTCCTGGATCTGGAGCACCGCCGGATCCGCCGCGATACGTGCCAACATCTCGGGGGTCGCATCGAACGCCATCGCCGGAACGTCGGCGAACTTGCGTGTGCGATGCCGGTCGGTGAGGCCGTTGCGGAGGGCGACGCCGTCCTGATGCCAACTGATCGCGGCCCTTCGAAGCTGCCCCTCGACCGAAGACGACCTCAGCGAGGGTGCAGGGGTGTCGAGAGTGATGATGATTCGTGCGCTACCGCGCTGGATTGCGCGGTTGGCGACGTCCTCGGGGACCGGTGCAGCGCCGGTGGCGGTAGGTGCAGCAAGCGCCGCCAGGACACACCACCCGACGAGCAGCGAGAACAGTCGGTTGGGCCAGTACAATGTGGGCATCCCTGCTTTTGGCTCCGTCCGGCCCTTATTGTACCCGAGACGTGGTCAACTCACTGCACCCGTGTCCCGGAGTGAGGCGATGCGCTCGCCCCAGCCGAGTTCGTCGAGGATCGCGTCCGAGTCTTGCCCGCGGCTCGGGGCCGGCGCGGCCATGTCGGCCTGCGTGGCGCCGAATCGAGCGGGCGGGCGAGCTTCGCGAAGCCGGCCCGCCAGTGGGTGATCGCGTTCGCGGAGGGTTTCGTTCGCGACCACCTGAGGGTCTTCGTGTAATTCGTCGAGCGTTCGCATCACGCCCCAAGGGACGTCGTGCGCGCTGAGCGCGTCAGCCAGTTCCTCGCGACCCAACCGCCGCGCGCGTTCGCCGATTTCTTCCCGGAAGAGCCTTCCGACGGCATCTACATTCTGCATCCGGGCGCCGACACTGGCGAAGCGCGGATCGACCGCAGCGTCGTGCAGGTCGAGTGCCGTGCACATCGCCACGAACTCGGCATCGGTCAGGACCGTGCCCGTCGTCCATCCGTCTGCAGCGCGAAGCATGCTGTAGTTGCTGCCGATGGTGGGTTGGTGCGCGATGCCGTCGCCTAGCAGCGTGTGATCCGAGGCGGCATCGGGCCACAAGAAGGCGATCGCAGCGTCGAGCATCGAGATTTCGATGTGCTGACCGCCAGCCCCCCCGGCGCGCGCGAGCAGTGCCGCCGTGACGGCCTGGGCCGCCGTCAGTGCCGTGAGCTTGTCGCAAGCGAGCTGACGGAGCAGGCGCGGCTCGCCGTCTTCCTCTTGCACCGAGGCCATGCCGGACATGGCTTGGATGATGTTGTCGTAGACGCGCTTCTGGGAGTACGGGCCGCTGGCGCCGAAGCCACTGATCGAGAGGTACACGAGCTCGGGATCCCGGGCCGAGAGTGCATCGAAACCAATCCCCATCCGGTCGGCGACGCCGGGCCGGAAGTTCTGGACGAAGACGTCGGCGCCTGCGACGAGTTCGAGAAGCACCTCGCGACCGGTTTCCTGACGAAGGTCGAGTCCGATCGCGCGCTTGCCGCGGTTCACGCTGTGGAAGAGGCCGGACATTCCATTCCGTTGGCTGCCGACCGCGCGGAGGATGTCGCCGATGCCAGGCGCTTCGACCTTGATCACCTCGGCCCCCTGGTCGGCGAGCAGTGCCGTGGTCAGCGGCCCTGAGATGACTGCAGAGCAATCGACGATGCGAAATCCATTGAGCGGTCCGGGCATGGCGAATCCTTGGAAGTGAGAGCCCGAAGATAGGGCGCCGTCGCCGCGGGCGGTGGCGGCTGCGAAAACGGGGGCCGGAATCGGTATCGTCCTCGCGATGAGTGCTGCCGCCCGTGATCTGATCAACTTCATCGATGCGTCGCCGACGCCGTACCACGCAGTCGAGACCAGCAAGGCCCGACTCGAGGAGGCCGGCTTCTCCGCGCTCCTCGAGGCCGACTCCTGGGATCTCGACCCGGGCGCTCGGCACTATGTCGTGCGGAACGAGGGGTCGCTGGCCGCCTTCGTCGTGGGGTCGACGCCGCCGGCTGAGTCCGGTTTCCGATTCATCGGCGCGCACACCGACTCACCGAATCTTCGCCTCAAGCCGCGCCCCGATGTCACTGCGCAGGGCCTCCGCCAGCTCGCGGTCGAACCCTATGGCGGCCTCCTGTTGCACACGTGGCTGGATCGGGACCTCTCGCTCGCAGGCCGCGTCACGTTGCGAGAAGGTGGGGCGCTGCGGACCGTGTTGCTCGACTTCGGCCGCGCGCTGCTGCGGATTCCGAGTCTGGCGATCCACCTCAATCGGGAGATCCGCGAGCAGGGCCTCCAGTTGAATCCACAGCAACATGCGGTGCCCGTCATGGGAATGGAGGGTGCGCCGCCCATCGCGGACCTGATCGCGATGGAACTCTCGGCGCAAGGCATTGCCCAGGTGGGAGCCGCCGGCATTCAGGCCTACGACCTGATGACGTACGACGTGCAGCCTTCGGCGCTTGCTGGCCTCGATGAGGCTTTCATCCAAGCACCGCGGCTCGACAACCTGGCCTCGTGCCACGCCGGCTTGTGCGCGCTGCTCGACTCTGCGGCCGAGGGCGCCAGCGACGCGACCCGGGGCATCGTGTTCTACGACCACGAGGAGGTGGGGAGCCGTAGCGCCGGGGGAGCAGGAGGGTCCTTTCTTTCGGACCTGCTGGGGCGCATCGCGGGCGGGTCCCACGAGGCGACGTCGCGCGCGAATGCGCGATCGATGCTGGTCTCGGCCGACATGGCCCACGCGGTGCACCCCAATTACGCCGACCGGCATGAGGCCGGACATCGGCCAGGCCTCGGAAAGGGCCCGGTCCTGAAGCTGAATGCCAACCAGTCGTACGCGTCAGACGCCGCGACTGCGGGCCATTTCACCGCGCTCTGTGGCGACGCAGGTGTCCCGGTCCAGCACTTCGTCACGCGGAGTGACCTTGCTTGCGGAGGGACCATTGGCCCGATCTCTGCGGCGCGCTCGGGAATCCGCACCGTCGATGTCGGCAACCCCATGCTCTCGATGCACTCCTGCCGCGAAATGGCCGGGACCGCCGATGTCGCGCCCATGATCCAGGTCTTGAGATCCTTCCTCGGGTCGCCGATTCCCAGGTCGTGAAGCGGAAGACACCATGACGTCGGCGCCCGAGGGCTTCGCCCCCTTCGATGAGAAGATGCGTCGGGCCGGTTTGCCCGACGTGGCGATCCGGGCGTTTCGGGATGCCTACGGCCAACTCGTGTCCGGGGCGACCGGGCTGATCGATCGGACCCAGATCGAGGCCGTAGACGAGGTCCCGTCCGCCGAAGCGCTTGGGAGCGAGGCGGCCGAAGCGGGCGCTCGTGCGCTAGGCGAGGCGGTCGTGCTCAAGTTGAACGGTGGACTCGGCACTTCCATGGGCATGACCCGCGCCAAGTCGCTGCTGCCCGTTAAGGACGGGCTTTCGTTCCTCGACGTGACAGCGCGGCAGATGCAGCACCTGAAGGCCACGCACGGCACGGACGTCCCGCTGATCCTGATGAACAGCTTTCGAACGCGAGACGATTCGCTTGCCGCACTGGCACGGTATGGCGACCTGTCGTGTGGCCTTCCTGCGGACTTCCTCCAACACAAGGTGCCGCGGGTGCTGGCGTCGGATCTGACACCCGCGAGATGGCCCGAAGACGACGCACATGAGTGGTGCCCGCCCGGCCACGGCGACATCTACACCGCGCTGGTGACGTCGGGGCTGCTCGAGCGACTGCTGGAAGCCGGTCGACGTTATGCGTTCGTTTCGAATGCGGACAATCTGGGGGCAGTCCTCGATCTGCCGCTCCTTGGCTGGTTCGCCGGAAGCGGTGCGCCGTTCGCCATGGAAGTGAAGCAACGCGGCGAGGCGGATCGGAAGGGCGGACACCTTGCGCGGCGCTCGGATGGCGGGCTCACGCTTCGAGAGATCGCGCAGTGTCCGGATGATGAGCTGGATGAGTTCCAGGACATCGCCCGCTATCGCTTCTTCAATACGAACAATCTCTGGGTCGACCTCGAGGCCCTGCGCCGCGAACTCGAGAGCCGGGACGCCGTGCTGGGCTTGCCCATGATCCGGAACGAAAAACCAATCGATCCAGCGGACGCGAGTTCACCCCGGGTCTTTCAGCTCGAGACCGCGATGGGTGCGGCGATCTCGCTGTTCGAGGGTGCCCAGGCCATTCGCGTGGCATCGGATCGCTTCGCGCCCGTAAAGACCACCAACGACCTGCTCCGCATCTGGTCGGACGCCTATGAACTCTCGGCCGACCACAGGGTGGTTCCGAGCCCGGGGAGCGCCGGGGACGGCCTCTTCGTTGACCTCGATGGTTCGCATTTCAAGCGTGTCAGCGACCTCGAAGCGCGGTTGCCGCATGGCGCACCGTCCTTGCGCGAATGTCGAAGGTTGGTCGTGCGCGGTGACGTGTCGTTCGGCCGCGACATCGTCGTGCGAGGGGAGGCCGAGATCGTGGCCCCCGAAGGCGAGGCGCGGATGCTCCAGGACGGCAGCTCGTACGGGCGTTAGGTCTGCGTCCCGAGTCAGTGAACCGTGACGTCGCGCGCGTGAAGCTGTGAGAGGTGGGCCCGAAGCTTGTCTGCCTCGGGTGCGTCGGGCGCCGCCTCGAGGAACGCCTCGAGGTCTTCGATCGCGGGGCCCGTGAACCCGAGCTGGGCCCATAGAAGTCCCCGGTCCCGCCGTTCTCCCAGCAACTCCGGAGCCACGAGCAGGATCCGGTCACTGCAGTCGATGGCGCGGATCCAATCGCCGGCCTGGACGAACGTGTTCTTCAGGTTGCCGAGCATGCGTGCCATCACCTCGCGCGGCGTCGCGGCACGCAGCATCGTGGGGTCGAATACGGCCCGCGGCCCGGCGGCAGCTCGCAGTCGATCCCGGCAGTCGGAGAGGCTCAACAGCTCGCCATGGAAGGCATCGAGGATGACGGGCGGATCGTCGGGGCTGCGTACGAGGAAGTGCGCCGGAAATGAGACGCCGCTCAGCCGCAGTCCCGCGCGAGCAGCGATCTCGATCACCACGATCGAGAGCGTGATCGGGATTCCAGTCCGCCGCCGCAATACCTGATCGAGATAGCTGTTGCGTGGGTCGTGATAAGCGTCGGTGTTGCCGCGGAATCCTTCGGCACGGAGTAGCTGCAGCAGGCGCTCTGAGCGATCCCGGGCGCTGTCTTGCTCGGCGAGCGCCTCGCTTGCCAGCCGTCCAAGTCGGTCGAGTTCAAGGCGCGCCGCATCGGCATCGACGTCGTCCGCGAGATCCTCGGCAATGCTCAGCGCGGTTTCGCCGAGAGAGACGTCGGCTCCCGCGCGGAGGGCTTCAGCCTGGCGGCGAAAAGCGTCGGAGACCGGGCGCGAACTCACCCCGCGTTGGTACCCGGGCACGTGTCCCATCGCAAATCCCGGCCCCCGCGGAGCCTTCGCCGACATTCGGTAGAATCGCCGGCGATGTCCTCCCTGATTCGACGAGAGATTGCAGGCGTCCCGGTCGCTGAGCTGGCGCGCGACTTCGGAACCCCGACCTACGTGTACGACGCCGCGACGATCACGCAGCGGATTCACGCGCTTGCCCCGTTTGACGTGGTTCGCTTCGCCCAGAAAGCGAACTCGAACCTCGCGGTCCTCGACCTGTGTCGTCGGCACGGCGTCGTGGTCGATGCCGTCTCCGCTGGCGAGATCCATCGGGCACTTGCCGCCGGTTACCAGGCTCAGGGTGACCCCGCGCCAATCGTCTACACCGCCGATCTGTTCGATCGCGAGTCGCTTGCGCTCGTGGTGGAGCACGGAATCGCGGTCAACTGCGGCTCGGCGGACATGATCGACCAGTACGGGGCTGAAGTTTCCGGCGGCGACATCACCTTGCGGATCAATCCTGGCTTCGGCCATGGCCACAGTCAGAAGACGAATACGGGTGGCGATCATTCGAAGCACGGCATCTGGTACGAAGACCTCCCCGATTGCCTCCGGCGCGCCGAGCGCAACGGCCTGCGGGTTGCAGGCATCCACGTCCATATCGGTTCGGGCGCAGACCTCGAGCACCTGGCCCTGGTGGCTGGCGCCGTCGAGAAGTTGGCACTCGAAGCCGGCGATCAGGTCCATGCCATCAGCGCTGGGGGCGGGCTTCCGGTTCCGTATCGGCCGGGCGATCCGTCGATGAACGTCGACGCGTACTTCGTCCCTTGGGATGAAGCACGCAAGCGCCTCGAAGACAAATTCGGTCACGCCGTGCGGATCGAGATCGAGCCCGGCCGCTACCTCGTTGCGGAGTGCGGCGTGCTCGTGACCGAGGTCCGAGCGCGCAAGCATCAGGGCGACAACGACTTCGTGCTCGTCGATGCGGGCTTCAATGTCCTGGCGCGCCCCGTGATGTATGGCGCCTATCATCCGATGTCCCTGGCGCCGTGCGATGATGAGCCCCGAGAAGAGAAGGACCTGGTCGTGGGCGGGCCGCTCTGTGAATCCGGCGACATCTTCACCCAGGAAGAGGGCGGCTTCGTCCGTACGCAACGGCTGCCCGATGCCAAGGTCGGCGACCTCTTGTTGATCGAGTGCGCCGGCGCCTATGGCTTCGTGATGGCGTCGAACTACAACAGCAAGCCCCTACCGGCAGAGGTGATGATCGTCGACGGCAAGCCCCACGGTATCCGCGCGCGCCAGACGAGCGAAGACCTGACGCGTCTGGAGACGATCCCGCCGGTCGGCTAGGAGCGCTGGAGCAAGCCAATGGTCCGTCTTCGGGCGCTGCGAGCGGAAGAGCGTGCGCGTGCTCTCCAGTCGGACGATCGCGGGTTCAGCTATTCCGCGGTTGGTGCCACCCGTCCTTTGGACGACGAACGCCCCCTCGATCTCTCTCGCCGAGATGATTTCGACTGCTACGACTTTTCCTTGGGGACCGGAGCTGACTGTTTCCGGCGTGCGCGGGAGGGGCTTTTGAAATGGCGCCAATTCGACGTGCCGTGGCTGCGCTTTCACGGGCTCGGGACCGCGGTCCACGAAAATCAGGTCGTTGCAACGGAGCTGCGAGTGGCTGGACTCTGGTTCTTCAACCCCTGCCGCGTGGTGTACTGCGATGTCCCGGATGATCCGGCCCGGGATCTCGCATTCGCCTATGGAACCCTCCCAGGACATGTCGAGGCAGGGGAGGAGCGCTTTCGGCTGACGAGGGACCCGACGACTGATGTGGTCACCTACCAACTCCTGGCCTTCTCCCGGCCCGCGATCTGGGCAACGAAGCTGGGATATCCGTTTGCGCGCCAGGTGCAACGTCGCTTTGCGGTCGCATCGGCGCGGGCGCTCCGGCGGGCCGCTTCCGAGGGTTAGTCGGACTTCTCGCTGTTTGGCGCGCTCGACAGTCGGTGGGCCATCGAGCGGATCACGCGCAACGCCATCGCCGGGTTCACCGTCAGGAAGCGCTCGAGTTCGGCTTCGTTCAACACGATCGCGAGGACGGACCCGGCCGCACGGAGTGTGGCGGTCCGCTCGATCCCGGACAGCGTCCCGACTTCGCCGACGATGCGGCCCTCTCCCGTGATGCGTGTGATCTCGCGGTCGTTACGAGACACCTCGATCGTTCCGCGGAGCAGCAGGAAGGCGTAGGAAAGGCCTTCCTCTTCGGTGCACAGGGCCTCGCCGTCATCGAACCGCACGAAGAAGCTGCGGAAAGCGGCGTTGCGGCAGATCGAGATCAGGAGCGGATCCACCAGCGAGTCGATCAAGGCTTCGACTTCGTCGTCGTCGAGGTTCGAACGGCGATCCGTCGAGAACGCGGGCGGCGCCGTGTCAGGGCCGCCGCGCGCCGCGGTGACGCGCGCCAGGACCTCGGCCACGCTGCCGGGGCGTTTCGCAGGGTCGACCCGCAGCAGGCGCATCACCACATCTTCGAGTTCGGGCGACACGTCCTTGCGAAACTTCGAGAGCAGGGGCAGGCCGGTTGCGGCGTCGGCGTCGAATGTCATGAGGTCGGAGCGCTCGGCCAGGTGGATGCCGGTTGCGAATGCCCAGGCGGTTGCGCCGAGGCTCCAGAGATCCGTGCGCAGGTCGTATTCGTCGAAGCGCTCGTCGCGCTGCTCCGGTGCCTGGTACCCGCGGGTGCCCACGCTGAAGGGCAGCAAGCCCCGGGCCATCTTAGAAGACTGCGAGACGCCGAAGTCCGTAAGCACGAAACCGCCGAGCCCGTCGAGGAGGACGTTGGCCGGCTTGATGTCGAGATGAAGGACGGACGCGCGATGCGCGACGTCGAGTGCTCCAAGCATGTCGGCCAGGAGCTTCCAGACCGTTTCCTGCGAGACAAGGCCTTCCATCGGCATGACGTCGCGGAGATTTCCGGCTGGGAAGTACTGCATGACCACGAACGCGCAGCCATCCTCGAGCGACCAGTCATAGACGCGGGGAATATGGCTGTGGCGGATCGCCAGCATCGCCGCGAGTTCGCGTCGCAACAGCTCCGCTGCATTCTTGCGCGATGCCCCCAGGATCTTGATGGCGACGCGCGCCGGCGGGCTGTCATCCCGACGCGGGTCGTGGTCGAGGCAGCGCGCGAAAAACACGGAGCCAAATGAGCCGTGTCCGAGCCGCTTGATCAGCCGGTAGCGAAAACCAGCGCGCAGTTCGCTTCCGACACCGGGTGCGGGCTGATGTTCGGGACCGGGATCATTGCCCGGCCGAATGCCGGCGAGCCCCGTGGGCTCCGCAATGACGGTGCGTTCGCTGCTGGGCGGCTCTGCGGTCGGGGGCTTCGGCTCGGCGGGGTCCACCTACGACGGAACGGCCGTCGGGCCCGCCGACTTGAGTTGCCTCCCTTGATCGAGACGCCAGGCGGACGCTGCCGCGCCATGCCAGAACGGCGTTTTCGACCGTGGCACCATCGATTGAGTCCCCAGGCCCTCCCGCGCGGCAGGCACGGCGATACAATCGCGCCGAACGAGAGGGAGAAGACCATGGCCGTTTCCGATGAAATCCTGCGCGAGATGTGCGGCCGCACGTTGGCCCGCACCGACCTTCGCGGCCTCGGCACGCGAATCGAGGGCAAGGTGCGTGACAGCTACGTCGGCGAAAAGCGGCGCACCATCGTGGTGAGCGATCGCGTGAGCTGTTTCGACGTCGTCGTCGGCACGATTCCCTTGAAGGGCCAGGTCCTCAACCAGCTCGCGGCTTTCTGGTTCGAGAAAACGCGAGACATCGCGCCGAACCACATTCTCGAGGTTCCCGATCCGTCGGTCTCCATTGTCAGCGAAGTCGAGATCCTGCCGGTCGAGTTCGTGATGCGTGGCTACCTCACCGGTGTCTCGAACACGTCGATCTGGACCGCCTACGAGAAGGGCGCCCGCGAATACTGCGGGCATACGCTGCCGGATGGAATGACCAAGCATCAGCGACTCGAGGCTCCGCTCCTGACGCCGACCACGAAGGCTGAACAGGGCGAGCACGATGAGCTCACGTCCCGCGAAGCGATTCTTGAGAGCGGTGTCGTGTCGCAGGAGATCTACGACCGCGCCGCTGAGATTTCTCACGCCCTGTTTGCGCGCGGCCAGGAGTTCGCCGCAAGCCGCGGGATGATCCTCGTCGATACCAAGTACGAGATGGGCCTCGACGCGAGCGGGAACATCGTGCTTGCAGACGAAGTCCACACGCCCGACAGCTCCCGGTATTGGTACGCGGACTCGTACGAATCTACGATGGCCGACGGCAGCGATCCGAAGGCACTCGACAAGGAGTACGTGCGCCGCTGGCTCGTAAGCGAGCACGGCTACAAGGGCGACGGCCCGCCGCCGGAGCTTCCGGACGATGTCCGCTGCGAAGCGGCGGCGCGCTACATCGAGGCCTATGAGACGCTGACAGGCCAGGCGTTCGAGCCCGATACCGAGTCCCCCGAAGAGCGAATCCGCCAGAACCTCGGTCTCTAGCCCGTGAGCGAAAGTCAGGAGGCTGGCGTCGCGGACGTCGCTGACGATGAGTCCGCCGCCGGCTTCTCGCCCGCGTACTCGAACTACGTGCTCGGCGTGTTGTTCGTCGCCTACGTGTTCAACTTCATCGACCGAACGATTCCGTCGATGCTGGTCGAGCCGATCAAGGCAGACCTGGGCATCAGCGACACCCAGATGGGTCTGCTCACGGGCACGATGTTCGCGCTCTTCTACGCGGTCATGGGGATCCCGATCGCGCGCCTCGCGGACTCCTGGGTTCGGAAGAACATCATCGCGATCGGCCTCGGTCTCTGGAGCCTGATGACGGCCGCTTCTGGCCTGGTCCAGAACTTCGCCCAGATGGCGGGTGCCCGGATCGGCGTCGGCGTGGGGGAGGCCGCGCTGTCACCCCCCGCGCATTCTTTGATTGCGTCGTACTTCCCGCTGTCTCGACGCGCGACCGCACTGGGCATCTACGCCACCGGGATCCACATCGGCATCCTGTTTGGGGCCGTCGCCGGCGACTTCCTGCGAGAGGTATGGGGCTGGCGCATGGCGTTCATTGCGGTCGGGCTGCCCGGCGCACTGCTTGCGTTGGTCGTCTGGTTCACGGTCAAGGAGCCGCCGATGGTGACGAAGACCGCGGCACCCCCGCCGGTGACCGAAGTCTTTCGCTTCCTATGGCGCATGAAGTCGTTCCGTCATGCCTCGATCGCGAGCGGGCTCACCGCATTCGGGGGCTATTCGTTCGCGTCGTGGGCGCCCACGTATCTGGAGCGCGTGCTCGGCCTGGTCGGCACCGAGCGGGGCCTGAAGTACGGCATCGCGCTGGGTGTCGGGGGAGCCATCGGCTCGATCCTCTCGGGTTGGCTCTCCGACAGGTGGGGGAAACAGGACGTTCGCTGGTGGCTCTGGGTGCCCACGTTCGCCACGATCGCACCACTCCCCTTCACGTGGATGTTCTTCTTCCACGATTCCGCGAATGCGGCACTGCTGTGGGTCGTCCCCGGACTCATCCTGGGTGCGATGTACCAGGCCCCGGTCTTCGCCACCGCCCAGTCGTTGGCGCCGGAACGGATGCGTTCGGTGGCGTCGGGTGTTCTGCTCCTGATCATCAACCTGATCGGTTATGCGTGTGGTCCGCCGACGGTCGGGCTCCTCAATGACACCGTTTTCGCCAGCTATGGTGACGATGCCATTCGCTATTCGATGTTCACCGTGATGGCGGTCTCCGGGGCTTGGGCATTCCTGCACTTCATGTGGGGTGCGCGCAGCCTGGAGGCCGACCTCCGGGCAAAGAATGCGTGACGCTCCGGGTCGCTGAACTGTCGCTTGGCGAGTGCGCGGACGCGGCCAGGCTGCTCGGCCGGGCGTTCCGCGACAACCCCATGAACGTGGCCATCCTCGGCCGGGATGCGGCCTTTCGCGCATCTCGTACGGCGGCGGGGGTTCGGGCCTATCTGCCACAGGCCATGACCCACGGACGGGTGCTGGCGGCCTGGCAGGAAGCCGCATTGGCGGGGGTTCTCATCGCGCTTCCGCCGGGATCCGTAGTGCTGCCGCCCCCCGACTGGTGCGCCTGGACCCGTCTCCTGTGGGCCCAGGGGCCGCGGGCAGTCCGACGTTTCGGCGACGTCGCAGAAACGCTGCAACGCCACCACCCGGTCGAGCCGCATTGGACACTGGCGACGCTGGGCGTGGAACCGTCGCGGCAACGGTCCGGCGTGGGTCGCGGCCTCGTCACCGCTCTTGTCGCAACGATCCGTCGCGAACCGGCCGGGATCTATCTCGACACCGATCGGCTCGAGAATCTGGACTTCTATGAGAGTCAGGGCTTCATGCCGGTTGGAGAACTGGAGGTCGAGGGGGTTCGCGTGTTTCGGCTCTGGCGGCCCAGCGGTGCTGGCAGATGACCCCGCCGGGCGGGTATGCCACTCTTTCGCCGATGATGGAGAGTCACCCGACCCCGCGAAGCCTCCGGCCTGACGATGGTCGGCTCGTTCGGGGTCGCCGTAGCCGCGCGCGGATCCATGCGGCCGCGCGGGATCTGTTCCGGGAGCGGGGTTTCGACTCAACGACACTTCGCGCGATCGCAGAGCGTGCCGGCATGGGCGCGAGTTCGATCTATCGCCACATCCGCTCCAAGGAAGAACTCCTTGTCGAGCAACTGGGCGACTTGCAGGAGGAAGCCTGGGAACGGTTTCGCCGTGCCGAGGACAAGGTGGGAAACGCGCGCGAGCGCGTGCGGAGCTTCCTCGATGCGGAGCACGCCTTGCTGGCGCAGGACCCTGATTTGACCACGATCGCCTTGCGCGCGACGACGCAGCCCGAAGCCCGGGTCGCGCGACGCGTGTTGGCGCTGCAGGACCGGACGATCGGCCTCGTTGCCGAGATCCTTCTCTCCGCGCGCAGTCGTGGTGAGCTGCGCCGCGATGCTGACGTGCTCTCAGCGGCGCGCGCGATCGCCCACCTGACCAGTGGCGCGCGCATCTCGTGGGCCAACGGGCTGCTCGACGCAGATGGCTGCCGACGCGCCGTCGATTCCTCGGTCGGCCTGCTGTTCGACGGGATCGGCGCCTAACGTTCGAGGCCGAGCTCGCGTCGCTTCTCGCGCGTGAACGCCTTGAAGTCTTCGCCTGCCCAGGATCGGTGCTGCCCGTCGCGGAATGCCCGGGCATTGCGCCAGTAGTTCCAGGCATTGAGCTGGTTTTCTGCAGTGTTGTCGCGCTGCTTGATGACCTTGGCCGGGACGCCGGCAACGATCGAGTGCGGTGGGATGACGGTCCCCTCGGTCACGACGGCGCCGGGCGCGACGATCGACCCACGGCCGATCACGGCGCCGTCCATCACCACGGCGTTGATCCCGATCAGGCAATCGTCCTCGATCGTGGCACCGTGCACGGTCGCATGATGCGTGATCGAGCAGAAGTCGCCGATCACGGTGGGGACGTCGTAGCCGATGTGCACCATCACAAAGTCCTGGAGGTTCGTGTGATGGCCGATCCTGACGTGCTCGGACTCGGCCCGGACGACACACTGGGGCCAGATCGAAGAGTCCGCGCCGACCGCGATCTCTCCATAGAGTTCGGCACTCGGCGCTACCCATGAACTGGGGTCGATCGCGATGGTCACATTCCCTCCTCGCTCGTCTTGGGGATACGCCGGACACGGTAGCCGCGCTCCGCCAGGAGCGCGGGAAGGGCGGCCACGCCCGTCATGTGCGCCGTTCCCACAGCAACGAAAGGGCGATGCCCTGCTGTGAGGAGCGCTTCGATCGCGTCGACCATCTGGTGGTTTCGGGCATCGATCAGGATCGTGCTGAGGTCCTGGGTGTCTCCGTCCCGGGTGAGCGATTCGATCCAGTCGAGGTCGCCCTTCTGCCACGCGTCGAGCATGCCGTCGATGGCGCTGGCGACGCTGTCGGGCGCGGGCGCGGCGGGCTCGTCGTTGCCTGCCGAGGCGGTCGCGATCGCGTCTTCGGCCGAAATGGCGAGCAGGTGCTCGATCCTCTCCGGCGAGAGCGACTCGATCGCATCGATCTGGTCGTCGAGTGTCTCCAGCCCCACCACGCGCTGGCGAGACGTCGATTGCTCGGCGAGCTGCGCCTCGGTCCCGGCCGCGCTGCCGACGCCAGCGTCTTCGAACGAGGCGCTCACGATCATGAGCCAGAGT
>JAJDAQ010000071.1 GCA_029261815.1 Deltaproteobacteria bacterium
GCATCTCGACATCGCAGATCACGAGATCGATGTGCTCCGAGACCATGCTCTTGAGCCCCTGGATGCCGTCCTCGGCTTCCACGATGCGTTCGAACAGCTTCGCGGGCTTCAACAGGTCCACCAACGCGCGGCGCTGCGCAGCGGAGTCGTCGATAATCAGCAGTGTGGCCACGCGCCCCTTATCGGCGCATCGATCCCAGATCTCAAATCGGTTCTGACAAACCCCTGATCACGTCCTGGCGGGGGTTTCATCGATGCAAAGGCGCTCCACGACCGCTGCCACGTGGGCCGTCCCCGCCTCAAAGGCGGCTCGCGAGAGACTCTCGTCGGGCTGGTGCGCCTGATCCAGATCGCCCGGGCCACAGACGATCGAGTCGATCCCGGCGAGCGCGAAGTGACCACCATCCGTGCAGAATGGTGCGCCTCCCACCACGTGCTCGTCGAGCCGGGCTCGGAGAGCACGCTCGAGGGGTGTGCCCAGGGGCGACGCCAGCCCCGGCGCGCTGGCCGGGGCGCTCACGATCACGTCTACGGGTGCGCGCCCCGATCCCCAGTCGGCGACCGGGTCGTTCAGCAGACGATCCCGGAGGCGAGCCCATAGAGCATGCGGCTCCTCGGTGGGCAGCGGCCGGTAGCTGACATCGAACCGGCAGGCATCGGCGATCATATTCAGCGCGGTGCCCCCACGGACGGTGCCGAAGTTAAGGGTCGTATACGGCGCCTCGGGGAAGATCTCGGCGAACGCGGGGTCCGGCGAGCACCGCAATGCTTCCTGTTCGGCGCCGATGCGGCCGATCAACTGGGCCGCGACGGCAATCGCACTGACCCCGGCCTCCGGCACACTCGAATGGCCTCCATGTCCGCGGACCTCGACGGAGAAGGAGACCACGCCCTTGTGAGCGTGGAAGACGTGCCACGATGTCGGCTCGCCGATCCAGCAGAGTTTCGGCGAAGGCGTCTCACCGAGCAGCTCGGACAGCACGGGAACCAGCCGCGCAGAACCCGAACATCCCACCTCTTCATCGGACGTGAAGAGCAGCGCGACCGGGCGGCGCAGCTGATCGAGTGCGAGCCCTTCCATCGCCTCGATGCACTGGGCCAGGAACACCTTCATGTCGGTGGTCCCGCGCCCGAACACCCGATCGCCCTCGAAGGTCAGTGCCAGCGGCTCGCGACTCCACCCCGGCTGATCCGCAAACGGCACCACGTCGAGGTGGCCCGACAGCACCAGGCCATCGGGTTCCGGCGGCCCGGCGATCGCCACCAGGTTCGACTTCTCTGCGCCCGGCCGACCCCAGGTCTGGTAGCCGACACGAAAACCGGCTGCGTCCAGACGGTCCCCGATGCGCTGCATGGTCGGATGGCTGGCGGCGTGGCTGACCGTATCGGCTTCGATCAGCTCTCGGCTGATCTCCTCCAGATTCGACCTGTTCATGTACATGGTCCCCTCGGGGTGTTCGAGTGTTTGATCAAAAGTCGCGTATCCGACGACTTGAACTCAATTTTACTACGTTTTCGGTTCCGAAATGTCGAGTTGCATGTTATCCATCTGTTTCCAAACGCTGGTATTCACCATCTCGCCTCGGAGACCCCATGGCCGACTCCCAAGAAGCCCTACCGACCGGGGCCGAAGTCCTGATCCGCTGCTTCGAGGAGCAAGGGGTCGAGCACATCTTCGGCCTCTCTGGCGGAGCCGCCATCCCGGTCTTCGACGCCCTCGTGGATTCGTCGATCGAGTTGATCCTGACGCGCCACGAGCAAGGCGCGACCCACATGGCCGACGGCTACGCCCGTGCCACGGGCAAGCCCGGCATCGTCCTGGTGACATCGGGCCCCGGCGCCACCAACACCGTGACGGGCCTCCTCACGGCCCTGATGGACTCGGCACCCATGATCGTCCTCACCGGCCAAACGCTCTGCGAGAATCTGGGATACGACGCGTTCCAGGAAGCAGACGTCACTGGCATCACCTACCCCGTGGTCAAGCACAGCTACATGGTGCGCGACTCGGCCGATATTCCGCGAATCGTAAAGGAGGCCTTCCATATCGCGACGACCGGGCGACCGGGGCCGGTCTTGATCGACCTTCCCAAGGACATCACCCAAGGTCCGTGCGAAGCGCCCGATCGCGTCGAGATGAATCTGCCCGGCTACACCGTGCCCGGCCGCGCAGCGGCGGCTGACCTCGACCTGGCTGCGGAACTGATTGCGCAATCCCGGAAGCCGATCCTCTACGTCGGGAACGGCGCCGTGATCGCGGGCGCCGGCAAGGCCGTCATGGAACTCGCCGAAAAGTTGCGTGCGCCCATGGTCAACACACTCCTGGGCAAAGGCGCAGCGGACGAAACGCACCCCCTCCACCTGGGCATGCTCGGCATGCACGGTACCGCGTACGCCAACAAGGCCGTTGACGGTTGCGACCTGATCATGGCGATTGGCGCGCGCTGGGACGACCGCATCACGGGTGATGTAAAGGCATTCTGCCCGACCGCGACGAAGATCCATATCGACGTCGACCCCTCCGAGTTCAACAAGATCATGCCCATGGACGCGACGCTATGCGGCGACGCGAAGCTCGTGATCGAAGACCTGCTCGAACGTGTGAGCCCCCTCGACACGGAAGAGTGGCTCTGGCAGTGCAATGAATGGCGGGAGCGCTACCCGCTCAAGTACCCGAAGAAGGGTGGACTCCGCGCCCAGCACGTGCTCGATCGGCTGGATGCGCTGACCGCGGGGAACTCGATCGTGACCTCGGACGTCGGCCAGCACCAGATGTGGGCGGCCCAGTTCTGTCGCACGCGCGAAGGACGCCGCTGGATCACCAGCGGCGGCGCCGGCACCATGGGCTTCGGCTTCCCCGCCGCGATTGGCGCAAAAATGGCTCGACCGAACGAAGAGGTCTGGGCCGTCGTCGGCGACGGCGGCTTCCAGATGACGTTATGCGAGCTCTCCACGGCCGCCGTACACGGCGTCGCCGCCAAGGTGCTCGTGATCAACAACAATTTCCTTGGCATGGTGCGCCAATGGCAGGAGCTCTTCTTCGAGAACCGGCTCTCGGGCGTGGACCTCGAGGGAAATCCCGACTTCGTCAAGCTCGCAGAGGCCTACGGCGTGAAGGGAATCCGCATCCGTCGCCCCGGGGATGTCGACCGCAAGCTCCAAGAAGCCCGCGACCACGACGGCCCCGTGGTCGTCGTCGCCGAAGTGGTCAAGGAAGACAACGTCTTCCCAATGATTCCGGCCGGCGCCCCGCTTTCGCACATGATCATCGAGCCGCCGAAGGAGCGGTTGGAGAAACCCAGTGGCAGCACCTGATCTCGCATTGAAAGACACGACGGAAGCCTCTCCGCTTCACACCATCTCGGTCTTCGTTGCCGACCGTCCTGGGGTGCTCGTACGCGTTGCCCTGGTATTCGCCCGGCGCGGCTACAACATCGAGAGTCTGGTGGTGAGCCCGGCTGCCGAGGGCGGATTCTCGCGCATGACAATTACGTCCTCAGGCGACCCCGAGACCCTGGGCCAGATCATCCAGCAACTCGGCAAGCTCGTGGACGTGATCAAGGCCGTCGACCATACCGGCGACTCCGCCTACGAAGCCGAGATTGCATTGATCAAGATCGAATGCGATCTCGATCAACGGACCGAGATCCTGCAGGTCGCCGAACACTACGGAGCCAAGGTCGTCGACTACGCGAGCGAGTCGCTGATGCTGCGCGTATTCGGTGCCAGCGAGAAGCTCGACGCGTGTGTCGCCCTGCTTCGCCCCTATGGCATCGTCGAACTCGTCCGTTCGGGCAAGATCTTGATGGCCCGCGGCCAGAAGCGAACCTGAGCCTCAGGATGGCGGCTCGAAGGTCGCCTTCTCCAGGTTCACGATTTCCACGCCTTGGACCGTGTACGGCGTCGAACGCGTGAAGCCATGCGCCTCTGCGGCGCCAAGCAGCTGAACGTCGCCCGCGACCTCGCGCATCCATGCGCGTGTCGCGCCCAGTGCGGCGAGGCGCTCGTCGCACCAGGCGAGCAACACGTCCGCGAGCGCCCGCGACGGACGCCGCCAGTCCGCGACGGCGAAGACGCGATACTCGCCGCGAGGTCGATCGCCGTGACGCTCCACAGCGCAGTACCCGACCACGCCTTCCGGCGCTTCGACCACGGCGTCGTACCGCTCACAGTCGACCGCACGTCGGTTTTCCAACCATGCGTCGTCGAGACCGCCCGAGTGGTCCCCTTCCTGGGCTTCGTCAGCCGCCAGCTGGGCAATCGCGGCCCAATCGCCCGCGACGACCGGACGAACCACCCACTCAGGATCCGAAATCTCGGAGGGCATTCGACTCTCCAGACCTCCTAGCCACCCTCGTCGGCCGAAGATCCTCGCGTCCGATACCGGACGAGCGCCTCGTCGACCGCGGGTGCGAGCACGATCATCCCCAGGATGTTCGGGACACAGAGGACGAAGACCATGGCGTCCGAGAAATCGAGGATGGCCGTCAGCTGCACCATGCAGCCCAGGGCGACGAAGCAGCAGAAGACCGCGTTGAACGCGAGCGCGCGTTTGCGGCCTTCGCCGACAAGGTACGTCCAGCCCTTGAGCCCATAGTACGACCACGAAAGCATGGTCGAGAACGCGAACAGGATTGCGGCCACGGTCACGACGCGTGGCGACCAGCCGACGTTCCGTTCGAAGGCGGCCGATGTCATCTCGACGCCTCCGATTCCCGCGGCAAAAAAATCCGGCTCGTAGAACAGCGTGGTGACGATCACGAGCGACGTCGCGGTGCAGATCACGACGGTGTCGATGAATGGCTCGAGCAGCGCCACATAACCTTCCGTCGCCGGATGATCGGTCTTGACCGCCGAATGGGCGATCGTGGCGGAGCCGATTCCGGCTTCGTTCGAAAAGACCGCGCGTTGGAAGCCCAGGATCATGACACCCAAGGCTCCCCCGGCGATGCCCTCGGGCGCGAACGCGCCGCCCACGATCGCCCGGATCGCGAACGGAATCGCCTCGGCGTTGAAGACCAGCATGAACAAGCAGCCGACCAGGTAGACGGCGGCCATCAGCGGCACGATCCGTTGTGCAACGTTGGCGATACTGCGGATGCCGCCGACGATCACGAAGCCCACGCCCACAGCCGCGACGATGCCGAAGAGCCAGCCCTTGTCGGCAAAGAAGCTCACGTCAGGGCCACCGGTGACCGCCACGAATTGCGCGAAGGCCTGGTTCGACTGGAACATGTTGCCGATCCCGAGGCATCCGATCACGATGCCGGCGGCATAGAACACACCCAGCGCGCGGCCGAGTCGTGGCCATCCCTTGTCGGCGAACCCGCGCTCGAGGTAGTACATCGGGCCGCCCGACACGGACCCGTCAGCATTCTCGCGCCGGTAGATCACGCCAAGGGTGCACTCGACGAACTTGGATGCCATTCCGAGCAATCCGGCCACGATCAGCCAGAACGCTGCGCCGGGGCCGCCGAGCGAGATCGCCACCGCGACACCCCCGATGTTCCCGATCCCGACGGTGCCGGACACGGCGGTCGACAGCGCCTGGAAGTGCGAGACTTCGCCGGTGCTTCCCTCGGCTGGGCTTCGCCGAACCAGCCTCAGCGCTTCGCCAAACCCACGGAAATTGATGAATCGAAAGCGGAGCGTGAACCACAGCCCGCCCGCGACCAACCACAAGACCACCAACGGCAGCTGCGCGCCGAGGACTTCGACCTTGTAGAAGATGAATGCCGAGAGACCGGCGGCCAGCGGCGCGACGGCGTCGTTGACCCAGGCATCGATCCCGCCGTCCATCGAACCGACCTACCTACTCGGCGTCCAGGCCTTCGTCCGTGACGCACCCTTCAGAGGCTGGCCGAACGCTGGCAATGTACTTGGCCAACGTGCCGCGGCGCGCCTTGTAAGGCGGCTTCGTCCACGCCGCCCGCCGAGCGGTGAATTCTTCGTCCGTGAGATCGACATCGATCCGGTTCGCTTCCGCGTCGATCGTGATCGTGTCACCGTCCTGCACGAGGGCGATCGGGCCCCCTTCGCATGCCTCGGGACACACGTGGCCCACGATGAAACCGTGAGAGCCGCCCGAGAAACGACCGTCGGTAATCAGCGCGACGCCCTGGCCCAGTCCCATCCCCTGGAGGATGGACGTCGGTGTCAGCATCTCGGGCATACCGGGGCCACCCTTCGGGCCCTCGTATCGGATCACGACCACGGTCCCTTCGCCGATCTCCTTTCGCTCGGCGGCCGCGGTCATGTCCTCTTCACAGTCATAGACCTTGGCCGTTCCGGTGAAGTGCGTGCCTTCCTTGCCCGTGATCTTTCCGACCGAGCCCTCGGGCGCGAGGTTGCCGCCGAGGATGCGAATGTGGCTGGTCTTCTTGAGCGGGTTCGAGACCGGCGACACGATCTCCTGGCCCTCGGTCAATCCCGGCAGGTCGGCCAGGTTCTCGGCCACGGTGCGGCCCGTCACGGTCTTGCAGTCGCCGTGCAGCATGCCTTCTTCGAGCAGAAGCTTCATGACCGCAGGCGTTCCACCAGCGCCCTGGAGATCTTCCATCACGAAACGTCCGCTCGGCTTGAAGTCGGAGAGCAGCGGCACCCGATCACTCATCACCCGGAAGTCTTCGAGTGACAACGGCAGGTCGACGGCGCGCGACATCGCGAGCAGGTGCAAGACGAGGTTGGTCGAACCGCCCAGCGCCATGCCTACCACCATGGCGTTCTCGAACGCCTCGCGCGTCATGATGTCACGCGGCTTCAGGTCGAGTTCCAGCAGCTGCTTGATCGCACCCCCCGCCGCATGACACTCGGCGATCTTCAACGGATCGGTCGCCGGCGTCGACGAGCTGTAGGGGAGCGACATTCCGAGGGCTTCGATCGCGGCCGCCATGGTGTTCGCCGTGTACATCCCACCGCACGCTCCGGCGCCCGGACACGAGCTGCGTACGATGTCGAGACGTTCGTCCTCGGTGATCTGGCCGGTGATGAACTGGCCGTAGCACTGGAACGCGGAAACGACGTCGAGGGAGTCTCCTTTCTGGCTCTTGCCGGCGCGGATGGTGCCGCCGTAGACCATGATCGACGGGCGATTCAACCGGCCCATCGCGATCAGACAACCCGGCATGTTCTTGTCGCAGCCCGGGATCGAGATATTGGCGTCGTACCACTGCGCCGCCATCACTGTCTCAATGGAATCCGCAATGAGGTCGCGGCTTTGGAGCGAGTAGCTCATGCCATCTGTTCCCATCGAGATGCCGTCCGAAACGCCGGCCGTAAAGAACCGCATGCCCACCATCTCGGCCGCTTCAACGCCGGTGCGGACGGCGCTCGCGAGGTCGCCCAGGTGCATGTTGCACGGGTTTCCGTCGTACCACATGGCCGAAATTCCGACCTGGGGCTGTGCCATCTGCGCCTCGGTCATGCCGGTGCCGAAGAGCATTGCCTGCGAGGCCCCCTGGACCTTGTCCTCGGTGATGCGCGCGCTGATTTCGTTGAGTTTCCGGGCCATTGCGTCTCTCCTCCGCGCGGCCAGAAGGGGCGGCGCGGGCGTCGGAGGAGCCTATCATCCGCCTCCCGTTCCAGCGAGGAAGCTCCGCCTTGAGACCGCTCCTGACCGCCCTTGTCGCAACCGTGGCCATGGTTTCTGCCGCGGCGCAGGCCGAGCCCTTCGAACGCACGGAAGAACGAGAACCGTGTGCGGCCCATGAGCCGATGCGGCGGCCATTCTTTGGCGACACGCACATCCATACGGCTCGCTCGCAGGACGCCAGCACCCAGGGCACGCGGACCACACCGGCGCAGGCCTATGCCTTCGCCCAGGGCGCGGAGATGATGATCCAGCCCTGGGACGGCGAAGTGGGACAGCGCCGCGTACAACTCGCGCGCCCCCTCGACTTCACCGCCCTTTCCGACCACGCCGAACAACTTGGCGAGGTCCACCTCTGCAGGACGCCGGGCGCACCGGGACACGACTCATGGGTGTGCCGCGTCTACCGGGGCTGGCCGCGGGCGGCGTTCTTCCTGATGAACGCACGCTATTCCTACCTCTCGGGTCGCTGGGGATACTGCGGCGACGGCGGACAGGATTGCCTCGATGCCGCGGGGACGGTCTGGAAGGAAATCCAGGATGCTGCCGAGGGCGCCTACGACCGCAGCGCGGCCTGCCGTTTCACGAGCTTCGTCGCCTACGAATGGACCGCGTCCGGCGGCACGGCCGGCAACCTTCACCGCAACGTGATCTTCCGCAACGATGCGGTCCCGGCGCTCCCCATCAGCGTGATCGAAACCGGCAACACCGCGAGCGACTTGTGGCAGCGACTCGATATGGATTGTGTCCAGGGAACACCCGGCTGTGACGTGCTCGTGATTCCGCACAACTCGAATCTCGATGACGGCCTGATGTTCCAGTCGGCCGTGAACGTCGGCGAAGCCATTGGGCCCGCAGAAGCGGCGATTCGCGCGCGCTGGGAACCGCTCGTCGAGATCATGCAGCACAAGGGAGATTCCGAGTGCTTCCCTGGCGGTGCGACCACCGACGAGGCGTGTGGCTTCGAGAAACTTCCCTTCCGCAACATGAGTGGCTCGACGAGTCCCATGCTCGCGTCCCTGAGCGGCGCCGATGCCCCGCCCGACCGCGGTTCGTTCGTCCGGACGGCGCTTCAGGAAGGCCTCGCCATCGAGGCAGCGCTTGGAGTGAACCCGTTCCGGTTCGGCATCATCGCGAGCACCGACACGCATCTCGGAACCCCGGGCCTGGTCTCCGAGGCCGACTTCCCCGGACACGGCGGCGCCGGGATTCCGCTCGCCGAGGGCGACGTGCCCCCGCTGGTAGACATTCCTTCCTTCGGACCGGGCGGACTCGCCGTCGTCTGGGCGGAAGAGAATGCACGCGACGCACTGTTCGCCGGAATGAAGCGACGCGAAACCTACGGCACCAGCGGGACGCGGCCCGAGGTGCGCTTTTTCGGTGGGCCGGAGCTGGCGCCCGGTCTCTGCGAAGCCGCCGATAGCATCGAACAAGCCTACGCGACCGGCGTCCCCATGGGCGGCCAGCTCGATGGCAACGATACGCGGCCCCGATTCTGGGTGAGCGCACTGCGCGATCCCGACCCCGGCGCAGCTCCGCTCCAGCGCATCCAGATCATCAAGGGCTGGGTCGACGATGCAGGAGACACCCATGAAGTGGTGCACGATGCCGCGGGCGGCGACACCGGCGCCAGCGTTGATCTGGCGACGTGCGAGCGTCGCGGCAGCGGGCATGCCCAGCTCTGCAGCGACTGGCAGGACCCGGACTGGCGGGCCGGCGAACGCGCCTTCTATTACGCTCGGGTTCTCGAGAACCCGAGCTGCCGCTGGACCCAACACGTATGCGCGGCTGCCGCCGTCGATTGCACGGACACGTCCACCATTGGCGCCGGCCTCGAAGCGTGCTGCGCCGAAGACCACCGGCCGACGCAGCGCGAACGCGCCTGGACCTCGCCGATCTGGGTAGGCCCTTGAAGCGTCCGCTGCTCCGATTCCTGCTGCTCGGGTTCCTGCTATTCGTGGCGGACGGACTGGGCTTCGGCCCGGGCGTCGACGCGCCTGCCGTTGCACCACTCGTGGCCCCGGCAAGCGACGACGACGTGTGGTTCCACGAAGCGCTGCTGCGAAACGACCACCGGACAGACGCGATCGTGCGCCGCCGCCTCGCGCGCAACATGCGCTTCGCCTCGTCCGATGATCCACGGGACGACGCCGAACTCGTCGATGAAGCGATCGCGCTCGGGATGCACGAGAGCGACCTCGTGGTGCGGCGACGACTGATCCAGAAGATGAAGCTTCGGATCCACGAGCAGGTCCGGCGTGTCCCTCCCACCGAGGCCGAACTGCTCGACTACCTCGAAGCCAACGCGCGTCGCTTCACCGAGCCCGAACGGGTGCGCGTGACGCACGTGTACTTTCGTGATGCGGCGCGGGCAGAGGCGTCGCGCGCGGCGCTGACCACACCCGACGCGCTCGACGGCATTGGCGACCCGCTCCCGATCCCGCGACACCTTCCGCCACACTCGCAGGCTGAACTCGGGCGACAACTCGGCCCCAAGTTCGCGGCCGAGGTCCTTGGCGCCAGCGACGGCGTCTGGCAAGGACCTTTCGAATCGGCCTACGGCGTCCATTTCGTCTGGATCCGCGAGCGGCGGCCGGCGATGCGATCTGCCCTCGAAACCGTTCGCTCCGAAGTCCGCGAAGGGCTGTTGTACGAACGTGCCGAGGCCGCGGTCGCCGCTGAGATCGTCGCCTTGCGGGATAAGCACGGCGTTGCGCGGGAGGACGCTTCGTGAACCTCTCGACGTTCGTCCGGATCCTATGCGCGCTCGCCTTCGTGCTCGGCCCAGCGGCTGGCGCGCACGCGCATCGGCTCGCGCCTTCGTTCCTCGAGATCATCGAAACCGAGGACGCGATCGCCGTCACGTGGAAGACCCCGCGTGTGGTCTCGCGCGGCACGCGGACCGAGCCCACCCTGCCCTGCCCACCGGCGACCGAGGCCACCCAACGACTGGAAGGCACCGCGTTCATCTCGGAATGGACCCTCGACTGCGGCGAGACGGAACTCGTGGGTTCGACCCTGGCCGTCACCGGTCTCGAAACCAGCGGAACCGATGCGCTCGTGCGCGTCGCACTCGCGGATGGCCGGGAAATGCGGGCCATCTTGACATCGGCCTCCTCCAGCTATGTCATCCCGGCGCAGGAGTCCTGGACCGAGGTCGGCCGCGGCTACCTCATCCTTGGGGCCGAACACCTCTTCGGGGGCCTGGATCATGTGCTCTTCGTCCTTGGCCTCCTGGCCCTCCTCGGTGCGTCACGAAGGCTCCTGCTCGCGATTACGTCGTTCACGATCGGCCACAGCCTGACCCTGGCCATCGCAGCCCTCGATCTGTTGCGTCTGCCGCCGGCACCGGTCGAAGTCGCGATTGCGGTCACGCTGGTCGTGCTGGCGGTCGAACTCGCGCGCGGCGACGTGACGTCGCCCTTGCAGCGCTGGCCCGGCTGGATGCCGTTCGCGTTCGGTCTGCTGCATGGGCTCGGCTTCGCTGGAGCGCTCACCGAGCTCGGTCTCCCGCAACATGCCATTCCGCTGGCGCTCTTCTCGTTCAACGTGGGCATCGAACTGGGACAACTCGCGCTGGTCGCCCTCGCGCTTCCGGTCATGGTCTTTACCTCGCGAGCCTTGCGCGATCACACGAAGCAAGGCACCCCTCTAGGACGCCTCTTCCACGAGCTTCCGGCGACCGCCATTGGAAGTCTCGGTGTCTTCTGGGGCCTGCAACGCACCGTGGATTGGCTACTCGGCTAGCCCGCCACAACTCTCCTGGATGGGATTCCAATGATTCGTCTCGCGATCGACTACGAGCACAGTGACCGCACCTGGTGGGAAGCGGGCGGCCAGGATCTCTGGGAGAGCCTGCTCGACGAACCCGACGCCGGCGCGGTCGTCGTAGACGACAGCATCGCTCGCAGCTGGCTCGCGAGTGCGTCGTCACTCCCCGGCTGGGAGGGCACCGGGCACGAGTACGCCCCGCATCCCATTCAATCGAGCGACTTCGACCCGGAAGATCCCGACGGCGCCTAACCGGGTCGCCAGCAATCAGTCGGAGGCGAGCGTCCCTTCCAGGAACTGCACGAGCATTCGCGCACACGTTTCGCGGATCGCCTCACGGGACGCTCCCAGGCCGCGCAGCTCCTGTTGGTGCGCAGAGAGCCGTTCGAGGAACGAGGCCAGCGCCGCCGCCGCGGCGAGCGGATGGACCTCCTCCGCGATCCGCCCCTCTGCCTGGCCACGCGTCACCTCGGCGGCCAGCGCCGAAAGGACTGGGCCAATGTGCGCCTGCCGCAGGCGCTGGAAGCGGTCATCGCCGCGATCTCCCGCGAGATTCCGCAGATTCAGGATGACGTGGTGCTTGTCCCAGTGGTCGAGAAACGCATCGACCACGGCCCGCGCGCGCTCCAGTCCGTCTGGGCCCCGGAGCGACGCACGGATCCACGGCGACACATCCGGCATCTCGGCGAGCGCCTGTTCGGCCAGGCTGAGCGCCACATCTTCCACGTCACGAAAATACTGGTAGAAGGTCGCCGGCGACGTCTCGGCGCGCCGTGCGATGTCGACGACCGGCAGGTCGAGAACCCCCCGCTCCGCCAACAGTGCAGCCGATGCCTGCAGGATGCGTTCGCGCGTGCGAATGGCGCGCGGTCCCAGCACCCGCCCACTCTGCGCCACCGGCACGCGGGATGCGGGAGGGGAGTCGAAGCGCGGCATGGCGCCACGGTAGCCAACGGTTGACGCAGGAGCCCAGCCGTGAAATCGTGGCGCGCCCGTTCCCGCCCCAATAGGAGGCCCGCTTGGTGCCGCCGGAAGAATCGAGTGTCCCGTGGATCCCGCTCGGCGCTCCCGTCTACGATCGCGACGAAATCGCGGCGATCACCGAGGTGCTGGAAAAGCGTCGTCGCCTCCGCATGGGTCGTCGGACGCGCGCCATGGAAGCGCGCGTCGCGAGTCTTCTTGGGAAACGCCATGGCGTGTTCGTGAACTCGGGCTCCTCGGCCCTCGAACTCGGCATGCAACTCCTGGGGCTGCCGGCTGGTAGCGAACTCCTGACGCCGCCCCTGACCTTCTCGACCACGGTCGCGCCCCAGGTCCGGGCCGGCTATGTGCCTGTGTTCGTCGATGTGGAACCCGGCACCTACGTCATGGACGTCGAGCAGGCCGCCGAGATGATCGGCCCGAAGACCCGAGGCATGGTCGTCCCCAACCTGATCGGCAATGTCCCGGACTGGGACGCCCTGCGCGAGCTGGCAGATCAACACGACCTGTTGTTATTCGAGGACTCTTGCGATGTACTCGGCGCGACCCTGAGAGGGCGTCCGCCAGGGGCGCGCGCCCACATCTCGGCCACGAGTTTCAATGAGAGCCACGTGATCACGTGCCTCGGCACCGGCGGTCTGGTCGCATTCGACGATCCGGAGCAGGACCAGGAGGCCCGACTCCTGCGCAACTGGGGCCGGAGTTCGTCTCGTCACGGTTCGGGCCCGCTCGACTTTGAAGGCGATCTCGAGACCGAGGTCGACGGCGTTCCCTACCACCGGGACTTCATCTTCGAGCGAATGGGGTTCAACTGGGAAGGCTCCGAAGTGCAGGCTGCGTTCGGCCTCGTCCAACTCGACAAGCTGGAATCATTCCTCGCGTTGCATCGCGCCCACCATGCCGCACATGCCGCCTTTCTTGCCAGACACGAGGACTGGTTCGTACTTCCGAAACAACTCGCCGAAGTCGAGACCGGCTGGATGTCCTTTCCGTTGACGGTTCGCGCCAACGCGCCGTTCGACCGCAACGCCCTTCTTCGCCACCTGGACGCCGCGCACGTCGGCTCACGTCCGATCTGGAGCGGAAACCTGCTGCGCCATCCGGGCTTCAGGAACATTCCTCACCGCGCGCGGCCCGATGGCTACCCCGTTTCCGATGACGTGATGCGCGGCGGACTGCTACTGCCGGCGCACCACGGACTCGATGGCAGCGACATCGCCCGCGTCCATGAGGTCATGACCGACTTTCTCGCACGGTTCTAGGGCGACACGGCCGGCACCGAGAAGGAGGGCGCGTGTACCCCGCCATCCCGTCGGGTTCGATCGGGGATCATGACCGGGCACCTAGAAGATGCGGGGCCGCTTTCCCTCCGTATGCGGGAAGGTCCAGGTACGTCCGGATGCCGGGGGCCGCAGCGCAGGTCGCCGGGATCGCGCTCACACAGTGGATGCCCGTGGTCACGATTCCCGGATTCCGCTCAAGGCCGGCCGCAATACTCTCGGGGTGGAGCCCGTGGAACGTGGTCTTCACCGAAGGATCTCCCGTCACCTCGACCTCGAAGCGCTCGCCCTCCGGCCCAAAGTTCCAAGCGGGATCGAGATGTTCGTCGCCCATGAACCAGTTGGTTCTCGCCGTCACGACAGGCTCGCCGTTGACGGTGCCCTGCCACGTAAAGATCTGGGCCGCGACGGTACCGGGCTGGATCGGCCCGATCGGCGAATCAATCGGTGCCGTCGCGACGGCCACTTCGTGCTTCGTGACGCGTTTCTCGTCCAGTGTCACACCGAGGGCTGCGGCCACCATGTCGATGGACTGCAGGAAGCCCCCGCCGAGCAACGACAACATGGGGCTCTGTGCTGCTTCTTCGGGTGTCTTTCCGAATAGCATCACGTCGCCGACCACGGCGGGCGCGCCGTAGGTTCGGATGTCCGACCACTCCTCGGCGCGAACATGGGTCACGCTTCGCGACAGAGCCGACAAGACGATCGGGAACCGTTCGGTGATTCCGCCCGGATGGATCCCGGTCCCATGGAGCGTGACGCCCCCTTCGACGCAGGCTTCTTCCACCATGCGGGTACTGGCGCTGTCCGGAGGAAAGAACCACCCGAGCGGCGTCACGACGTTGACGCCCGCGCGCAGGATCCGCGCGACCTCCTTGGGGTTGGCCATGACGGGGCTGTAGAGAACACAGTCCGCACCCAGCGACAGCAACGCATCGACGTCCTGGGTCGCGGCCACCCCGATCGCATCGCCGCCCGCGAGCGTGCCGGCGTCCTGCCCGACCTTCCCCTCGGAATGCACCCAGCAGCCGACGAGTTCGAGATCTGGATGGTCCACGATGCCCTGGATGGCCGCACGGCCCACGCCACCGGTCGCCCATTGAATCACGCGCAATGCCATCAGGTCTCCTCTTCATTCCTCGACAAGTCTGGGACGCAGCGTCCGAGGACGAAGCGACCCCGGCAGTTCTCCGGACGTTAGGCTGGCGGTGCGACCGCTCCGCCGTCGATCTTGAGCACCGCCCCTGTCGTGTAACGAGACGCGTCACTCCCGAAGTAGAGAGCGGCTTCGACCACCTCGTCGGGCTCGCCACCTCGACCCATGGGAACGGTCCTTCGGAGCCCCTCCAGCATGGCCTCCGGCCAGGCTTTGCTGATGTCCGTCAGGAAGGGCCCCGGCATGATGCAGTTCACGCGGACCTTGGGGGCGAATGCGCGCGCCATGCTGATGGTGAGATTGTTCAGTCCGGCCTTGGCGGCCGCATACGGGATCTCGACCGGCGTCGGGGACACCGCGGCAACACTACTGATGTTCACGATGGAGCCACCCTGCTCGGCGGCCATCCGGGTCGCGAAGCGCGAAGACAACCGGAACGGCCCACGCAGATTCACGTTCAACACCTTGTCCCACAGTTCCTGCCCGACATCGTCGAGGGATTCGTACAGTGGAGACATGCCAGCATTGTTGACGAGGATGTCAGCGCGGCCGAAGCGCTCGTAGGTCGCCTCGAATAGTGCGTCGCACTGGTCCCAGTCCGCGACATGGCAGGCGACTGCGAGTGCCGCGCGGCCGGTTTCGGCTTCGACCTCGTCGGCCAATGCCTCGCAGCCCGCGAGCTTGCGACTCGCGATGACGACATCGGCCCCTTGCCGCGCAAAGCCCAGCACCATTTCGCGTCCGAGACCGCGACTACCGCCCGTGACGACGGCGACGCGGCCGGTGAGATCGAAGCGAGCGAGCGGGTCCGTGGGGTGGGTCATGGCGGCAACGTAGCGCCACCGAGCGGGCCCGCCGCCGTGCATTCGACGTACATCCCTGCACAGACGATGTCCCCAGCGGTCGCCCGGGCCCTGGCAGACACACTCTGGCACGAACACCGATTTCCCGTGTTCTTCCAGCCACTTCCGGACCGTTCGAGACCTTGGCACGACTCCTGCTCTGGCCGAGTCCGGGTGCGATCCCGCGCCGGACCAGGAGAAACCATGTCCCCGAATGAGCGAAAGAACGTCTACATCACCGGCCTCGGCGCCTATTTCCCAGGCGAGCCGATCCCCAACGAGGAAATGGAGGAGTTCCTCGGCTACGTGCACGGGCGCCCTTCGCGCCTTCGTCGGCGCGTACTGAAGAGCAACGGCATCCAGGCCCGCCACTATGCGCTCGACCGCCAGGGGCGGTCGACGCACCGAAACAGTGAAATGGCCCGGAACGCGGTCAAGGAAGCGGCCCTGCGCGCCGACCTCGCGCCCGACCAGCTCGACTTCCTGGCCGCCGCGACGACGCAGCCCGACCTCCCCGTCCCGGGTTTCGCCAGCATGGTGCATGGCGAACTCGGAACGGGACCGATCGAGATCGCGACACTGCACGGCGTCTGTGCCAGTGGTGCTGCCGCGCTCCAGAGCGCGCGCCTCCAGATCCGAAGCGGCGAAAAGCAACGCGCCGTCGCATGTGCGAGCGAGTTCCCCAGTCGGCTCTTCAAGGCTTCGCGGTATGAAGCCCAATCGGCGTGTCGCGATGCACCCCTTTCGACCGACACCGATTTCCTGCGTTTCATGCTCAGTGACGGCGCCGGCGCCGCGGTCCTCGAGCCGCAGCCGGCCCGCGACGGGCTGAGCTTCCGCATCGATTGGATCGAGTTGCTGTCCCACGCCGGCACCCGGCCCACTTGCATGATGGCGGGTGCCAACTTCGACGAGAGCGGCGCGGTCGGCGAGAGCTGGATCGACTACCCGAGCTTCGAGGCTGCGGCATCCGACGGGGCGATCAACCTGAAGCAGAATCTCCGCCTCCTCGAAGATGTGGTCGACCTCGGCGTCGATGGCTTCGAGGCGCTCGTCGCATCGGGAAAGGTCGATCGCGACGCCATCGACTGGGTGGTCTGCCATTACTCGTCGGAGCATCTGCATGGCCGCGTTCGCGACGCGCTTCGCGAGCGTGACCTTGCGATGGATGACGCGCGTTGGTTCAGCAACCTCACGACGCGCGGAAACGTCGGCTCGGCGTCACTCTTCGTCTTGCTCGAGGAGCTGTCGCGCGAGAAGTCCCTGGCCGTCGGTCAGCAGATCCTCGTGATGATTCCCGAAAGTGGACGCTTCACGAACGCGTTCATCCAGCTCACCGTCGTGGGACCCGAGAGATCGGTCAAGGATCTTCTCGATGAGATCTGGGACAGCTTCGAGGGCGATCTGGAACAAGTCGCCGTCTTGACGCGCCTGCGGGAGGGCACTTTCAGTCGAGCCGACTACCGCGCCCTGCTGCTGAATCTTCGCCAGCAGGTCATCGAAGGATCGCGATGGATCGCGCGTGCAGCATCGAGCCTCGACTCGGAACTGCATCCCCTGCGTTCCCTGTTCCTGCAGCACGCCGTTGCCGAACACCGCGACTTCGAGCTGCTGGAGCACGACTACGTGGCGATGGGGGGATGTCTCGAAGACATCCAGACCGCGCAAAGGAATGTCGGAAGCGAGGCCCTGGCGAGCTTCATGTTCGAACGCGCCTCGCGGCCGAACCCGTTCGGCCTGCTCGGGTCCATGTTCATCATCGAAGGTCTGGGCCGACGCCGCGCGGGGGCCTGGGCCGATCGGATCACCGAGGTCCTCGGACTCGAGCGCCGTCAGGTCTCGTTCCTACGACACCATGCCGCTGCAGACGAGGAACACGTTGGCCAACTCGACGCCCTGCTCGGGGCAGGTTTCCTCACACCGGAGCAGGAAGGCGAAGTCGTCCGCACCGCCCGCACCACGGCGCGCCTCTACCGGCTCCAGCTCGAGGAGCTGAACCCATGCGCGTAGACGATGCCCTCGCGCGATCGATGATCGTTCATTCGCCCGTCCCGGAGGTAGACGCCTTCCGCGCACTGGAACTCGACACCACACTGCCGCTCGCACCTGAGGCCCGCCGTGACTACATGGCCAACCTGCGATCAGGCTCCCGGCAGTTTCTCCTTCCGTGCGTACGGCCGGCCGCACGCAGTGCCATCGTGGTCAACCAGCTGTGGAAGATCCTGCTCCCCACGGCGTTCTCGTCGTCGCGGATGCTCCACAAGAGCATCGTGTTCGGCTTGCGCCATTTCGTGCGCCCGGAGGCCAACCGTCTTGTGCTTCGTCACTTCCATCTCGGCAGCGACATCCTGGGGTTCATTGCGGCGAACGCTCCGATTCCGGTCCCGACGTCGCCACTGCGCCCCATGCGGCTCGAAGACCTGGAAGACCACGCATTCGTGCGGCACGACGTGAACCTGTTCCGATTCGTCATCGCGTTGAACGAACGACTCGCGCGCTTCGGGGAAAGACTCGGGCCGATCCCCTTCGAACAGATCGACTTCGGGCCGATCCATGACGATCCGCCGGCACTCGAGCCCATGCCCCAAGGTCGCCTGAACCGGATCGATCTACAGAGTGCGATCGAGTGCTACACACCGGCCTATCAAGCGCTTCTGAGCGACGATGAATTCTGGCGCGCCAGCAACTCCCTGCAACTCGACGAAACGATCGCGCACTACGTGTGCACAGTGCTCGGCGACTTCCAGATGCTCCCACTCGTGGCCAACCGACACCCGCTGATTCCGGAGTCGACGCTTCGAGCCGGCCACCGATTGATGTTGCACGGGCTCGGCACAGAGGCACTGCACGGCCTGCTCACCCAGAAGAAGCGGGAACAAGCGCGACTTCGCGGCGACTGATCGGGCCCACCGCCTGCAGCATGCGCAAGGCGGCTGCAGCGAACACGCAAGTCGTGCGACGTCGAATCCCCCGGCAGCCGCGATGGGAACTGTCTACACTGGGCTCCCCCGGCCAACGGCCCTTCGTCAGGAATTCAAGACACGGTGACGTCCCAGCGCAGAACGCCTATCGCGCGGCTGCACGGCGCCGTGTTGCTGTCCGGCTTCGGCGGCATCCTGGTCGAACTCGTCCTCGTCCGACGCTTCGGGTTGCTGATTGGCAACACCACGGTCGCGTCGGCGTTCGTCATCGGTGCGTATCTCCTTGGACTCGGGATCGGCGGACTACTGGTCGGACGCGTACAGGCGCGTGTGACCCGTCCGCTCCTGGCCGCGGCCGTCGCCTACTCGCTGGTCGCGTTGACCGCGTTCGCGTCCGACGCGTGGCTCGCCGCGATGGCCCCACCCCCTTTCGGTGTCGGCATCGCCATGTTGGCGCTCACCCCCGGGATCCCGACGCTCTTGATGGGCATCGCGTTCCCGCTGCTCTTCTCTGAAGTCGGGGAAGGCAGTCGGCGTCTCGAGATTGGCGCGTTGAATGCCGCGAACCTGGCGGGCTCCTTGTTGGCGGTCGCTGTGGCCGACAACGTCTGGGTTCCGGCGATCGGCGTTGGGGCGACGCTACAGATCGGATGCCTCGCGTACCTGGGTGCCGCCGGCTTTGCGGCCTGGGCAGCGCGCGACGGGATCCGCAAAGCGGCAACGCCGACGTTGGTCCCCGCACCAGCGCTCGGCCAACTCGCTTGGATCGCCGCCACCGGCGGCGCGCTCGTCGTCGGCCTGCAGGTCCACCTTCTCCGGCGCCTGCCGTTCGTGCTCGAAGGATTCCAGCCAACGCTGTCGGGCGTGCTCGCGGCCTGCCTGGTTGGGCTCGCGCTCGGCTCCGCGATCGGGACGCCGCTGCTCGCGCGCTGGCTCGGGCCGTACGCTGCAGCAGGATCCGTCCTGCTCGCCGCGCTGACGGTCGCATTGGGGCTCCCCGAGCACCTGGCGCACCCCGTCGCCCAGGCGTGGCTGCCCATCGACTCGACCTTCGTGCTTCATGCACGGATCTGGAGCGCCGCTGGCATTTGTGCGATCCCGGCTTGCTTCTTCCTCGGCGCCACGGTTCCGCTATGCGTGGCCAACTTCAAGGACGCGTCCTTGCGGGGTGCAGCCGCGGGCCGTCTATTTTTCTGGCAAGGCGTCGGCTCCATCGTCGGCTCGCTCGTGTTGTCGCAAGCGCTTCCCCGCCTGGCACCCCAAGGCTTCTTCGTATGGGCCCCCGTCGCGCTCGGCCTGCTCCCTCTCGTCGTGCTCGGGCGTCACGTCCCGCTCGCGTGGAGCGCGACGCAATTCGCGGTCGTTGTCGCCGCGGCGGCTTTCGGGTGGAGCGGAATCGGCACCCTGATGTCACCGGACCCGCCGCTGCACCGGCCCGGGATGCACATGGGCCCCCAGTACGAAGCATTGGGTCACCAGACGGACAGTGGCGTGACCGCCTCGGTCGTCTACGACCCGGTAGAGCACCGGCTCATCCTCTATACCAACGAGTTCGCGGCTGCGACCCGCGGACCGCGCGGCGACTACATGAAGTCGCTCGGCCACCTGCCTTTTCTGTTGCGCGACGATCTGGACCACGTTGCGATCATCGCGTTCGGGACCGGAACCACGGCAGCGTCCGTCACGCAGTGGGCGGCCCCTTCGCAGATCGATCTCGTCGAAATCTCGTCGGCCGTAATCGGGGTGTCCGGTTATTTCGGACCGGACGGGCCCCTTCGCGAACCGGTGACTCCGGCGTTCCTGCACGATCCGCGCGCGCGCGTCCACCTCCAGGACGGTCGGCGTTACCTGGCCGAAGTCGAAGCCGGAAGCCTCGACCTGGTCACGATGGAGCCGCTGCTCGCCTACTCGCCGGGGACGACCGCGCTCTACACCCGGGAGTTCTACGCCCTCGCGGCGCGCGCGCTGAACGACGAGGGACTTCTCGTCCAGTGGATCCCGACCCACGCCTTGCCGCCCGATTACTACGACGCGCTCCTTCACACGTTTGCCGCAGGCTTCGCCCATCACTCGGTCTGGTTCCTGGACGGCGCGACGTTGCTGGTCGGTTCGGCGACACCCCACCTTCCGTCGCAGATCGACTTCGACCGACGCATCGCGGGGGCGGGCGAAGTGGCTGTGCGCGCCCTTCACGAGGCGCGCCTCGCGGACTGGACAGATCTCGAGGTTTTCTTCGTCGGCGAAGACCTCACTGCACTCGTCGGCGATGCACCGATCGTCAGCGATGACCGTCCATTCACCGAACATCTGGGCATCTGGAAGTACGACGGCACGGCACGGGGGTTCGCGGTCGAGAACTTCCGTGTGCTCGAACGGCTTGCAGCGCTCACCCCAACCGGCGCGCTCGGGAAGCCGACCGCGAACAAAGCGCGGCGCCTGCGTGTGGAGGCCTATCGCCTCGCTTCCGAACCGGCCGGAGATCGGTCGGCCATTCGCAAGGCCAATGAAACCCTGGCGCTGCTCGATCGGGCACGGCGAATCTCCCCTCAGAGCGTGCTCCTGCATTTTGAGGAAACGGAAGCGCGTCGCGCGTGGCTGCGCGCCCGAGCCGATGCGACGGGCGGCCGCGGCCTCACGCGAGAAGCCACCGCATTGGCCGAGCGGGACCCGAGTGCCGCATTGCCGATCATCCTGTCCGGCCTCGCTGGCGTCCGAGACGTTCGCGACGCGGCGCGGATCGCCGACGCACTTCAGCCGGGGTGGGGGCGAAACAGTTCCCCGTGGCAGCAAAACGTCCGAGCCCACTCACGTGGCCTGGGGCCGTTGCCGGGAATCTTGGCCCTCCCGAAGGGCGAAGCGTTGATCGACGCGGCCACCGGCGATGATGACATGGCTTGGGCTGTGCGTGGCGCCTACACCGTGCGGGTGGCTCGCGCGCTACTCGACGTCCTTGCGGAGCGCCCGCTCACCGAAACCGAGAGTTCGACCCTGCGCCAGGTGCTGGACCCCGCTTCGTTTCGGGCGGCGCAGCAGCGAGTCCGGGAACGTGGTGGTGACCTCGCGGCCGAGATCGAGATCCTTCGCCGCCCGGACCTCGACCCGACGCCCGCGAGCTGACGGCAGTTTTCTCGTCCGGGTCGGCTTAAACGCGTGAACATGCCCGCCCGTCCTGACAGGATGCCTACTGCAACGTCGGTCCGTGTCCGCCCTTCGCCGGGAGATCCGCATTCAATCCAGCCGCAACAGTGCCTACGTCGTGGGTGTCCTCACGCTGGCCTCGACGCTGTCGTTCATCGATCGCCAGATCCTGAATGTCATGATCGGGCCGATCAAGCGCGACCTCGGCGGCCTGACGGATACCGAGATCTCGCTGATCATCGGCCTCGCGTTTTCGTTGATCTACTCGCTGGCGACGCTCCCCGTGGCGCGGCTGGCAGACCGCGGGAATCGGCGAAACATCATCGCGGTCGGAATCTTCAGCTGGAGCGCGATGACGGCGCTCGCGGGCATGGCCGGAACCTACTGGCAACTCTTCCTGGCGCGCATGGGCGTCGGGATCGGTGAAGCCAGCCTCGGGCCAGCCTCGACATCGCTCCTGGCCGACACCTATCCGCCCGAACGCCTGCCACTGGCCTACGGCATCGTCGGGGCCGCGCCTTTCATCGGCACCGGGCTCGCCAACATCGTTGGCGGCCCCTTGATCGACTTCCTCGAAGCGCGGCCTCACATGAGTCTCCCTTTCTTTGGAGAGATGTACTCGTGGCAGACCGTGCTCGTGACCGTGGGCCTCCCCGGGATCCTGGTCGCCCTGTTGATGTTCACGATCGCTGAGCCGCCTCGGCGCGGCGCCAGCCGTCAGGACGGGTTCGCGTGGCGCGAACTCGCTGACTTCGTTCGCAGTCGCAGCCGCTACCTGACCGCCCACTTCGTGGCGTACCTCTGCCTGTCGATGCAGGGCTTCGCCTTCCTGGCATGGGTGGTGGAACTCTTCGTGCGAAAACACGCGTGGAGCCGCACAGAGATCGGCCTGACGTACGGAATCATCGCGCTGACGGTCGGAATCGCTGGAAGCATCTGGGCCGGTTACTACGCCGGGCGCATGATTGGCGCCGGTCGTCCCGACAGCCCGATGCGCTTGACACTCTGGGGCACGATCGGCCTCGCTCCCGTCGCGATCCTGATGCCCTTGCTCGAGAGCGGCGTCGCTGCAGCGGTCCTGTTGCTACCGATCACGTTCTTCATGGCCATGCCTCCGGGGCTCAGCAATGCCGCGCTTCAGGCCATCGCGCCCAACCAGATGCGCGGCCAGCTCATCGCGCTCTACCTGATCTGCGTCTCCTTCCTGTCGTACCTGTTCGCGCCCTTGATCATTGGACTCATGAACGACTACGTCTTCGGGCGCGAGGACGCGATCGATCTTTCCCTCGCAACGTTGGCCGCCTTCAACTACACGGTCGCCGCCGTCGCACTGGCGCTGAGCCTGAAGCCGCTGCGGGACGCCATCGCGCGGGTATCGGAGTTCTCGACCGAGGCCTAGCAAGCATCGCGAAGCCCAACGTCTGCAGTGTCACGCGTTCGATCCTGGCTGGGCGTCCCCACGCACCCTCGACCGCTCACCGTGGTACGCTCGCTCACCGCCGTGAGCTTCTCGCGGTCACCAGGAGAAGATCATGACAGCACCGCTTGCGGGAATCCGGGTCGTCGAACTCGCCAACTACATCGCGGTACCAGCGGCGGCGGCGTTGCTCGCGGAACTCGGCGCCGACGTCGTCAAGGTCGAGGTGCCGTGGGGCGAGGTCTACCACCACGCCACGCCGCGCCGAAACGGATACGAGAACGACTTCCCCACCAGCCTCCCGTACGAAATGGACAATCGCGGCAAGCGCTCGGTCGCCCTCGATCTCGCCCTCCCCGAGGCCCAGGCCGCGCTCGACGCACTCATCGCGGGTGCAGACATCGTGATGACCAACATCCTGCCCGGACGTCTCGCGAAGTTCGGCCTGGACGCCGAATCCCTGGCCGCCGCTTGCCCCGAACTGATCCTCGCGCGGATGGGCGGCTTCTCGGCGGACGGTCCCCAGGCGAACGACCCCGGCTTCGATCAGACTGCGTTCTTCGCCTTGTCGGGGCTGATGGACCAGGCGCGAGATCCAGCGGGACCCCCGGCCTTTCCCCGGCCCGGCGCCGGCGACCACAGTGCCGCGCTGGCCCTGGTGTCCGGCGTGCTCGCGGCCCTCCGCGTGCGCGACCAGACCGGCAACGGACAGATCGTCGACGTCAATCTCCAACAGGTCGGCCTGTATGTCAGTGGAAACGACTGCGCGCAGTCGATCGTGACCGGCGAAGTCCCGCCGCGGCATGACCGCACCGGCCCGCGAAACCCGATCTGGAATTTCTACCGCTGCGCCGATGATCGCTGGATCTTCTTGTGCATGCTCGATTCCAACGCCTACTGGCCGCGCTTCGCGGAGGCCATCGGCCATGCCGAGCTCGTGGCCGATGAACGGTTCTCCGATGCGATCGGCCGCTACAAGAACACGCGCGCGCTGACCGCGATCCTGGATGAAACCTTCGCCCAGCGCACGCTCGGCGAGTGGACGACCCATTTCGAAACGCAGCGCTTGATCACCGCGCCCGTGCGCACGGTCGCCGAAGCGACCTCCGATCCACTGACGCACGAAAACGGATGCTTCGCGACGGTGGAGCACCCGGAGTACGGGACCTATCAAACCGTGGCGCCGCCCTTCCGGCTTTCTGGCCACGCACTGACAGGATCGGCCCTTGCACCACGGCTGTCTCAGCACACCGAAGAAGTGCTGCGCGAAGCCGGTATCGACGAAGACCAGGTCGCCCTGCTCGTCGCCGTGGCCGAAGGCTAGGCGGCGCGCGACGGCGCTCGATCAAGCACAGCAGCGTCCGGGCACAGGCCAACGCGGGACGCGAAAATGGTGGGCCGCGAGGGACTCGAACCCTCAACCAATGGGTTAAAAGCCCACTGCTCTGCCATTGAGCTAGCGGCCCGGAAGGGGGGTACCCAAGGCCGAGCGTGCTGTCGACGGATGGGGCGTATCTCGGTGCAGTTCGTGAATTGACGATTTTCGCTCTTTTTTCGTTTCCTGGTTGTCTTTCGCTTATTTTTCGTGCACTGTCTGCCTCACACCACCCCCGACCCCGCCGCCGGTCGAGCTTCAAGCGGATCCCGGACCTGGGACTCGCATTCCGAAGCCGCACATGCACACCGACGACTGGATCGACCAGATCGATCAGTTCGACCAGATCGAACGATTCCAACGGAGGACTCTGAGCAACGGGCAACCAACGCGGTCGGAACCACCCCATTCATCTCGGGTGCCCTACAAGGCCCGAGATAGGAGCGCGCACACACAGGCCGCTCCGGGGCCGACGGCGGGGTCATGGGGGGAGTGCCCATCCATCTTCAAATACTGACCGGTTTCCGTGTGCCACTCAGGCCCGAGCCCGCGAGCACCGATAGGTGGGCTTGGAGCGTGGTGTATGCACGGTGGCGGAGAAATTCCCGAGAAGACCTTCGGAAAGTTCCTGGTGGACGCCGGTGTCATCTCGTCAGCCGATCTCGAGGAAGCCACGCAGGCCATGGTGCTCTTCGGTGGGCGCCTCGGCTCCAGCCTCGTAGAAACCCGGTTGCTCTCGGTCCGCAGCCTCGAGGAGCAGCTCGGGCTCTATCTCGGCCTTGAGCCAGCGCCGGAGGATTGGCTCGGAGCGCCCGATGCGGCGGCCAAAGCGGCGTTGGCCACCGATCTCGTCATGAAGCATTCGGCCATCCCCATCGCGTTGGAGCGCCGCACGCTTCACCTGGCGATGCTTGATCCTCGAGACCTCGCCGCGACCGAAGCGCTCTCGTTCGCCACGGGGCATCGCGTGGCCGCCTACCCTGTCGCGGAGTGTCGCTTCGTTCACCTGCTGCAGTCCGGCTACGGCGTGAGGCCGAGTGTTCGGTTCCTCAACTTGATGCGCGAGGACGACGAACCGGAGATCGAGCTCCTCGTCCCGAGCGACTCGCGGCGCGCGGAACGCCCGGCGCCACGCGAACCTTCGCGGCCGGCCCCCGCGGACGCGGCCCAGGACGTCTTTGGCATCGAACCGATCGCGGCCGATGTAGAACTCCTCGACGAGGCCACGTTCGACCAGATCCAGGCACAGAGCGTGGCATTCGCGAAATCCCTGGAGTCGGAATCGAAGTCGGAAGTCGGCACAAGCCTCGCTGTCCCGAACGCGCGCCCCGAGCTCTGGGAACTCGGTGAAGACGAAGGTCCCGCGTCACCGCTGAGCACGCCGCAAACGCTACCTCCCACCGAAGCCCCGACACCGGCCGTCCCCCGGCCCGCACCGAGCGATCTCCATGCACTCGAGATCGCCTTGACCGCGGCCGGCGACCGCGAGGAAATCATCGAGAGCGCCGTCCGACTCGCTTCGGCCTTCAGTGAAGCCGCTGCCCTGTTCGTCGTGCGCGGCGACCACGCGACGGGTGCGCAAGCGTGGCGGACGGGACGCTGGTTGCCGTTCTCGAGCGGCGTCGCGATTCCGCTTACCGGAGACAACCTACTCGCGCGCGCGACGCGGGAACTTCAACCGTGCCGCTTGGTGCCTGCCAACGCGACGCCGATCGACCTGCAGCTCGGTCGGGCGCTTGGAGCCGCGCAGGAAGGGAGCGAAATCGTCGCCTACCCGATCCTGTTGAGCGGTCGCGTCGTCAACATCCTGGTCGTCAGTGCGGGCGCTGCGCCGCTTTCCCAGCTGAGCCATGCAGCCCTTGGCGCGCTCGCCCCACGGATCGCGGCCGCCTACGAGAAACTCATCGTCGCCCGAAAGCAGCAGGCCGCCTAGCAGCGATGCTTGCTCAGTCTCCGAATGGCGCCCGGCGGCAGATCGTCTGGTCCCGGCCGGGACCGATCGAAATCAGGTCGACCGGCACTTCCACCCGGGCCTCGATGAACTCGATGTAGCGTCGCGCATTCTCCGGCAGTGCATCGAATTCGCGGACGCCCGTGATGTCCTCGGTCCAGCCCGGCATCGATTCATAGATCGGTTCGGCGCGAGCCACCTCGCCCAGCGTCATCGGGAAGTCGGTCGTCAGCTTCCCGTCGATGCGCCACTGCACGGCGACCGGAATCTCCTCGAACCCCGACAGCACGTCGAGCTTGTTCACCGCCAGCGAGGTGAATCCATTCACGATCGCGGCTTCTCGCAGGACAACGAGATCGAGCCAACCGCAACGTCGCTTGCGCCCCGTCGTCGCCCCGAACTCGGCACCGCGTTCACCCAGCGCCTGGCCGCCCGGGCCGTCATCCTCCGTCGGGAATGGGCCACTACCGACGCGCGTCGTGTAGGCCTTGGTGATTCCGAGGACCTGATCAATCTTGGTCGGCCCGACCCCGGCTCCGGCGCAGACCGCGCCGGCCACGACGTTCGAGGACGTCACGAAGGGGTAGGTGCCGTGGTCGATATCGAGGAAGGTGCCCTGGGCCCCCTCGAACAACACGTGCTTTCCCGCACGGAGCGCGCGGTCGAGGATGTGGCCCGTGTGGTCCACGTAGGGCTCGAGTTCCTTGCCGAGTGCCAGGTATTCCTCGAAGACGGTGTCCGCATCCACTTCCGGCCACCCATGGACCTGGGTCAACTCGAAGTTCTTCTCTTTCGCGAGCCGATCGACGGCCGCGCGCAACGTCGGCGGGTCGAGCAGGTCGGCGACGCGAATCCCGCGACGAGCGACCTTGTCTTCGTACGTCGGCCCGATGCCGCGGCCGGTCGTGCCGATCGCGTCTTCGCGGCGCGCCTCTTCCCGGGCCTTGTCGAGCGAGGTGTGCCAGGGCGTGATCACGTGGGCGCGGCCGGACACGCGTAGGCGGGCCGGGTCGCGCAGTGCGCCCTGCTCCGTCACTTCGGCGATCTCCTTCACGAAGACGTTCGGGTCGACCACGACTCCGGGACCGATCAGGTTGACGCTGTTCTGCTGCAAGATTCCAGAAGGAACGAGGTGCAGCACCGTCTTCTTGCCGTCCACGATCAGCGTGTGGCCGGCATTGTTGCCGCCCTGGAACCGCACCACGAGCTCGGCCTTCAGCGCGAGCCAGTCCACGATCTTGCCTTTTCCTTCGTCGCCCCACTGGGCGCCCACTGCCACCAACGCGGTCATGATAGTTCCACCAACTGCGCCGAGAGAATATGCGGGAGGCTGCGCAGCCGCTCCATCACCGCGTCGTCCGGGACTGGCGAGATATTCACGATCATCGCCGCCTCGCCGCGCTCAGGAACGAGCGCCAGTTGCATCCGGGAGATATTGAGACCGGCCTCGCCAAGGCATCCACCCACGGAGCCCACCACGCCGGGTTGGTCCTGGTTGTGGATCAGGATCGTCGATCCCTCCGGGATCGCTTCGAGCATGAAGTCATCGACACGCACGATGCGCGGCTGATTTCCGTTGAAGAGCGCGCCGGCGATCAGCTTCTCGCTGCCCCCCGAGCAACGCAGCCTCGTGGTCACACCACTGGCGAAGTCTTGCGGTCGCGCGGTCTTCGTTTCGACGACGCGAATTCCACGCTGCTGCGCGATGTGTGTCGCATTGACCATGTTCACCTGCTCGCTCACGCGACCGAGCAGTCCCTTCAGGACCGCGATCGTGATCGGAGCCACGCGCAGCTCGGCGACCTCGCCCGCGTACTCGATCTCGATCTCATCGATGCCGCTCGTACAGAGCTGGCCTTGGAAGGAGCCGAGCTTCTCGCCCAACTTCAGGTAAGGCGCGACCTGCTCGAGCAACTCCGGCGAAATCGAAGGCACGTTGATCGCGTTCCGCACCGTGCCATCGATCAGGTAGTCGCGGATCTGCTCCGCGACCGCGATCGACACGTTGAGCTGGGCCTGGCCCGTCGACGCACCCAGGTGCGGCGTACAGATGACACGCGGGTGATGGACCAGCGGATGATCCGCCGGCGGCGGTTCTTCGACGAAGACGTCGAGTGCCGCGCCGCCCACCTTGCCGGACTCGAGCGCATCGAAGAGCGCCTGCTCATCGACGATTCCGCCGCGCGCCGCGTTGATGATGAAGACGCCGTCTTTTGCGCGTGCGAACGCGTCCGCATCGAGCAGGCCCGTCGTCTCCTTGGTGCGCGGCACGTGCACCGTGATCGCATCCGAGCGCTCGATCAATTCATCGAGGGACACCAGTTCGATCTCGAGCTTCGCGGCAACTTCGGCGGACGTGTAGGGATCTGCCGCGATCACGCGCATGCCCAGCCCGCGCGCACGGTCGGCCACGATACGGCCGATGTTGCCGAGCCCGACCACGCCCAATGTCCGGTGGAACAGTTCGATGCCCTGGAACTTCTTCTTCTCCCACTTGTCGGCCTTCATCGAGGCCGTCGCCTGGGGGATGTGACGCGCGAGCGAAACGAGCAACGCGATGGCGTGCTCGGCCGTCGTGATGTTGTTTCCCTCGGGTGTGTTCTCGACGATCACGCCGCGTTCGGTCGCCGCCGCCACATCGATATTGTCGACGCCGATGCCGGCGCGACCCACCACCCGTAGCTTCTCGGCGGCCGCGAGGACTTCGGCCGTGACCTGCGTCCCGCTGCGGATGACGAGACCATCGATATCGGCCACCGCGACGAGGAGTTCCTCGTGCGAAAGACCAGGCGCGTTCACGACCTCGAGACCCTTCGCCTGTTCGAGGACTTCGAGCCCTTCGGCTGCCAATGCATCACTCACCAAGACCTTGGGCACGTTCGTCCTCGCTTCCTGTCGGTTTGGGCCGGCGTTTCGGTTTGGGCCGGCGTTTCGACCCGCTCCCGGACGCGGCCGCGCGCACGACGGGCGCGGCAACATCCGGGCGCTCTCGCGCTCGTTGTGGCTCGGCGATTCCTCCCCCTGCGCCTCCTGCGCGGTGGGGTCGCCCTGCGAGATGGGCCGCCGGGGGCTGCGGCCGGCCAATCTCGGGCCGTGACCGAGGGAATTTCGCCAACGGACCGGGGCGTGTCAAACGAACGCCGGATCGCGGGCCCATCGGGTGGAGCGGCTTCCGACGGACTTGCTCCGACGCGGGAGCCCTCGGGAAATCTGTCCTAGCGTCCGTGCCCATGGAGAGCGCAAAGCCGGCGTGGCCCGACCCCTACCCCGTCCGACCACGGCCGGGGCTCGATGTCCGAGTCCGCCCGCCCGGCGCGCGGAGCCTGACGAACCGCGCGCTGCTGGCGGCCGCACTCGCTCCCGGACGCAGTGTCGTCGAGGGCATCACGGCGAGTGATGATGCGCTGGCCATGCGGGATGGGCTCGAGACCCTTGGGGCCCACATCGAGGGCGAGGGCAGCACCTGGACCGTGTCGGGGCGAAACGGCCGATTTCTCGCCCCCAAACGCACCGTGAACGTGCGTGCCTCGGGGACCACCGCGCGCTTCCTGACCGCGGCCGCGGCGCTGGCTGAGGGCCCCACCACACTCGACGGGATCGCGCGGATGCGCGAACGCCCGATCGACAATCTCGTGGACGCCATGGTTTCGCTCGGCGCGCCTGCCCGTACCTTGGGCGCGAACGGCTGCCCTCCCGTCGAAATCCAGGGCGGTGGCCTCCCGGGCGGGCACGCAATCATCGACGCCAGCCGGTCGAGCCAGTTCGTCTCGGGGCTGCTGCTGGCGGCGCCCTGTGCCGCTCGCGACGTGGTGCTCGAACTCAAGGACGGAGCCCTCGTCTCCCGCCCCTTCGTCGACATGACCCTCGACGTCATGCGCGCCTTCGGTGCCAACCCCGTCTGGAGCAGCGAGACGACGCTCACCGTGCCCGCGACCGGCTATCGCGAGACCCACTTCGTCGTCGAACCGGACGCGCAGGGAGCCGTCTACGGTTTCTGCGCGGCCGCGATCACAGGCGGTCGGGTGGTCACCGAACAACTCTCGGGCGACTCGAAGCAAGGGGATCTGCGCATCCTCGACGCACTCGAAGCCATGGGCTGCGTCGTGGAACGGCGCGCCACCGAAATCGAAGTACGCGGCCCCCAGCGACTTCAGGGCGTAACGGTTGACGGCAATACCTGGCCGGACGCGGTGCTCGCTCTCGCCGTCGTCGCTGCATTCGCCGAGGGCCCGACCGAGGTATCCGGCCTCGCACACCTCCGACTCAAGGAGACCGATCGACTCGTGGCGCTCGAAACAGAGCTTCGACGCCTCGGCGCCCACGCAGTCACGGGCGAAGATTCCCTACGAATCGAACCGAAGGGGGTCCGACCCGCCGTCATCGAGACCTACGAGGATCACCGCATGGCGATGTCCTTCGCACTCGCAGGACTCCGCGCCGAGGGGATCGAAATCCGCGACCCGGGCTGTGTCGCCAAGACCTGGCCCGACTTCTTCGACGTGCTCGAACGCTGGTAGCGCCAAGCGAACGGACTCGCTGGCCTAACGTTTCTTCGGCTTGCTCGTCGCCAACGCAAAACCTTCGGCGCCCGCGAGCTGGGCCTGATCCAAGACGAAGACGGCCTCGCCGTAGATGATCTCGCGGTCTCCCCGCAGGATGACCAGCTTGTCCTCGGCATCCGCGAGCGCCTTCTCCAGGTAAACGCGCAGTGCGTCCTTCCTGACGGCCTCACCGTTTACCTGGATCGATCCATCCGTCTGGACCGTGACAGTGACGGCCTTCGGGGGTGTACTGGAGGCCTCCTGCGCCTCGGGCAGATCGACCTTCTTCCCCGTGTTCGCGATGACGGACGACGTCACCATGAAGATGATCAACAGGACCAGGAACACGTCCGTGAGCGGCGTGATGTTGATCTCGGCGACGATGCCGCCGGCACCTTCGTCGTCACCGTCCTGCGGCAGTGAGATCGCCATCATTCCCCTCCGTTTCACCGGCTTCGAGGAAGAGCAGCGCTTGCACGAGCCGTTCGCTTGCACGCGCGAACGTCGACGAGATCGCCCCGACCCGGGTCTGCAGCCAGTTGAAGATGAGGAGCGCCACGATCGCGACCAGCAAGCCGACCGCGGTTGCAACGAGGGCTTCCGAGATCCCGGCGGAAACCACTTCGAAACCCGCGTCGCCGCTGGAGGCGATTTCGCCGAACGCGACCATGATTCCGATCACGGTTCCGAGCAATCCGAAGTAAGGCGCGAGTGAACCGATCGTGCCGATGAACCAGAGGCCACGGCGGAGTTCGGTGACCAGTTCCGCCCGCGCCGTATGGATCACCTGACTCAGGTCCTCGAGCGCGATCGACTTCCAACGCAGCCCCTCGCCAAACACGTCGGCCATGGGCGTCGTCGACGCTTCGCACAACGTCCGTGCAGCGGAGAGATCTCGACGAACGAGACAATCCACCAACTTGCGTGTCAGGTCGCGCGTCTGCGCTTCCAGCCCGCGGTACTTCATGAGCCGCTCGAACGCGATCCCGAAGATCACGACCGACAGGAGGCCGAGCGGGATCGTGGTGAACCGCGCTAGCCAGAGGAGCTCGAGCAGCTCCGACGATTCCAGATTCAAGGTGTTGTCCCCCTGGTGCCGTTTACGCGCCAATCGCGACCGCGGATGTCCTCTTGCGCGCATTGGGTACAGGATCGCCGCGCGCGTTGACACCCCCAGGCGCCACTGGGTAGGATGCCATGAGCGCCGAAAAGGTGAGCGATCTCGATAGGTTGCGCGTCTCTTTCCCCTCGCTTGCGGCCCCCCGCGGAGATATTGCCCGCGACCTGCGCCGCGCTGGAGCATTCAGGGGAAACCGCGCAGGACATCGGACGCGTACAGGAGCGCGAGCGCACAAACCGCACGAAGCGGCCAAGAGAAGCCGCTTCGAGCTGAAACGATTCTGGGGCCCGAAGGCACTCATTTCTACGGTGGGTGTCTCAAAGAGGGGCCTCTCTGCGAAACCGAGGAGCAAGTAGGAGTCATGGCCGACGAGTGGATCGTCCGGCGTCGCAAGCGACGCAGCACGCCGATGCGGGAACGACGGGTTCTCGGCGGTAGCGCGTTGGCCGTCGCCAGGGGCGCTGCGATCGATTTCCCGGGTGCGCAGATGCCCGAGCCGGAATCGGCGCGGGACCAGGCGCGGGGTTGGCTGCTCTCGGCCGGTATCCACCTGGGCGGGCTCATTGTCCTCTTCTTGCTGGCCACACTCGCGCCCGAAGAGTTCGTGGAAGAACTGATCGAGGTCAGCCGATTGCCGGAAACGGAGTCGAGCGAGCCCTCGGCACCGCGGCCCAAGGTCATCGCGGAGAGCTCGGGCGGCTACGCGCCTGCGCCGCAGGCCGTTCCCACCCTCGTCCAGAATCCGGCGATCATCCAACAGCGTGCCGCCATCGTGCAGGCCACGGCGATCAAGCGCGAAGCGGTCTCCGCGGTCGCCGCCCCGGTGCAGGTTGCGCGTGCTGCGGTCGAGGTCGCTCAGGTCCGCGCCTATCAGTCAGTCACCTCGGCCACCGCGAGCGCGGTGGAAGTCGAAGCGGCCGCCGCGGTCATCGAAGGTCCCGTGGATGTGCAGGCTCCGGTCGGCATCGCATCCGGTCCTCGCCAGGTCACGACCGGCAGCACCGCCGGGATCGCCAACCCGAGCGCGCTCGGCACCGGGAGTTCCGTGCGGGACGGCATCGCCTCGAACCGTGACGTATTCGGCGGCAAGGAAGGCGCACGCGCGCAGGTCAATTGGGAGGTCGGTGCGGGCGGCGGACGCGGGAGCGGTGGCAGTGGCACCGGTCCGGGCGGGGTCGCCGTCTCGGATTGCATCGATCGCCCCGCCGTCGACACCTATCTCGAACGGGTCAAGGAGCGCGTCGAGCTCCGCTGGGCCGATGACGGCTCAGTCGGCGCGAACGAAGTCGTGATGCGTTTCCGGCTCGACGTCTCGGGGTCCGCGAGTCGGATCCGTGTCACCCGGACCACGAATCAAGCGATGGGCGAATCCGCCGCGCAGGCCATGCGCGCTGCGTCGCCCTTCGAGCCCATGTCGGACACTGTGCGTTGCCTCGCCGGCGCCAACATCACGCTTACGTTCTCGAGTGACTCGCTCTAGCACCCGCGCCCTCCTCCTGGCGTTCCTCGCGGGCGCCGTCGTTGCGTCCCCTCTTTCGGCGCAAGTCCCGCCCGTGGTCCTCAAGTTCGACGAGAACGAGGAAGTCTCGGAGAAGCGCGTCGATACCAACCGTGACGGACGCTACGACGAGTTCATCTACTACGAGAACGGTGAGCCGGTCCGTGCCGAGCAGGACACCGACCACGACGGCCAGCTCGACACCTGGGTCGACCACGGCGCCGGCGGAGCGCCGACGCACCAGGAACGCGATGCCAACGGGGACGGTCAGCGCGACCAGTGGATCGACTTCGAGAATGGCGAGCCGACGAGCCAACGTGACGACACCAACTATGACGGCGAAGTCGATGCGACCATCACCTTCGAGCAAGGCGTCGCCGTCTTGCGTGTCGAGGACACCGACTTCGACGGCAAGCCGGATCGTCGCATCACCTATCGCGACAACCAACCCGCGAGCGTCGAGCAGGACACCGATGAAGACGGCCGCCCCGAGATCCGAGCCGAATATGGCGCCGGCGGGAAGAAGGTTCTCGAAACCCAGGACCTGAACGACGACGGCCGCATGGACATCCGAATCGTCTACGCGGACGGCGAACGCACCCGCATGGAAGAAGACAGCGACTTCTCCGGAACGCCCGATGTCTTTACCGACTACGTGGCGGGCGAGATCTCGCGTCGCAGCGCAGACACCACCGGGGACGGCGAGATCGACGTGATCTCGGACTTCGAGGGCGGAGAAGAAGTCCGACAGGTCAGGGACCCGGATCGTGACGGCAACATCGACATCGAGGTCGAATTCGCCGACGGGAGAAAGACCCGCGAGGCCTTCGACCGGGACGACAATGGCCAGATCGATGTCGAGCGCCTCTACGACAACGGCCGGAAGTCCCTGGAACGCGAAGACACCAACAAGGACGGAACCTTCGACGTCGAGACCCGAATGGACGGGGACACCAAGCTTGCGGCCGAAGCGGACACGAATCACGACGGCCAGGCCGATGCGTTCATCTCGTTCACCGACGGACGTCGCGTCCGCCAGGAAGAAGACCAGAACCACGACGGAACGATCGACGCCATCTTCACGTACTCCACGAGCGGAGAGCAGATCCAGGCGGAGCGCCGCGATGCAGACTTCGATGGCCGCTTCGAGACCCAGGCGACCTACCGAAACGGTGTCGTTGCGCGGCGCGAGACCGATCGCAGCGGAAACGGGCAACCCGACAAGATCGAGGTCTTCCGGGAAGGGGCGCTGGCGCGTGTCGAACTCGACGAGGACGGCGACGACCGCATGGAACTCTGGAACTTCTACGACGCCCAGGGTCGGCTCGAGAAGCAGGAAAAGGACACGCGCGCTGACGGCGCCCCCGACACATTCGTGACGCTCTTCCCCGACTCCGGAACGATCGAACGCGTGTTGACGGACAAGGACGGCAATGGCGTCGTCGACACCTGGCGCAACAACGACAAGGACGGCGTCACCACACTGCTCGAAACCGATGAGAACGGCGATGGCACGCCGGATCGCGTCGTGTCATTCGAGGGTGGAGTCGCCGTCCGCTTCACGGCCGACACCGACTTCGACGGTGAGGTCGATGTCGAGGGAACCCTCGCCGAAGACGGCTCGGTGCAGTCCGAGAAGAAGACCGCGACCGGCGACGACGGCAGCAAGCTGGGCGTCGAGGTGGAGTACGCCAACGGCAAGAAGGTGCGCGAAGCGCAGGACAAGGACGGCGACGGCAACGCCGACGTGGTCTCGTTCTTCGTGGATGGCAACCTGTCGCGCCAGGAACAGGACCGTAACGGCGACGGCAGCGCGGACACCTTCCTCGAGTTCGAGGCGGGCCGAAAGGTCCGACAGGCGCGCGACACCAATGGCGATGGCCGCACCGACACGACGCTCTTCTATGGCGACGACGGCAAGATCGCCCGGTCCGAGAAGGATCGGAACGGCGACGGCAACATCGACTTCCGCCGCACCCGAAGTGCCGGCGTCGTGACTCGCGAGGAAGAAGACTCGAACCAGGATGGGCGCTTCGACCTCCTCACGACGTTCAGCGAGGGCAAGCCTGCGCGGACGGAACGAGATGACGACGGGGACGGACGCGCCGAACTCATCATCACCTATTCCGATGGCGAGAAGCGACGTCAGGAAGAAGACCGGAATGCGGACGGGGCCACCGATGTCATCACCCATTTCGCCGCCGACGGCGTGCCCGAGCGGCTGGAACAGGACGCCGACGGCGATGGGCGCTTCGAAACCACGACGCGCCTCGTCAATGGCCAACCGGCCCTGGTGGAACGCGACCGAGATGGGGACGGCGAGGCCGACGTGCGCGTCACCTATCGGGACGGTGCTGAAGCCGAGACCGAACAGGACGACGACTTCGACGGAAACTTCGAGATCCGTTTCGCCGCCACCCAGGGCGGTGGCCAACAACAGACCGAGGATCGCAACGGCGACGGCCGACCGGACGTCACGGTCACGCTCGACGCGGACGGACAGGTCACGCGACGTGAAGAAGACCGCGACTTCGACGGAACCCCCGACCTGATCGCGACGTTTCGCGGTGGCAAGGCCGAGAGCCTCCGCGAAGACACGCGTGGCAAGGGCTGCTTCGATCGAGAGGAAGACTACGACGCAGAAGGCCGGCCACGCGAAATTCGCCTCGACGAGAACGGCGACTGCAAGATCGACCTCTGGTCCCACTCGTTAGGCGGCCAGGTCCAATGGCAAGCCCAGGATCAACGCGGCGAGGGACGCGCCACGGTCCTGACGCGTTTCGATCGCGAGGGGCGTCCCACCATCCAGGAACTCCGCAAGGAAGGCAATCGACGCCCGGACACGAAGCTCTTCTTCCAATCGGACGGATCGGTTCGCAGTCAGTGCCTCGATAGCAATGGCAACGGAAAGCCCGACATCCGCTACCGCGTGTCCAATGGCGTCATCTCCGAAGGACTCGTCGACACGAACGGCGACGGTGACGGCGAAACCCGGCAAGTCTTCGCGAGCGGCGCTTTGGTCCACACCGAAATCGACACGAACGGTTCCGGAAAGGCCGACGTGATTCAGTACCTGGCCGACGGCGCTGTCACACGACAGTGCGAAGACGGAAACGGCGATGGCACGATCGATCAATGTTTCGAAGGCGCCGGCCTAGCGACGGTCGCAGCGCCTACGGGTGTGCTCGATGTTTCGAAGCCACTCGGAAGCCTTGGGTGCGGGACCTTTCACCCCCACTGGGTCCGTTAAAACCCCTAGACGCCGCGCGGCACAACTTCCTGTTCCCCCGTCGCTGCGATCGAACTACGATGTCGCCTCTCCCATGCATCGGCACCCGCCGACGTTGGGCAGTAAAGGAGCATCGTGCGCGCGGCACTCGTCACCACGGCCATCGTGCTGATCGCCCTGCTCTTCTTCTCCTGGGATCGCTGGGACCCGTCTCTGCGCGGTGTCGGCGATCCACTGACGACCATGCCGGACGTCGCCGCCGCTCCTCCGGCGACGAACGAAGAAGCGCCCGAGACCAGTCCGCCGCCGGTTCCCCAGTTCCCGGACGCACGTTATTCGACTGCGGGCAGCAACGACACAGCGCGCGACCTTCGCACGCACGTGATCAAGGCGGGTGACACCCTGTGGTCGATCTCGGTCGAGCACTACGGAGACGGCCACCGCGCGCGGGCGATCTACGAAGCCAACCGGGACCAGATCAAGGACCCGGCCAACCTTCGCTCCGGGCAGGAACTCGTCCTTCCGTAACGCGGCGGGCGCGGACGCCCCCGTACAGGTCTGACCACAAGCGGCGCGTCCGGACGCGCGCGTCGATGGTCGGGCACGAACCCGACGCCGCGCGCCGAACAAGGCATCTTGGGCAGCCTTCCCCCACGCTTCCCTGGATGGACCCATGTCCGAACCGACTCCCTCACAAGCCTCCGGCACGATCGCCACGCACCGCTCCCGCGTCCGGATCGCCCGGTCTCGTCACCTTCCCGTGATCGGTCGCAGCCTCGCCATGCAAGCAACGTTGGCGCTCGTCGATCACGCTTGTGCCTCGACGGCCACGGTTCTGCTGACGGGCGAGACCGGCACCGGCAAGGAAGTGCTCGCTCGCGCCGTCCACACGGGCAGCCCGCGGGCTGACGAACCCTTTGTCGCCCTCAACTGCGCGGCGTTCCCCGACACGTTGCTCGAAAGCGAACTCTTTGGGCATGTGAAGGGCGCCTTCACTGGCGCCGACCGCAGCAAGGAAGGCCTGTTCGCACTCGCGTCCGGCGGCACCCTGTTCCTGGACGAGATCGGCGAGACCTCTCTCGCGTTGCAGGCCAAGCTCCTGCGCGTTCTCCAGGAACGGGAAGTCCGACCGATCGGAGGCACCCGCGCGCGCAAGATCGACGTGCGGCTCGTGGCCGCCAC
>JAJDAQ010000072.1 GCA_029261815.1 Deltaproteobacteria bacterium
GCTCTCGCGGCGGAACTTCTCCATGTAGTCGAAGTTGCGCTGCTGGAGTTCCCGCTCGGTGAAGTTCCGCACGCTCTGCCGGAGCGCCTCCATCAACTTGTCCACGAGCTCCATGAGCTGATCGACTTCGGCGTCACCGAGGCCGGCGTCGCGGAGTTCCTGCGCCAGGTCACGGAGCTGGTCGCCCGCACCGTCGGACTCGAGCTGCTCCATGGTTCGGCGCGTAAAGAAGCCGAGCTGGAGCATGTTCTCGATGCGCTCGGTGCCGGCCTGCTCTGCGGCTTCCCGGATGAGCTGCTCCAGCTTGTCGAGATCCTGGGTGAGCAGCGCCTTGGCGAGTTCGGACAGGTCCATCTCGCCCTGCGGCATGTTCTCCATGCCTTCGGCGATGGCTTCGAGCAGCTTCTCGAGATCGAACTCGCCCCCCATCTCTTCATTCGCGTCGTCGAAGCTCTCACGCATGCTGTCGTGGAACGCGGACCAGTACAGGTCGAAGAGCTGATCGAAGGTACCGATGTCCTCGGAGCGCTTGACCATCGTGCAGCGCATCGCATCCTTGAAGACCTCGCGGTCACCCAGGGATAGTTCGTCGATCGACACGAATGCATCGATCGACTCCGCCACGGAAACACGAACCCCGCTCTTCCGCAGGAGGTTCGTGAACTCGATGATCTTCTCTTCCATTTTGGTGGTCCCGGCGCTGGCGCGCCCCAGGGGCTGCGCTCGGCTACGCCTCGCTGCGCGGGCCGCGGTGCGGCCCTTGCAGCAGTCGCCTTGGCGACGGCTAGTGGAGGACGCCCTTCTTTTCGGGGGCTCCGCCGCCGGAGGCGGGCTTGGCTTCCGGCTTGGCGGCGGCGGCTTCCTCTTCTTCGGACTTGCGGACGATCAGGCGGCCGAGTTCGCTCTGGGCCTTCTTGATGTCGCCCTCGTACTTGAGGATCACGTTGAGCGTGTCCGACACGAGGCTCTCGTCGAGGGTCTGGGAATTCAGCGCCAACAGCGCGCGCGCCCAATCCAAGGTCTCCGAGATCGACGGCGTCTTCTTCAGGTCGAGCTTGCGCAGGCGATGCATCACGCCAACGAGCTCGTCGATCAAGCGCTCTTCGATGCCGGGTACCTTGGTTCGCAGGATCCGCGCTTCGAGTTCTTCGTCCGGGAAGTCGATGAACAGGTGCAGACAGCGGCGCTTCAGGGCGTCGCTCAACTCGCGCGCATCATTCGATGTCAGGAAGACGATCGGCTTGTGGACGGCTTCGAGGGTTCCGAGCTCGGGGACCGTTACCTGGAAATCCGAGAGGACTTCGAGGAGGAACGCTTCGAATTCCGGGTCGCTCTTGTCGACTTCGTCGATCAGGAGCAGCGACGGGTCTTCAGCGCGAATCGCGTGCAGCAACGGGCGCGGCACGATAAAGCGGTCGGAGAAGAAGACCGAGTCTTCGCGGCCGACGCGATCGGCCGCATCGGCGATCGTTGTGGATCCGGCGATCGACTCCGCGAACTTCTCCTTGAGGATCTGGGTGTACAGGAGCTGCTTCGAGTACTCCCATTCGTAGAGCGCCTTCGCCTCATCCAGACCTTCGTAGCACTGGAGCCGGATCAGCGGGCGGCCCAGCGCGGCGGAGACGACCTTGGCCAGCTCGGTCTTGCCCACACCGGCAGGACCTTCGACCAGGACAGGCTTCTCGAGCTTGGTGGCCAGGTACACGACCGTGGCGATGTCCTTGCCACAGATGTAGTCCTGCTCACCGAGTTGGGCGATGACATCATCGACGCTTTCGAACATTTCGGGCTTCCTCGCTAGCTCATCAAATTCAGAACGTGCCCCAGCTTCTCCTTCTTCGTGCGGAGATACTCGACGTTCTTGGCATTGGGTTGAATTTCGAGGGGAACACGCTCGACGATGGTCAAGCCGTACCCCTCCACACCAGCACGCTTGCCGGGGTTGTTGGTGATCATGCGCATCTTACGAACACCGAGGTCGTACAGGATCTGGGCGCCAACACCGTAGTCGCGTTGGTCGGCGGCGAAACCGAGGCGCTCGTTGGCCTGCACGGTATCGAGACCTTCCGAGTCCTGGAGACCGTACGCGGCGATCTTGGCCTTGAGCCCGATCCCGCGACCTTCCTGGCGCATGTAGAGGATGATGCCCTTGCCGGCCTCCTCGATCATCTTCATCGCGCTCTCAAGCTGCTCGCCGCAGTCGCAACGCAACGACCCGAACGCGTCACCGGTCAGACATTCACTGTGCACGCGCACAAGCACTTCGTCGTCTTCGGTGATGTCACCCTTCACGAGCGCGATGTGGTCGACATGGTCGATCTGGTTCTCGTAGACGATCGCGCGCATCTCACCGCCATCGACCGTGGGAAGGATTGCTTCGCTGGCCGCCTGGACCAGCTTTTCCTTCTTGACGCGATAGTTGATGAGGTCGGCGATGGTCACGATCTTGAGATCGTGCTCCGCGGCGAACTCGACGAGGTCAGGCATGCGCGCCATCGTTCCGTCGTCGTTCATGATCTCACAGATCACGCCGGCCGGTTTCAACCCCGCGAGACGCGAGAGATCGACCGAACCTTCGGTCTGACCCGCTCGGCGCAACACGCCACCGCGGCGAGCGCGCAGCGGGAAGATGTGGCCGGGGCGGACGATGTCATGGGGCCGCGCATCCTCGGCGATCGCGGCCAGAATCGTGCGGGCGCGGTCATGGGCCGAGATGCCCGTCGTCACGCCTTCTCGTGCCTCGATCGAAATCGTGAAGGCCGTGCCGTACCCCGATGAGTTGTCGGCGTCCGGCACCATCATGCCGAGGTGCAACCGCTCGAGCTGGCTCTCCGTCATCGGCAGGCAGATCAGGCCGCGCCCGAAGCGGGCCATGAAGTTGACGGCCTCCGGCGTCACGAGTTCGGCCGCCATGCAGAGATCGCCTTCGTTCTCGCGATCCTCGTCGTCGACGAGGATCACCATCTTGCCTGCCCGGATATCATCCAGGGCTGACTCGATCGACGCGATCACGTCATGCGTCCCGACAGCAGATGTCACAGACTTCGGAGGCTGGGTCATGGGGGCGTTCCCTTCTGCCGTGTGGACCCGAGGCGGGTTCCGCCGGCACGCTAGGGCGCTTGAGGGGGTCGGGAGACGGGTCGCACTCTACTTGCGGTTGACGGACGTGTCAAACCGCCGGATTCCCGGAATCGCTTGCAGGACGCGGGGTTGCGCGTTTCCGGCGGCTTCGACGGCGGACTTCAAGTCACCGCTCCGGCGGCTTTTAGCGCCAGCACCGCAGCTTCGTCGTAGCCAAGCCCCGCGAGGATCTCGTCGCCGTGTTCGTTGAACCCGGGCGACCGTCCGGTTCCGGTGGGCTGTTCATCGAACTGCACCGGCGTTGCCGCCAACTCGAACGGGACGCCTTCGGCGGTCTCGGCCGACTGGAGGTAGCCATTCGCGAGGACCTGCGCGTCGTGGGCCAGTTCGATCGTGTTCTGGACCGGGGCCCACTGGCCCGCCAGGGTCGCGAAGGCCGCGGTCCATTCTGCCAGCGTTCGCTGCGCGATCGTCCCTCGGATCTCGTCCCGAGCCGCGTCCGCGTTTGCCATCCAGTCTTCTGCCGTGGCGAAACGCGGGTCCATCGTGAGTTCTTCCCGGCCGAGGTGTCGGCAAAAGTCCGCCCAGTAGACGTGGCCCTGGAGCATCACGAATGAGATGAAGCGCCCGTCGCTCGTGGGGTAGATCGACACCAGCGGATTGCCGGGGCCTCCGGGCGCGGTTGGAAGCGCCCATGGCTCGCCGGTTTGCAGCGACAGCGCCACCGCCGCACCCATGGCCCAGGTTCCGGTGCCGAGTAGCGACACGTCGACGATGGAGGGCTCGCCGGTGCGTTCCCGCTTGAACAGCGCCCCCGCAATGCCACCCGCGATCGTCATTCCTCCGATCGAATCGCCGTACGCGGGCGCAGGTTGCGGGATCACACCGGGGAGGCCAGCGGGTGTACAGGACGCGCCGCTCGCACCGCGGCACCAGAACGCGGTCATGTCGTAGCCGCCCCGCGCCGCGTCGGGTCCCTTGGGGCCGAACGCCGTCCCGCGCACGTAGATGAGTTTCGGATTCACTGCCCGCAGCGCCTCGATGCCGAGCTTCAGCTTGTCGAGCGTGTGGGGGAGCTTGTTGGTCAAGAAGACGTCGGCACTACGGAGGAGCGCGTGCAGGACCGCTAGGCCCTCGGGATGCCCCAGGTCGAGGCCAATCGACTTCTTCCCACGATTCGAGTGTTCGAGAATCGCGTGGACATCACCGCCAAGCTTGACCACGCCGGTGCGCGCCAGTGAGCGCATGGCATCTCCGCGCTCCGCATGCTCGACCTTGATGACTTCGGCACCCCAGTCGGCGAGCACCGCCGATGCTGCCGGAACAAAGGTGTGCTCGGCCACCTCGATGATCCGGACGCCCCGCATCACGTCGGTCATTCGGAGCCTCCGCGCGGCCGGCTTCGCACTAGCGCGCGCCCTTCATCGGAGGAGGCGCAGGCGGAGCGATGGCGCCCGTCATCATTCCCCCGGCACCGCCGCCATCGGTAAACAGGTTCTCGCCCGAGACATAGCTCGCAGCGTCGCTATTCAAGAACGCCATCGCCCATCCCTGCTCCTCGGGCGTCGAATTGCGCCCGATCGGCTTCGGGTAGTTGTCCATGAAGTCCTGCCCTGCAACTTCGACGAAGGCCGGCATCATCGGCGTATCCGTCGGCCCCGGACTGATGCAGTTCAGCCGTATGCCGGTCGCGGGCGTGAGGGTCGCGGCACGACGGATCGTCCACAGGATCGTCGCCATCTTCGAGAACGAATAGCCTTCGAGTTGCCCCTGCCGTTCGGCCACCCACGCGCGGGCCTCATCGGCCGTTTCGCACGCGAGCAACGGATCGAGCTGCGCGGCCGCCATCTGATAGGCCATCCCGGCCGACGACGAGATGCTGGCGATGGCACCGTCACGCGGGAGGTGCCGCACGAAGGCCTCGGCCGTCGATCGCATGCCGATGAAGTTGACCCCGATCACGTCCAGGGCCGGGAATGTGCCGGGGAGTCCCGCACAGTAGAAGAGCCGGTCAACCGGACCTGCGGCAACGACGGCGTCGACCATGTCGTGGATTGCGCCGGTGTCACGCAGATCGACTTCGTGGAAGGAGGAGACCTCGACCGTCGGCGGCTTGATGTCGACACCCACCACCTCGGCGCCCAGGCTCCGAACGATTCGGGCCGTTGCCTCTCCCATTCCGGAATGGCAGCCAGTCACAACGACCCGCCGACCGGCGTACGAGAAGCGATTCGCCATGGAGCCTCCGGAATACAGGGGCTCTCAGGGTACCGCGTCACAACGTGGAGCGACCACGGCGCGGCGGGTGTCCTAGCCGAGGCGCTTGAGCACGCCCTTCAGGAAGTCGTCTTCCGAGACACCGAACTTGGCTTCGAACTGATGCTTCTCGTCGAGGAAGCGATAGGTGCGGCGCAGGAGTTCGCGGAAGGTCTCGATCACGCCTTCGCCCGTCGACGCGGTAGCCGGAAAGGTGGGAACGTCGCCCCAGGCTTCGCGGATCTCGTCGAGGGGTTTGACGTCCGGCAGGTCGCGCTTGTTGAATTGTACGACCTTGGGAATCGCGTCGAAGTCGATGCCGTTCGACTTGAGGTTGGCTTCCATGTCGCGCCACGAGTACGCATTGGCGCTTGCCGACGACTTCTGACTGTCGGCGACGAAGACGACCCCGTCCGCACCGGCGAGCACCACCTTGCGGGTGCTCTTGTGCATCACCTGGCCCGGCACCGTGAACAGCTTGATCTTCACTGCGAAGCCATTGGCCGTGCCGAACGAAACCGGCAGGAAGTCGAAATAGAGGGTTCGGTCGTCGGCCGTATCGAGGGTGACCATCTTGCCGCGCGCGGACGGATCCAGCAGCTCATGGAGCATCTGGAGATTCGTGGTCTTGCCCGAGAGCGCCGGCCCGTAATAGACGAGCTTCAGCACGATCTCGCGGCCGGCCATGTTGATCTGGACCATTGGAGCTCTCCGTCCAGGCCGTCAGACGACCCAGCGGAATTCTCTTCGGCAGATCTGCCCTCCGCGTTGAGAGCTGCGTGTCCTCGGAACACGGATTGCGCGAGAATCGCTCGGCCCAGGATTGCCCCGCGGGGCATCAGCCCTGGAATGCGTCCAACAGCTCGCGCGCGGCCGCCGCCGGCGTCGTCTTCTGGGCCTCCACCTCGGCCTCCAATGCGGCGATCCTGGCCGACACGACAGGATGCGAACGAAAAGCCTCCTGAAGGCCCTCGCTCACCAGGTTCCACATCCACTCCCGCGACTGGGCCCGTCGCCGGCTTTCGAGTTCGCCGCTCTCGGTCAAGGCCGCACGGTGCTCGCGAATCGTGTCCCAGACTTCGGAAACGCCCTCTCCCGTCATCGCACTCGCGGCAAGCACGCGCGGCTTCCAGGCGGCCGAGGTCTGGCGCAACAGGTGGAGCGCCTGCTGATGTTCGTTTCGCGTTCGCTGGGCCAATGCCTTCTGGTCGCCGTCCGCTTTGTTGACGATGAGGGCGTCCGCAAGTTCGAGCGCACCCTTCTTGATCCCCTGAAGTTCATCGCCGGCTCCGGGCTGCAGGAGCACGGCGAAGAAATCCACCATCGAGCGAACCGCGACTTCACTCTGCCCGATGCCCACCGTCTCTACGATCACCACGTCATAACCGCCGGCTTCGCATAACAACATCGTCTCACGCGTCCGGTGCGCGACTCCGCCGAGTGCGCCGCCAGACGGCGAGGGCCGGATGAATGCCTGATCGTTCTGCGCCAGGCGTTCCATCCGCGTCTTGTCACCAAGGATGCTGCCCCCAGTGACCGGACTCGAAGGATCGACGGCCAGGACCGCCACGCGGTGGCCCTGCTCGATCAACTGCAGGCCGAAGGCCTCGATGAAGGTGCTCTTGCCGACGCCTGGCGGACCCGTCAGCCCGATCCTGACGCCGCTCCCAGTGACAGAGACCAGACCCTCCAGGATTTCCTGACCGTAGGCATGGTGGTCGCGCCGAGTCGACTCGACCGCCGTGATCGCACGGGCCAGCGCCCGGCGGTCTCCGGCGCGAATCGCATCACGTGCGTCAGATGCCTCGCTCACCGCTGCTCCAACCTGCCCCGCTCAGCCGGCCTGACGGCGCGTGACGATCTCGAGGACTTCGCGCGCCGATTTCGGAATGGGCGTACCGGGGCCAAAGATCCCTTCGACACCCTTTTCGCGGAGATAGTCGTAGTCCTGCGGCGGAATGACTCCGCCCACGACGACCGCGATGTCCGACGCGTTCTTGTCGGCAAGCGCCTGCACGAGTGCGGGCACGAGCGTCTTGTGGCCCGCGGCCTGGCTCGACACGCCAATGACGTGCACGTCGGCATCGATCGCTTGCTGCGCAGCTTCTTCGGGCGTCTGGAACAATGGCCCCACGTCGACGTCGAAACCAACATCGGCGAACGCCGTCGCGATCACCTTCATCCCTCGGTCATGGCCGTCCTGTCCGAGCTTCACCACCAGCATTCGCGGACGACGCCCTTCGCGTTCTGCGAACGCATCGACATCACGCATGATGCCTTCGAAGTCTTCATCACCCTGGTACACGCCGCCGTAAACCCCCGAGACGGAGCGGATCTCTGCGCGGTGACGCGTGTAGACCTTCTCCATCGCTTCCGAGATCTCGCCCACCGTGGCGCGCACGCGCGCGGCCTGGACCGAGGCCTCGAGCAAGTTGCCTTCTCCACTCTTCGCGAGCGCCGTGATGTGTTCGAGGGCCTCGCGAACCTTGGTTTCGTCGCGCTCCGCGCGAATGCCCTCGAGTCGCTTCACCTGGGAGTCGCGCACCGCTGTGTTATCGATGTCGCGAACTTCGAGCTGGTCTTCCTCGTCGAGCACGTACTTGTTCACGCCCACGATGACGTCGGCGCCGTTGTCGACACGTGCCTGGCGACGAGTTGCTGCTTCTTCAATCTTGAGTTTGGGCACCCCGGCCACGATGGCCTTCGTCATGCCGCCCATCTCTTCGACTTCGTCGATCAGTTCATTGGCGGCCTTGTAGACGGACTCGGTCAACGATTCCATGAAGTAGGAGCCACCCCAAGGGTCAACCACTGCCGGAACACCGGACTCTTCCTGCAAGATGAGCTGCGTGTTGCGCGCCACGCGCGCCGCCGTGTCGGTCGGAAGGGATACCGCTTCGTCGTAGCCGTTCGTGTGGAGGGACTGCGTCCCACCGAAGACCGCGGCCATCGCCTCGATGGTCGTGCGAATCACGTTGTTCATCGGGTCCTGCTCAGTGAGCGAGGCCCCCGAGGTCTGGCAGTGCGTCCGCAGCATCATCGAGCGCGCACTCTTGGGCGCAAACTCCTTCTGCATTCGCTCGGCCCAGATGCGGCGCGCGGCACGCATCTTGGCGATCTCGAGATAGAAGTTCATTCCGATGCACCAGAAGAACGAAAGGCGTCCGGCGAACGCGTCCACATCCAGGCCCTTGGTCATGGCGGCCCGGACGTACTCGAGGCCGTCGGCGATCGTGAATGCCAGCTCCTGGACGGTCGTCGCTCCGGCTTCCTGCATGTGGTAGCCCGAGATCGAGATCGAGTTGAACTTGGGCATCTTCTCAGCCGTGTACGCGATGATGTCGGCCACCAGCCGCATGCTCGGTTCCGGCGGATAGATGTACGTGTTGCGGACCATGAACTCCTTGAGGATGTCGTTCTGGATGGTCCCGGCGAGCTGCTCCGCAGGCACGCCCTGTTCTTCGCCCGCAACGATGAAGCTGGCGAGGATCGGAATCACGGCGCCATTCATGGTCATCGACACCGTGACCTTGTCGAGCGGGATGTCCTGGAACAGGACCTTCATGTCCTCCACCGAGTCGATGGCCACGCCGGCCTTGCCGACGTCGCCGGACACGCGCGGGTGGTCACTGTCGTAGCCACGATGCGTGGCAAGGTCGAAGGCCACCGATAGGCCCTGCTGACCGGCGGCCAGGTTGGCCTTGTAGAAGGCGTTCGATTCTTCTGCGGTCGAGAAGCCGGCGTACTGCCGAAGCGTCCACGGCCGATTGGCGTACATGGTGGCGCGCGGTCCGCGCAGGAACGGAAACACACCCGGAAGCGTGTCGACGTGCTCGAGTCCTTCGAGGTCGGCCGCGGTGTAGAGCGCCTTGAGCTCGAGTCCATCCGGACTCACCCAGACGAGTTCGTCTGCATCCTTGCCGCGGAGCTCCTTGGTTGCGAGTTCCTTCCACTTGGCCAGGTCTGCCATGTCATCTCCTTGGTCACCCTGGGCGCCCACAGGGTCGCCGGGGTTGCCGCCAGGGCCGAACTGGGGCCGTAACCCCAGGAAAGCGGAAACGTAGCCGTTACATCGAGCGCCGGTAGCGACCCCCGACACTGAACAACGCTTCCGTCACGTCGCCCAGCGAGGCGCATTTCACGCTCTCGACCAGGGCCTCGAACACGTTCCCGCCCGCCCTCGCCACGTCCTGCAGGTGGGCCAGCGCCGCCGGGCGCTCGGCCGCGTGGCGCTCCCGGAACGACGCGAGTGACGCGATCTGTGCATCCTTCTCGGGGCCGCTCGCTCGCATCAATGCGAGGGGCTGCTGCATCGCATCGGGCGTCGGGCTCTCGAACGTGTTCACACCGATGATCGGCAGCTCGCCCGAGTGCTTTCGCGCCTCGTAGGTCATGCTCTCGTCCTGGATCTTGCCGCGCTGATAGTGCGTTTCCATCGCGCCCAGGACGCCGCCTCGCCGGGAGATGCGTTCGAACTCCTCCAGCACCGCGTCTTCGACCGCGTCGGTCAGCCACTCGATCGCATAGGAGCCCTGGAGCGCGTTCTCGGTCCGCGTCATCCCGAGCTCCCGGTTGATGATCAGCTGGATCGCCAAGGCACGGCGCACACTCTCTTCGGTCGGCGTCGTCACCGCTTCGTCATACGCGTTGGTGTGTAGGCTGTTGCAGTGGTCCTGGATCGCCGTCAGCGCCTGGAGCGTGGTTCGGATGTCGTTGAACGCCATTTCCTGCGCGTGAAGCGAACGACCCGAGGTCTGGATGTGGTATTTCAGCTTCTGGCTGCGTTCGGTGCCGCCGTAGACGTCGCGCATCGCGATCGACCAGATGCGCCGCGCGACGCGACCGATCACGTTGTACTCAGCGTCGAGACCATTCGAGAAGAAGAACGAGAAGTTCGGCGCGAACTCGTCGACGCTCATTCCACGTGCTCGATACGCTTCGACATAGGTGAAGCCGTTGGCCAACGTAAAGGCCAATTGCGTGATCGGGTTCGCTCCCGCTTCAGCGATGTGATAGCCCGAGATCGAGACCGAGTAGAAGTTGCGCACTTCGTTCGCGACGAACCATTCCTGGATGTCGCCCATCACCTTCAATGAGAAGTCGGCGCCGAAAATGCAGGTGTTCTGGGCCTGGTCTTCCTTGAGGATGTCGGCCTGAACGGTGCCGCGGACCGTGCGCAGAACTTCCGCCTTGATGCGCGCATAGGTCTCCGCATCGACGGCTTCATCGCCGCGGATCCCGAGAAGCCCGAGCCCCAGCCCGCTATGCGTGGCCGGGAGTTCTCCTTGATAGGCCGGCAACGGCCCGCGTTCGCCCTCGATCCGTGCGCGCACGGCATCGAGCGCCCCCTCCGCGACGAGGTGCTTCTCGACCTGCTGGTCGATCGCGGCGTTGAGGAAGAACGCGAGCACGGTGGGCGCCGGGCCGTTGATGGTCATTGAAACCGAGGTCGCCGGATCGCAGAGATCGAAGCCGGAATAGAGCTTCTTGGCATCGTCCAGCGTGCAGACCGACACGCCCGAGGTTCCGACCTTGCCGTAGATATCGGGTCGCTCGTCGGGGTCGCGCCCGTAGAGCGTGACGCTGTCAAAGGCGGTGGAGAGGCGGTTCGCAGCTTGATCGGCGGCGAGCATGTGGAAGCGCCGGTTCGTGCGCTCGGGGCCGCCCTCGCCCGCGAACATGCGTGCCGGTTCCTCTTCCGGGCGTTTGAACGGAAAAACACCGGCCGTAAAGGGGAACGCGCCTGGGAGATTCTCCTGGCGCAGGAAGCGGGCAAGCCCCCCGCGTTCCTCGTCCACGGGGACGGCGATGCGCGGCAGGCGCGTCCCGCTGAGCGTCTCGACGTGGTTCTCGACCTCGATTTCCCGGCCGCGAACCCCGTACGACTGGCAGTCGGCTTCGTAGGACGCACGCCGTTCGGGCCACGCTTCGAGGGATGCCTCGAGATTCGAATCGATCTGGCTGCGCGCATTCGCGGCGCGTGACCTCAGGGTCGTGACGACCGCTTCGTCGCTGTCAGCCAGAGCGTTCGCGGCACGGTCGAGGCTCTCGGCATCGCGAACCTGTTCGACCAGTTGCGTTGTTTCGGACCGGTAACGGCGAACAGAATCAGCGATCTCCTCCAGATAGCGTTCCCGACCGGCCGGGATCAGCTTGGGCGGCGACGCGATCGCGAGCGAGGTTCGCGTGTCTCCGGCGAAGGGCCCGCCATGCGCGGCCGCGCCAGCTCGAATCGCTTCATACAGCCGGTCGACGCCCGGATCATCCCATTGGCTCGCGACCGTTGCGAACACCGGCACATCGGCATCTGTGGCCTCGAATGCGGTGTGATTGCGTCGCCACTGCTTGCGAACATCGCGCAGCGCATCCTCTGCGCCTCGGCGATCGCTCTTGTTGAGCACGACGAGGTCGGCCAGCTCGAGCATGTCGATCTTCTCGAGCTGGGAGGGTGCGCCGTACTCGGGCGTCATCACGTAGATCGACGTGTCGGCCAGGTCGACGATCTCGGAGTCGCTTTGCCCGATACCGGCCGTCTCGACCAGGATCATGTCGAATCCAGCGGCCTTCAAGACGAGGACCGCGTCGCTCACGGCCTGGGAAAGTGCAAGGTGGGCCTGTCGTGTCGCCAGCGATCGGGCAAAGATGCCCTCCCCACTGATCGAGTTCATCCGGATCCGGTCGCCTAGCAGAGCCCCACCGGTCTTCCGCCGACTGGGGTCCACCAGGAGCAGGCCGATCGAGGCCTCGGCATGATCGGTGCGGAAACGGCGCACGATCTCGTCGACCACACTCGACTTGCCCGCCCCGCCAGTGCCCGTGAAGCCCACGACCGGCACCGCGCGCGTGGCTGCCCGCGTTCGGAGCCGCCCGCGAAGTTCGGCCGCCTGGGTGGAGTCGGCATCGGCTTCCAGCGCCGTGATTGCTCGCGCGACATCGGCCGTCCGCTCGGGCGAGAGCTCATCGACGTCACCGTCGAACGGGTGCGCGTCCGCATGCGCCCGACATTCGTCGACGATGGTCTTGATCATTCCTTCGAGCCCCAGCTTGCGGCCGTCTTCGGGGCTGAAGATGTGCGCCACCCCGTAGGCGTGGAGGGCTTCGATCTCTTCGGGGACGATGGTTCCGCCGCCACCGCCGTAGACACGAATATGGCCTGCACCGCCGGCCGCGAGCCGATCAACCAGGTACTGGAAGAACTCGACGTGGCCCCCCTGATACGACGAGATCGCGACCGCGTGCGCGTCCTCTTCGATCGCGGCTTCCACGATTTCCTCGACGGATCGGTCATGGCCCAGGTGGACGACCTCTGCGCCCAACGACTGCAGGATCCGCCGCATGATGTTGATGGCAGCATCATGTCCGTCAAAGAGCGAAGCCGCCGTCACGACACGAATGCGTTCGGGGGCCGGTGCCAGGGGGGTGATTTCTGCAGAGGCCATCAGGCTTCCTCCTCGTGACGGAGCGTCGCTGCGCGTGCTCCCACATGGTCTCGGTACTTCTCGATCTCGTCTCGTAGGCCACCGAGTTGCTGGACGCGCTCGTCAACGCCGCGCAGGTGGTGGGCCAGAAGCTGGTCCAGACGTTCAAGCATCGCGCGGGTCGAGCCCTCGATGCCGTAGACGGCGTTGAGGTCCCCGATCTCCTGCAGCGTCAGGCCGAACGCCTTGAGGCGAGTGATGAAGCGCAGGCGCTCGCGTTCATCGGGGCCGTAGATGCGGCGGCCGGCTTCGCGTCGGCGAACGCCCGGCAGTAGCCCCAGCTCTTCGTAGTACCGGACGGTCCGGGCCGACAGCCCAGTCTGCCGGCATACCTCGCCAATGGACCAATCTTCCTGCGCGCTCGCCACGTTTGTCTCGATATCAGCCAGTTAACGTTAACTGGCAATCATAGACCAGAGAAAGCCGGCCTGCACGGCCGGCCCCCTCAACGCGGGTGACGCGACTAGACGCGCCGCAGGCGCAGAGCGCCCATCCCGATCAGGATCAGTGCGCCCAGCGCGGGCTCAGGCACTCCGACGAAGTCGATCGTGGCGAAGACCTCGACGGTCTGACCCCCGTGCAGGAACGTGAACATGCTCGAGCGCACCGCGTGCAGCGTGCCGCTGCTTCCCGACACGTCGACGGTTCCGCCTGCTGACGGCGACGAGACGTTGATCAACTGGCTGAAACCACCGGCGAGGCCGCCGGAAAGCGTGACATCGGCGGCGATGTCAAAGGGTCCGCCGGTCCAGGTCCAAGGGCCGGTTCCGCCTGCGGGGGCCGAGAAGCCGGCACCGTCGGTGACCACGACGGAGATATCGAGCGTCCCGAGCAGTAAGCCGAGATCGATCGTGTCATCGATCACGATCTCGAGATCGGTCAGCGCCGGCACCATCGCGTCGAACGTGAAGAACGTTCCCGTGACCGGGGCCGAGAGGCTGGAGATCGGTGATCCGTTGACCTCGATGTCCAGCATGGCCGAGCCACTGACAAAGCCGTAGGACACGGGTGTCGCCTGGGCCGCACTGGCCACGAACAAGAGCACTGCGGCGGCAACAAGACCTCGCCAGCTGGATGCCCCGATAACCTGAATTCTTGAGCGCAAAGCCATTCCCCTTCTGATGGTCCTTCCCAGGACGACTCTTACATACGCAAGAGCGGTGCCAACTTTGCCCGAGGTACCAAGCCCCTGAAATCGTGGACATTTTCCCGATCGGCCTTGGATCCGGGCAGGCGCGAATGGAAAACCGATTCCGCCAGCACGGAAACATTTTTCCACGAGCGGGACTGTTCCTACATGGGCACCACGGGACGACGCTTCGGCGGCGCTGCATCCCGGCGGTCGGCAGCGACCCGGAAGCGCGCCACGAGTTCTTGGCGCAGTTCGGCCGGATCGACGACCGCGTCGATGACGAGTTCGCTGGCCAGCCGCGTCAGATCGACATCCTCGCGGTATTCGCCCCGGAGCTTGTCGACCAACGCCGCGCGCTCGCCCTCGTCTTCGATGGCCTGGAGCCTGTTGTAGTAGACGGCATTCACGGCGGCTTCGGCCCCCATCACGGCGATCATGGCCGACGGGAGTGCCAGACAGGCATCCGGCTCGAAGCCCGGCCCCCCCATCGCGTAGAGGCCGGCGCCGTACGCCTTTCGGACGATCACCGAGATTCGCGGCACCGTGGCCGATGACATCGACATGACCATCTTCGCGCCGGCTCGGATAATGCCCTCGCGTTCGACCTTCTGGCCGATCATGAAGCCCGGGACATCGGCCAGGTAGAGCAGCGGAATGCCGAAGGCGTCGCAGAGCTGGATGAAACGCGCCGCCTTGTCCGCCGACTCCACGAACAACACTCCCCCTTTCGACTTGGGCTGGTTGGCGATCACGCCGACCGGGCGCCCGTCCAGGCGCGCGAACCCGGTCAAGATCTCCTTCGCATAACGTTTCTTGATCTCGAAAAATGAGCCGGCGTCGACGAGGCGCTCGATGATCTTGCGCATATCGAACGTCTTGTTCTCGTTCTCTGGAATCAGGCTTTCGATCTCGGCCGGCGATTCGGCCGGTTCGGCCGACGCCACGGCCGGCAGCGCGGCTTCGAAGTGGCTCGGGAAGTACGATAGATACGCGCGCGCCGCGTCGATCGACTCTTCCTCGGTTGCGGCAAGCAGATCACCGCAGCCCGAGACAGAGCAGTGCATCTTGGCCCCGCCCATTTCGTCGAGGCTGACATCCTGGCCGATCACCTCCTGCGCCATCCGCGGCGACCCCAGGTACATGGAGGCATTGCCGTCCACCATGAAGACGACATCACAGAACGCGGGGATGTACGCGCCACCGGCCGCAGACGGGCCGAACAGCAAGCAGACCTGCGGAACGAAGCCGGACATCCGCACCTGATTGTGGAAGATGCGGCCCGCGCCGCGCCGGCCGGGAAACATCTCGATCTGGTCCGTGATGCGCGCGCCCGCTGAGTCGACGAGGTAGAGCATCGGGCAACGCAGTCGCTCTGCGCGTTCCTGCACCCGGAGGATCTTTTCGACCGTGCGTTTCCCCCAGGAGCCCGCCTTCACGGTCGAGTCGTTCGCCATCACGCAGACCGTGCGGCCATCGATGGCACCGGTCCCAGTGACCACGCCGTCCGCCGGAAGGTCGCCGGCCATCACGTTCGCCAGCGCGGCGTCTTCGACGAAGGAACCGTCGTCGAGCAAGCGCGCGAGGCGGTCGCGGCAGAAGAGCTTGCCCTGTGCCGCGTTCTTGTCGTGGTTCTTCGCTGCACCGCCCTCGCGGATTCCGTCCAGGATCGCGCGAACGTCTTCACCCGTTTTCATGTCATTGGCTCCGTTTCATCCCTGAAAGAGACAGGGCCGGCCCTGCGAACAGGACCGGCCCCATGATGGCGAATCATCGTCGCCGGCGCGGAAAAGGAGCCGAGGTTTCGGCCCGGGCTCCCTAGCGACCGATGATGAAGCTGCAGCTCGTCGTTCCGCTGCCGCCGATGTTCAAGGTCTGGATGTTCTTGGCACCCTCGATCTGGTAGTCGCCGGCTGTCTCCGTAACCTGCTTGTAGCCGTCGAGGAGCTGGCGCACGCCCGTCGCCCCGACCGGGTGACCGGCGCCGATCAGGCCGCCACTCGCGTTGATCGGGTGCTTGCCATCGATCTCGAGCCAGCCTTCTTCGACAGCCTTCCAGCTCTCACCGGGAGCGGTGATGCCGAAGTGGTCGATGGCCATGTACTCGGAGGTCGTGAAGCAATCGTGGGTCTCGATGCCGTCGATGCCATTCACGTCGGCGATACCCGCGCGCTTCATGGCGCTCGTGATCGTGCTGCGCACGTGCGGCAGGACGTACTCGGCGCTCCGGCTCTCGGCGATCTTGTCGTCGAAGCGCAGGCGTGCCGTGTTGTGCCCCCATCCCTTCAGCCGCGGGATGTCTTCGAGCTTCTTGCCCATGCCCTTGGCGTACTTCTCTGCGTACTCGGCATTGGCCAGGAACATGCAGACCGCGCCGTCCGTGACCTGCGAGCAGTCGGAAATCCGGACGCGACCGCCGATGGCCGGATTGTCGTCCGTGCGGCAGAGCGCGTGCTCCTTGTTCATGTACCAGGTGCGGGTCTGCGCGTTCGGGTTCAACTTCGCGTTGTCGTAGTTGAGCCGGCTGATCTCAGCGAGATGGTCGTCGTTGAGGCCATAACGCTTGTCGTACTCATCACCGAGACGACCGAAGAGCTTCGGGAACGGGGCTTCGATGCCTTCGGCTTCGTCTTCGTACCAGGCCGCCGTACCGAGGTAGGTGCCACCCGTGCCTGAATCGACCGTCTTCATCTGCTCGATGCCGACGACGGCCTGAAGCCCATAGCGGCCGGCTTCGATCTCGGCCGAAGCCGCGAGCAAAGCGATCGAGCCCGATGCACACGCCGCTTCGTGGCGACCGGTCGGGAGACCGCTGAAGGCCGGATGGACTTCGGTGAAGAACGCACCGAGGTGGCCCTGCATGCAATAGAGCTCTGCCGCAAAGTTGCCAACGTGGGCGCTCTCGACCTCTTCCGGCGCAATGCCGGTGGCCTCGAGCCCGCCGAGCACGCTCTCGCGCATCAGCGCCGAGAAGTGCTTGCTCTCCTTCGTCCAGTTGCGGGCGAAGTCGGTCTGGTAACCGCCGAGAATGTAGACCTCAGAAACTGCCATGGGGATCTCCTCTTCTCGACGCCTAACCGGCGACGAAGAACTTTCCGATGTTGATGGTCGGGTGATGGAAGAACGCATCGGGCTCCGCAGAGCCGGCGGCGGCTTCGAGCGCCGCCGGGACCGGAAGGCCCGAGCGCGCGATCATGTCGACGGCGGCCTTCGGGCCCATGACATCGACCAGGACCGACGGCGGCGCCCAGTTGAAGCCGGTGCCCATGATGCGGTCAATGCCGTCGATCGTGTCCGTGCACTCGCCAACACGGTGGAAGGCGTAGCTGATGTAGCCGGCGATCACCTTGCGAGCGATGGCAGCCTCATCGCCATCGGCGGCGAGGAAGATGGCCATGCCTTCTCGGTAACGGCCCTGCGAGTACATGCGCGCGACGTCGTCGATGTAGCCCAGGTTGGGCAACTCGATATCTGCTTCCGGCGTGTAGTCGCCCGTTGCCGGGTCGAGTACCAGACGGGTCTTGCCGTCTTTCTTGAAGAAACCGCCGCCACTCTTGTTGCCCATGACGCCCTTGTCCATCAAGGCCGCCATGTAGGCCGGAAGCTTGTTCGTCTCACGGGCTTCGTCGTCGGTGTTCTCGTAGACGTTGTCCACGATCGCTCGGTGGATGTCCCAGCCGACGAGGTCGATGGTGGCGAGCGGCGTCATGGCGCGGCCGGTGTAGGGACCGACGAGCCGATCGACGAGCACGGGGCTGATCTGCTCGGCGAGTTGCGCCGCTTCGTTCAGCAGCTTGAAGCCCACGCGGTTGCCGGCGAAGGCGGGCGTGTCGTGGGTGCGAATGATCTCGCGGCCCAGGCGCAGGCGGGAGAAGGCTTCGACGAAGTCGAGGACACCCGGATCGGTATCGTTCCCGGCGATCAACTCGGTTCCCACGATCACGTTCGGGGGGTTGAATACGTGCAGGCCCAGGAAGTTCTTGCGGAATGACTCGCTTCGACCTTCACACAGCGCGTTGATCGACAGGCCCGACGTCACCGTGGCCACGATCGAGTCGTCGCGACGAGCCTTCTCGACGCGGTCGAACATGTCCTTCTTGATCGCGAAGTCCTCGGTCAGGGCTTCGAAAACGAGGTCGGCTTCGCCCACCGCCTTCTCGAGGTCATCGTCGTAGCTCCCGACGGAAGCCCGGGACGCCACGGTGGGCGATCGCACCTGGCCGATGGCCGCTTCCAGTCCTTCCTGTGCCTTCTCGGTGGTCCGGGCAAGGAACGTCACGTGGGGCACGGCCGTCGTGAAGAGCGCGGCGCTGCCGTAGCCCATGGTGCCGTTGGCACCGAGGACGACCACGCGCTCGATCGAGCGGCTGCGGGCGAGCGCACGCAGGTCCGCGGCGCTGAGGGGGGTGGAGGACATGGGAGGTTGCTCCTTGGCACTGCAAGTCCGGGGGACTCAAAGGAAAACGGGCCGACGCTAGCTGATGGGTTAGTGGCGGTAAACCTGCCAAAGGTGACTTCGGCACCGTGACTTCGGGTCAATTCGGAACGGCTGCGAAATTGCGCACGGATTGCCGAAAGAGCCCGCGCCGGATCAATCGTACCCCAGCGCTTTGAGCCGATTGGGCCGCTTCGTCCACTTCGGCTCCACCTTCACCCAAAGCTCGAGGTGGACCCGCCCGCCGACCAGTTCTTCGATCGCGGCCCGACTCCGCTGGCCGAGCCGCTTGATCATGGCGCCGCCCTTGCCGACCACCATGCCCTTCTGGGATTTCCGCTCCACGATGAGATTCGCCTGGATCTTGATCAGGTCCTCGCGCGACTCGTCGTATGCCAGGACTTCGACCGCGGTGCTGTACGGGAGCTCCTGGCCAAGTTCTTCGAAGACCGTCTGGCGCACCAGCTCGGCCACGAGGAATCGCATCGGGCGGTCGGTGATCTCGTCCGGCCCGTAGAACGGCGCGGACTCCGGAAGCGCGTCGACCATCTTCGCGAGGAGTTCGTCCATGCCCTCGCCCGTTTCCGCTGACACCGGCAAAGCATCGGGAATGCCGGAGTCGCGTCCTCGCGCCAGGTCCTGCTTCGTTGCTACCACGATCACGTGCGCCCCACGCCGCTCGAGGCGCGCGCGAATCGCATCGTGACCTTCATCCCAGCCCGGTCCTGGATCGACGAGTAGAACGGCGGCATCACAATCCTCGGCGACCCGGTCGACGATCTCGTTCAACGCCTTGTTCAGCGATTTCCCGCTCACGTGGAAACCGGGTGTGTCCAACAACAACAACTGCGCGTCGTCTGTATTCAGGATGCCGAGGATCCGACTCCGCGTGGTCTGCGGCTTGTGCGTGACGATCGCGAGCTGTTCTCCGAGCAGACGGTTGAGCAGCGTCGACTTCCCCGCATTCGGGCGCCCCAGCAAGGCGACCACGCCGGCGCGATGCGCCCGTTCAGGAACGTCAGTCATTGGGATCCTTCCGCATTCGCGAGCGCAGTCGCCGCTGCGACGCGCTCAGCCGCGCGTTTGGTTCGACCCACCCCTTCGGCGCGAACATCGCCCAGCACTTCGACGGCCACGCGAAAGCGTTCGTCGCCTCCTTCGTCGCCTCGATCTTCCAACATCGTGTAGCGCGGCGTCGCGTTCTCGTGGGCGTGGGACCACTCCTGGAACGCGGTCTTCGGGTCCGCGGCCGCCACATCGCTCTCCTCGAGCAACGCGGCAAAATGGGCCGTCACGAACTCGCTGACACGATCGAGCCCGGCATCCAGATAGAAGGCGCCCACGACCGCTTCGAAGGCGTTCGCCAGCACGCTGTCTTTCTCGTGCCCACGCGACTGGTGTTCGGTCTTGCCGAGACGGATTGCCGCACCCAGATCGATCTCTCGCGCGCGGGCCGCAAGCGAGTCCTTGTTCACGAGCCGCGCGCGCGCACGCGTCAGCATTCCTTCGTGCCAATCGGGATGACGCTCAAAGAGGATGCGACTGATGATGAGATCGAGCACCGCGTCTCCCAGGAACTCCAGCCGTTCGTTGCCCCGAGACCCATCCTCTTCGTGGGCGGCTGAGGGGTGCGTCAGGGAGCGCGCGTACAGACCCCGATCGGCGAACGTATGACCCAGCCGCGCTTCGAGCGCATCGGCGCTCAACGGATCCGCCCGGCGATCCAGCCGCCACCCAACAAACGATCCCCGTCAAAGAAGACCGCGGCCTGCCCCGGCGCCACAGCTCGTTCGGGCTCATCGAAGCAGACCGTCGCGGCGCGCGTGCCGTCGGGTGTGACCGTGGCCATGGCGCCGCGGTGTTGATGGCGCACCTGAACGCTCGCGCGAAGCGGCTGGGTCGGCGGCTCCGCCAAAGTCCACGAAACAGCCTCGACCCGCGTTTCCAGCGAACCGAGCGCCGACGCAGGCCCGACGACGACCCGGTTCCGCGCTGCATCGAGACCCACGACATAACGTTTCTCGGGACCGCTGACGCCAATGCCCTTGCGCTGGCCGACGGTGAAACGATGAATGCCCCCGTGCTGGCCCAACACGCGTCCAGCCTCGTCGACGATATCCCCAGTGCCCGGAAGCGCTTCCGGACGCAAGGCCTCGACCACCTTCGCGTAGTCACCGTCAGGCACGAAGCAGATTTCCTGGCTCTCGGGTTTCTCGGCCGTATCGAGCCCGAGCGCCCGCGCGCGAGCACGCACCTCGTCCTTGCTCATCGCACCCAGCGGAAAGCGGATGTGATTGAGCTGTTCGGCGGACAGGTTGAACAGGAAGTAAGCCTGGTCCTTTTTCGCGTCCGCGCCGCGGTGGAGCGACGGACCGTCGGGCCGCTGCTCCAACCGCGCGTAGTGCCCGGTCGCTACGGCATCGCCACCGAGTGCTCGGGCGCGTTCGAGCAGATGGTCGAACTTGAAGCGCTTGTTGCAGGTCACACACGGAATCGGCGTCCGACCCGCGAGGTACGCGTCGGCGAAGGGCAAGGTGACTTCCTCGCGAAATGCATCCTTGTAGTTCGCGACGTAGAAACGGATTCCCAGACGATCTGCGACGCGCCGCGCATCGTCAGCGTCGTCGAGCGAGCAGCACCGACTGTCGCTCCCGGCCAGGTGCATCGTGACGCCAACGACGTCGTAGCCCTCGTCCACCAACATGGCGGCTGCGACCGACGAATCGACCCCGCCACTCATTCCGACAACGATGCGTTCACTCATACCGGCACCGCACGAACTCGCGCAACCAGGGACGGCAGCCATTCCAGCACTTGATCGATCTCGGCTTCGGTATTCGACGGCCCGACGGAGAAACGCAAGCAGCCTCGTGCCTGTTCCGCGGATCGACCCATCGCAAGCAGCACCCGGCTGGGATCGATCGAACCCGAGTGACAGGCCGCGCCAACCGAAACGGCGACGCCCTCGCCGTCCAGCGCTTCGAGCAGGATCTCGCCGGCGGTGTCCTGGAACTCGACGTTCAACGTATTGGGCAGCACGCGTTCCGCGGCGCCATTGCGAACGACCGCCGGAACACGCTTCTCGATCCCGGCCCAGAGTCGGTCGCGGAGATGACGTACATGCTCGGCACGCGACGCGAACTCGGTCTCGGCCAGCATGCAGGCTTTCCCGAGACCGACGATCCCGGCGAGATTCTCGGTACCCCCGCGTTGGCGTTTCTCTTGCGGGCCCCCGTGCACGAGGGGCTGCAGCGCGCCGGACCGGGCCACCAGGAAGCCCGCGCCCTTCGGACCATTGAACTTGTGGGCAGAGCCGACGAGCCACTGGGCCCCGATGGCGACGACGTCGACCGGCACCTTTCCGACAGCCTGCGTGGCATCGACGTGAAACGGCACCCCCGCGGCTTCGGCCACCCGTCCGATCGCGGCGACATCCTGGAGGGTCCCCGTTTCGTTGTTCGCCAGGATGGTCGTCACCAGGTCTGCGCCTTCGGCAAGGGCGGCTTCAAGCGCGGCCAGGTCGATCATGCCATCGCCGTCGACGGCCAACCGCGTCACGCGCGCTCGACCCGTCGCCTCAGCGCGCGCGAGAGGCTCTTCGACCGAGGGATGCTCCACCGACGTCGTCACGACATGGGCGTCGCCCGCGTTCGAGAGCACATGCGCCAGGACCGTGTTGTTGGCCTCGGTCGCGCTCCCCATGAAGACGATGTCGCGGGGAAACGCGCCCACCAACGACGCGACAGAGCTGCGTGCATCTTCCATCAAGCGACGCGCCATGGCGCCCTCGCGATGTGTACTCGACGGGTTCCCATGGTGCTCTCGAAGCACCTGGGTCATCGCCGTGACCACTTCCTCGCGAACGGGCGTGGTGGCGTTGTGGTCGAGGTAGATCCGCATGCTGCGGAACGAAGCTACGAATCGCCCTCTTCCGGGTCAACGCCCGGCCGGAGCCCCTCGACCAGGTCGCGTAGATTCCGCGCCTCGCTGGCCACTGCGGCGTTCTTGTCGACATCGTCGAGCACCGCGGCGACTTCTCGAGCCACGTCCGAACTCGCGAGCGCTACCTCCCGTGGGCCGCGCAGGGCCGAGAGCACGTCTGCGACCCGGATCTGCTCCATGGGACGCGCGATCTGGTAGGCGTTCGGTGGGTCGCCGCACGGGCGCACGATGTCGGCATCGTGGAGGGTGTCGAGGACCTCGCGAACGGTCCGCAGCGGGACATTCAGGCTGTCGGAGAGCCGATCCGGCGTCCGCGGCTCCGCACCGTCCCGGAACGTTCGGGCACACTCCAGCGCGATGGCCAGCCCGATCGACTCCCGGGCCGCAGGCCCGGCAGGCGCCCCCTGCACTTCTCGCCGGTAGAGACTGAGGGTCTGACTCGCGTAGGCGACCTCGGCGCCAAAGAGCACGATGGACCACGAAAAGTAGATCCAGACCAGCAGCAGACCGGCCACCGCCAGCGAACCCAGCACCGCGTGGTAGCGGGCAGAGGCCCGGACGAACTCGACGTAACCGACTTGCGCCAACGTGAACAGGAACGCGGCGACCGCACCGCCGATCAAGGCCGAGCGCAGACGCACCACCGTGTTGGGCAAGAACCAGTAGAGGAATGAGAACGCCAGCACGAACAGCAGGACCGGCGCGTACTGCAGACCCGTCGCATAGGCCTGCTCGATCCCGGGGAGATTGAGGAGTTCCTGCACCACGACATCGCTCTCGAGACTCACCCGCAGCGGGAGCGCGATGCCCATCAGGACCGGGGCCACGATCAGGACCGCCAGGTAGTCGGGGACGCGACGCGACCAGGGCCGCTGCTCAGCGACACCCCACACGGCATTCAGGGCCTTCTCGACACTACCGATTCCCCAGATGGTCGTACCCAACAACGTTGCGCCGCCGACAGCACCCAAGGTGCCGAACTGGAAGTCGGCCAATGTCGCCAGGATCTCACCCCGGATTTCTTCAGGAATGACACCGGCAAACTGGTCGAAGAGTTCGAGCACGATCTGCTGATCCACGCCGAACGCGTTCAGTGCGGACACCACGATGGCAAGGAGCGGAACCAGCGCGAACAACGTCAGATAGGTGAGCCCGTGAGCGCGAAGCAGGAGCTGATCGCGCACGAACCCCTCGCTGATCACGATCGCGAGTTGGATGATCGATCGCAGCCAGCCGAGCGGTGCCGGCTTGAGCGGCTCGTTGCTCCACAGGTTGTCGGCGATGAATCGCCGTGCGCGTTCGAGGAATTCCTGCGAGGGCTCGCTCCTGGTGGTCGGTCGATCCTAGCGGCCGGACGGCGCGCGGTTCAATTGCGTGCAGCCGCACACTCTTTCGGCCATTCGCGCACTTCGAGTGACGCCCGAATTCGCCTCAACGTAACGGGGCCGATCCCCCGCACTCGCAACAGATCCGACACCGCACAGAAAGGGCGACCGGCCACGATGGCGCCCGCACGCGTCGGCCCCAGCCCCTGGAGAACTTCCAACGCCGAAGCGGGCGCAAGGTTTACGTCAAGCCGCTCACCCCACAGCAGTCGCTCGACGCCCTCTCCCTTCGGCCGGACCGGATCTGTCAGCGGCGCCGGAGGCGCCAGCACGACACCCGCCGCGAGCGCGAGCAGCATCAGGTGGACCCCTGCGATGCGATCGTTTTCCAAGCCAAGGGACTCCGCGGGACCGCGGGCTCGATCAGCTGTCTTCGCGAGGCTCCTCCGCACCGTCTTCGACGAATGCCTGGTGCAACGCGCGCACCGCGAGTTCGGTGTACTTCTCGTCGATGACGACGGAGACCTTGATCTCACTGGTCGTGATCATCTGGATGTTGATGCCTTCGGTCGCCAGCACCTCAAACATCTTGGCCGCAACACCGGCATGGTCCTTCATGCCGAGGCCGACGATCGAAACCTTGGCGACCTCGGGATCGCCCTCGACCCGAAGGTCTCCAAGCGAAGCACTCAGCCCCGACGCGATCTCGAGCGCGCGCTCGTGGTCGGCCTTTGGGACGGTGAAGGTCATATCGGTGGAGCCATCGTTGGACACGTTCTGCACGATCATGTCGACCACGATGCCGGCCTCGGCGAGTGGCCCGAAGATCTTGCTTGCCATCCCCGGCGTGTCTTTCACGTCGGCGACGCGCACCTTGGCTTCGTTGCGGTTGTAGGTCACGCCGGAAACGACGAGCTGTTCCATCACGTCTCCCTCGGGAACCACCCATGTGCCTTCGCCGTCGTGAAAAGACGAGCGCACATGAATGGGCATGTCGTATTGCATGGCAAATTTGACCGACCGGATCTGCAGAACCTTGGAGCCGAGACTCGCGAGTTCGAGCATCTCATCATACGAGATGCGGTCGAGCTTGCGTGCCGCCGAGACCATGTTCGGGTCCGTGGTGTAGACGCCGTCGACGTCGGTATAGATTTCACAAGCGTCCGCTGCGAGGGCGCACGCCACGGCGACGGCGGACGTGTCCGACCCACCGCGCCCCAACGTCGTGATATTGCCCTGTTCGTCGGTCCCTTGAAAACCAGCGATCACGGCGACCGCGCCGCTCTCCAGCACCTTGCGGATCCGATCGGCATCGATGTGTTCGATCCGTGCGCGACTGTGGGCCGAGTCCGTTCGCAAGCCCATCTGGCTACCCGTGAAACTGACGGCGCCATGGCCGAGCGCGTGAATGGCCATCGACAGCAGTGCGATCGTGACCTGCTCACCGGTCGATACCAGCACATCGTACTCGCGTTCACTGGGCGACTCGCCACCGATCGCATCGGCGAGCGCGACGAGCTTGTTGGTCTCTCCCGACATCGCCGAGACGATCACGGCGACCTGGTGTCCCGCTTCCCGGGTTGCCACGACGCGTCGCGCAACGTTCTGGATCCGCTCCACCGAGCCGACGCTGGTCCCGCCAAATTTTTGGACGATCAAGGACATGCTTCACTCCACCGCTCGAGCACTCGTTCGAACCGGCCTCCCGGGCCGCCCAGGGCACGGGCGGAAACGATGCGGTCCTCCGGGTCACCATCGGCCGGACGCTCGATCCGGATATCGAGGCGGTCGGCCGGGAGTTCCCGGGGAAAGCGATCGGCCCATTCGGCGAGCAGCAAAGTACCGGGTGCCAGCCAATCCGCGAGTCCAGCCATCTCGAGCTCGTCTTCGTGCTCGACCCGGTAGAAATCCGCATGGACCAGACGCTCGACGACCGCACTGGGCGCCGTCGGCAACTCACCCGCAATCACGAAGGTCGGACTCGACAATTGCGCGGCGTCGATGCCGAGACCCGCAGCGAGGCCCTTCGCGAATTCGGTCTTCCCGGCCCCCAATGCGCCGCAGAGACCCACCACGCCGCCCTCATCGAGTGCGGCAGCGAGCCCCCGGGCCAGCGCCTGGGTATCAGCCGGGTTCCGGGAAATCCAGCGCATCGGCGGCTCCAAAAGGTTCGCGCGAAGACGCAACGGCCAATGCGGCGATGGCCGACGGCACTTCCGCGGCGACTTCGCTGGCCAGGATGCCCACGTCACCTCGCACCGTCGCGAGCCGGTCGGCGGCAGCGCCGTGCACGAAGACACCGAGTGCGGCGGCTTCGAACGCAGGCAGCCCTTGCGCCAGCAAGCCGGTCACGATTCCTGCGAGGACATCGCCACTCCCGCCGGCGCCCAGCACCGGCCCGCCTGTCGGGTTCACGAGCACCCGCCCGCCGGGCTCAGCGATCACGGTCGCGGCGCCCTTCAGGATCGCGACGGCGCCCGTGAGCTCGGCGAGCCGACACGCGCCGGCGATCCGGTCGCGATTCAGCGCAGCCGCGTCCGTTCCCAGTAGGCGCGCCGCTTCGCCCGGGTGCGGCGTCAGCACGGTGGGGTGCGTACGCGATCGGAGTGCCGCGGGATCGTCCGAGAACGCAAAGAGCGCGTCGGCGTCGAGCAGCATGGGACGATCGATGGCCAGCGTCACCAGACGCACGACTTCGCAGGTCGCTGGACTGCGGCCCAAGCCCGGGCCAACGCCTACGACGTCGCGACCCGCCGCCAGTTCGAGGATGGATTTCTCGGCACCCGGTCCGATGGCGCCGTCCGGGCCCTCTGCCAACCCAGACGTCATCGCCTCGGTGCACTTCGTTCCCAGGATGCCCATCGAGCCTTCCGGGCAAGCGAGCGTGACGAGGCCGGCGCCGCTGCGGTGGGCGCCCGCCACCGCGAGCGCTGCGGCCCCGGTCTTGCCGCCGCTTCCGGCCACGAGCAGCGCATGGCCGAAGGTTCCCTTGTGGCCCGCAGCGGGACGTCGTGGCAACCAGTCAGCCGCAGATGCTCGGGTCCACAGACCTACCAGGGGCTCGAGATCGGGCGTCTCGTCCGCGATCCCGATCCGTGCCACGCGGACGTGGCCGGCCAGGCTTCGACCCGGCTCCAGCGCCAATCCGCGCTTGGGCAAGCCCAGTGTCACCGTCCGGTCGGCTCCGACGGCGACGCCCAGAGGCTGCCCCGTATCGGCATCCAGACCCGACGGCAGGTCCACGGCGACCACCCTCGCCCCGGCGCTTCTTGCCCGCGCGATCCACCCGACGGCATCCGCGGGTTCGTCCGCAAGCGCTCGCGACAGACCGGTGCCAAACAACGCATCGACCACCACGGTCGGGCCTTCCGGGGCCGGGGCGTCACTCCGCACCCGAACACCAAGAGGCGAGAGCCGTTCGAGGTTGGCGGCCGCGTCTCCGGCGACACGCCCTCGATCGCCAACGAGCCAGACTTCGGCCGGCACCCCCAACAGGCTGAGGTGTCGCGCGATCACGAACCCGTCGCCGCCGTTGTTCCCGGTTCCGGCAACCACCACGATCGGGCCAGCGCCGGGCCGCTCGTCGAGGATCTCGCGCACGCATGCGCGGCCGGCCGATTCCATCAGCAGTTCGCCCGGAACACCAAGCGAAGAAATCGTGTACTGGTCGAGCGCGCGCATCTCGCGCGCGGAAACGAGCGGCCAATAGGGCGATTGCATCCGGCAGCCTCCGGCGCGTCGCTAGGCGACCGCGCTCCGCAGGTCTCGGGTGGTGCGTTCGATGCCAAGCAGTAGCGAGCGTCCGACCCAGGCACGCCCGACTGCGGCCCATTCTGCAATCGGTGCGGCATCCAGCACGACCGGCAGCTGTCGTTCGTCCAGACGGCCGCCCACACCGACCCGCATCCCCAGCTTGGCGGCGAACCGTGCCGCGTCGCCAAGGGCCGTCAGCGCCTCCGCGCGTTCACGCGGCGGCAAGTCGACCAGGGAACTCGTGAAGAGTTCAACCGCCTTGGCGTCCACGGCGTGGGCACCCTTGACCGCCTGGATGTCCGGCGCGACGGAGACCGCCACTTCGATGCCGGCTTCCTCCAGCGTCCGAATGACCGGAGGCACCGCGTCGCCCCAAGCGCTGAATTCGAGCGGCGCCGAGCGTCGGCCATCCCGAGGGGCCGATGCGAGGAGTACCCGTTCGGGACGTGCCTCGAGAGCGGACTTCACAAGCACCGGAATCGGCGGCATCCGGAGTTCGAGACCCCGGATGGCCCGTGCCGTGTCGCGCAGGTCGGCCTCGGAAATCGGGAACATCTCTTCTCCCAGCGTCAGCCGAACGCCGCCGGCGCCCGCCAGCTCCGCCAGACTTGCGACGCGCGGAAGATCGAAGCCCGCGGTCCCGGTTGCCTCTCGCAGGTCCGCCGCCGCATCGAGTCCCACTACCAGTCTTCGCTTCACGATCGCGCCCCCAACGCCTTGACGAGATCGTCGGCGAGTTCGTTGGCCAATTCATTCACCCGGCGTTCGTCTTCGCCCTCGACCATCACGCGGGCCTTGGCCTCGGTTCCTGAATAGCGGATAAGCACGCGGCCCCGGTTTCCGAGTTCCTGTTCGACGCTTGAAAGCTTCTTCTGGAAGTCCGCGAGATCCTCGATCGGACGCTTCTCGCTGACGGCGACGTTCACGAGCACCTGCGGGAAGCGCTCCATGCAGTCAGCAAGTTCTGACAGCGGACGTCCCTTGCGCTTCATGATCGCCAGCACCTGGAGCCCGGTCAGCAGGCCGTCTCCGGTGGTGTTGTGATCGAGGAAGATGATGTGCCCCGACTGCTCGCCACCCAACGCGTAGCCACCGCGACGCATCTCCTCGACCACGTACCGGTCGCCCACCTGGGTGCGGATCAGCTCGACGTCGAGTTCGGCGAGTGCGCGCTCGAGTCCGAGGTTGCTCATCACGGTCGCAACCACGGCGCCACCGCGAAGCTCCTGACGCTCGACGAGGTCTCGCGCGCACAACGCGAGCACAGAGTCCCCGTCGATGACCTCGCCCTTCTCGGACACGAAGAGCACGCGGTCTGCGTCGCCGTCAACCGCGATCCCGACGTCGGCCCGAACTTCCCGGACCTTGGCCGCAAGTTTCTCCGGATGCAGGGAACCGCAGTCGAGGTTGATATTCACCCCGTTGGGTTCGACACCTAGCGCAATGACCTCGGCGCCGAGCTCCTCGAGTACCGTCGGGCCCACCTTGTACGCCGCTCCGTTGGCGCAGTCGAGCACCACACGAAGACCTTCCAGGCTGAGGTCCAGCGGAAAGGTCTTCTTCAGGAAGACGACATAACGCCCTTCCGCGTCGTCGATTCGTCGCGCTCGGCCGATCTCCTCGGGACTGGCCCGCAGATCTTCTAGCTCGCCGGATCCGATCAGGGCTTCGATCTGGTCTTCCAGTGCGTCGGGCAACTTGAAACCGTCGTGCGCGAAGAACTTGATGCCGTTGTCCTGATACGCGTTGTGGCTGGCCGAGATCATGACACCGGCGTCGCAACGCATATCGGCGGTCAGGAATGCCATCGCCGGCGTCGGCATGGGGCCGACCTGGATGACGTTGACCCCCATTGAACAGATTCCGGCCGCCAGCGCGTCCTCGAACATGTACCCAGACAGGCGCGTGTCTTTTCCGATCAGGATCCGATGGAGCCCGCCGCTCTTTCGGAATACGTGCGCCACCGCCTGGCCCAAGGCCAGCGCGACCTCGGCCGTCATCGGATAGACATTGGCGGTCCCGCGGACCCCGTCCGTCCCGAATAGTCTTTGTCGGCTCACCCCTGCGTCTCCCCGTTTTCGCGATCCGCGAGTTCTTCCGGCGGGAGGGGCACGACATCAACGCGCACCTCGATCTCTTCGATCCCGTCGAGCCACACGTGGCGCCCGCCTTCGACCAGTTTCAGGCGGCGCTGGATCGGTCCCTGCGCTCCGTCGATATCCATTTTCTCGGTCAGCACTTCCTGCAACCCAAGAACTTCCGTGCGCGCGCCCGAAACCGTGGCGCGTTCGGGCGAGAGCGTGATGCCCTCGATCCGGTATCCGCTCGCGGGTCGCCCCTGGACGTCCGCCCGGATGGCGACCGAGCGCGTTTGCTTCTCTTCGAGCACGAAGTCGATACTGAGCGGTGCCCGACTCACGACATCGGCGCCGCGGGGCAAGCCCCGCTCGATCGTGGTCACGTCGACCTCGTGCGGGTTGCTACCCGCTCCGGATGCCGAAAGATCGGCCACGTAGACGAGGTCGGTCGCCGTCAGGCTCGCGAGCCCCGCGCGACTTCCGCGAACCCGGATATTGACGCGATCGTAATCCTGCCCGGTCACGACGAAGCCGGCCGGCACACCGGCCGTTTGCACCGGGACGTCGAACGGTCTCTCGACCGGCGAAGTGCTGTTGGCCACGCTCCAGAGCAGCACAGCGCTCAGCAGCGAGAAGATCCAGTACCGAATGTGCCGAAGGCCCTTCATGTCCGCCCTGCGCCTTCTGCGGCCATCTCGCCCGTCGGCGGCTCCTGGGAATCCGTGTCGTCGTCGACCACGGGTTCGACGTCTTCCTCCCCCGGTCCGCGGGAGAGGTAGTCGCGCAACGTGACACGCAGCTCGGGGGCATCGAGGTCACGCGCCATGTCGCCCCCCATCACGGCTGAAATCGCGCCGGTCTCTTCGGACACGACCACCACGACGGCATCGGTCAGCTCGCTGACGCCGACCGCCGCACGGTGACGGGTCCCGACGCCTTCAGGCAGGTCGGTGCGAAGCGTCAGCGGCAAGATCGCGCCAGCCCGCGAGAGCCTGCCGTCCTGTAGCAAGACCGCGCCGTCATGCAGAGGCGACGCGGGCATGAAGAGAGAGATCAGCAGCTCCTTCGAGGGCATGGCATCGATGACGGCGCCTCCCTGCACGTGGTCGTCGATCGTCGATTCCCGCTCGATCACGATCAACGCGCCAACGCGGCGCTGCTGCAACGTCTGGCAGGCACGCACCACTTCTTCCAGGAGTTCGGATTCCTGCCGCTCGGTCAAACGAGGCACGAAGCCACGGCCGAGTCGGGCCAATGCGCGACGAATGTCGTCCGCGAACAGGATCGCCAGGATCACGGGGAAGTAGGCGAAGAAGTTGTCGAAGATCCAGGTCAGGGTCTGGAACTCGACGGCGCCTGCAATCCCACGAAGGGCCACCAGCGCAGACACCCCCACCAGCACCTGCGTCGCGCGGGTTCCGCGCACGATGATGAGGACGCCGTAGATGACCGAGGCCACCACCAGGATCTCGATCGTGTCGCGGACCGGGCTGTAGTTCTCGGCGAGAAAGCCCAGGATGTCCTGGAACTGGGAGTGCGCGAGTTCGATGACGTACTGGATCACGCCGAAGGCCTCCGCGCTGCGCGCAGTGCCTGTCCAACGGCCACGGCCCGCCGCGCTCCGGCGACATCATGGACGCGCACCGCATCCGCGCCCTCGAAGACGGCGATGCCACTGGCCACATGTCCCGCGAGATCCCGTTCTTCGACGGCGTCGCCGGTCAACTCGCCCAGAAACGACTTTCGCGAGACACCGACCCACACCGGACACCCTGCCCTCGCGCGCAAGAGCGGCAGATTCGCCAGCAGCGCCAGGTTCTCCGGGAGTCGTTTCCCGAAACCGATTCCGGGATCCACGGCGATTCGGGACGCCGCTACGCCGGCTGCTCGCGCGGCGGAGACGGCCGCGACGAGTTCATCGGCAACTTCGGCAACGACATCGACGAACGAGATCTCGCGCTGCATCCGATCTGGCGTGGTGCGCGCGTGCCCGATCACGACGCTGGCGCCGCGCTCGGCGACGACACCGAACATGCGACCGTCGAACGACCCTCCGGAGACATCGTTCACGATCGAGGCACCGGCTTCCAGGGCCGCCTCCGCCACGGGGGCCTTCCGCGTGTCGATCGAGACCGCGACGGCGAACTCCTTGACCAGCGCCTCCACAACACGGGCAGTGCGGTCGATCTCGGCCGCTACCGACACGGCATCTGCGCCCGGGCGTGTGGACTCGCCGCCCACGTCCAGGACGTGCGCGCCTGCCCCCACCAGCGCCTGTGCCACGCGTAGCACCTCCGGCACGTCGACCTGGTCCCCAGGTGCGACGAACCGTCCCCCATCCGAGAACGAATCGGGCGTGACGTTCAGGACGCCAACGATCGTCACGCGCTCTGGCGAGAAGACCGTGGGTTCCATCGCTGTTCCTCTTCTGGGGGGAAGGTGGCGGTCAGCCCGGCACCGGCTCCGGGTCGGGAAGGTCTCCCTCGTTCAACTCAGCATCTTCGTCATCCGCCGTGGGCGCTTGCGCCACGACGGGTTCCTCGACCGGCGGTACCGGCATGGGCGGCAAGGGCTCGCCGGCGATCAAGAGCGCAATGTCCTTGCCCTCGAGCGTCTCACGTTCCAGCAGGCCTTCCGCGATGGAATCCAGCGTCGACCGATTCTCGATCAGAAGCGCCTTGGCGGCGTCATAGAGACCCTGCAGCAACAACTTCACTTCGGAGTCGATCTCCTGCGCGGTCTGCTCGCTGTAGTTCTGCTTGGCGGCAAAGTCGCGGCCCAGGAACACATCGGCGCCACCCCCATCGTCGAACGAAACCGGACCGATCTTGTCGCTCATTCCGTAGCGGCAGATCATGTCGCGAGCCATTCCCGTCGCCTGCTGGAGATCGTTGGCAGCACCGGTGGAGAAGTGGTTGAACACGACCTCCTCCGCAGCGCGGCCACCCATGGCGTACTTGATGTTGGCCACCATCTGCGAGCGCTTCCAACTGAGGCGATCTTCGATCGGCAGCGTCTGCGTCAGGCCAAGGGCCATGCCGCGCGGGATGATGGTGACCTTGTGCACCGGGTCACAGCCCTCGCTGAGCGCCGCCACCAGCGCGTGCCCGGCTTCGTGAAAGGCCGTGCTCCGCTTCTCTTCGTCGCTCATGATCATCGACCGGCGCTCGGCGCCCATCATGACCTTGTCCTTGGCGTGCTCGATGTCGCTCATGCAAACGCGATTCGCGTCGCGACGAGCGGCCAACAGCGCCGCTTCGTTAACCAGGTTCTGCAGGTCGGCACCCACGAAGCCCGGCGTTCCGCGCGCGATCACTTCGAGCTCAACGTCGTCGCCGAGCGGCACCCGGCGCGTATGCACCCGGAGGATCGCTTCACGACCGCGCAGGTCCGGTCGCGGCACCACTACGCGGCGGTCGAAGCGTCCGGGACGAAGCAACGCGGGGTCGAGCACGTCGGGCCGGTTCGTCGCCGCGATCAGGATGACGCCTTCGTTGGATTCGAAGCCGTCCATCTCGACCAGCAACTGGTTCAACGTCTGCTCACGCTCGTCGTGCCCGCCGCCGAGACCGGCGCCCCGGTGGCGACCCACCGCGTCGATCTCGTCGATGAAGATGATGCACGGGGCATTCTTCTTGCCCTGCTGGAACAAGTCGCGGACACGCGATGCGCCCACGCCCACGAACATCTCCACGAAGTCCGAGCCTGAAATCGAGAAGAACGGAACGCCGGCTTCGCCAGCCACTGCCTTCGCGAGCAGCGTCTTGCCGGTACCCGGAGGGCCCACGAGCAGGACGCCCTTCGGGATCCGGCCGCCGAGGCGCGTGAACTTCTTGGGGTCGCGCAGGAACGCGATGATCTCTTCGAGTTCGGCCTTGCTCTCTTCCACGCCGGCCACGTCCTCGAACGTCACCCGGTGCTGGCTCTCGGTGAGGAGGCGAGCGCGGCTCTTGCCGAAGCTCATGGCCTTGCCGCCCCCCGACTGCATCTGCCGGATGACGAAGAACCAGAGGCCGATCAGGATGATGAACGGCACCCACCACAGCAGCATCTGCTGCCAGATCGAGCTCTCGCGGCGGGGAAGCGTCTGGATGCGAACGTCAGGCGAGCGCTGCCGAAGCTCTTGTAGTTCTTGAGAGACCTGGGCGTAGAACAGCTCGGGCACGTAGCTTTCGAACTTCTCGCCATCAGTGTTCTCGCCACTGACCTGGCCCTCTTCGAGCGTGATGTCCTGGATCCGATTCGTCTCGATCCAGGTGATCAGCTCGTCATAGGGGATTTGACGCGGGGCTTCGTCGCCTTGGCGCATGAGGCTCACGACGAGCAGCATCATCACGATCAACACGACCCAAACGGCCATGTTCTTGAAAACCTGCTGGTTCACAACGACTCCTGTGGGGGACGCGCCCAGCGTAGACCCGGCAAGAGAGCGAAGGCGCTCGCCGTTCCAGAGCCCGGAATCGGACCCCTGGAAACCGGATTTCCGCTGGAGAGGGTTGACGTTAGCAATTGGTCCGGGGCTTGCCGGAGGCGTCTGTCGGCCCCTCCAACCAGAAGGCTTCGCCGTCGCGGCGCAGCGTCCTGCCCCCAGGGAGTTCGATGCCAGAACCGGGCCGCGCGGTCCGCAAAGCGCCGACCATCCGCAACACATGCGTCCGCGTCACGTCCCGGCCCGCGCCGACCTCGCGCAGCGCGTGACGTGCCAGGCGTCGAGCGAGGCCCTCGGCCATCGTCGACCAGCCCTCCGGCGCGATTCGTAGGGACGCGCCCTCTCCTCCCGGCCGGGAGAAGCGCACGGCAGCTTCGGCTTCGATGATGGTTTCGATCCACGCGGTGTCCCTGCGTTGTACTTCGGCGAGATCCGCCACGGCCCTGAGCCAATTCGGGTTCAATTCCGCCGCGATCCGCGTCCAACCTGCTTCACGAAGAAGTCCCCTTGCGTATGCCCGGTCGCTGTTCGACGCGTCTTCGCGCCAGGAAAGACCCCGCTCGCGAGCAACGTGTTCAATCTCTTCCCGCGACACGGCCAGCAGCGGCCGCACGATGCGGCCATCTGGGCTCTGTTCAGGAATCCCGCCGAGACTCTCGGGGCCAGCGCCCCGCAGCAGCCTCAGGACCACGGTCTCGGCCTGGTCGTCGAGATGATGCGCAGTGGCGATGCAGTCGCAGCCCGTCTCGGTCGCGATGGAGTCGAGCGCGTCGTAACGCAGGCGCCGCGCGGCTTCCTGCAGGGTCGGCCGCGACTGGCTCGTGCCCCCTTCACGAAGAGCTGCCGGGTCGACATGGCGAACCTGCACTGCCAGGCCGCGGGCGGCCGCGAGCGCTCGCACGTGGTCGGCATCGGCATCCGCAGCAGCCCCGCGCAGGCCGTGGTGCACGTGGCCGACCACCAGGGTCTTGGGGGCGTCGCGCTTCATCCCGGCGAGCAGGTCGAGCAGGACGGTCGAATCGACACCGCCTGATACGGCGACGAGCACGCTGCGCCCCGCCAGGCCGAGGGCCGAACAGGTCTCCGCAAAGGTTCGCTCGATCGGGGCCACTGCCGTCCGCGCTATTCGAGCGCGCTTGCCTCGCCAATGAGGACCCGGGTGCCGTCTTCCTTCTCGACCCACACGTCGCAGTGGACGCGCACGCGGTCCCCTTCCTTCACGTGTTCGCGCACCTTGCCGTAGGCCGTCAGCGTCTCATCGACCCAGACGACGTTGGTGAGCTTCAGCGACATCTTGCCGCCCTGCACGAAGCCCATGCCGAACGCGTTCTGCATGACCTCGGACGCAAAGCACGTGGTCATCATCCCCTGCACCACGATGTTGGGAAAGCCGAGCTTCTCGGCCTGTTCCTTGTCGGTGTGATAGTTCTTTCCCGGTCCCGAGAACATCCAGCAGCGCCGCTTGTCGATGGTCTTCGTGACGGAATCGAGGTCGACTCCGGTCGCAGTCGGAAACGGCGGGCGCGGCGTCTTCTTCGCGGCCGTCGCACCGTCGACCACGAAGCCGTCGCCCTGCTCTTCCTTGGGCGGCAGGAAGCTCTGGTGCGTGCGGCCCCGCACGAGGAGCTGGCCGGTCTCGGCGTCATTGACGTCCGTCTCGTTGAGGACGTAGTCGCGCCCGCGCTTGTGGTAGCGGTCGATGATCGTCGAGCGCGTACGGATCTTCGAGCCGATCCGGATCGGCGCGAAGAGCTCCCAATCCTGCTGACCGTGCAGGTTCCCGAACAGGTTCTTCAAGTACCACTGGCCCACGAACTCGTAGCATTCCGAGTGGTGGAGCAGCGGCGGTGCGATCTCGCGGTACAGCTCCGAGTGATCGTCGAGTGCATCTGCATAGAAATCGACGACTTCGCGCGTGACGTCGTACGTGTTGTGGCCGCAGTGGCGGCCGACGAAGGCGGGTTCGCCCATCAGGTTCATGGCGGTCTCCTCGACTGGGGGGCAACGGTAGCGGGTCTCGGCACCGGCTCCTGACGCCGCTGCGGTCGCCGGTTAGCCTCCGCCGCCGTGGAGACCCCCGATGCCAACGTCGCGCACTGGATTGCGCACCATGCTGCCGCGAGGCCGGACCACGAAGCCGTGGTGGATGCCGAACGGCGGCTGACCTTTGCCACCTTCGAGGCGCGCTGCGCGCGTGCGGCCGCCGCCTTGCACCAGCTCGGGGTCGGGCGCGGCGACCGCGTCGCCTTCCTGCTTGGCAACCGCAGCGCGGCTCTCGAGATCGTCTTCGGCGCCGCCCGCATCGGCGCCATCGCCGTCCCCATCAACACGCGGCTCGCGGCACCCGAGATCACCCAACAACTCGACGACTGCGGGCCCATCGCCCTCTTCCACGAGTCGGATCTCGCACCGCTCGCCACTCGAGCCGTCGCCGCCGCCGGCCACGAGGTCGCCTGTATCCCGGTCGGGGGCCACGCGGACCCGTACGAAGGCCTCCTCGCGCGTCAGCAATCGGCGCCCCCGATCGTGCCACTCGCGCCCGACGATCCGATGCTCATCATGTACACGTCGGGAACCACCGGCGTGCCGAAGGGCGCTGTGCTGCCCCACCGGAAGGCATGGACCAACAGCCGCAACGCCGAGACGTTCTTCGAAACCACCGCCGAAGACCGGGTGCTCGTCGTCGTCCCGCTGTTCCACTCCTTTGGGTTGAAGATCCTCTCAGTCCCGGCGCTCTACTGCGGAGCAACCGTCTTCCTGCAACCGCACTTCGATCCGCACGCGATGTGGCGCACGACCGCGGCCGAGCGCATCACCTTCTTCGGTGGCGTACCCACGATGTTCGCGCCGCTGCTCGAAACCCTCGATGCGGACGAGCCCGACACATCTTCCGTGCGCTTCCTGTTCACGGCGGGTGCAGCCATCCGCGTCGACACCATCCACGACTTTGAACAGCGCGGCCTTCGGCTCCAGCAAGGCTTCGGCCAGACCGAGACCTCGACGCTCTGTTGCCTCGGCGCCGAGGACGCCATCCGCAAGGCCGGCAGTGTCGGCCGGCCCGTCGACCATGGCGAGGTGCGCGTCGTCCGCGTCGCGAGCCTGGAACGCATCCCCACGGAGTGGGAGACCTGCGCCCCGGGCGAGACCGGCGAGATCGTGGTGCGGGGCGAGATGACCATGCTGGGCTACTGGGAACGACCGGAAGCGACCGCCGAGACGATCCGAGACGGTTGGCTCCGCACCGGCGACCTCGCCACCACAGACGAGGAAGGCTTCATCACGCTCACCGGGCGCGCGCGCGACATGATCATCTCCGGTGGCGAAAACGTGTACCCGCGCCAGGTCGAGGCCGTCTACGAGACGCATCCGGACGTGGCCGAGATTGCCGTTGTGGGCATCGCGCACGAACGCTGGGGCGAGGTCGGACGAGCCTATGTCGTGGCGGCGAACGGCAAGGAAGTCGATGCCGGGGCGCTCACCGCGTGGGGCCGCGAGCAGCTCGCCAAGTTCAAGATTCCGCAGGAATTCGTCGCCGTCGCCGAACTCCCGAAGACGGTCACCGGCAAGGTCCAGAAGTTCCGACTGATCGGTGCCGACGCCGCCCCTGCGGACTGACTTCGAACCCGCGTCACCCACCCTCAGGTGCTCGCTCTCGGTACCTCTCGCTCGTGCGCGACGCCGATCACCTTCTCGAACGCGGTGACGACGTCGCCCATCTCATCGGGCCCGGCCAGCAGCACGTCGTGCTTGATCCAGATCGTGGTGCGGCACAACTCCTCGCATACGGGTAGCGAGTAGGAGTCGAAGGGCCGTTGCATGGCATCCTTCAGGAGCGGCCCGCCGCCGGTCGGCCGCTCCGCGTACCAGTCGAAAAAGCCCTGTTCGTAGAGCGGCACGGTGTAGCCCGGCCCGGCCGGAACGCCTTCCGCCTGCAGCGCCTCGACGATGGCCATTCGGTCGCCCTGCACCTTCGACTCGTCGAGGCGGACCATGAGGATGTGGCAACCGTGGCCCGTGATCCGGTCGTCGTTGTCGGGCAACAACAGGCCATCGATGCTGGCCAACGCGGCCGAGAGCGTGTCCATGGCGGCACGGCGGGAGGCCTGCTGCTCGGGGAAGCGGTCGAGGCCCGCGAGCAACACCGCGGCCTGGAACTCCGAGAGGCGATAATTCAGACCCGGGTGCTCGTGGTCGTACCACGCGCCCCCGATGTTGCGGCCGCAGTTGTGGTACGACCATGCGCGCTTCCAGACCTCGTCGTCGTTCATCACGACAATGCCGCCCTCGCCGCCGGTCAGGTTCTTGCTCGACTGGAAGCTGAAAGTACCGGCGTCGCCGAGGGCGCCGACACCCTTTCCGCGCCAGGAGCCGAGCCACGCCTGCGCCGCATCCTCGACGACCCGCAAGTCGTGCTGTTTCGCGACCTCGAGGACGCCATCCATGTCTGCGGGACGTCCACCGATGTGGACGGGCAGGATCGCTCTCGTACGATCGGTCACCGCCTCGGAAATCAAGGCCGTATCGATGTTATGCGTCCCCGGCTCGACGTCAACGAAGACCGGGACCGCGCCAACCGAGAGCGCAGCCAACGCCGTCGCCATGAACGTGTACGGCGTGGTAATGACCTCGTCGCCAGGCTCGATGCCGGCGGCCACCAGGGCGATCTGGATCGCCACCGTGCCGTTGCAACAGGCGACGGCATGCTCGGCGTCATGAAGCGCCGCGTAGCGCGCCTCGAGTTCGTCGACCCGCGGACCGCCGATGCCCCACTTGCCGGACTCGAGCACGCCGATCAGGGCCTGCTTCTCCGAGTCGTCCCATTGCGGCCACGCCGGCCAGGCTGCCGTACGGACCGGCTTGCCCCCTTCGATCGCCAACTTGTCGCTCAACGTTTCCTCCCGCCGCTCCAACCCTCGCGACACGGCGTGAGCCTTCCGCGCCGCGTTCGGCGCGTCAAGCGCGGCGAGCGACGGCGCGTCGCCCAGAGACCTAACGATACGGACCGAGCCAGCGGCTCCCAAGCGCCCGGGCCCAGATGACGGCCTGGCCAGGGGCGGAAATGGTGGCGGTGCCCAGACTTGAACTGGGGACCTACGGCTTATGAAACCGTCGCTCTAACCGGCTGAGCTACACCGCCACGGCCCCGTCGCGGCCCGAAGGTCGCTTCGCGGGGCGGAAACTTAGCGAACGGTTCCGGGGGCGCCGCAAGGCGGCCGGAGCGTTACTCGCTGACCGACTCGGCTTCGTAGACCTCGGCTTCGAGGGCTTCGACGCGGCGTCGGAGGGCCTGGATTTCGGCATCCGCGGCGGCGCTTCGGGCGCCGCTCGGCGGGGCTGCCACATCCACAGCGGCGACCGGACCGGCGTGCAGGTGCGCGGCGATGCGTTCCGCCACGCCCGAGAGGCGCGGGATGATCTGGTCGAGGCTGCCCGACTGCACGAAGACGGCGCGAGAGTCCGCCTCGGCCTCACCCGAAACGGGCACGCAGCGCAGGTCGAGGCTGGCTCCGCTGCCGAAGCGCGTGAACGAGCCGAAGAGCACCCATTCGGCGCCGGCGGCGCGTCCCTGGGCGCGGGCTTCCTCGACGTCGGTGGTGGCCGCTGCCGCGTCTCCGACGCGGACGACACCGACGCCCGAATGCTGGCCGAGGCGCGAGGCGAGCATGTCCGCCAAGCCGTTCTGGAGGTAGACCTGCTCGTCCATGGCGTGGACCACCACGGGCAGGATCGCCACGCGGGCGCTTTCAGCGGCGGCCGGAGCTGCAACTGCGGCCAGGAGCGCGGCGAAACAAAAGGCAAGGAACGAACGTTCCGATCGAGGCATGGAGCGGGGCCCCCGGTGCGGGGGCGTTCCCCCGGTCGGTCAAGTGGGCTCACTGTCTAATTGATGCCGAATGCGGGGTCAACCAGTGCCCGTTTGGGCGGCCTGGAGCGCCCCTAGGCCTCGCGGTGCGGGAGGCAGACGCGAAACGTCGTGCCCTCGCCCGGGCGGCTCGCCACTTCGATGGTCCCGGCGTGGTCGGTCACGATGCGGTGGCAGATCATCAAGCCGAGGCCGGTGCCCTGGTCCGGATCCTTGGTCGTGAAGAACGGGTCGAAGATGCGCTCGATGTCTTCTTCTTCGATGCCTTCACCGGTGTCCCGTACTTCCACAATGGCGCGGGCCTGTCCCTCTGGGTCCTGTAGGAACGCCCCGAGCGTGACGGTACCACCGGCGCTGCAGGCATGGATTGCGTTCAGCGTGAGGTTCAACGCCACCTGGTGGATCTGTTCGCGCACGCACAGGGTCTTGAAGCCTTCGCTGGCCGGGTCGACCACGACTTCGACGGACGCCGCCTGTGCTTCGCGTTCCACCAACGTGACCACGCAGTTGGCGATCTCCAACAGACTGGTCGGAGCGGCCAGGGCATCTTGCTCGCTGCCGTTGGCGAGGCGACCCATGGTCGAGACCAGCTCGCGGATGCGGTCGACTTCCTGGCGCGCGACGTCGTAGTAGCTGCCCCAGAACTCCTCATCGTCTTCGGACCGCTTTTCGCCGGCGAGGCTCAGAAACGTATGGATCGACACCAGTGGATTATTGATTTCGTGGGCGAGGCCGGCGGCCAGTGTGCCGAGCGTCCCCAGGCGGTCGGCGCGCTCGACCTGCAGCCGCGACTGGCGCAGGTCTTCCATGCGTCGCGCATTCTGAATGGCGACGCCGACCTGGGCCGCGATGCCTTCGAGCAGCACGCGTTGTGAGGCACCGACCGGGGCGCTCCCACTGCGGTTGTCGACAGCGAGTGCGCCAAGCAACGTGTCCTTGCCTGGAATTGGCGTGACGAGCACAGAGTCTGCAGCCACTTCGGTGACCCATTCCCGCACCGGCTTCTCGAATTCCAGCAGGTTCCCCATCTCGAGGATCTGGCTCTCGCCGCGAAGCATGGCACCGATGAACGCGGGCGCACCAGACGCTGCGATCTCCAAGCCGGCGGTTGCGGCATCCACCGCATCGCCGAGCGGCACCGAGCGTTCCATCTTCAAGGTCTGGTTGGCCTCGGAGTAGAGCAGCAGGCTGGCGCCATCGAAGCCCAGGTCGCCGTTCAAGGCCGACAAGACCTGTTCGCTCACGCGGTCCGGTGCCAGCTCCTGGTTCACGGTGCGGGCCAGTGCGTTGACGGTGCCCAGTTCCCGCAGCAGTGCGTCGCGCTCGCGTTCGGCTGCGAAGTGCTCGACCGCGCGCCGAAGCGTGACCTGAAGTTCATCGGGCGACCACGGCTTCGAAACGAAGCGGTAGATCGAGCCATCGTTGATGGCCTGGCCCAGGGTCTCGGCATCGCCATACGCCGTGAGAAGGATGCGAACGGTATCGGGCGCCATTTCCCGCGCGCGCGCGAGGAACTCGGTGCCGGTCATCCCGGGCATCTTGTGGTCGGAGATGATGACCGCGATCGGCTCTGTATTGAGGATCTCCAGACCCTCTTCGCCCGACATCGCCGTCCGGACATTGAAGTCCCGGCGGAACGTCAGCTCGAATACGCGCAGGTTCTCGCGCTCGTCATCCACAATGAGCAGCGGATACTGCTTGAAGTCGAAGTTGAAGAGGCTCACGGGGCATGACCCAATACGTAGGCCGCAATAACTCTGATGCTGTTACCTGCCGGCAGTCCGACCTCGACAAAGGCATCGCTCATCAGCGATTCTCCATCGAACTCACTTGCAACCCCGACTCGATCCTGCCGCATCTTCCGAAACGTCCCCTAGATGCCATCGTGCGCGCGTCCAAACCAAGCGCGCTGCGAGTACTTCTCTTGCCGGACATCGAAAGAAACCGCTGACTTCTTGAGGTGATTTGCACATGCGCGAGCACCGCGGGTGCAGTCCCGAATGGAGGGAACTACTTACCGAGTCGAGCGGCCTCGCGTCGCGCGGGCGCCAGATGCGCACCAGCTGCACATCACGGCCGCCTAGGCCGGTTGGGACGCCCACCGCATCGCAGACTGGTAAGGTGTCCGTGCACTGTCGCGTCGATTTCACCCCATATCCTCATTCAAGCGAGTCATCAGGAACATGACGGTCACAGCAATCACACAGACTCAGCTCGATCGGCTCCATCCCGTCAAGGTTGAAGATCCGCAGAAAATCAAAGACTTGCTCGGCCTAGCTTTCAAGCAGGCGATCCCGATTCGGCGCGGGCTCACGAAGATCATCGAACCCGAAGTGGCCAGCATCAGCCGACTGACCAACGAGAGCCTGACCCTCTCGGCGAAGACATTTGACCGCGCAGTCACGGAGGGAAACTTCTCCTTCACTCTCGGCGGCAGTGTGTATTTCTTCTCCAGCCCGGCGGCATTCACCGAAACCGACCTAGTAGTTGACGTGCCGACGTCTGTTTACGTTGTCGAAAGGCGTGAGCGCCTTCGTCGCCCGACCACCGGGTCAGCATGGCTTTCACCTCTCGACTCGCCTAGCCGCCACTCATGCAAGGTCCAGGATCGCTCTACCGGCGGAATCGGAATCGAGTGTCAGGGCGTCGATCTCCGCACGGGCCAGCCTGTAAGAGTCGAAACCGATACCGGCATTGAAGACGGCTCCGTGCGATCAGTATTTAGCTCCCCCGCTGGCAACGGTTGGACCAGAATCGGCATTCAGGTCGGAGAGGCGCCACCGCCCCTTCTCTCCGTCGAGCGAAGAGCCTCAATTCTCGACGCATCACCAACTGAGTCGCTCAGGCGTAGACTAAGCACGTTCTCAGCTACACTCTCCATGCTCGCTTCGCGGGCGTCATCCGCGATCGTGAGCCCCCCCGAGGCGCAGCTTGAGCGCCTCGACATCCGAGCGAGTGACGGAAGTGAAATCGCTGCGCTTGTTGACCGGACTGACGGGATAGATGGCCGCCCGATCGCGATCGTGCTCCCTCCCGCTTGGGGAAAGACCAAGGAAACCCTCCTTCCCCTCGCGAGGACGCTGGTCGCCATGTTTCAGCGAGCCAAGGTCCCCGCGATGGTCGTGAGGTTCGATGGTGTCGACCGGCGCGGCGAGTCGCGAAACAGCAGCGGCGAAACGACTTCCAACCGCAACTTGGAGCGCTTTCGAATTTCTCGCTGCGTCACAGACCTGTGTGAGTCAGTTAACTGGATTCAAGCCAACGAAGATCCGGAGAAAACGTTCGTAGTAAGCATCAGCGCCGGCGCGATTGAAGCCCGGAGAGCTGTCAGATTGCTCGGCAAAGACCTAGTAGATGGCTGGATCGCCGTTGTTGGGCCTGCCGACTTGCAGAGCTCGATGCGAATTGTCTCAGGTGGAATTGACTACATCGGCGGATTCGAAAGAGGCGTCAAATTTGGAGTTCGCGAGACACTCGGAGTTCGGTTCGATGTGGACGAAGCGAATGAAGATGCCGCGGCGAACGGCCTCGCAACCCTTCACGACGCGTACGACGACTTTCGGCAGATCGAAACTCCGATCACGTGGGTACACGGGAAGCACGACGCGTGGATGGACCTCGACCGTGCGAAGCGCGCACTATCGCATGGCAATCTCAAGAATCGGCGCCTGATCGAGATCCCAGTCGGCCACCAGCTCCGATCCTCAGCTGAAGCAATTCAGGTGTTCCAGCTAATCGGAGCAGAGATCGCGAGGCTCGCCGATGCAGCTGCGCCCTTGGTTACTCCCGATCTTGCCGACATGTCAGCGCGAAGAAACCAAGAGCGTCGGCTAGCAAGACAGCCAAACTACGAACCCTCCGAGTTCTGGCACGACTACCTGCTCGGCACGACCGACACCTTCGCCATGGAGCTGTTCCACAGGACGTCCGCATACCGGGAGCTCATGAGAGACCAGGTCGAGGCTCTCGCCCTCAGCGACAACTCATCGGTACTCGACCTCGGTGGCGGCACAGGCGAGCTTTCCCGCCACTTGGACTCCGCAAGAAGCTTCCGTATCACCACCCTCGACTTGGTGCCGGACGCGCTTCGCGAAGCCCGCGCACGGAACGCGACATCCGGACCGATCGTTGCGGACCTCAATACGCCGTCGATGCCCTTCCAGGATCAATCGTTCGATTGCGTTCTTGCATCGCTGTTCCTCTCGTATATATCCGACCCAGTCGCGGTGATTCGAGAGACTATTCGTGTAACTAGGCCAGGCGGGCGTATCGTATTCTCGTCCCTTCGTCGCGACGCAGATCTGTCCAAGGTGTGGCGCGCTGAAGAGCCGAATCTGATTCGAGAAGCTCGACTCCAAGGCCCAGAAGAAGAATCCAGGACGAGACGTTCGCTTCCGGAGTTTCTGAACGCAGCATCGAAGGTAGCCGAGCTGGAAGAGTGGGGAGTGTTTACTTTCTGGGAACCAGACGAACTCGCGCAGCTTATTGAGTCAGCGGGCGCGTCCATAGAGAGCGTAAGGCCAGCTATCGGCAATCCGCCCCAAGGGTTCCTAGTTTCGGCGTCGGTTTAGTTGGTGCTCAAGCGCCGGGAACGTCTCAGCTCCGCAATCGTACGACAGTCCCTGGCTGCACCCTGGCTAACGATCGTCGCTTGGTTGCTGCTGTGCGCCGCGGCCGCGCCATTCGCGGCGGCGGTGAAGATTGAGACCACTGTTGAGTCGATCCTCGACAGGGACTCCGAGGAATGGGCGTTCTATCAGGACGCACAGTACGAATTCGGCGGGGACGAGATGCTCGTGGTAGCGGCGCGGGCAGCGAGCCCTTGGGACCCGAAGCTGCTTGACGGAATGGAGCAGCTTGCAGGTGCCCTCTCCGAGATAAAGGGGATCAGGCGAGTCGACAGCCTAAGCACCACCCCGCTCCTAGCGCTTCGCGACGATGGCTCGCTCGACCTCTCACCAGCTCACTCCGCGGATGCGACGGTTGGCCCGGAGCTGATCCGGAGGGCGAATGAGGACAAATTCGCGCGGGACAACTTGCTCTCCCGAGATGGGAGAATGCACGCGGTCAATGTGCTCTACGAACCCGGCGAGTACGGCAGCGAAGACACGCTGACTTCGCTGATCGACGAGTCCGGAATCGGCAGTCGAGTGTACGTATCGGGTGTCCCAGTTTTCAGGTGGAACACGAACAGGCAGACCGTTCACGAACTCATGACGCTCGGCCCAATCGCGGCGGCTGTTCTCATCGTACTGCTCGCTGCCCTGCTGGGGTCAGTCCGAACGGCGCTCAAGCTAGTACTGGCAAGCACTATCCCCACCGTGCTTACGGTCGCAGCTATGGGAGCTACTGGCACGCCATTTACGATCTCAACACTCATCCTCCCCGTTCTCCTCCTGGGACTCGCTTCCGCATACTCGATGCACGTCGTCGCGGCGAGTTGGAGGCCAGGCACCGACCTCTGCACGAAGGTTTGCGACGTCTCCTTTCCTGTTCTCTTGTCGGGGGTCACTACCGCCCTCGGCTTCCTTGCCATCGCGACTGTGAGAATTGACGCGATCAGGGAGATCGCGTCCTTTGGCGCCCTCGGGACTGCGGTCGCGACAGGCGTCTCACTGAGCCTTGTGCCCGCAATCCTTCAACTGTCCGCTCCCGTCACAGCGTCGCCTCCAGCCGCGGGGTTCGCGATGAGGAGAATTCTTGACCCGGCTTGGAGATTCGCGGCAGCCCACACAAAGCGAATTCTCGTTGTCGCTGCAGTTTCCCTCACCGCAGCATCCATTCTTGCGTTTGGCCTAACTGTCGACACCGACGTCATCCGTTGGTTCCCTGAGGACCATCGGATTAGGCAAGACTATCGCGAGATAAGGGAGTCAATTGCGGGCATCACACCAGTCAACTTCGTGGTTCAACTGCCGAGAAACTCCGCTCTTGACATCGACACGGTTCAGGCGCTGCTGGAGTTCGAGCAAGCAACCGAGCTGGAAGGGGATGTCGGTTCGGTAATCAGCATCGCGCGCCCAGTATGCCAACTCGCGGCATCACTCCGCGGTGAGAGCGGTTGCGTACTTCCAGATTCGGATGAAGAGCTAGCGCAACTGCTCCTAGCGCTCGAGAGCATCCCGATGGTTCAGGACTTGATCAACGACAGCGGGAACCGATTGAACATTCCGGCGAGGCTCGACACCAACAGCTCAAGCGAAATCATCACCTTGACCGCAAGTCTCGAAGGTCTCGCCCAAGAGCTCATTCCGGGCGCTGAGGTGCAAGCAACCGGCGTCATGTACGAGTTCGCCCGCTCTCAGGAAGCAATCTCCTGGGGTCAGATCCAAGGAGTCGCACTCGCATCAGTAGTGATTTGGATGGCTCTCGCGATTGGCATCTCAGACCCAAAACTGGCGCTCCTCGCCATGGTTCCGAATCTTGGGCCGATCATTATCTGCCTCGGCGCGATGTCCGCATTCGGAATTCCGATCGATGCCGGAACTGTACTAATTGGAAATCTTGCGCTCGGTATCGCGGTCGATGACACCGCCCACCTGCTCGCGCCACGCACCCAAGGCGCGCTCGGACCACCGGTGCTTGATTCCGCCAGTTTCTCCCATGTCGGGGTACCTATCGCGTTCTCTACAGCTGTCCTCGCTGCTGCTTTCTTCGTGCTTGGGACTTCCGGCTTCGTCTTCATTCAACATCTCGGGGTAATCACCGGCTTGGTGCTCATTACCTGCTTTCTCGCGGACTTACTCGTCCTTCCCGCGCTCGCACGGTTCCCGAAGTAAGGGCGCCCCGCCGCTCGGCCGATAGGCAGTCGATGTCGGCAGCTAGCGATGACTACGCGCAGTACCGCTGCGAGATTGAGAGCCAAGAACTCCCCGCGGCCACCAGGACAGGTGCGCTCGCATTCGTCGCGGTGAACGTCGCGTTCATCGGCGTAGACTGGGTAACATTCCCAGAGCAGTTCTGGGACTTTCTCCCGATCAGGGTCTTGAGCTGTTGCGCCCTGTCGCTACCCGCGTACCTAGCGGCGAAGCAGCCACTCGCATCAGCAGCTGCTGTAGCGACTATCGGCGCTTCAATGCTTCTGTTCCTGATCGCCAACACGGGCGGAGGAGAAAGCAGCTACTACGTGGGCCTTGTCTTACTCCTCGAAGGCATCGGCGTATTCCTCCCGCTCTCGGTCCGACAAGCAAGTAGCCTCGTGGGGCTCTGCTTCGCTGGCTTCATTGGCGTCGCGTTACTGGAAGGCTCAGGCATCTCCCCGCTGAGCACGTTCTTCCTAGCGGGTGCTGCCGTCGCGAGCTTGCTCAGTTGCGCAGGGTTAGATCGCATTCGGTTTCGCCAGTTCCTCCAGCGAAGAGAACTCCGAGACGCACGCGACCACCTGGCGGAACTCGATGTCGCGAAGGCGCGATTCACGGCGAACATCCACCACGAACTCCGAACGCCGTTGACTCTAATGCTCGCGCCTGTCGACTCCATGGCGGGTGGCGATCTAGGACCCGTACCGGACACGTTCTCACGCCCGTTACGGATAGTGCAATCAAACGGCCTCCGGCTCCTCAAGCTGATCAACAACCTGCTGGATCTCGCCAAAGTCGAGAGCAACCAACTCACTATTCAACGAAGACCAATCACGCCCGGCCAAGTGATCCAAGAGATCGTTGACGGTGCTCATGGGCTAGCAAGTAGGAAGTCCGTTGTAATCACGACGAACGGCCTCGACCGCTTGCCAACCACGAACGCCGACAGTGAGGCACTTGAGAAGATCATCACCAACCTGATCGGAAACGCGCTCAAGTTCACCGAGAACGGCCGCATTGAGATCACCGGTTGCCTAGCGAGTCCCGAACTGGAGCTTGGTCACAACGCGATTCACCTTGCCGTCCGCGACACTGGAATTGGGATCCCCACAGACCAACTAGCGAAAATCTTTGATCGGTTCGCCCAGGTCGATGGATCGGCAACAAGAAAGTTTGAAGGCACGGGAATCGGACTCTCGTTGGTAAAGGAACTCACAGTTCTGCACGGAGGCAAAGTCTGGGCCGAGAGCGAAGGCGCGGGAAACGGCTCAACATTCCACATTGCCCTTCCCCATGGAACGCCAGACTCGCTCCCAGACGGAGACCAACTGCTGCGGGACAGCACCGTAGACTCGGTTGGTGTGTCTCGTGCATTCGAGGCGTTGATCACAGAAGTCGGTGACACTCATTTGCCACTAGGGTCAGCTCAACGCGGGACCGCGGAAGAGTACCGTCGCTCAGTAAAGAAATGGGCAGTCGAAACAGGATCTGCCGAAGCCCCCGTCTCAGAATCCGACCATCCGACCGGAACCCCAGAAGTCGTGATCGCTGAAGACAATTCTGACATGTTGGAGTTGTTGACGTTCCTAGTGTCCAAGGAGTTCGTAGTAAGGCCGACTCGCAACGGGCGTGAAGCCCTTGAGTCGGCCAGGGCCAACCCGCCGAGCCTGATCCTGACCGACGTGATGATGCCTGAGATGTCAGGGATCGAGCTCTGCCGCGCCATCAAGAACGACCCGGAACTCTCATCCATCCCGGTAATGATTGTCACATCGAAAGCCGAGGATGACATGAAGATCCAAGGCCTCGAACTCGGTGCAGACGACTACCTTACGAAGCCCTTCCACCCGCGAGAACTTGTCGCTCGGGTTCGCTCGCTGGTCCGCTTGCGATGTCTCCAGACCGAAGTCGAGTCCCAGAATCTCTCACTCGCGGCGGCGAATGATGCCCTCGGCTCAGCCCTCACGGATCTAAAGGACGCAGAAGTTCAGCTCGTCGAGTCAGAGCGACTAGCCGCTATTGGCGAGCTGTCCGCAGGCGTAGCTCATGAAGTCAACAATCCGATTAATTTCGCCAAGAACGCCTTGCATGCGATCCGGACTCGAACACTTGACTTCCAAAAGCTCTCCGCGGAGCTCGCTGCTCTGAGGACATTCGAAGGGAGCGCTCCCAGAGATCTCATGGGCGAGGTCTCCAAGATCCAGCGCGACCTGGATATCGACAACGTCTCTGACGAAATTGACGAACTGGTCGAGATCGCAACCGATGGCCTTCAACGCACCTCGCGCCTTGTCTCAGACCTTCGCGACTTCGCGGCCCCCGGGAACAAGGTCGTATGTCCAGTCGACATCAACCACGCGATCGCATCGACGGTTCGTCTCATGAAGCCAACGCTCGCGACTCAGGGCTGTGAGATCAGGCTCGATCTCTCGCCTGCGCTGCTTCCGGTGACGGGCGATCCCGCGGCCCTAAACCAAGTCCTACTAAATCTCATGAAGAACGCTGCCGACGCCGTCAACGACATGGCCGGCGTCGTGCAGATCACCTCCATCCAAACCTCCGACAATGTCCTCATTACTGTCCATGACAACGGGCCTGGAATCGATCCTGAAAACGAACAACGAGCGTTCGAGCCCTTCTTCACGACGAAAGCTCCAGGTCACGGCACCGGCCTTGGCTTGGCCATGTCCAGACGAATTGCCAGGGCGTTCGGCGGCGAGCTTACGCTCGAGTCTTCTGAGCTAGGCGGCGTCGCCGCAAGGCTCCTGATCCCTTGCCTCAGCGAGGACGGAATCCCTGCTGAGCCTGCTTCGAACGCCGCTGATCAAACGCCGCGGGGGGTCGGCCACTGACTAGAAAGCATCCTCTCCACGTACTCCGCGCGACCAACTCCGCTTACTCTGACCCAATCGTTTCTCGAACCACGCCGAGAACAGAAGTTGCACGCCGTAGCACCTCAGCCTGCCCCGAGATCGATGCAGCTTCAGCTGCCCGACCCGCCAGGCGACGTGCCTCCTCAAGTCCTCGCGACTCGCCACTCGCGGCCAGCATCTCAGCACGCTCTACCTCGATTTGCGAGATCCAAACTTCCGAGCCTATGGCTGAGCACTGAGCGGACGCGATCTCGAAGCAATGAGTGGCATCCCCGACTCGCCCGAGGAGCGCGTTGAGGTTTGCACGCACCCGGTCGACAACTCCCCAACTCGTGACCCCAAACCCAATTGCGACGAATTGGTTTCCGAAACGAGCGAGACGGCCGAGAAGCTCTGCTGCAAGCTGCCGGTCCTGAACAAGTACGCAAAGCTCAGCGACGATCGCCAATGTCGGCAGCGAGAGCGGAGAGTCGCCGAGATCATTGATCGCTGAGTCTCGCACTTGATCTAAGGCCAATTCCGCTGCGCGGCGGTCGCCCGCGAGCGCTGCAAACATTCCGTCCGCAGCCCTCCAGATAGCCAGGACCGGGAACTTCTCCGCTGCTGCCGCTGCAATCTGTCGCGCCCCGGAAACCTCGCCGAGATGCCAGCGGAGCACACACATACAAGCCGCCGGTGCATTAAACTCATTGGCACCACGCCGGTCACCTACTGCAAGCACGAGATCATCGAGCATTATGCCGGCTTCGGAGAGGCGGCCAGCCTCGATAGCTGCAGTCGCCGCATACAGGTCCGGATACCAGCCAACCGACCGAACACTCTCGTTCGCGACAAGTCTTGAGAGATCTAGCGCGGCGGTGCGAGACCCTACCACGCCTCCGGCGTAGAAGGCTCTCGCGTACTCTAGGACGCGAGATATTGCTTCCAACTCAAGGTCGCTCGAGAGGATCGCGTAGTGAAGTGCGAGCCTCGATACGCCGTCTACCTGGCCAGGGTCCCAAGTCCCCCAAGTCGCGACCATTCGCGCGATCGACACTTCTGACTTCACCGAATCGCTTCGAGCCAACGATTCGGCTTCGCTGAGAAGTTCACGCCTGCGCTCCAGGCTGGATGAGTGAAAACTCAAAGCGATCGCAAGGCGAGACCGAATCCGAGCGGCCCACTCGCCTTCCGCATCATTCGAACGAGCGAGCGCGTTCTCAAGAACGCTGATCGTAGATGCGTCCAGGACGCCGGTCTCAATACCTACGGGAATCGGGACTGTCGCTATCGCAGCCGCCAGTAGTGCGTCGGGCGGATAGTCTTGCGACGTGTCGGCGCATACCATTGCGAGTCGCCTAACGCCCTTTTGGCGCTGGCCCGACCGTATCTCTGCCTCACCAGTCTTGATCGCGAGGTCCGCGAGAAGCTCTGCTTCCAGAAGCCCTTCAGCGGCGAAGCGACGCACTGCCGCGAAGTGCTCCAATGCTTCATCGACGGCCATCTGCCCGAGTGCCGATTTTCCAGCCTCATAGTGCAGTAGTGCGGCACGCGCGGCATCGTCACTCCTGTTTGATCGGTCAAAATGGTAAGCGACCTCGGCCGGAGGCGAATTCGCGAAGTCAAGAATACTTCCCACTCGCGAGTGAAGATCTTCAACGATTCGCATAGGGATCGACGAGTAGATCTGATCCTGGAGTAATGCATGCGAGTACTCGTACAGCTTCGAGCCTGCTGGCCGCAGCACACCCGCACGGATTGCTGGGCGAATCGCGGCCATAGCCTTCTCATCCGAAACGCCCATCGCCTGAGCAAGCGTTTCGACGCTGAACGCATGGCCAATTACGGACGACACGACGAGCGCGACCTTCGTAATCTCCGAGAGAGAGACTGTGAACGCCGCAATCAAATCTTCTAAGGAACTCGACGGTACCGCGGCACCTTCACCTAACGTCAATGAGAATTTGAGCATGAGCGGATTTCCGGCCGACATACGAACTCTCGCGGCGGACACTCCTCCAACGCCGAGTGCCGTCGCAACGTCGCCCGCCTCCTCTTCACTCAACCCGCGGAGTTCCACGGCTACGTGTGGCCGCGAAGAAGCCCATCGAAACTCGGGCTCCTCTGTCAACCTTCGCGTCGCCACGAAGAGCACCGGGAAATCAACCGATGTTTCAGCAACAAGCTGCGCGAGTTCACGGCTGGCATCATCTGCTCGATGAAGGTCATCTATTAGGAGCACGGCCGGCTGATCGTGCGAGCCAACACGAGCCCAGAACTGACAAATCGAATCCAAGAGAAGAAACTGATCGTCACCGAGTTGTGATGGTCGGACCCGCCCTCGCCATCTCTCCCTCTCGTCAAGGGTCCGCGACAGCTGACCCAACTGCGGTCGATGCTCAAGAATTTCGTCCCACGATTCCGGGCCGACTTCACGTCGATACGACCGAAGCACCTGCACCCAAGGCCAGAATGGCGGAGCGCCTTCGACTTCGGGGCAGCGTCCGAAGTGTGGATGGCCGCCTTGCTGGCGCACCCTTGCTGCGAACTCTTCGAGGAGCCGGCTCTTGCCGATTCCGGGTTCGCCGCTGACAAGAATGGCTGAGCCGCGGCCGTGTCGGGCGGCATCGAGCGCTTCCTCGAGAATCGCCATCTCTCGCGCGCGGCCGACGAAGGGGACTTCTCCGGGTCGGAGTGCGTCACCTTGGCCGCGGCGAATCGAGGATTCAGCCACCTCCGCCACGAGTCGCCAACCTCGCCCTCGCACCGTCTCGATGAAGCGTGGATTGGCCGCATCATCTCCGAGGAGACGACGGGCGATATAGATCATCTGGTCGACTGTCCGCTCTTGTACGGCAACGCCCGGCCAGCACGCGTCGAGAAGCTCCTGGCGGGAGACGAGGCGGTCATTGTTCCGCGCAAGGTGCAGCAGCACGTCGATGACGCGCTGGTCAGCAGGCAAGCGCTCTTCACCACGACGCAGCTCGAACAGCTCGTCATCCAGCTCGAACTCGAGAAATCGAAAGATCACGGGACGCTCACATAAATCGTTATGTGAATCCTACCAGAGCGGCCGGTCCACATGAGCGCTGTCAGACCGTTCGATGTTCAGGTATCCGTAGACCCTACATGCCTCACCTTGAGCCCCGCCTCGCGCAGCAAGTCCAGCGAAATGCCGCCCAGCGGGTATGCCGCGCTGTACACAACCTCTTGAAGTCCGGAGTTGATGATCATCTTGGTACACATCAAGCAAGGCGAGAAGGTCGTGTAGACGGTTCCTCCCCTGACGGAGACACCGTGGTAGGCGGACTGCGTGATGGCGTTCTCTTCCGCATGCGAACAAACGCACTCGCCCAGGTCGGCCCCGCCAGGGCCGAACGCGTTGCAGCGCGGGCAGCCCCCCTCATTGCAGTTCCGGGTGCCGCGCGGGGTGCCGTTGTAACCGGTCGAGATGATGCGGCGGTCCACCGTGATCAAGGCGGCCACCTTCCGCTTCACACAGTTGCTTCGCGTCGCAACCACCTGCGCAATGTTCAGGAAGTACTCGTCCCAGTCGGGGCGTTCGAAGTGGAGATGGTTGCGTAAAAGACGTTGGAGCTGGTCATGCAGCTCATCAAGTGCGCCGTCGTTGCGCAACGTATGGTCGGCGAGGTCACGGACCGCCAGCAATTGCTGGCCGGCCGGGTTGTCACTCTTCAGTTCGCGCCCTTCCAGGCGACGCAGGTCTTCGAGGGTTTCCGGGTCGCCGTTGCGGCCGCGCGACTGCATGCGTTCGACGCGGAGTTCTTCTCCGGCATCCACCCAGATCAAGTGGAAGCGGGCGCCCAGCGAACGCAACGCCGCCACTTCGGCCGGGTGACGGATGGAGTCGATGACGTAGTTCCGGTCCGGCCGGACGCGTCCGACGAGACGCTGTGCCAGCGCGCCGGGACCTTCCGCCGTCCGCAACTCGACGCCGGTCTCGATCATGCGCTCACGCGTCTCTTCTTCGCCGCGTTCGGCGAGCACCTTCCGGATTTCGTCAGACAACGACTCGACGTAGAAGCTGCGCTCCTCGAGGAAGCGCACGACCTCGCCCTTGCCACTGGCATACGGCCCTGCCACGCCCAGAATCATGTCGGCCCCCCGCTTCGATGGTCGCCGGCTCCGCACGGAACCGACCCGGCAGAGCATACACCCTGCCCTCGCCGGCTCATCCCGGGTTTCGAACCGAAACCATCACCTTGCCCAGCGTCGACATCGCGGTCTCGCCCGTCTGGTTGGTCAGCCAATAGCGGAGCGCAACGATGCCGCGGGCCGGGTTCGAGGCAGAGCGGCGCTTCTCCTGCACCCGCACGTGCAGCATCAACGCATCGCCGGGACGAACCGGCGCTTCGAGGCGCATCTCGTCGTTGCCAAGGCCCGCCACGATCGCGAGGCGCTCCGGCAAGTCGTGGGTCAAGCGGGACTGGATCGCCGTTGTGTGGGCCGCGCAAGCCGTCAGGCCGCCAAAGACGGATGCCTCGGCCGCAGCGTCGTCCAGGTGCCACGGCTGCGGGTCCCAGCGCGTTGCAAAGGCGATGACCTCTTCCCGCTCCACCTGGAAGGGGCCGGCTTCCTGTTCCCAGCCCGGCTCGATGTCGTCGTAGTGTCTCACGGGTCGCTCTTCGGACATGGCGGCGGAGGCTAGCGCGCGAATGCGGGTCGCTCGCAGCCGCGGGCTCGCTTACGTTCCGGCCATGCGTGTCTGGTTGACCGGGGGGAGTGGTTTCGTGGGCCAGCGGCTCGCCGCGCGCTTGCGCCGCGACGGGCACGAGGTCGACGGCGACGCGCAAGAAGTCGACGTAACGGACAAGGACGCCATCGCGGCACAACTCCGCGGCTTCCGACCCGACGCCATCGCGCACCTGGCCGGAATCAGCTTCGTCCCGGACGCGGCGAGAGACCCGCTCCTCGCATGGCGGGTCAACTACGCCGGCACCGCGCTGCTCCTTGCAAGCTGCCGCGCGCACGCGCCGGCTGCCCGCGTCCTGGTCGTGACTTCGGCCATGGTCTACGGCACCGCCGAAGCCAACGCCCCGCTCTTCGATGAAACGTCGCCGCTTCGCCCCATCGGCCCGTACGCCACGACCAAGGCGGCAGCCGACGTGCTCGCCGGCGAGTGGGCACTGCGCGGTCTCGACGTGGTGCGCCTTCGGCCCTTCAACCACACCGGCGCCGGGCGCCCCGACCGCTTCGTGGAATCGAGCTTCGCGCGGCAGTTGGTTGAAATGGAGCGCGGCGATCGGGAGCCCGAAATGCAGGTGGGCAACCTCGATGCCGTGCGCGACTTCCTGCACGTGGAAGATGTCGTCGATGCCTACGTCCGCCTGCTCGAGCCCGGCGGTCCCACCGGTGCGTTCAACGTCGCCAGCGGCGAGGCCACGCGCATCGGCGCCCTGCTCGACCGGCTGGTGGCCATGAGCACCGCCACCCCTCAGGTCGTGACCGACCCGGCACGCTGGCGCCCGACCGATGCCAACGCCGGCACCGCTTCGCGCCTGCGAGAAGCAGTCGGTTGGGCTCCGGCCCACACACTCGACGAAACCCTGGAAGAGCTGCTCGGTTACTGGCGCGCGGAGCTTCGCTAGGCCTCGCGTTTCTCGGCGGTGACGCCGAGCCAGGCGTCGCCGTTCTGTGTCGCATGCCGCCATGCCTGCGGTTCCAGTCCCACCGCTCGGCACGACACGGTAAAGCGTTCCTGCTCCACGTCGAGAAGACCTGCCGCGACGAACCGGCCGCCGGTACGAAGACGCGCCGCCATCGTTCCGAGGAGCGGCTCTTGCTCCGTCCGGATCATGTTGGCCACGACCACGTCGAACCCGACGGCCTCGTCGGCCAGCGCATCCGTGGTTCCGGTGTAGACGCGAAGGCCGTCCGAGAATGCGTGGTCCCGCGCGGCGACCCCGGCGGCAGCACCCGCGAGCGGGTCCATGTCGAACGCCACCGCATGCGTCGCGCCCAACGCCAGTGCCGCCAACGCGAGAACACCACTGCCGCAGCCCACATCGAGCACCCGCGCGCCGCCGAGCGCCGACCGCACTTCGTCGAGGCCCTGCAACGCCAGCAGTGTCGAAGCGTGGTGTCCGGTCCCGAACGCCTGCCCCGGGTCGATCACGATCTCGGCCCCGGCAAAGCCTGCCGGCGCCGCAGCGAAGGGAGGCCGCACACACAAGCGCTCCGAGACCACGACGGCGTCGAGGCCTTCCTTCCAGGCCTCGGACCACGCCACATCCTCGATCCTGCTGGCCGCGCCCACCTGAACGCCGTCCACGGCGCCCACTGCGGCCACGACAGCACCGGTAGCGGCCTCGGGGACGAATATCCGGGCGGATCGACCGTCTGGCGCCTCCTCCACACCAGCGGCGCCTGCGACCCACGCCTCGGCGAGAGCGACTTCCAGGCTAATCGGGTCGGCCGCGGTCACCTGCACTTCGCGATAGGAATCGGCCAAATTTGCCCCTTCCGGGCCGCTCTGAACGCGGCTCATTCGCGTCCCGGGCGCGGGGATCATGCCTCAATTCCGTCGGCCAGTCGGCCGAAACGGTTCTGTCGGACCTGAAGGAGTGGGGCACGTTGACGCAAGCGGTTCAGGACAATTCGGAGCAGCAGATCGATCTCGCACGGATCGACCCCGGTGAGGCTGCCGAGCTCGCACGCCGGCTTCGCACCAACGTCGAGCGGGCCATGCGAGGCAAGCCTGAAGTGGTGCGTATCGCAGTCGAGACGCTGGTCTCGGGCGGGCACCTCTTGCTCGAGGACGTCCCCGGAGTCGGCAAGACGACCCTGGCGGCCGCCCTCGCGCGCAGTCTCGACTCGAGCTTCAAGCGCATCCAGTTCACCAGTGACCTGCTCCCGAGCGACGTCATCGGCTCGGCAGTGCCCGAGACCGACCAGGGCCGGCCCACCGGCGGCCTGATCTTCCAACCGGGACCGTTGTTCTCACACGTGGTCCTCGCGGATGAGATCAATCGCGCGAGCCCGAAGACGCAGTCCGCGTTGCTCGAAGCCATGAGCGAAGGCAACGTGACCGTCGACGGCCGGACCCACCCCCTGCCGGACCCGTTCTTCGTCGTCGCGACCCAGAACCCGGTCGAACACTACGGTACGAACCCGCTGCCGGAATCGCAGCTCGACCGCTTCCAGGTCCGGCAGTCGATTGGCTACCCCTCGATCGAGGACGAAGCCGCGGTGCTTCGCGACGACCCGGGACTCAACGAACTCCCGACGCTCCAGCCCGTCCTTTCGCCGCATGACGTGCAACGCCTCCGCGCAGCCACCGTCCAGGTAAAGGTCGACGATGCGCTGATCGCCTACCTGCTCGCGATCGTGACCGAGACCCGCGAGCACGAAGCCATCGCCATGGGGGCTTCGACGCGCGCGGCACTCGCTCTCCGGCGTGCGGCCCAGGCTCGCGCGCTCTGCGACGAGCGCGACTTCGTCATCCCCGAGGACATCCAAGACCTCGCCGGCCCCGTGCTGGCGCACCGCATCGTGGTCGACACCCGGGCTGGGGCCGAACGTGGCTCGGAGGAAGGCCAGTGGATCCTGCGCGAGATCCTCGACCGCGTCCCGGTTCCGCTCTGAGCCGACGGCGTCGCGAGCAGAAGCCGGCGACCGCGTTCCGGGAGCGACTTCGAGCGATCTTCAGACCGCCGCGCACGCTTCGGCCGACGCGCGCGGGTTGGGTCTTCTTCGCCCTGATCCTGGGCGTCGGACTCGCCGCGCTCAACACCGGCAACAACCTCATGTACATGGTGCTGTCGTTGTTGTTGTCCTTCCTGGTGTTGTCGGGCGTGCTTTCTGAGTCCGCGCTACGCGGGATCCACGTGCGTCGTCGGATCCCGGGCGAACTCTTTGCGGAGCAGACCTCGCACGTCGTCGTCGAGATCCACAACGACCAGAAGCGCGTGCCCGCGTTCGCCATCGTCATCGAAGACCTGGTCGGCGAAAGCGTGCACCGCGCAGTGCCCGGTGGTCGCGCGTTCGCGCTACGCGTCGACCCGGGCGCGACCGAGACCCGCAGCTACGGTCTGAAGCCCGAGCACCGCGGCCCGCTGGCCTTCGCGGGCTTCCGCGTCGCCACCCGTTTCCCGTTCGGCCTGTTCTCCAAGGCCATGCTCATCGAAGACGCCCAGGAGACGGTTGTCTACCCGGCGATCGACCTGCTGGAAACCGCGCTTGTTCAGGGCGCCGTCCCCCGCAGCGGCGAAGCCCACGGCGGACAGGGCGGCGGCAGCCCCGAGTCGGCCGGCCTCCGCGGCTACTCGCCCGGGGACCCGTACCGGCGCATTCATTGGCGCGCGACGCTGCGTCGCGGACAACTGCTCGTCCGAGACCAGGAGCACGAGCGCCACGCCGAGCACACCGTACGGCTGCGCACGAAGAGCGCGCGCCCCGGCGACGCATTCGAAAGCGCCGTACGCCGCGCAGCCAGCGACATCGTCGCGCACCTGCGCGCGGGCTTCCGTGTGGGTCTTCATACCGACGATGTTTCCTTCGACCCCGGCGAAGACCTGGCCCATCGGCGCGCCCTGTTGTTGGCCCTGGCAACCGTCGAAGCGGGTCGCCCGGAAGCAGAAGCACTGTGAGCCGTCTCGGGTTCCGCCATGCCGTCGCCTTGCCGCGGCCGCGTTCGGCCGTCGCGATGGTGGCGCTCGCGACGCTGACGCTCGCAGTGACCGAGCAGATCCAGACCTGGGTCCTGCTGGTCTCGGCGGGCCTTCTCATGTTTTCCGCCCGGCAGAGCCGGAGGCCTGCCCCGTGGCAACGAAGCGCGTGGTTCTTGAACGGCGGCCTGGCCTTCAGCGTGGGCACGGGAGCGGTGCTCTGGTGGCAGGGGAACCTGGCCATTCTCGCACTCGCGCATTTCGCGATGCTGACCCAGGGGCTTCAGCTGCTGGACGCACGTCCGCGAAAGTCCGAGTTCCTGCTCGTCGCGCTTTCGGTCTTCCAGGTCACCATGGCCGCGAACCTGACCGACAGCGCGTTCTTCCCGCCGCTGCTGATTGCCTTCACGGTTGCCACGGTCTGGACACTGATCATCCATACCCTCCGCGCCGAGGCGATCGAGTGCGGCGAGCCGGCGTCCGCCGGGCGCGTGCTGAGCAAGGGACTGCTGCGCACCACACTGATCGCGAGCCTCGTCTCCGTATTGTTGTCGGCCGCGCTCTTCCCGATCCTCCCGCGCATCCGGGCCGGTGCAATCTTCGACAAGGGCTTCGGACCGCCGTTGTCGGTCTCGGGGTTCTCGGACCGCGTGGAGCTGGGCGACATCGGGCGCATCCGTCAGGACGCAAGCGTGGTCCTCCGCATTGAAACCCAGGAGGGCCCAGTGCTCGCGCCGAGTGACCGCTACTGGCGCGGGTTGGCATTCGACCACTTCGATGGGCGGCGTTGGAGCGTGACCCCCAAGACGCGCAAGCGGGTGGGTGGAAATCCGGAAATCGGCCTCGATCTCGGGGGACCCCGAACCGGTACCCGCATGGTCCAACACATCATTCGCGAAGATGTGAACCCGGGTGTCCTGTTCAGCCCCGGCTTGCCGTCGGGCATGCGTGGGGGTGTGGGTCGCGTAGAGCGCGACATCAACGGCGCCGTCTACGCCCACGCAACGACCAACAAACGCGTGCTCTACATCGTCTCGGCCTACGACCGGGAACTGCCCGCGTCACTCCTCGCGGCCGACGCCGCCACGATTCCGTTCCCGAAAGGCGAACGCTTCCTCCAGCTTCCCGCGCTCCGTCCCGAAATCGGCGCGCTCGCCGAGGAGATCACGACCGGTGCCGAAACCGACCACGCTCGGGTCACGGCGATTGAACGTTGGCTCCGCACCCAGGGTCGCTACACGGACTCACCGCCAGATTTCGGCGATGCCCCTTCGCCCGTCGAAGGCTTCCTGCTCGATCGCACCGAAGGGCACTGCGAATACTTCGCGACGTCCATGGTCGTCCTGGCCCGCAGTGTGGGGATCCCTTCGCGCATCGTGAATGGTTTCGCGGCCGGCGCCGAGAACTCGGTCGGCGGCTTCATCGAAGTTGCGCAGTCCGACGCCCACACGTGGGTCGAAGTCCATTTCGACGATGCCGGCTGGGTTCGCTTCGATCCGACCCCGGCCGACCTTCGCATGGCCGGAAGCAATGCCTTCCGCGATGGCCGGACCTGGCGAGAACTCGCGAGCGCCATCGAGCTCTGGTGGTTTACCAACGTCGTCGACTTCGACCGCGGTCATCAGGCGAGAGCGCTCAAGGACCTTTGGATGTCGTGGAACCAATGGCGGCAGGAACGCCGCGAAGCCGCTGGCGCGCCCCCGGATGCCGCTGCGGACGAGCGGGGCTCCGCGCTCCCGGCGCCCGGCCGGGCCCTTTGGGGCATCGGCATCTTTGCCTTGTTGTTGCTGATGGCGGCCGCCGACATCCGGCGCCGGCGTCGCAAGACACCGCTGCCGAAAGCGTACGCCACCGCGCTCGGCTGGCTTGCGCGACGAGGACATCAACGCGAGCCCGGCCAGACGGCGCGGTCTTTCGCGGTCGCCGTGACGAACAAGATCCCGCAAGAAGCCGCCCGTGCCTTCGCCGAGATTACCGAGGCCTACCTGGGCCAGCGCTTCGGCCGCCTCGCGCCCATGAATTGTGAAGACGAACTCGCTGTCTTGCGCAAACATCTTCGCGCGTGAGCCGCTACGTCCTTCTCGACCGAGACGGCGTCCTCGTCGAGGACACCGACTACCCGCATCGCCCCGAGGACTATCGGCTGCTGCCCGGGACCGTTGACGCCCTTGGCGCCCTGAAGGACGCGGGATACCGGTTCGTCATCGTCACCAACCAGAGCGGAATCGGCCGTGGTTACTACGACGAAGCCGCTTTCCAGCGGTTTCAACAACTGCTGTTCGACGATCTCGCGCAAGGCGGCATCGAAATCGCCGGCACGTTCCATTGCCCGCATCATCCCGAAGCCGGCTGCCCATGCCGCAAACCGGAACCCGGCCTGCTGTACCAGGCGCGTGACGCGTTCGGCATCGCCCTGGAAGACACCTGGCTCATCGGAGACCACTTGCGCGATACCGATGCGGCCAAAGCCGCTGGCTGCCGCGGTGCCATCTTGCTGGCGGCCGAAGGTCCCGACCTTCCGCAAGACGTCGTCCGCTGCGACGATCTGGCCGCCGCAGCCGCCTACCTGCTCGCCCTCGACGCCTAACGCACACCCCAGACCGGGTGCGTCTGCGGGATCACCCGCACCTGCGGAAGAACGCGCACCAGTCGTGCTTCGAGCGCAAGCATCCGCTCTGGCGACGGACGGGCCTTGATCTTGGCGAACGGCGTCACGGGCTGCAGGATGACGTCCGCTTCGCCATGGACGCGCGCGATCCGCCGCGCCGCCTCATCGAGTTCCTCGTCCGCGGTGCGCTCCGTGATCACGATCTTCACCGTGGTCCGTGGCGCGCGCTTCGCGACCGCGAGGAAGCGCTCGTGCGCGTCGTGGAACGGTGCCGGTGTCGCCGTCTTGGCGTCGGTCTCGCGACGAACGTCGGTTGCGAGCTTCCAGTCCATCGAGACGACGTCCACTTCGGAAATGACTTCGGCAAGCGCATCGGCGAGCAGGCCGTGGGTCTCCAGGTGGACTTCTGGCCCAAGTGCTCGGAAGCCGGTGGCCAATGCGCGGACCGCCGCGGGCTGAAGCAGCGGCTCCCCTCCCGTGAGGCTCACGAAGCGGTGAGGCGTCGCATCGAGCAACGGCCGGGCGCTGGCGAGAACCGCCGCCACCGTCGTGTCCCCCGCCGTTTCGACGAAGTCGCCGTGCCCCGCGGTCTGCTCGACGCGGCCCTGGCGCACGGGCAGCCACGTGTGAGGCGTGTCGCACCAGGCGCACCGAAGGTCGCAGCCCCCAAGCCGGACGAAGAGTGTGCGGCGACCCACGTCGGGCCCCTCGCCCTGAATGGACGAGAAGGTCTCAACGTGGTTCACGTCCACCGGATCATCCTTCGAGGATCGAGCGTCCCATGCCGACTTCGGCGATCAGCTCTTCGAAGCGATCGGCATTCTGCTCGGCACCGCGGGCGCGGATCCGCGCGACATGGTCCTCGTCGGACAGTGCATCGATCCACCCGAATTTTTCTGCCAGGTGTTCGACCATGCCGCCGACATCGACTGCGCGCTTTCCCGTCACGTCATCAGCGCCCAGCACGAAGACATCGTGTCCCTCGGTTCGGGCCAACGACAGGATCGCGCCATAGCGTTCGCGCGCGATGCGCATCGCCATATGCAGATCCAGGCTCTCCGGAACATCCGCCGCGACCATGGCCATCCCACCGAAATGGACCAGCCGGAAGTCGCGTTCGGCGACCCACGCATACTCGTCCGGCGGAGCCGGAACTTCGACGCGAGAAGCCTCCTTCGCGAGGTCCGAAGGCCGACCCGCAAGCAGCATCTCGAGATCGCTGCGCAGTTCACCGGTCTTCTGGGCGAGTTCGCCAAGGCGCCACCACCAGACCCGTCCCCAGCGCTGGAAGTCGTGCTGGGTGAAACGCCCGGTGACGAGATCGACGAGCTTGTCGGAGAACCGACTGCGTCGGGTGCAGTAGGCCAGCACCAACGGGAGCGAGCTGTCTCCGCCGGGCCGGATCTGCGCGTACTCGTCACCAAGTTGGCCCTTCAGTTCTCCCAGGTCCTCGGGCGGCCACTCGTGATGGTCGAACCACACGAGGCGACCGCTGTAGAGCGCGGATGCCTGCAGGGCGTCGCGCGCCGGCTTTGCGCTGAAACCGATCACATAGATCGGCGTGTTGTCGCGCAAGTCGGTCGCCACACCACGGAAGAACGTCATCAGGTCTTCCTGCGAGTAGATCCAGATCCCCTCGACTTGCCGCACTTCGCGCGCCAGCAGCACAGCGGCCGTGATCGACTCGCGATCGGCATGCGCCAGGATCGCAGCGCGACCCTTGGGAAGCGCGCGGGCTTCGTCCGGGCGATCGTCCTTGGACTCCGAATCTCCGGAGGCCGACAACGGCGGTGCCGCCGTCGCGCGTGCGCGGCGTCGACGCTCTCGTTCGAGACGGATGCGATCCATCTCGGTTTCGGGCTCGCCGTCTTCTTCGTCCTCGTAGCCCGGAAGCTCCGTCTCATCGAGATCCGGCGCGTCCGGAGAGAGCTGAAGCAGGTCTTCGGCGTCATCGCCGTCGTCATCGTCCGCGTCGTCGCCGGCACTGGAACTGGCGGCTGTTTCGCTCGAGGCCGCCGCGTCTTCGCGACTGCCTTCGCCACCGCGGCGGCTTCGGCCTCGGCGGCGTCGGCCACGACTGCCACCTTCTTCAGGTTCGGGTTTCTCGGCAGGAGGGGCTTCCGCATCGGCGCCCTCGCCCCCCTCGCTGGTCGCTTCGCTCTTGCCCCGACCGCCGCGCGTGCGGCCCCGGCGACGGCGCCGCGGCGCCGCATCATCTTCATCGTCGAAGTCAAAGAGCGACATCTCTTCGAAGGCCGGTCCGTCAGCAGCCTTCTCAGCCGGTTGTTCCTGGGCGACGGCCGCGGTTGCAGGTGCGGGTGCGGTCTCTTCACTGACGGCGCCGTTGGGCTCGCCTTCACCGGCTGCGCCGCCACGACGGCGACCTCCGCGCCGACGACGGCGGCGCGGCGCGCCTTCTTCGCTGTCCGAGGTGTCGGCCTTCGTTTCCGCCGGCGCCGCTTCAGCGGCCTCCGCTTCTGCGGGCGCGTCGTCACGTTCCTGTCGCGCACCATTGCGGTTTCGCGGCGGACGCTTGTCGGCCTTGGGGGCAAGTGCGGGTGCAGGCGACTCGAGGTCGACCGCCGTGAACGGACCCGTGGCTCCACTCGCCTGGAAGATCTCGGCTGCCACCGTCAGCCGGCTGAGGGCCGCGACGACGCCGTCGCCCAACTCACACGCCGCGAGCAGAACACGCGGACGATCGCCCAGCCGCAGGGGCGCGGGCGCATCGGCGGTGAGGGCCGGGAGTGCCGGTTCGATCGAGAAGGCCGCGCCAAGAATCGCGCCGAGCCCACCCAGGCCGAGCTTCTCCCGTCCGCAGATCAGGACGGTCCGACCGTTCTCGTCGATGCCGAGCCCGTCGATGACTTCGACCCCGCCGCCACCGAGCGGCCAACGTCGGAGCGAATGCAGGCCCTGTGCCGCCGCCACGGTCCCCGTGAGCGGTCCGCGCATGCCTTCATCGGACTCACGAATCTTTCGGTCGTTCGCGCGTTTACGAACGTTTCCTTCAAGGCGATCCATGATCTCGGCCAGACGTTCCTCGCCCAGCACGTGGACGGACCGGCTCGGCTGACGGATCTCAAGCACGGCGCGCTCGCCTTCCGCGCGGAGTTCGGCCATCGCCTGCGTTGCAACCACGAAGTCGATCACACTCCCGCGGACCCGCAGCGCGGCATCGTGCTTCTGCGCGAGACCTTCGAGCGCCGCAACTGCACCACGGAAGTGATCGCGCGCGGGCGCGGTCGGGAGCTGATCGGCCAGGCGGCGCGGCGTAATGCCGAGGACGGGACGCTCGACCGGCATCTCCGCCGGTCCCTCGCCCGGAAGCGTGACGGCGCGCAGTGCGCCACCCACGCCGCGAACGGTGCTGAGCAGGCGTCGAGCGGCCGCATCCCACGCCGGCGCGGCGACGACGATCTCGGCGAGGCCGCCTTCCGGCGTTTCCTCTCCGGCGGCCGCAAGCGCACCGAGCAATGCGTCAACGGCCGACGTCGGACTGACCGAGACCAACCAACTTCCGCCCTCGGATTCACCGATGCCGATGAGGGCGACCGAATCCGGCACGATCGTGCCCGGACGGCGCGTCAGTTGTTCAACCGGGAGCACATCGGCGGCCCGGACCAGCCAGCTCTCGTCGATGGAACGTCCGGTTTCTTCACTGCGTCGGCGGCGGCCAAAGCGGCCTCTCATCACCATGTGGGAATCTCCTTTGGCTCCGGGGCCGGGGAACGCCGAAGTGCGCTCCGCTGGGGCCGCGCCGGGCCGGAAAACGAAATGGTTCCAGGTGGGTAGCGGCCCCCCTGGTGTTCCTCAATGGCCACCAGGACTTCCGCGCCACAACCCTAGGGCGTAACGATAAGGGGCTCTTCTTCGCCTTCCGCCGCCGCGATGGCCTCCGGCGGCTCGTTGGCCTCTAGGACCGGCCGCAGCGGGAGTTCCAGGAACATCCGGGCCACGGGGTTCTCGGCCAGGGACGCATCGCCCTCGAACGACGCGGCTGCGGTCAAGCAGGCGGCGGCGGCGGCCTCGTTGTCGCGCTTCCAGAAGGTCCAGGCGGACTCCCTGAGACGGTGCCGGGTCACGGCCCGGGACTCGGCATCGAAGACCTCGTCGGCGGCTTCTGCCACCAGGGCCGAGAGCTGCTCCTGCTTGGTCGTGCCCGAAACGATGACGGTGCTTTCGGTGGCCTCCCGAAGCTTGTCGACCAGGGGCATCAGGACTTCGCTGTCCGGCGGCCACGGCCCGAACTCACCGTCTTCGATTCGCTTCGCAGCGTCTTCGAGAGATGCCCCGCTGGCGTCGACGGCGGCCGCCGCTTCATCACCCGGCAATGTCACGTCGGGGTCGACCTCGGCGACGCGGGTGCGCCATTCGGAAAAGCCTTTCGGCAGCGGGCGATCTTTCGGCGACTTCTCGGCGGCGCGGGCCACGAGTGTGCGCGCCACGGCCGGCGTCACTTCGATTGCGGGGAAGGCATCGCGCTGGCCCAGATCCCGCAGGAATTTCCGGACCTTGTTCCGACTTGCGCTGAAGACCTCGAAGCCCAACAGACCGCGGGAATCGTCGATCACGCATTCGAACAAACGTGCGCCGCCCTGCGGATGGGGTTCGAGCTGATAGACAAAGCGCGCGCCCATGGGATCGAACGGCGACACCCACGCCCCTTCGAGACGCGCCTCGACCGAACCGATGCGCGCGACCGTTGGTGCCGGTGCGGCTTCGGCCACTTCGATGCCGGCCGAACGCAAGCGATGGCGCATCTTGCGCAGGATCTTCTTTCCCGCTTTCGGCAGGCCGTCGCCGTCCACGGCGAGGATGACGGCAACGCCCTCTTCTTCTTCGGCCCAGTCCTCGGCGAGGTCCGCGGCGGCATCCGGCGCTTCGACCAACAACCAGCGCAACAACACTACGGCCGCGCTGTCGTCGAGTGTGTCGAGGAGTTGGAAGGGGTCCCCGTTGGCCGGTCGGATCTCATCCGCGAGTGCGGGGAGCGCGCTGGCTGCGTCTTCAAGTGCGTCGGCCAGACTCACGCGCGTACCTCCGCACGTTCGCTCAGCGCGGCGTCATTCTGCATCGTCACTTCGTTCTCCTTCGGCGCGGCCGGCCCATCCCACGGAATCGCCTTCGAGCGGCGACGTGAACGCCCAGCGGTTGGCCTCATCTACGGCCATCGCGGGCGGAATCCAGGGTGTGTCAGGCGTCTCGCAGCTTCTTGTGCTCTGCCAGGGCGAACCGGTCGGTCATCCCAGCGATGTAATCAGCAATCGCGCGAGCTTCGCCCTCCTCGGGGAGCCTTGCCACCACATGGTCCGGGAGTTCGCGGGGCGCGTCGCGGTAGTACTTGAACAGGCCCGCGATCGCCTCTGCCGAACGCGCGCTGACCTCGGCAACCGCCGGGTGCTGATACAGCGAGTCGTATAGAAATTCCTTGAGCTGTCGCTTCAAGTTTCCGGTTTCAGTGGAGTATTTGACAAAGCGGCCCTGCGTTTCGCGGACCGCATCCGCCGTCGCCGGGAGCGCCCTGTCGAGCGCATGGCCGGTCGTTTCGATCAGGTCGGTGACCAGGTGATTGATCAGGGCGACGATCACCTGCGCATCCTGGGCCGCCGGATCGATGGATTCGTCGAAGCGCACGGCCACCCGCTCCCGCATCTCGGCCCACAGAGCCACTTCTGAGAGCTGCCCCGCCTGCAGCAGACCGGACCGCAGACCGTCGTCCAGATCGTGGTTCAAGTACGCAATCTCGTCCGCCAGATCGGCGAGCTGGGCCTCCAGCGAGGGCTGGTGTCCGATCTCGGGGACCGACACCGGATGCGTCCAGCGGCTGCCGTGCTTGAGGATCCCCTCGCGTGTCTCCCAGGTGAGATTGAGACCGCGGAAGTCCGGGTAGCGGTCCTCGAGCCAGTCCACGATCCGGAGCGTCTGCCGGTTGTGGTCGAAGCCCCCATCGTCGGTCATCACCTCATCGAGAACGCGTTCCCCCGCGTGGCCGAAGGGCGTGTGACCGAGGTCGTGTGCGAGCACGATGGCTTCGGCCAGGTTCTCGTTGAGTCTCAGCGTCCGAGCCAGCGTGCGCGCGATCTGGCTGCCCTCGAGGGTGTGCGAGAGCCGGTTGCGGTAGTGGTCGCCTTCGTGCGGCACGAACACCTGGGTCTTGTACTGGAGCCGCCGGAACGCGCGGCTGTGCACGATGCGGTCGCGATCGCGCGCGAATGCCGTTCGGTAGGCGTGCTCGTCCTCGGCATGCACGCGGCCGCGCGTCGCAGCGCTGCATTGGGCGTATGGTGCCAGGCGTTCGACTTCGTCACGCTCGGCTTCCTCTCGCGAGCGGACGGCGCTCATCGACCGAGGTCTTCGCGCAGGGTGTCTCGCAAGGCATCGCGGTCCGCCGCGTCGATCTCTCCATGGCTCATCGGAGCGCCTGCCCCGCCAAGCCAGAGCCAACCTGCGACGACTGCGAGCGCCAGGGCGCCGACGATCACCATCCACCGTTTCATGACGAATCCCTCCGCACGCGGGCGAACCCCCGGCGCCGCGTGGAAGAAGGACGCGGCCGGTCCGTCGCCGTGACGGTACCATCGGCCCATGTCGACGACACCCCGCCTGCTCCTCGGTCCCGGCCCCTCGAATGCGCACCCGCGCGTGCTCGAGGCGATGGCGCAACCCTTGCTCGGACACCTCGACCCGGCGTTCCTGGCCATCATGGAAGAGGTGCAAGGGCACCTGCGAACGCTCTTCGGCACGAACAACGCCATGACGCTGCCGCTCTCGGCCACTGGCAGCGCCGGCATGGAGGCGTGCCTGGCGAACCTGCTCGAAGCCGGCGACGAGATCGTCATCGGCATCAACGGCGTCTTTGGCGAACGGATGTGTGCGGTCGCGTCGCGGATCGGCGCACGGGTCACGCGGGTCGAAGCGGAATGGGGAACCGCCTTGTCGGACGACGCGATGATCGAGGCCATCGCGCGCACCAAGCCGCGCGTCGTCTCGTTCGTGCACGCGGAGACTTCGACCGGCGTCTGCCAGCCGGTCGAGCGGATCGCCGGCGCTGCACGGGAACACGGCGCGTTCGTGGTGCTCGACTGCGTGACGTCGCTCGGCGGCATCCCGGTCACGCTCGACGACTGGGGCATCGACGCCGCTTACAGCGGGACGCAGAAATGCCTCTCCTGCCCGCCGGGACTCTCGCCCGTCTCCTTCAGCCCACGAGCGGTCGAACACGTCGCAGCCCGCAAGACGCCGGTGCAGAGCTGGTTCATGGATATCTCGCTCCTGGCCGGTTACTACGGTGAGGAACGCGTCTACCACCACACCGCTCCGATCTCGGCAATCTTCGCGCTCGCCGAAGGGCTCCGCCTCGTCAACGAGGAAGGCATGGTCGCGCGGGAAGCGCGCCACCGTGCCGCGGCCGCGCACCTGATCGAACGACTCGGCACCATGGGCTTCGAACCGCTGGTGGCGGCGACGCATCGGCTCCCGCAACTGAGCACGCTCCGGTTGCCGACGACGGTGACCGACGCCGGCGAAGCGACGGTTCGGCGGCGGCTCCTGGAGGAGCACGGCATCGAAGTCGGTGGCGGCCTCGGCAAACTCGCGGGCCAGGTCTGGCGCGTCGGCCTGATGGGCGAGAACGCGCGCGAGGCCAGCGTCGACCGACTCGAAGCGGCTCTGCGCGCCGTGCTCTAGCGCGCGGCCACCGCGCCCGCGTCGACGCGATCGAGGTGTGCTTCGAGCACCGCGCGCCAGCGATCAGGCGCCTCGAATTGCGGCTGGTGGGCCGCACCCGCAATGAGGAAGAGCCACGCGTCCGGAATGCCGGCCGCCATCACGCCGCTCGGCCGAAGGAACGGCTGGTCCTGGCTCCCCACCATCACCAGGGTCGGGACCGCGATCCGCGACAGCACGGGCACCAGGCTCTCCTGTTCGACCATCGCATGGACGAAGGCCTCGTAAGCGTTCGGATCCATTGCCAGAAGTCGCTCCTGCCGCCATTCCCAATACCGCTCACCCCAGGTGGTCTCGTGGGCCTCGGAAGCCGGCGTGCGGCTCTTGCTCTGCGATTCGAGTTGTCGCAGCAGGGCCGACAGCTTGGCCATGCCCTCTTCCCGTGCGACCCGCCCGGCCATCGCGACGGCATCCTTGTTCACATGCGTGATGGGCTCCGCCGACGTATCCATCAGGATGAGCGATGCCAGGCTGACGCGGGCGTCCAACGCCGCGCGGAGCGCGATCATTCCACCCATCGAATGCCCCAACACATGGGCCGGTTGCTTGACGACGCCCTGCAGGAAGGCGACCAGGTCCTCGAGAAGGGAGGCGAAGGTGATGTCCTCGGGCTTTCCAAAAGGGTCCGAGCCGCCGTGGCCTCGCAAGTCGGGCACGAGCACGCGTCGCCCGGCGCCTAACGCTTGAGCCTGCCCTGCGAAGTCGGCGGCGCTTCCGGTCCAACCATGGAGCAGGACCAACGGCGTCCCGCCGCTGCCGAACTCCTGATACGCGATTCGAATCCCCGCCGGCGTCTCGAAGGTCTTCATGCGTTGTGCAGCCTCGGCTCAGTAGGCGCAGTCTCCAGGACCACGGCTTCATGTGCGGTGAACTCGGCCAGCCTTTCCGCCACCGCCTCGCGGTCGCTCGATTGACACGCGAGGTCAACATAGAGGCCATGGTGTCGGGCCTCGGCCGTCCGTAGGCCACGGTAGAAGTGCGCGAGTGGCTCATCATCGATGGCGTCTGCGAGGAGGCCCAACCGTTCGCAGCTACGGGCTTCGATCACGGCACAACAGAGCAGGAGATCGAGCCTGCGCTCCGACTCCTTCTGATTGCGGACGATCTCACGCAGGCGGCCCGCATACGGGCTCGGCTTCTGGCGCGCGAACCGCACGCCGCGTCGGCCCAACCACTGCAGAACCTCATCGAAATGGGCGAGCTCTTCGCGCGCAAGCGCTGTGAGCGGCGCCATCCAATCCGGCTGGTCGGCCGACTGGAAGATCAGGTTCATGGCGATCCCAGCGGCCTTCTTCTCACAGTGGGCATGGTCCAGCATCACTTCGTCGAGGTGAGCGACCGCGCGCTCGGCCCAGCCGGGTCCGGTCTCGGATTGAAGCTTCAGCATGGTCGCCACTATAGAGACCTGTGGAGCGGGAGCCCGCCTCGCCCGGGATGCGCTACCGGTACTCCATGACGCTCGCGTTCGATGTCTTCTGGTCGTTCCGCAGCCCGTACTCGTACCTCGCCACAAGCCGGCTCGTCGAGATCGCGGACCGCTACGACGTGTCCGTCCACGTACGCCCGGTCTACCCGTTGGCCGTCCGTTCAGAGGACTTCTTCGACAAGGTGAACCCGAAGTGGCCGGCCTACCTGTTTCGGGACACCACGAGAATCGCCGAGAAGGAAGGGCTTCCCTATCGCTGGCCCCAGCCAGACCCCGTTGTCCAGATCACGGAAGACGGGCGCCGGATCGCGCCCAAAGACCAGCCCTACATCCACCGTCTCACACGGCTCGGGCAACTCGCCGCTGAACGCGAACGCGGCCTCCCCTTCATCGCGGAGGGTTCGACGTTGATCTTTGGCGGCACCACGGACTGGCACGAAGGCGACCACCTCGCGCGCGCCACCGAGCGTGCCGGCCTGGAGCTTGCCGAGATGGACGCCGTCATTGTCGACGAGGAAGCGCGACTCGAGCGAGCGCTCCAGGCCAACCAGGCCGCACTCGACGCATCCGGACACTGGGGCGTTCCGACTTGTGTCTTCGAGGGCGAACCCTTCTTCGGGCAAGACCGCCTCGACACGTTGGTGTGGCGCCTCGAACAAAATGGACTGAAGGCGCGTTAGGCGCCGAGGAGACAGCATGCATCCCGGAATCCACGCAGAGAACAATCCCGACAAGCCGGCGTACATCCTCGCAGGATCGGGCCAGGTCGTGACGTTCAAGGAACTGAACGACGACTCGAATCGGGGCGCACAGCTCTTCACGTCGCTGGGCCTCAAGCCCGGCGATCACATCGCGCTGTGCATGGAAAACAACGCCCACTTCCACAAGGTGTGCTGGGCCGCGCACCGCGCCGGCCTCTATTACACCACCATCAGCTCGCGTCTGTCCGCGCCTGAAGTGGCGTACATCGTGGACGACTGCGACGCCAAGGTGTTCGTTACATCCGAGGCCATGGGCGAGGTCACCGGAGAACTCGCCAACGAATGTCCCAAGCTGGTCGCCCGCTTTGTCGTCAATGGCGCCCTGGAGGGCTTCGACTCCTGGGAAGATGCCATCGCGAAACAGCCGGCGGAAGCGCTCGCGGAAGAGTTCGAGGGCGGCGCGATGCTCTACTCGTCCGGGACGACCGGTCGACCCAAGGGCGTCAAGCATCCGCTCAGTGGTGAGCCGCTCGGAACGACACCGGCACTCGCCAAGGCCATCATGTTCCTCTACAGCGCGACCGAGGATTCGATCTACCTGTCGCCGGCGCCCCTCTATCACTCGGCACCGCTCGGATTCACCATGAACTTCCTGCGCCTCGGCGCAACGGTGGTGATCCTCGAGAAATTCGATCCGATCCAGGCCATGGCCAATATCGAGAAGCATCGGATCACGCACAGCCAGTGGGTGCCCACGATGTTCGTTCGGATGCTGAAGCTTCCTGAAGAAGACCGCGCCCGCTTCGACGTGTCGAGCATGCAGGTCGCCATCCACGCCGCTGCGCCCTGCCCGGTCCCGATCAAGGAACAGATGATCGAGTGGTGGGGACCCGTGATCCACGAGTACTACGCCGGCACCGAAGGCAACGGCTTCGTGATGATCAACTCCGAGGATTGGCTGGCCCACAGGGGCTCGGTTGGACGACCCACGACGGCCAAGATCCACATCCTCGACGATGACATGAAGCCGGTACCGACCGGCGAAAGCGGCGGCATCTACTTCGAGAGCGAAGCGAAGTACGAGTATCACAACGCGCCCGAGAAGACGGCAGACGCGAAGAGCCCTCAGGGCTTCACCACGCTCGGCGACGTGGGATATGTGGACGAGGAAGGGTTCCTCTACCTGACCGATCGCAAGGCCTTCATGATCATCTCGGGCGGCGTGAACATCTACCCGCAAGAGACCGAGAACTGCCTGATCACGCACCCGAAGGTCACGGACTGCGCCGTGATCGGAGTGCCCAACGAGGACTTCGGTGAAGAAGTGAAAGCGGTGGTCCAGCCCGCAAACCCCGAGGAAGCCGGCCCCGAACTCGAACGGGAACTGATCGCCTTCTGCCGTGAGCAGATCGCGGACGTGAAGTGCCCCAGAAGTGTCGACTTCATGGAAGAACTGCCGCGCCACCCGACCGGCAAGCTCTACAAGCGGCTGCTCAAGGACCGCTACTGGGGCAACAAGGACAGCAGGATCGTCTAGTGGCGAAGTCCGGGCGGGTCGGCCGCTACGACAACCCGTATGCGGTGGCCGAATGGCACCGGCCGCTACCGGCCGGCACCCAATGCGAACCGCTCACGCTCGAGACGCCGGACCGCGGCATCGCCCACGGTTGGCACTACCACCGCGACAAGTCGGACACCGTCGTGATGCTCATGCATCCGCGCGCCAACTTCTCGCGGCACTATTGCGTCCCCGGCCTGGTGGACGCGGGGTTCGGGGTGCTCTGCGTCAACAGCCGCTGGCTCAACAACGACGCCAGCCTGATCCATGAACGCGTCCTGCTCGACGTCGCGGAAGGCGTGAAGTGGGCACGGGCACACTACGACCGTGTCGTGCTGTTGGGAAACAGCGGTGGCGGATCGCTCTTCACCTTCTACCTGTCCCAGGCCCTCGCGCCCGAGGGCGAACGACTCACGCATCTGGCGACCGGCGACCCCTTCGACCTGAACGCGTTCGAGATGCCAGGCGCCGACCTGATGGCCTATGTCGCCGCCCACCCGGGCGAGGGCCACTACCTGCTTCATGCAATCGACCCCTCCGTGACGGACGAGGGCGACCCGCTCTCTTGCGACCCTGCCCTCGATCTATTCGACCCGGCGAACGGCTTCGCACCCCCGCCAGAACCGAGTCTCTACTCGGACGACTTCCTGGTCGAATACCGTGCGGCGCAGCGAGCCCGCGTCGAGCGCATCGACGGGGTCGCGCGCCAACGTCTCGCCCAGAAGAACGCCGCACGGGAACGCGCGCGCAGTGGAGGATCCACCGCGGACCGGCGCGCTGCCACCGTGACCGACTTCATGCTCATCTACCGAACCGACGCGGATCCGCGCGCAATCTCGCTCGCGCTCGACCCGTCCGATCGGGACTACGGCTCACTGTGGGGCCGCAGGCCGGACATCATCAATTACGGCGCCGTCGGTTTCAGCCGCATGGTTTCACCCGAGGCATGGCTCTCCACCTGGTCGGGTACCGCTTCCCAGGCGGAGATCGCACGGACCGGCGCACGGCTGACCCTTCCGGCCCTGGTCGTCGAATACGCCGGGGACAACGCGATCTTCCCAAGCGACAGCCAACTCATCGTCGACTCCATCGCAAGCACCGAGATCACTCGGAAGACGCTTCCGGGCGATCACTACGGCTTTCCGGCGGACGTCGGTCGAGACGGTGCCGTCGAGGAAGTCATCGCGTGGTTGGGCCGCATGACATGAGCGCCACGGAGCCCATCGCTGTCTACGAACGTCGCGTCGCGGCCAGTGCTGAACGGGTATGGGAAAACGTGCGCGATTGGGAGCACCTCCCGGCGCTTCATTCCGATGCCTTCGGGGCGATCGACTGCGAAGACGCTGGAGCCTGGGGATGGCGTGCGGTGATCCAGCCGCGCCACGGCGCGGACACATTCACCGTCGAACTCCGGATCGACGACGACGGGCGCGGCTACCACTCGAGAACCGTCGCGGGGCCCGGCACCGGAGGCGACATCTATACCCGGGTCGACCCGGTCGATGACGCACACACCGACGTTCACGTCTCGTTCTTCGATCCGAATGCCCCGGCAGACCAACGCGCCGCCCGCGGCCGCGCCATGGTCCGCTTGTACACACAGCTCTGGGACGAAGATGAAGCGATGATGCAGCATCGCGCCGCCTTCCTGAGCGGCGAAGCGCCCGCGGTGGCGCGCCGCTCGAGCGCCAAGGTCGCGCTCGGTCCGGAAATGGAAGCGCGCGCTCGCGCCCCCTTCTCCGTCGAAGCCGATGGCCATCCGTTTCGGGTGCTGATCCATGGCGACGCGTTGTTCGCACATACCGAGGTTTGTCCGCACTGGGGCGCGTCGCTGGCGAATGCTTCCATCGCGAACGACGACATCGTCTGTCCGTGGCACGGCTACCGCTTCGATCTCCGTAGCGGCGCGGGGCCCGAAGGCCAGGCCTGTCGCCTTCTCGTGCGCGCACGCGTGGAGGTCGATGGTGCCGGGGATGCTTGGCTCGTCACCACATGAGTGATCGCGGCCTCACCCACATCGCGCTGCCGGCGACCGACCTCGACGCCAGCATCGCCTTCTACGAAAAGTACGCCGGCATGTCCGTGGTCCACGATCGCCTGGACCCGGCGAACTCCGGACGTGTCGTCTGGTTGGCGGACGGAACGCGCCCCTTCGCCATCGTGCTGATCCAGGCCGAAACCGTCGATGCCCCGCTCGTCCCGATCGCGCACCTGGGCGTTGGTTGCGATTCCCGCGAGCAGATCGATGCACTGGCGGCCGAAGCGGTCGCAGAAGGACGCCCGGTCTGGGGCCCGACGGACTCACCCTCCCCGGTCGGCTATTGGGTCCTGATCGGCGACCCCGACCACCACACGCTCGAGCTCTCCCATGGCCAGGAAGTCGGCCTCACGATCGAGAAGGCATCCAAGGAACCCGCCTAACCAACGACGGCTCGCACAGGCGCAGCCCGGCGGCTCCTGGAACGTTCCCGGAGTGCGTTACGAGGAAGTCCTGCGCGCCCCGGCTACGGGATCGAAGAGCTTCTCCTGCGCCAGCCGGGTATCGAGATGCTCCCGCACCTCGACGAGGCGTCCGTCGCGCACCCTGAATGCGAAGTGGTAATGGTTGCGATAGGTCTCGCCGGCCGCGGTTCGCGCATTCAAGACCACCTCGGCCGCAACACGGTCGTCCTCTGCCAGAAGCGACTCCAACTCGATGACGAACGGCGTCGCAGGATCGTAGACATCCCGACCGGCACCCATCAGTTCGAGTACCGCCGCCTTCCCTCGATAGGTTCCGCCCATCGGCGAGCCCGGCGGGACCCACCAGGTCACATCGTCGTCAAGGAATCGGGCCACTTCCGGATCCCCGGCAGCAACGGCAGCGAAGTATTCCCGCACAACACGCTTCGAGTCCGCCGTGGCCATGCTCCCTCCGAGGCCGCCAGTGTACACTCGCTCGCTCGGCCGACGTCCACCGACAAGCGGTCCAAGTCCCGGAGGCAACATGGCCGCGCGCAAGACGCCGAAGAAAGCCGCGAAGAAGAAGGTCTCGAAGGCCACGGCGCGCCGGAAGACCGTCCGCAAAGCGGCGAGCCGCAAGGCCATCGCTCCGCGCAAGGAAAGGCGCGGGCTCGAGGCCAGCGACGTAAAGCTCCGGCTCGACGAGCCCGAACTCGCCCCGCTTGTGGCCGAGGTCGAAGCCGCCGGCGGGGCCTCGATCGGCGCCTATCGCGAGCCCTTCTCGGGACGTCCGCTGCTACTCGCCGTCCTCCCGCGGGACGCCGTCGAACCGACGCCCTTTCAGCGAGACCTTTCGCCGACCCATACCAAGCGCCTCGCAGCCAAGATCGAAGAGAGCGGCTCATTCCTCGACCCCCTCATCGTCGTGCGCGGACACGAAGGCGGCTTCTGGACGCCGAACGGACGCCATCGCCTGGCGGCTTCGAAAGTGCTGGGGTTGCGTCAGATCACCTGCCTGATCTCACCAGACGAAACCCTGGCGTTCAAGATCCTGGCCCTCAACACGGAAAAAGCGCACAACCTGAAGGACCGCAGCCTCGAAGCCATCCGAATGGCCCGGGCGCTCGCCGAACGCATGCCACGCTCCAAGGAAGCCGACTGGGCGAACGAGTTCGAAGCCTCCGAACTGCTGACCCTCGGCATCCTCTATGAAGCGGATGGTCGCTTCGCCGGTGGCGCCTACAGCCCGTTCTTGAAGAAGGTGGATCGTTTCATCGACAAGAAGACGTTGCCGAAGAGCCTGGCCGCGCGCGAAGGCTTTGCCTCGCGCCTCGGTGAAATCGACGTACGCGTCAAGGAAGTGATCAAGGAGCTACAGGCGCGCGGCTTCAAGTCGCCTATCTGCGCAACTACGTCGTCGCGCGCATCAACCCCGTCCGGTTCCACCGAGCCAAGCGCGGTGACACTGCGCCTGCGATGGAACTCGGGCCCGCGTTGACGCGCATGAGCGCCAACATCCGCAAGTTCGATCCCACCACTGTACGCAAGGAAGACCTTGCCCTCGTCGCCGCGATGTCGAGCGACTGATTGGAAGGAGACCCCATGCCCGGAGCCCTCGACGGGATCCGCGTCATTGACATGACCCAGATGATCTCGGGACCCGTCGCTGCGCGGATCCTCGGTGACCAGGGCGCCGACGTGATCAAGGTAGAGTCTCCCGGCGTGGGCGACCTCGTCCGCGTGATGGGCTCGCGCGACGGCTTCTCGGCCACGTTTGCGACCTCGAACCGCAACAAGCGATCCATCGTGCTCGACATGAAGACGGGCGACGGCCTCACATGGATGAAGAAACTCATCGAGACCGCCGACGTCTTCATCCAGAACTTTCGGCCGGGTGCGGCTGAGCGCATGGGACTTGGCGAGGAGGCCCTGCGCGCGATCAAGCCCGACCTGGTCTACGTCTCGATCAGCGGATTCGGCGAGAGCGGACCCTATGCCCACAAGCGGGTCTACGACCCGGTGGTCCAGGCCCTCTCCGGCTTGACCTCGATCCAGGCCGACCGCGACACCGGCCGCCCGCGGATGATGCGCCTCATCGTGCCAGACAAACTCACCGCATTGACCGCGGCCCAGGCGATCACAGCCGCACTCCTGGCGAAGGAACGAACCGGGAAGGGGCAGCACATCCGGCTGGCCATGCTCGACGCCACCGTCGCCTTCCACTGGCCCGAAGGAATGGCCACGCACACCTGGGTCGGAGCGGGCGCAAAACGCAAGCAGGCCCAACTCGCCCAGGATCTCGTCTTCGAGACCGCGGATGGCTACATCACGTGCGGCGCCGTTTCCGACTCGGAGTGGCAGGGGCTTTGCCGCGCACTCGACATGCCCGAATGGCTCGAAGACCCGCGCTACCAGACACCGGCCGGTCGAATGCTCCACGCACCGGAACGATTGACTGCCACGCAGGAGGTCTTGATCGGACAGGCGAGTCAGTACTGGCTGGACAAGCTCGACGCAGAAGACGTTCCCAGCGCACCCGTCCTCGATCGCGACACACTGCTCGATCACCCCCAGGTGCTCGAAAACGAGATCGTCGTCGAGAGCGAGCATCCCGTTGGCGGATCGATGCGCCAGGCCCGCCCACCCGAGCGATTCAGCGAAACCCCCAGCAGCTTGCGCCGCCCTGCGCCGGTGTTAGGCGAGCATACGGACGAAGTCCTGGCCGAACTCGGTGCCACCACCAGCGAGATCGACCGTTTGCGAGGGGGAGGAATCCTCGGATGAATCGTTGGCTCCTCAGCGCATCATTGCTGGGCGCGATCGGCGTCGTCCTTGGCGCCTTCGGCGCCCACGGCTTGCGAGCACGATTGACTCCGGAGCAGCTCTCGAGCTGGGAAACCGCCGTGACCTACCACCTGCTGCATGCCGTGCTGATCGCGGCATTGGCCTGGAACCCGGGGGAGCGACCGATCGGCCTGCCCGCCGGCCTGTTCGTGGCCGGCATCCTGTTGTTTTCCGGATCGATCTATACGCTCGTTCTTGGCGGTCCGCGTTGGATGGGCCCGGTCACGCCGCTCGGCGGGCTGGCGTTCATTTCCGGATGGCTCAGCCTCGCATGGGTCGCCCGCACCTGAGTCACCGCTACGTTCCGGCGGTTCGCAGCGCGCGCCGCTGCCGAAAGGAGAGCCGATGGCCCTGGTCGAAGACGTCACGCAGCAGATGAAGGACGCGATGAAGGCCAAGGACGCGCCTCGGGTTGCCGCCCTCCGGATGATCCGCGCCGCCTTCCTGACCGAGATGAAGAAGACCGGTGCCGAGTCGCTCGATGACGAAGTCTCCGTGGGCGTACTGCGGCGGCTCGAAAAACAGCGCAAGGAAAGCATCGACGCCTTCCAGAAAGCCGACCGGCCGGAACGCGTCGCGGCCGAGGAGGCCGAGCTGGCAGTGGTACAGACCTTCCTCCCGAGCCTGGCCGACGAGGCCACCACCCGCGCCTGGGTCGAAGCCGCCATCGCAGAGAGCGGCGCCCAGAACCAGAAAGAAGCCGGAAAGGTCATGGGTGCCTTGATGAAGGCCCACAAGGGCGACGTGGACGGCGGCCTTGCCCAGCGGATCGCTCGGGAACTGCTCCCGCCCGCCTGAAACCCTGTTTGGTACGTGTTCTTTCGCATGTGTGCCGATTAAGTGATTTCCATCACAGAATCGGAGATTTCATTCATGGGAACATCCTGGGACTCAAGGGGGATGAGCGATGGATGTGCAAAGCACCTTCACGGCAGAATCCAACGCCGGAATGCGGCCGATCCGGGGTGTGCTTTACGCCGCCCTGTTCGGGCTAGCCGCCTGGGGCGGAATCCTGGCCCTGGCCTGGACCGCAAGGGCCGCGCTGGCCTAGGCGCGCAGCCCATCAAGACTCCGCAGGTTTGGCCGCAAACCGCGCTTGCGGATACCGCGCGAGCATGATCCTCTCGTCAGATGCCTGGCGGAGCTGCTGCCCCTGAGTCCTCGTCCCGTGGCACCTCCGAAACGATCGTGTTCGGTTGTGCTGTCCTTGTGGTGTGGGCGACCGTCCCGCTGGCACGCGCCGTCACGTCGAGTCTCCGCGACCAGTTTGGCGAAGGCATATTCATCGCGATCGCCGGAGTCGGAATCCTCTCCGCAATCTGCGTGGCTTGGCGCGTCCTCCGGGGCCAAGGACCGCGACGCACCATCGCCGTAGGCGTCACTGCGGCCGCCCTCGGCGGCGCCGCCTTCACCCTCCGGGCCCAACCGATCGAGGCGCTCCACCTGCTCCAGTACGGCGGCCTCGGTTGGCTCGGCTGGCGGGTGACCCGCGTCCGCGACGCATCCGCGCTGGCCTTCCTCAGTGCGGCCTTGCTAGGCGCCGGAGTCGGCGTGATCGACGAGGCCATCCAGTGGGCAACGCCGGGCCGGGTCTGGGATCTCAGAGACATCGGCATCAATGCATTCGCCGCGACGGCGGCGCAGCTGCCATTCGCGGTGGGCGGCGACGGCGCGCGACGAAAGGCACCCGAGTCGCGTGGGCTGGCTCAGTGCTGTGGGATGGCCGCCTTCGCCGCTGGGGCGCTCACCCTCAGCCTGGCCGCGACACCGGATCGCCTCTCCGGCGCGAGTCGCACGTTTCCGTTCCTCGCGTGGACCCTTGACCACCCGGACGTCATGCTCGAGTACGGCTCCCTGCTGACACTTCCGGACGGCACCCGTTTCCGCTCCCGATTCGCAGCCGAGGAACTCGCCGCCATCGACGCCGGCCGCGCAGCCGAAGCCGGTGCGCGACTGGCGAGTGGTTCGTCAGAAGCCGCGTATGCGGATTTCCTCGCGCATTACACGGTGACCCGAGACCCCTTTCTCCATGAAGCCCGCGTGCACCTCTTCCGACGCGACCGTTACCTGCTGACGGCGGACCGTCATCTCGATGATCCTCCCTGGCGCGCCCGAGACCTTGCCGTCGCACTTGCCGAGGACGCGATTCTGGAAGCCGCTTATGGAAGGACGCTTGAGGCCGCGGGGCTTCGGTTGGACCCCAACAACCGTGCCGAATGGCGCGCCCTCGTCGACCCGAACACGCCCGCGTACGAGAGTCCCGTAAGCCGGCATCTCGTCACCGATCGGTCCGAGTGGCAGGTTCTCGCAGCCCCCGGCATCGTGACGCTAAGCGGGCTAGTCGGCCTGTTCGTGTTCGGGCGCTCTTCGCGAACGAGCGACGAAGACGTCGCCTAACGCAGCTGACCTCGGGCCGTCTCCACGTACTGAAGGGTGCGCTCGCGCTGCAGCGAAATCTCTTCCGAGGTGAGGACCCGCCGCTCCCGGGCCGGACTGCCGACGACCAATGTTCGCGGTGGCACCACGGCCCCGGGCGGCACCACGGCCCCGGCGGCAACGAGCGCCTCCTCACCGACGGACGCCCCGTCGAGCACGATGGCGCCAATCCCGATCAGTGCGCCGTCCCCGACGCGACAACCATGAACCACCGCCCGATGCCCAATCGTCACCTCACACCCGACCTCACAGGCGAAGCGACCGCGGGTCACGTGGAGTACGGCACCGTCCTGGACGTTCGACCGCGCTCCGACCCGCACGGCTTCGACGTCACCCCGCAGCACCGCCGCGTACCAGATGCTGACATCCGCGCCGAGCGTGACATCGCCGATCACCGCCGCGCCTGGCGCCAGCCACACGCCGGCGTCGAAATGGGGCGCCCGCCCTTCGAACGGGCCCACGATCGCGCCGGGGAAACGCGCCGTCTCGTTACGGGTGCTCAGCGGAGACCCGCTCGCCAGGCGGAAACCGGCCGGCCGATCTCGTCCGTCATCCTGCGCTTCTTGTAACGAGACTGTCCGGACATTGTCCGACTCCTTGCGGCTGCGAGAAGTCGGAGGATCGGGCGCGGCCCGTCCAGACGCAAGTACAGCAACTAGCCCTCAGGCGTGAATCGCAGCTTCATCTCTGTGCAGGAGCGCACCAGCGCGGACGGCCGAAAAACCGCACCGCCGGCGTCCGCGAAGGAGGCATCGGGCATGCGCCGCAGGACTTCCTCCAACACGACACGCATTTCCATCCGAGCGAGGTTGGCTCCGAGACAGAAGTGGGGGCCGATTCCGAAAGCGACGTGGTGCGGGTTGCGCTTGATCTGGAACTCGTCCGGCGACTCGAACTGGGCCTCGTCGCGGTTGGCGGAGGGATAGACCATCAGCACCTTCTGACCCGCGCTGACTTCGGTATCGCACAGCACCGTGTCTTCCGTCACGGTCCGGGCGAACGAGAGAACGGGCGACACCATGCGCAGCATCTCTTCGATCGCGCCCGGCAGCAGCGACGGGTCCGCCGCCAGCTGCGCCCGCTGATCCGGATGTTGGATCAGCAACTCCATTGCACCGGAAAGGCCGTTCCGTGTCGTCTCGTTTCCGGCCACCAGCAGCAGCACCAGGAACATGATCAGTTCGTCGTTCGCGAATGCGACGTCCTGCACCTGCGGTTTCGCGCGATCGTTCTCGATGCCGTCGAGCTCGCCCAACAAACCGTCGGTATGCGCATTCGCAAGAATGCTCACCAGGTCATCCTGCGGATCTTTCTGGCGTGCTGCGATGACCTCGGTCACGTAGGCCGCGTACTCACCAAACGCGGTGGCCGCCTTCAGCGCAACGTCCGGATCATCCAATGAACCCTCGGCCGCGATCATCGAATCCGACCAATGGTGGAAGCGTTCGAAGTCCTCACCGCGGATCCCGATCATCTCGGCGATCAGCAAGAGCGGCAGCGGCACCGCGATCTCTTCGACGAAGTCGCAATTCCCACGCTTCGCGACATCGTCGACGACGCGGGCTGTGAGCTGACGAAATTTCTTCTCGAGCAACGAGACCATCCGCGGTGTGAAACCGCGGTTCACCAGTCGGCGGAGTTGGCCGTGTCGCGGTTCTCCCTCGTCGATCAATGCGAGCCGCACCGGGTTGTTCGGGCGCGTTCCTTCAGACGAGGTGAACCGGTCCTGATCCTTCGACACCGTGACCACGTCCTCGAACCGGGTAACGATCCAGAGTTGGTCTTTCTCGGACCAATGCACCGGGTCGTGCCGCCGCAAGTGGCGCAGGCGGTCGGGCATGCGCTCATCCCAACTCGACGAGGCCAGGAACTCGGTGTCGATCTGCACAGGTGCCCTCCTGAGGCGCTTAGCCCTCATCGGTCAACCCGTCCGGCGACTCAATGCCGAAGCCCGTGCCGGCCTCTCGCTCAGCTGCCGGGCAGCACCGCTCCGGAGCGCACCAGCGCCACCGTCACCACGAACGCCCCAATGAAGATCACGCCGCAACCGGCCGCACCCCAGTGGAACGGGCGCTGGATCGCGGCCCAGCCCACCCCGTCCAGGCGATGGTGATGCGCCGTCGGCTGCCACCACCAGCGGGGCTCAACGGCATCGAGTCGACCCAGCTCCCGGCGCAGTCGCACGTGATATTGCCAACCCGCGGGCACACCGAACGCCAGCCCCGCCGCCATGATCGCGGCGCCCACCTGCAGGAGTGCCACCCACGGCGTCAACGCAAGACCGGTCAGGGCCAGCAGACCCATGATCACGAGGAGGGTTTCGACCATGAAGCCGTATCGGCCGATCTGCCGTTCGGCCCAAGTCGCGCCGGGCTCAGCCGGGCGGGTCACCCGGCATCTGCAGCAACTCGAAGAGCCCGCCGCCCTCGTCAACCGGGACCTCGACATAGGCCCAGGCGATCTCCGGGGTGTATCGGTGGTACCAGATCGTCTCGTAGCCGGCGTCGGTCAGTGCGGGGAGGTGGCCATCCAGGTCGTCTACCCGAAAGCGAACGTGGTGGACCCCATCGCCACCGGCATCAATGAATTCCTGATGCGGCCCCGCACCGGAAACCGGCTCGATCAGCTCGATTTCGAGATCGCCGGAACGGCCGAACGCAAGCTTCAAGGAAACATCCGAAGGCTTCCCCCGGAATGTGGTTCCGGCCGTCGTGGAATCCATGCGGGTGAAGCTGCCAAAGAGCGCTTCGAAACGCGGCAACGCGCGTTCGAGATCACGAACGACGTAAGCGACCTGATCGATCGCACCGAGATTGAAGCGCTGTGCGGTGTCTTGGCGATTCGCGGCAGTTTCGCTCATGGGACCTCCTGCGATCGCCCAGCGTAACCCATCCGCACCACGCGCTCGCTACACTGCGCGCGCTGGGGAGGCCACATGCCCGATCGGGTCCGCTTCGACTTTACTGGCTGCCGCGTCCTGATCACGGGCGGTACGAGCGGCATCGGCCGCGCAGCCGCGCGTGCCTTCCTCGATGCGGGCGCCGAGGTCACGATTACGGGGCGCAAGGCTTCGGCCGCTGACTACGACATCGATCTCGACGGACTCGCCTATCAATGCCTCGAAATGACGGACGCCGAAGGAATTGCCCGCGTCGCCAGTGAACTTTCGGCCCTCGACGTCCTCGTGAACAACGCGGGCGCGAACTTCCCGTTCGATCCAAGCGAGTGGGACCCCGACGTCTTCGAGCGATCGATCGCCTTGAACCTGACCGGCACGTTCCGGATGAGCACCGCTTGCAAACCACTGCTCGCTGCAAGCCAATGGCCCGGGGGTGCCGCGATCCTGAACGTCGCCTCCATGTCGGCCTTTCGCGCAGTCCCCATCGTCCCCGCCTACGGCGCCGCCAAGGCCGCGACGGTCCAGATGACCCAGAACCTCGGCGTCGCTTGGGTCGGAGACGGCATTCGCGTCAACGCTGTCGCTCCGGGATTGATCTCGACCGGGATGACGGCCGCTATGAAGGAAATGCCGACCCTGGCCGAATCCGAGCTGGCCAAGGTGCCGATGGCACGCTGGGGCGAGCCCGAAGACATCGCGGGCCCCCTGCTCTTTCTCGCGAGCCCGGCGGCCGCGTTCGTCACGGGCCAGACCTGGAACGTGGACGGCGGCTTCTCCGCCGCATAACGAATTGATCGGAGTCCCTACATGACTGAAATGCCGCTCTATGAAGCGATGTCGACACTGCGCGCGGTGCGGCGTCTTCGCCCGGATCCGATCCCCGAAGATGTCCTGCACCGCGTCCTGGAGGCGGCGACCTGGGCGCCGACTGGCGGCAACGTCCAGGCATGGCGCGTCGTCGTGGTGCGCGACCGCGACAAGATGGCCGCGCTCGGCGCGCTCTACGCCACGCGCTGGGCCGCCTACACCCAGCACTACCGGGGACTGATGGAAGGCCAACCGCAAGAAGCCATCGATCGGTCGGAGCGCACGCTGGCGGCCGGGGACCACCTCGCCGAACACTTCGACTCGCTCCCGGCGCTGCTCGTCTTCTGCTTCAACCCCCGCAACATGGCGATCACGGATTCGGAACAGGACCGACCCTCCGTCGTCGGCGGGGGCTCCATCTACCCGTCGGTGCAAAACGCGTTGCTCGCAGCGCGCGCGGAAGGACTCGGCTGCGTGCTGACGACGTTGCTCTGCCAGGAGGAGCCCAGCGTCCGCGCCCTTCTCGAGATTCCGGACCCGTGGTACACGGCTGCGGCCGTGCCTCTCGGCTACCCGATCGGCGGCGGTCACGGACCCATTCGGCGGCGCCCGCCCGAACAGATGGCGTACGCGGACAGCTGGGGAAGTGCCTACGGCAAGTAGGCGCGCCTAGCTTTCGGGCGATACTTCGCCATTGGCGAGCCGGTGCTTTTGCACCTTCCCCAAAGCGTTTCGTGGCAGCGCTGCTGCCGTGTAGACCACCCTCGGATGCTTGTACGGAGCGAGGCGCTCGGACACAAACGCCCGCAGCGCCTCCACATCCGGCACCGACTCACCAACGACGTAGGCCGCGACCCGCTCACCCCACTCCGGATCGGGTTCGCCGACCACGGCGACATCCTCGACGCCGGGATGTGCGCGGACCGCGTCCTCGACCTCACGCGGATAGATGTTGTATCCGCCGCTGATGATGAGTTCCTTCGCGCGGCCCTCGATCCGGACGTAGCCCTCGTCATCGACCGCGCCGAGGTCGCCGGTCCGAAACCAGCCGTCGTCGGTAAAGGCCTCGCGATTCGCATCCGGGCGCTCCCAATAGCCCGCGAACACGTTCACGCCCTTCACCTGGATCTCGGCCGGTTCGCCCACCAGGCGCAACGACAAACCGGGTAGTGGCCATCCGACCGTGCCAGGGCGTCGCTCAGCGTCATGCGGATTCGACACCAGCATCGCGGTCTCTGTCATGCCGTACCGTTCGAGGACCCGCTGCCCCGACGCCTGCTCGAATCGCTGATGCAACGCGGCAGGAAGCGGCGCCGACCCGGAGACGCACAGCCTCAACCCACCCAGCGCCTGCGCCCGCGGGTGGTCGACGAGCCGGTGATACATCGTCGGAACGCCGAAGAACATCGTCGCATCGTGCGCCGCGGTGGCATCCAGCACGGCTTCTGGGCTGAACCGCTCGATCAGGACGGCGGAACCGCCCGCGTGCAGCGTCCCGTGGAGCCCAACCCCGAGTCCATGCATGTGAAAGAGCGGCAGGGCCAGGACGAGCCGATCTGAATCGGTCCACCTCCAGGCCACACGGAGCGCTTCTGCACTCGCGAGCAGATTCGCATGGCTCAGCACCGCGCCTTTGGGTCGGCCCGTCGTCCCGGAGGTGTAGCCAATCAAGGCCGGCGCCCTGGGTGCTGAGACATCGAGCGTCACGCTGGCACCGTTGGGAATATCGACTTCGGGGCCGAGCCGTTCGACGCTGGCATCCGCGGCCCGGATCCAATCGGCGCGTTCCGGATCATCCACGATCGCGGCGCGCGGTCTCGCGTCGTTGACGACGTGGGCGATCTCGTCGGCTTGATAGGCCGTATTGGTCGGAACCACGACCAGACCCAAGCGGAGACAGGCCACATGGGCGGTCACCAACGCTCGCGACGCTGCCGCGGAGACCAGGATCCGATCTCCGGCACTCAGGCCCAGGGCTGCGAGCCGCTGGGCTGCCTCGGCGGACGCCGAGTCCAGTTCGCCACGCGTCATCCAGCCGTCTCGGCGATCCCAGATCTGTGGACGTCCCGGATCGGCCCGCCAATGCCGGGCCCAGGCCCGCGGCAAGGTCCCAGCGCCCCCGGCTGTCGGGTCGAATGCCGCACCCGCCAGGTGGCCCTCCCAGCCTGCGGGTCCGTGGTCCGTATTCGAGTCGTCAGAACGCACGTTCCCTCCTCTCCCCGGAACATCGCGCGCCATGGTGTTTGTTCAAGGCGCGCGCAGGCGTAGTCACTCCCACCCGGACTGACGGTACCGTGCGGCTGGCCTACGTTCCGGTCCGGTCGTCGCGTGGACACTTCCCGTGATCGGCTGATTCGTGTCCGCCTCCCCTTCTTCCTGGAGCCATTGTTGCCGCGCCGCCTCTTCGTAACCGGGGCTTCCGGCTTCGTCGGGCGCCACTTCCTCCAGGCGGCGCGCGCGCGTGGGCACTCGATCGCGGCACTGTCGCGGAGCTTGCCCGCGGGTGAAGCCGGCGACGGCATCGACTGGATCCAAGGCGACCTCCTCGAGCCTGACGCCTGGCGGGACGCTCTTCGATCGGACGACATCGTGCTCCACCTCGCCGCAGCGACCGGCAAGGCCAACGCGGAGCGCCACCAAGCGATCAACGTGACGGGAACGCGGGCGTTGCTCGACGCCGCGGCACATGCAGGTGCCGCTCACTTCGTCTTCGTCAGCAGCATCGCCACCCGCTTCCCGGACCAGCGTCACTACCCCTATGCCCATGCGAAAGCGGCCGCGGAACGTGCGGTCCGCGAGGCCGGCATCCCGTGGACCATCATTCGGCCGACGATCATTGTGGGCGCCGGCGCTCCGGTCCTCGAGTCGTTTGCACTGCTCGCTGGGCTCCCGGTCACACCGATCTTCGGAGACGGTCAGGCCCAGGTGCAGCCCATCGACGTGCACGACCTGGTCGCGCGCCTCCTCGCTGTCATTGACGCCCTGCCCGCTTCGGAAGTCATCGAGTTTGGCGGCCCCGAGCGCCTCGCCCTCGAGGACTGGATCGGACGCATTCGAGCGGTGCGGAGCGGCGATGCGCCGCGCTTGCTCCACCTTCCGCTCGCGCCCATCCGCACGGTCCTGGCCGCGCTCGAACCGGCGCTGCTTCCGGTCTTGCCATTGACGGCGGGGCAGCTTGCAACCTTCGCCAACGACGGCGTCGCAGCCGCGCACCCGTTCCATGACACGTTGAGTTGCGGCTTCACTCCGCTCGACGATTCCCTGGCAGGATCGCAGCTCCAGCGGCTACCCGCGGTCGCCCCGGACGCGGCCACGCTCACACGAGAGTGTCACGCCTTTTCGCGCCACCTGATCGGGTGCGACGCACCGGCCGACGTCGTCGAGTCCTACCTGCGCCATGAACGCGAACACAACGTTGGCCCGTTCAGCGCGTTCGAGCATGAGCTTCTCGAACGCGCGCGTCGCGGTGGCCTCTCGACCACGCTGGCAGACGCCTACGCCGCACGCGTGCTTCGGACCGGGCTCGTTCGCCGCAAGATGACGCTGGTACTGGCCCTCCTCGAAACCCACCGCGAGACGTTCGAGTCCATCGATGCGCCGCCGGCCGCCAGCCCCTTCGGGACCTGGTGGCACCTCATCACGCGCGGCCTCGCCGAAGTCGCAGTGACCGCAATCGCGCTCGCCTGGCTTGGCGCTGCACATTGGCGCGCGTCGCGGGAGGCAATAGCGTGAGCGAATCGGTGCTGGTCATCGGCTCGGGACCCAGCGGCGTGCACGCGGCCGCCACCCTGCTCTCTCGGGGTTTCCGCGTCCGCATGCTCGACGTCGGACACATGCGCCCTGAGCCCGTGCGGGCCGACGCTTCGCTGAACGATCTCAAGCGCACCCTGCCCGACCCGACCGAGTATTTCCTGGGGAACCGCTGGGAAGCGCTCGTCCTGAACGACGACGAGGAAGAGTACTACGGCTTCCCGCCGGGAAAGCAGTACGTGTTCCAGGGCGCCAACGCCCACGACGCGCGAACACGCGGCTTCGATCCACTGTTCTCGCACGCGGCCGGCGGGTTGGCCGAAGCCTGGACCGGTGGCTCGTATCCTTTCGACGAGCGCGATCTGGGGCCGTGGCCGTTCGGCTGGCAGGAACTCGCGCCGTACTACGGCCGGGTCGCAGAAAGAATCGGGATCTCTGGGTCCTGCGACGACGACATGGTGACCCACTTCCCGGTTCATGCGGGCGTCCAACCGCCGGTCCCCGCCGACGCGCATACCCAAAAACTCCTGAGTCAATACGAAGGCGCGCGATCCGCGTGGCTGGCCCAAGGCGCGCGTCTGGGTCGAGCGCGAATCGCCACCCTCAGCCGTCCGCTTGGACATCGAAACGCCTGCCATCAATCGGGGCGGTGCCAATGGGGTTGTCCCACGGACGCCTTCTACACCCCGTCCATCACGCTTCGCGATTGCATGGCGGACGATGCGTTCGAGTACGTCCCCGGGCACGAAGTCACGCATCTTGCCCTCGACGGCTCGGGACGTGCGACGGCCGCAGTTGCAAAGCGCGTGGACGGGGTCGAAGAACGATTCGAAGCGAACCGGATCCTGATGGCAGCCGGAACGCTGTCAACGGCCCGTATCGTCCTGACCACGCTCGCACTCGCCGGCGAAGAGATCCCGGAGCTCACCGGCCTGATGGACAACCGCCAGGTGATGATGCCGTTCGTCAACCTCGCGCTCGTCGGCAAGCCCTTCGAAGCCGAGAGCTACCAGTACCATCAACTCGCCCTCGGTCTCGATCCGGGTGGTAGCCACGACTACGTCCATGGACTCATCACGACCTTGACCACGGCGCTCGTGCATCCCGTGGTGCAGTCGATGCCGTTCTCGATGAAGAGTTCACTCGCCATTCTCCGCAGCTTCCACAGCGCGTTGGCGCTGCTCAACGTGAACTTCGCCGACGACCGACGAAGCGAGAACCGCGTCGGCCTGGAGCGCGGGGGCGACGACGAATGGCGGCTGACCATCGCCTACACGTCAGCGGCAGATGAGTCCGAACGGCTGCGTGCGCGTCTCCGCACGCTGCGGCGCCTCCTGCTCCGCCTCGGCTGCGTGGCGCCGCCGATGATGACGCGACCGCGGCCAATGGGCGCCAGCGTCCACTATGCGGGCACCTTTCCCATGAGCGGGTCCGGCGGCGATTGGACGACCGATGCGCACGGCGCACTGCGCGGAATCGAAGGCGTCTGGTTGGTGGACGGAAGCAGCTTCCCGAGCCTTCCCGCCAAGAACCTGACATTCACGCTGATGGCGAACGCCTGCCGGATCGCCGAAGAAGCCTTCTAGCGCGGGGAGCCCGCGGGCGCGCGCCGGGCCGCGATTCGCGCGCCGCCAAACCAGATAGCGGCCGCGGTGCCGAAGCCGATGACCAGCACGAAGCTGGGCCAGACCGACCATTGGAGCCAGTGATCGGCCGGCACGACTTCGCGCAGGATCTTCATCCACGGAAGCCGAGGCCCCCCGGTCAGGATCTGCTGCCAGTTCACGAGTACCACCGGGATGCCGTCATAGACCGACGCCGGCTGCGTAAACCGTGACATCGACAGGACCCACGTGTGGGCGACCGCTGGAACCGCGATCCACCACAGACGACGCGTGGGCCAGTCCCGGACGCGGTCGACGAAGAAAAGGAAAAGGAATGGCACGATGGGCAGGAAGTAGCGGAAGCCTGTGTTGAACTGGAGCAGCGAGAAGCGGTTCATCGCGCAGAACAACATGAAGACCCAGATGAAGGCCCACAGGAAGCCACGTTCCCGCGCGCCCACCGTTTCGCCGTCCGTCGAGCTCCGGCCGAACAGTGCGCGAGGAAGAAACGCCAACAGCAGAAGCGGCGCGAACGGAAACAGGCCAAACGAACCGTCGAACATGTTGCGGAAGAAGACCTCGACGTTCGGCAAGGTCATGCCACGCACACCCTCGCCCGTGTAGGCGTTCTCCTGCTGGTACATCTGACCCGGGAGGAACGGATTTCCATACATCGCGTACTGGGTGCCCCAGAGGAAGAGCACCGGCGGAACGCTGCCCAGGACAAACCAGAGCGACTCCTGGAACGAACGGCCGAACCCACTCAGCGTCCCGCCGAGCGCGAACCAGCGCGAGAGTCCGAGGTACGCATAGAGCATGAGCAGCGGTATGACACCGGCGTAGTCCAGCGCCAGCGACGCGCCGGCCAGCAGGCCTGCACCAACTACGCGATTGCGAGCCACTGGCGCGTCGTCATCTCGCCATAGCAGCAAAAAGGCACCGAAGATCACCATCATCAGGAACTGGTTGTGGACCAGATGCGCCGCCCGATAGAAGATCGGCGTGCCGAAGGCAAAGAGCAGCGCGAAACCGGCCGCGCGACTCTCGGTGAGACCCCTCCGCCGAAGCGCATTG
>JAJDAQ010000073.1 GCA_029261815.1 Deltaproteobacteria bacterium
CAGCAGGATAAAGGGGAAACCGTTGACACGCCGGGGGGTTGCGGCAGAATGCCCGCCGGTCCACCCGGCTAAGGGGCGGGACGCAAACCCGCTTCCTGTTGATTTAATAGAGAGGGATCCGTCCCTCGCCTGGACCCGGAATCCCGAGGTGTTCTCCGGCGGCATGAAAGTGCCGTGGCAGGGGCGCCCCGTTTGAGGGAATCCCCCAGGCGATATGGAGCCCACCTGGTGAACTTCACCAGGAACGAGTCACCTCCCGCCCTCGGGTGGACCCTGTACCCCCGCCCGCGACTTCGACGCTTCACGGAGACTCCAACCACCATGAACGATTCATCCCGCGCCCAGGGCCTCGCGATCTGCGTGGCCGCCGCCGTTCTCGGTGTGATCTTCCTCTCGGGCCTCTGGAACGGCTCCTGGTGGGCCGTCGCCATCCCGGTCGGAATCCTGCTCGCATTCGTCCTCGGCCTCACCTTCTGGGTGGGCTGGACGATCGCTACGATCCAGGTCGAGCCTGAGTCCGATCCGGGCTCTCCCGCCGCGACCGACGGCGACAGCTGAGGCCCCCGCCGTGCGGATCGCACTGCTCACCTATCGCGGCAACATGTATTGCGGCGGACAAGGGATCTACGCCGCCTACCTCGCGCGCGAGTGGAAGAAGGCGGGCCATGACGTGCACGTCATTGCGGGTCCCCCGTTCCCGGATCTCGAGGACGACATCCCGCTCCACGAGATCGAGAACGAGAACGTCTTCGGACTCTCGTTGGAAGATTGGGCGAAAGAGAACGATCCGCGTCGGCTCCTGACGCCGCTCAACCTCTGGGAACTCGGCGTTTCCCGCATTGGCGTCTTTCCCGAGATGCAGACCTTCGGTTTCCGCCTGATGCGACGCTGGCGGGAACTTCAGGAGAAGCACCATTTCGACGTCGTCTTCGACAACCAGTGCCTCTCCTGGGGGCTACTCGGAATTCGAAAGATGGGCGTCCCCGTCGTGTCGGTCATTCATCATCCGTTGCATATCGACCGTGAAGCCGACTTCGCCGTCGATCCCCGGTTGATCAAGAAGATCAAGCGCACGCTCTACTTTCCGCTGTTCATGCAGCAGCAGGTGGCGCCGCGCCTCGACAAGATCGTGACCGTGAGCGAAGCCTCCCGGACCGAGATCGAGAAATATTTCGGCATCCCCGAGAAGGACGTCGCCGTCGTCTACAACGGCACGGATGCCGAACTCTTCCGTCCGCATCCCGAGGTCGAAAAGGAAGCGGACCTGATCTTCATCGGTCGCACCGAAGACCGGAAGAAGGGCATCGGGACCCTGCTCGAAGCGCTCTCGCTCCTGCCCGAACATGTGACGCTCAAGATCATCGACGGACGCATTCCCGAGAACGGCCTCGTTCCCCGCTTGATCGAGCGCTTCGGAATCTCGGGCCGCGTCAAGTTCCAGGACCGCTTCCTCGAGGTCGACGAACTGGTCCGTGAATACTCCACCGGCAAGATTGCGGTCGTCCCGAGCTTCTTCGAAGGCTTCGGCTTCCCGGCAAGCGAGGCGATGGCCTGCGGCCTCCCCGTCATCGCCAACGCTGCCGGCGCGCTACCCGAAGTGGTCGGAACCGACGGCACCGCCGGCCGACTCGTGCCGCCGCGAGATGCGCGCGCCATGGCAGACGCGATCACCGACATCTTGTCCGAACCCGACAAGTCGGCCCGCATGGGGGCCGCCGCGCGCGAGCGTGTGCAACAGGTCTTCCGTTGGGACCAGGCCGCGGCCGAACTGGTAGACGTGTTCGAGGAGGTGCAGCGTGCTTCTCACCGTCGATCTCGAGCAGCTTGACATCCGCCCCGGCGACCTGCTTCTGGACGCCGGCTGCGGAGAAGGACGCCATTGCTTCGGCGCGCTCGAACGAGGCGCGAATGTCGTCGGTCTCGACCTCGACCTGCCATCGATGTCGCCGCACACCGGCCGCATGAATGACGCCATCGCCAAGAAGGATGCCCGCGGTGGTTTCCTCCAGGGCAACACCTTCCAGCTGCCCTTCGCCGACGGCACGTTCGACCGGGTGATCTGCGCCGAAGTCATGGAACACGTACACGACTATCGCGGCGCCGTGCGCGAACTCGCGCGCGTCACGAAGCCCGGCGGACGTATCGCCGTCACGATTCCGACGGCCACGAGCGAACACCTCTACTTGCGCCTCGGCGACGACTACTTCGAGAGCCCGGGCGGCCACATCCGGATCTTCCGACCGCGCCAGCTCGCCGAGGGGCTTGCCGCTGCCGGCCTGCGGACCGAGAGTTGTTCATTCGCCCACGGGCTACACACGTTCTACTGGGTCCTCCGCTCGATCGCGGGTCTCCCCAAGGCCGACCTCAGTCGCCTGGTCCGGTTCTATCACCTCCAGCTCATTCGGGCCGTCGGTTCCCGCTTCATGGACCGCTTCGAGAAGAAGGTCCTGAACTACATCTGCCCGAAATCGGTGGTGCTGTACGCCAGCAAGCCGACCGCGTGAGCGCGGCGGCGCGACCGCTCCGAATCGCGTTCGTGGCCTATCGCGGCAACATGCAGTGCGGGGGCCAGGGCATCTACCTCTGGTTCCTGGCCCGGGAACTCGCGAGGCAGGGGCACTCCGTCGACGTGCTCGTCGGGCCGCCCTACCCGGACCCGATGCCGTTCGCGGGCGATGTCATCCAGGTGCCCAACGAGATGTACTGGGCCAAGTGGTTCCTGCACGACTGGGCCGCCTTCGTACCCCCCGAAGAGCCGGCACGCGCGCTCCGGCCCTTGAACTTCTACGAGCTCGCCGCGAGTCGAATGGGCTTCTTGCCCGAACCGTTCGCCTTCAGTGTCCGCGCCTTGCATGGTCTCGCCGGCCGACTCCGCGCCGGCCATCGCTACGACCTCGTCCACGATGTGCAGTGCCTCGGTTACGGCTTGCTCCCGATGCAAGCGATGGGACTCCCCGTCGTGACGACAGTGCATCACCCGCTCACGGTCGATCGGCGCGCTTCGTTTCAGCGGGACGAGACGTTCACGGACGCGATCGGGAGCATGCAGTTCTACCCGATCGGGATGCAGGCCTTCGTCGCACGCCGCCTCGACCGTGTCTTCACGAGCAGCGATGCCAGCGCGGCCATGATCCGCCGCGACTTCGGTGTTCGGCCCGAGCGTCTCGTCAATGTGCAGAACGGACTCGACACCGAGCTGTTCTCGCCCGACGCGAGCGTCTCTCGCGAAGAGCGCACTTTGCTATGCGTCGGCAGGGCGTCGGACCCGAACAAGGGCATTCGCACGCTGGTCGAAGCCCTGGCGCGCACCGACGAGAATACGCGCCTGATCCTGGTAGACTCGCCCCAGAGCGACGCGAAGAAATGGGCGGTCGAGCACGGCTGCGGCGATCGCTTGCACCTCGCCGGCCGCGTCTCGGACGAAGAACTCATTCGCCTCTATCGCAGTGCGACTCTCGTCGTTGTGCCTTCGCGCTACGAAGGCTTCGGACTCCCCGCCGCGGAAGCCATGGCCTGTGGCACACCGGTCGTTTCGACCGACGCCGGCGCACTCCGCGAGGTGATGGCGACCGGCGGTGGCGGAGAGACCGTGCCGAAAGATGATCCGGATGCCATGGCCGCCGCAATCCAGCGACTGCTCGATGCCCCTGAGCGCCGCGCCGCGCTCGGTGCGCAAGCGCGCGACCGGGTCGTGGCGGCTTATGCCTGGCCAAGCGTCGCGGCGCGCACGGCGCAAGAATACGCGCGCGTGGTCGCCGAGCGGTCCGCCTAGCTCAGCGCGGGCGACCTGCCAGGATCACGACGTCTGCCAGGCCGGGAAAGCGGCGCGCGGCCGCGTCGAGGCCCTTCAAGACCGGGTCGACCACGCTCGTGGGAAGCTTCGGAACCGCCCGCGTCCATACCGGCAGACCCCACGCCATCGAGATCCCGATCACCTCCTCGAGGATCACGTGCGTTTCCATTTGCTCGGTCATCAGCCCCAGCTCGTAGCGGGTGAAGTGATCGGCGGGCACGTCGTAGTGTCGGCGCCCGCGCGAGACTTCGGCCCCGAGGGCTTCTCCGACGTTGTCGGCCCAGCGCGCCCAGCGGCACGAAAGTGATTCGAAGTTGGCGATTGCGAGGACCACGCGCCCGTCGGGCTTCGTGACGCGGGCCATCTCTCCGATGGCACGAAGCGGCTGGTCGAAGTGATCGATCGCGCCCTTGCAGAAGGCGGCGTCGAAGCTGCCGTCTGCAAACGGCAGCGCGTCTCCCCAGCTCCGCACCCAGGCCGGCACCGGCGTCGTCGCCTCGCCCGACTTGAGACGCGTCCACGCCATCATTCGCTCGGAGGGTTCGGCACCCACGACATCAGCGCCGCTGGCCGTTTGAAGCGCGATCGCATCCTGGCCGAAGCCGCTCGCTACATCGACGATCCGCTTGCCGGGCGCGGGCAAGGTTGCGTCCAGGGTGGCCTGGGTCATTCGCTCGAACAGGAACTCGCTGTCCCGCGTGGTCCCTGTCGGGATCACATCGCTCATGTCCCGATCGAGGTCGACGACGCGCATGGCCGAGGACCTTAGGACACATCGTCAGGTCGCTCCCCCCGGGTCGGGAGAAACCGGCCCCGCGTTACCGGTGTCATGCCTCTGCGGGTCCAGCGAACGCATCCAGGGAGGAACGTGGGCGGGTCTGCTATCGACATTACTGGAATGGAAGACGCCAACGCCACCACTCGCGAGGCAGAGCCGGCCACGGGCGCGGCCACTCCGGATGCTGCGCCGGAACGGCGTCCTCTGGATCGACTCGCAAGCTTCCGGTTCGCCTACCTTGCGATCTTCGCCTTCATCCTCGCCTACGTATTCACGGTCGAAGGACTGGAGCGGGCACTCTCCGACTATTTTCTGGATGCGACCATCGCGGCGACCAGCGTCGACCCGGCCAACGGTCCTGTACCGGACCAGATCCACGCCGGAATCCAGCGAGAGATCACCGAGTCGGCCTGGGTCCGCATCGGGGATGTTCGCGTTCGGCCGCTGGTCCTGGCTGCCGATGGCCGCACCGCGATCTACGCGGCTGCCCCGATTCCGGGTCTCCTCACCGACCCTGACGACCTTGGCGAACGGCTGCTGCCGGCCATGATCGATGTCGAGGTTTCGGTTCCGCACAACGCATTGGCCGCGAACGCGATCCTGGTCCTCTACGCCGCGCTGCTCGTCACCACCCTCGCGATCCACACCCGGCGCCTCACCAGCCGGGAGGCCCAGGACCTGCAGGCACTTGCCGAGAGCCGAGACTCGCTGTCATCGCGCGCACGAGGCATCGAGGAAGAACTCGGCATCGTCCGAGAGCGACTCGCCGAGATCGAGCCTGAACACACGCTATTCGCGGAAGAAGTCGACTCGCTCGCGAGTGAGAGACAGCAACTGTTGGCTCAACTCGACGCGGTCGAGCAACGCGAACGAGAACTACGCGCGCTGACGGCGGGATCCGAAGACCTCGACGCCGAACGCCGCGCCCTCGAAGAGCTGCTCGACGAAGCCACCAACGACCTGGCGGACAAAGAGAGCCAGATCGAAGAACTTCGGAGCGAGGTCCGGCGCAACGCGCGAGGAAAGGGCAAGCCCGCGCGAGAGAACGAGTTGATCGAGCGTCGCCTCCGAACGCTTTACAAGAACCTGGAAGTCGACACCCACGCGATCGACAATCTCGTCGCCCTTCGGGATGAGAGCCTGAAACTTCGTGCAGAGGAAGCGTTCAAGCGCCTCTCCGATGAGCCCGATCAGGCGGTCGTTCGCCGTAAAGTCGGTGGCTTGCCGCCGCATCTCTCGATCTTCGAACTCGGCTTCGCCGGCAAGGGGCGGATCTACTACACGAAAGGCCAGGCGCGGCGCTTTCGGGTCCTGCTCGTTGGCGCGAAGAACAGCCAGAAGACCGACCTGGAGTATCTCTCGCGGCTTCCGAAGGAATCCTGAAACCCATTCTGATCTAACCGCTTACAGGAGACTTCGGAGTGTTTCCTTGAGCACCGTATCCTCCCACGGCTTGGGAAGAACCGCGTCGATTCCGGCGGCGTCGAGCTCGCCCGCCGTCAGCATCTCGGGCCAGCCAGTCAGGAGGACCCGGCGGATTCCGGGGCGGCAAGCGCCTGCCGCCGCCAGCAGATCGAGCCCGTTTCCATCGGGCATCTTCTGGTCCGACACGATGAGCATCACGGCCTCGGACCGAAGGATTTCGAGCGCCGCTGTTGGACCGTCGGCGGTGCGAAGAGTCCAGCCCTCGCGCCGAAGCGACCGACTCAGCGAGGACAGGATATGCGGCTCGTCGTCGACCAGGAGGACGACCGGAGGCGCGGTCACAGTGGCGCTTCGATCGGTACCCAGACGATGAAGCTGGCGCCCTGCCCCTCGATGCTCTCGACATCGAGCCTGCCGCCGTGGCGCTCGACGAGGTTGTACGAAGTCGAGAGTCCCAGACCCGTGCCGACGCCGACCTCTTTCGTCGTATAGAACGGATCGAAGATCCGCGGCAGCACGTCCGCTGCCATTCCACAGCCGTTATCGACCACGGTCACGCGAACACCGCCGTCGGCCACCTCGGTGCGCAGGCGGATCTCTCCGCGATGCGTGGGATCCAATACCGCGCGCTCTTCGATGGCTTGATAGGCGTTGACCATCAGGTTCATGAAGACCTGCTTCAGCGGGACCGGGAACGCCTGGATCGGCGGGATCTCGCCGTAGTTCTTCACCAGCTTCACGGCGTGCTTCATCATCGTCCACACGATGTTGGCGGTCGAATCGAGTGCCTTGTTGACGTCCGTCATCGCTCGCTCGGCAGTGTCCTGGTGCGAGAACGCTCGGAGGTCCTGCACGATGGTGCGGATGCGCTCCGAGCCATCGAGGCTCTCGTGAATGGCCTTGCCGAAGTCGTCCAGCAGGAATGCCGCATCGACCTCGTCCACGATGGTGTCGAGCTCGGTAGCGGCGGCCCGCAGGGCCTGGGGATCGACGCGTTCGCCTCCGGCCGCCTTCCGCAGGCTTTCGACCCGCTCCCAGACACGACCGAGGTCCGCGGTGTACTCGGTCAGCTGACACAGGTTCGCGTGAATGAAGCCCATCGGGTTGTTGATTTCGTGTGCGACGCCGGCGGCAAGCTGTCCAATCGAGGCCATTTTTTCGGCCTGCAGGACCTGCTGCTCCAGCTGCTTGATCTCGGTCAGATCCTGGAAGATCACGACGGCCCCGCGGCCGGCTTCCGTGCCCATCAGCGGCGCGCACGACAATCCGATCGGAACCACGCGCCCATCATCTCGCGTCAGTACGGCCTCGGTCCCGCGCAGCCGCACACCGTGATCGATCGCCTGGAGGATCGGAACGTCTTCGCGCGCTCCGGTGCGAAAGAAATGCGTCACAGGAAGACCGACGAGCTCGTCCGCGTCCATTCCGACGATGGCGGCCGCTGTCGGATTCGCGAATCGAATGCGGGCGTCCTCGTCAACGACCCACACCGCACTGTTCATCGTTTCGATGATGTCACGGGTCAACTCGGGAAATGCATCGGACTCTTCAGTGCGCTGCGGCGAACGCGCGACGTCATCGAGGAGTTGCGCAATGGCGCCCAGGCAGTCATCGGCCGCACCGTGTACACCGCGCGCGCCTGCACGATAGGCATTGAGCTCGCCCGCATCAGATGGCGTTCGCTGCCACACGATTCCCGGAACCGCACGGGCTCGCCGGACCCACGGGATCGCGTCCGTACCCACGGCGTCGGCATCGAGGGCCCAGACATCGGCACCGGCCAAGGCGGCCCCTGCCAGCTCGAGATCCCCCACGATTTCCAGCCGCCAGGCGTATGAGGCACCGTGAATCGCACGCACCAGTTCATCGGCGTCGTCCGAGACGATGAGTAGGCGCGGCGGCGTTGTCCTGTCCCTCACGGCCCCTCCTCTGGGGCTGGCCCGCAAGCGTGCCAAAGAAGCGAGCCTATCGGATCAGAGCCGGCTCACCAGCCGGCGCCGCGGCGGGTGCGGCGCCCGCGCGCCTTGCAGCGAGGCCATGTTTCGCCAGTTTCCGGTAGAGCGTCGAACGCCCGATCCCCAGACTCCGCGCCGCGCTCGCCGCATCGCCGCGGTGCTCGGCGAGTGCGCGTTCGAGTGCGCACCGCTCGTAGGCATCCAGCGACAGCGGCACATCGACGGGCTTGTCGACCCGACTCACGCGCGTCTCTCGCTGCAACGGAAAATCTGCGACGCCAAGCGGTTCACTCGGGTTGAGAGCGATCGCGGACTCGATCGCATTCTCCAGCTCCCGCACGTTTCCGGGCCAGGCGTGCCCGACAAGCCTGCGCACCACTTCGGGCGAGAGCCCCCGCGCCGGATGATGCGGCGATTGGTGCTTCTCGATGAAATGCTGGGCGAGAAGCGGAATATCCTCTGTGCGGTCGCGCAGCGGCGGCAGATCGATACGAACCACGTCGAGTCGATAGAAAAGGTCCTGCCGAAAGGCGCCAGAGTCGACCTGCTCTTGGAGATTGCGGTGCGTAGCGGCCACGATTCGAAGATCGACCGGGACGGGCTGACCCGAACCGATCGGCCGAACCTCGCGCTCCTGGATCGCACGCAGCAATCGCGCCTGGACCGCGGGCGCGACCTCTCCGATCTCGTCGAGGAATAACGTTCCCCGGTTGGCCATCCGGAACAGCCCCGGCGCGCCAACGGCTCCCGTGAAGGCGCCCTTCTCGTGGCCGAACAACTCGCTCTCGATGATCGATTCCGGCAGCGCACCACAGTCAACGGGGACGAACGGCGCGTCGCACCGCTCGCTCGCCGCATGAAGCGCGGCCGCGACCAGTTCCTTGCCGGTTCCACTCTCCCCCTGCACGAGGACCGTGCTGGAGGTATGGCGGAGGCTCTGGATCTTGCGAACGACTGCGCGCATGGGCGCCGAGCGGCCGATCAGGTGCGGCGCCTCGTCCCGCCTCGCCAGCGCTTCCTCGAGTTCCTGATTTCGGTGAAGCAATCGCCGTCGTTCGAGCGCGCGATGCACCGTGTTTCGAACGCGCACAGAGTCCTGCACCGGCTTCTCGAGATAGTCGATGGCACCATGCCGCATGCAAGTCACCGCACTCTCAACGCTGGCATTGCCGGTCAGCATGACGACTTCGACATCCGGGCGATCTCGTTTGATCATTTGAAGGACGTCGAGCCCGCTCTCTACGCCCAGGGCCAGATCCAGCAGCACGACATCGAGTGCCGGATCGCCGAGCGCGGCTTCCACTTCGCCCGTGTCGTGCGCGGTGAGCAGACGGTGGCCTTCTGGACGTAGGATCCGCACGAGCGCGCGCAAGAACAACGGCTCGTCATCGACGAGCAGGACGAGCCCGGGCCGAACGCCATCGGGCCCAACGCTGCGCAACAAGGGCTCTGCCATGCCGCTCGTATCGGAGCCCGACGCCTGGGCCTTGAGGCACTGCGGGCCGATCTCTACACTCCCGTCGCCCTCCCCCCCAAGGAGTGGTCGTGCGTAAGACGCATGTCCTGGTCGTTGACGACGACGAGAACTACCGAAACGCAGTCCAGCGCATCCTGCAACGCGCCGGACACCGCATCACGACCGCGCATGACGCCGCGGATGCGATGCGTACGGTATCGACCGAGCACGTCGATCTCGTGATGTGCGACGTCAAGATGCCCGGGATCAGCGGCCTGGAACTCGTCCGCCGCATCCACGAGGCAGAACCCGACCTCGCTTGCATCGTGATCACGGGTTACGGCGGGGCCGAGGCGTCTGTCGAGGCATTGAAGGCCGGCGCCTTCTGGTACCTCGAGAAGGCCATGGACGGCGACAGCCACGACGTCCTTCGCCGACTTGCCGCACAGGCCATCGAGCACGGGCAGCTCAAGGCCGAGAATCGGCGACTTCAACAAGAACTGCAGGGCCGGTACCACTTCGACAACGTCATCGGGCAGAGCCCGGCTCTACGAAACGTCCTCGACGTGGTCTCTCGCGTGGCAGAAACGGACAGCACCGTCCTCGTGACCGGAGAAAGTGGCACCGGAAAAGAGGTCATCGCCCGCGCCCTGCACTTCAGCAGCCCGCGCGCCGAGCGCCCTTTCATCACCGTGAACTGCGGCGCGATCCCGGAGGAACTGCTCGAATCGGAACTGTTCGGGCACGTCAAAGGCGCCTTCACGGGAGCCACCCACCACCGCATCGGACGCTTCTCCATGGCCGACGGCGGCACGCTGTTCCTGGACGAGATCGGCGACATGAGTCCGAACCTCCAGGTCAAGCTCTTGCGAGCGCTCCAGGACCAGACCTTCGAGCCCGTCGGTTCCTCGGAGACCCAGCGGGTAGATGTGCGGATCGTGGCTGCGACGAACCAGAACCTCGAGATCGCCATCCAGGAGAAGCGATTCCGCGAGGACCTCTTCTACCGCCTCAACGTGATCCCCATCGAGAGCCCGAGTCTGCGCGATCGCGATGGCGACGTGGCGCTCCTGGTCCAGCATTTCCTCCAGCGCTTCTGCGAGCGAAACAGCCGAGGGCCGTGCACGATCTCGGACGACGCCGTCCGCCAGCTGATGAACCACGACTGGCCGGGCAATGTGCGCGAACTCGAGAATCTGATCGAGCGGCTCGTGGTCCTGCGCGGCGAAGGCGAGATCGGAATCGAAGACCTGCCCGCGAATCTCCGCCAGACGGCATCGATCCGGGAATCGGCAGCGCCACCGAAGGTCCCCGAAGCTGGACTCTCGTTCCACTCGGTCGTCGACCGGTTCGAGGCCGACCTGATCCTGCAGGCACTCGAACATACGCATTGGAACAAGAACCAGGCCGCCAAGCTCCTCGGCTTGAACCGGACCACCCTGCTGGAAAAGATCAAGAAGAAGGGCCTCTCGCCCGAAGAGTGACCCCAGGAGCGTCTGTGAGCGCTCCTTCTGATCATCCCGGCGGCCTGCGCGGGCCGATCCCGAAGTACGGATCCGTCATTGGTTCCGACACCAGGGGTCGGAATCCCGACGCTCCCACGCGCGACTTGCGTGCCCCGCCGCTTCTGGCGGCAGTTCGCCCGAGGCCCGATTCCGGGAATTCTCGATTCCGGGATTCCCTTACGGAATCAAGCACTTGGCCCTCAGCCGCCGCATGGAGTGCGTGCCAGATCCGCCGCATTCCCGTGCCAACCGGCCACGTTGGCACACGCCCTGCTCTTCCCAGCAGCCAGCACGCAACGGGCCGGCAGCAGTGCCCAGCACAAGGGAACCAATTCGATGGAAACGCAGTTGAAGGAAGCTCGGGAACAACACGGCGAGATCCCGCCCCCGCTCAAGGAGCAGATCGTTCTCGAACACACACCGCTGATTCGATACATCGTGAACCGAATCGCCGTCCGCCTACCCTCGCATATCGATCTCGACGATCTGCATAACACGGGTGTGATCGGCCTGATGGACGCGATCGAAAAGTACGACCCGGGCAAGAACTGCAAGTTCAAGACCTACGCCGAGTTCCGCATCAAGGGTGCGATCCTCGACCAGCTTCGTAGCCTCGACTGGGTGCCGCGATCGGTCCGCCAGAAGGGCCGCAAGCTCGAGCGCGCTTACGGAGAAGTCGAGCAACGCCTCGGCCGCCAGGCCAGCGAAGACGAGGTCGCGGACTCGCTCGGCCTCCAGATCGACAAGTTCCACGAGCTCATCAACCAGGTGCGCGGCATCTCACTGGTGAACCTCGAAGAGATCCGCGGCGGCGGACAGGAAGGCGAGCGCACGGGCTCCTACGCCGACATCGTCGAGGATCCGACCGCCGAGAACCCGTTCGCCACGTTGAAGCTCCATGAGACCAAGGGCGTCGTCGCCGATACGATCGGGACCCTTCCCGAGAAGGAGCGACTCGTGATCAGCCTCTACTACTACGAGGACCTGAACATGAAGGAGATCGGGAACATCCTCGGGATCACGGAATCCCGGGTGTGCCAGATCCACACGAAGTCGGTGCTCCGGCTCCGGTCCAAGCTGAAGAGCGTGGTCGACCAGGCCTAGCTTCCTGCCGGCGGGCGCTGCTTCGGCGTCCGTGCTGCGCGCTCGCGATCACGGAGCGCAGCGGCCGGGCGCGCCGCAGCGGAATGGCTCGCTGCGCGGGTCGAACGCGCACCTACCACGGGCACTCCGCTTCAGTTTCCGAGGCGCGTACTCGACCCACTGACTGCGCTTTACTTCCGCTGCGGCGCGCCCGGCCGCTGCACCCCGCGATCTCTCGGGCGGAGGGTCGCGTCGTGCGGGCGGCGGTAGGGTTGGGCCACTCGACCACCGTCTACGGTTAGGCCGGAGTGCGTCGCTCGACCAGCGAGCGGGGTGGCCGCCCTTGAGGTTGGACTGATCCCGCGGATGTTCTTTGTTGGGGTGGGGTGGCCCGGACTAGACCGCGGCCTGGGCGACGACGACGGTAATGTTGTCTTCGCCGCCGCGGTGGTTGGCGAGATCGACGAGGGCGTCGCAGGATTCCTGGAGGTCATCCAGTTCACTGACGACCTTGGCGATCTCGTGGTCGTCGACGTGTCCGGTGAGTCCGTCAGAGCACAGGACGAACTGATCGCCATCCTGAGGCGTGATCTCGGCCAGGTCGGGTTCGACGACTTCGCGCACACCCAGAGCTCGGGTCAGGACGTGGCGGTGGGGATGTTCCTTGGCCGCGGTCTCGCTGATCTCGTTGCGCCGCAAGAGTTCGCCCACGATCGAATGGTCGTCGGTGAGCTGTCGGATTCGGCCGCCACGAACCAGGTAGGCGCGACTGTCGCCGACGTGTGCGAGCGCAGCACGCTCACCCTCCGCCAGGATCGCGACCACCGTTGTGCCCATTCCCGCGTACTCGGGATTCTGCTGCGCCGTCTGGAAGATGGTGCGATTCGCGGATGTGACCGCGGCGCGTAGTCGCTCGCTCAAGCTCGACGTGGCGCCCTGGAGATGTTCGATCGCGCGCACGGACGACTCCGCAGCGAGCTCGCTCGCGACCTGACCCGCCGTATGTCCGCCCATCCCGTCCGCGACCAGGTACAGGCCCACTTCGGGAGCCAGCGCATAACGGTCTTCGTTCCCACGTCGGCGCATGCCCACATCGGTGGCTGCAGCGGCTTTGAGGATCATGTCGTCTCCCAAACGGTCGAATCGAGGACTCGACCCTGCGTGGGGGCGAGCCCCCATTTTGGGTGCGTATCGGGCCGCCGCTCACGGGACTTGACCTAGAGCGGCAAGCATCGCGCTTGGGCGCTAGCTTCGGGCAGTCGGGCAGATTCGCCCGCGGGGACCGGCAAAAAGGGGTCAATGACCCGCGGCAGAACGTCGATAGGACGTCCAACACCGCGGGGCGCGATCCAGGCTCCGCAGAATCGTACCGGTACCCAGCAGGTCGCCGTGTGGGGGGATCATGTCGAAGACCCTGCTTCTCGCTGATGACAGTGTCACGATCCAAAAGGTCGTGGGAATCAGCTTCGCAAACGAGGACGTCGTACTCATCACCGTAGACAACGGGGATGATGCGGTGACCAAAGCGCGTGAGGCGCGCCCGGACATTGTCCTGGCCGACGTCGTCATGCCAGGCAAGAGCGGCTACGAGGTGTGCGAGGCCATCAAGGCCGAGCCCGGCCTCGCTCAAGTTCCCGTACTCCTGTTGACCGGTACGTTCGAGGCGTTCGACGAAGCGCGCGCGGCGGCCGCGGGTGCAGACGGGCACATCACCAAGCCGTTTGAGGCGCAGGCCCTCGTCGATACCGTGAACGCGCGGCTTGCCGCGGGTCCGGTTGCGGTACCGGAGCCGGCGGCATCGGCCCCCGCTCTCGAGGATGAGCCCTTCGACTTCCTCGGCAACGAAACAACCGCGCCTAGCGACCTCGAAGCCGAGAGCGCCGGACGCACGACCCTGATCATGGACAACGAAGCGCCCGCCGACAGCGGCTCGGCATTCTCGTTCGATGGCCAGGATGTCACCTCCCCGTCCGACATGGGCGATGCGGCCTTCGGTGGTTCTGCCGAACCGGCCGAAGCGCTGACCCAGGTCGTCATGTCGACGGATGAACTCGCGAACGCGGAGACGCTCCCGCCGAGCGATGCCAGTGATCCGCTGGTGACGCCTGCCGCGGATGACATCGGCGACTCCACAAGTCTCCTGGTAGGTGACCCCATCGAGTCCGTCGATTCCGAGGAAAGCGTCTTTGGCACCGCCGAACCGGCCGTCTTCGGTTCTACCGGCGATCTCGGTTCCTCGGGCGATCTCGGTTCCTCCGACGATCTCGGATCCTCCGACGGCCTCAATTCCTCCGGCGACTTTGGGTCCTCCGATGATCTCGGTTCCTCCGGCGATTTCGGTTCAACCGGCGATTTCGGATCCTCCGACGACTTCGGTTCAACCGGCGATTTCGGTTCAACCGGCGATTTCGGTTCCTCGGACTCGGGAACGTTCGGCTCAGATTCGGCCGATTCGCAGGGCGTCGATCCGCTGGCCGATTCGGGTTCCGGCGACGTGGTTCTCGACCCCGGTGCGGCGCGCGACTATGACGTCAGCGCGTCGGACCTTGCCGCTCCGATCGCGCCCGTCGAGGACGATCCCTTCGAGCCGGTACTCGCGGCGGCTCCGTTGACCGCCTTCGACGAACCTTCGGAAGAGCCCGTGGCCTCGCTACCGAGCAAAGATGCCGAGCCCGGATTCGTGATGGTCGCGCCTGCAAGCGACCCGCTCGAAGCGTCGGACCCCGGCCCGTTCGCCAAGCCGATGGCGGCGGAGATGGGCCTGGCCGCCGACCCGGTCTTCGAACCGGTCGTGGAGAGCCTGGACCCGGTCGCCGACGACGACGCTGACTCCTCCCCGTTCGAAGCCGCCGAGGCGCTCGAACCGGTCGGAGACCATGGATCGCCGTTCGAATCGCCCGATGCGGGCCCCGACGACGACGCCCTTCAGATCGCAGACGCGACGACAACGACCGAGGATCCGACGCTCTCGCCGCTGATGCAGCAGCAGCTCCATGACGCGCTCGAGAAGGTCGCCTGGGAAGCCTTTGGCGATGTTGCCGAACGAATCGTCCAGGACGCGCTCGGACGGATCGAAGAAGTCGCCTGGGAAGTCATTCCCAAGATGGCGGAATCGCTGATCCAGGAAGAGATTCGCAAGTTGAAGGGCGAGGACTCCTAACCCTCGGAGCCGCGAGAGCGGGTGCGACGCCGAAACCTTCCCGTAGAATTCGCGGATGCCTCGGAGCCCTGACCCCTTCCCGCCCGCCGACTCGTGGATGTGGCTTCTCGACCGCGCACTCGCTGAAGACGTCGGGACCGGCGATGTCACAAGTAAAGCGATCTTCTCGCCTGAAGATCGCACGCGCGTTGCGATCGAGACCCGTGATGCGATCGTTGTGAGCGGTCTACCGATTGCGCAGGCCGTTTTCCACGCGGTCGACCCGTCGATCCGTTTCGACGCGCAATGCAACGATGGCGACGGTCTCTCCGCCGGACAAGATCTTGCCGTGATCGAGGGACCCACCCGCGCAGTCCTCACTGCCGAACGCACGGCCCTGAACTTCCTGTCGCGTCTTTGCGGAATCGCGACCGGCACGCGGCGTTTCGTAGACGCCGTGGTCGGAACTGGCGCCGAGATCGTCGACACGCGGAAGACGCAGCCGGGATGGCGGGTCCTCGACAAGTACGCGGTCACTTGCGGCGGCGGGACCAACCATCGCTTCGGTCTCTACGACGCCGTCATGATCAAGGACAATCACGTTGCGGCGGCCGGCGGAACCGCCGCCGCCGTTCAAGCTGCCCAGAACAGCGCGCGAGCGGGAATCGAAGTGCATGTCGAAGTCGAATCGCTCGCCGACGCCCGGATCGCGGCCGACGCTGGCGCTCACCTGCTGATGCTCGACAACCGGACGCCGGACGAGCTGGCCACGATCGTGGCCGCCCTCGGCGACCAGGTGAGACTCGAAGCCACCGGCGGTGTAACGCTCGACAATGTGCGCGAGGTCGCCCTCACCGGGGTCCACCGAATCTCCATTGGCGCCCTCACCCATTCACCTCCCACCGTCGACATTGCTCTCGAAGTGCGACCGTCCGGGCCCATCGACTCGTGAGTGCAGCGTCGTTCGCCGCCGCCATCCAGGCGCGCCTCGAGACGCGTTGGGTCGCGCACGAACTGCACGCACTCGATGAAACCGATTCGACGAATCGCGTCGCCACCGAACGCGCCGCCCAGGGCGCCGCGCACGGAACCGCCGTCCTGGCCGAGAGACAGACCCAGGGCCGAGGGCGTCACGGTCGAAGCTTCTTCTCGCCCGCCTCCACCAATCTGTATACGAGCATCGTGCTCCGGCCCGACGGCAACGACCCCGCACCAACCACACTCCTGGCCGCGGGGATCGCCGTCGCCGAGGCGGTGGCCGCGACGCTGGGCACCCCTGACCGCGTCGCGATCAAATGGCCCAACGATGTCTTGATCGACGGCCTGAAGACCTCGGGCATCCTGATGGAGGCGCAAGCGTTGGCTGGCGCGTGGGTGGGCATCCTCGGCATCGGTGTCAATCTGAACGTCACTCGCGAGGAGATGCCCGTGGAGTTCCGCGCCCGCGCCACCTCCTTGGCCGCGGCGTCTGGGGGCCCGGTCGACCGGGCCGCGTTCGCCGCGCGACTCTACGGTACCCTGGAAGCGACCCTGGACCTTCACCAACGGAGTGGTTTCGAAGGAATGCGAGACGCGTTCGATGCCTTTTTCCACATGCGCGGCGAACCGGTCCGCGTGGCCGATCTCGATGGCACCATCCGGGCCGAAGGAATCGCGCGCGGTGTCGGCGCCGACGGATCGCTGCGCATCGAACGCTCCGACGGAAGCGAGACCCGCGTCCTGGCCGGCGACGTCACGATCGTGAAGGAAGCCGTGCGATGACGGGCGATGCCCTTCTGGCTGTCGACGTCGGCAACACCAACGTCACGCTCGGCGTCTACACCTACGACGGAACGGGTAGTGCCAAACTGGCTCACCACTGGCGAATGGCGACCCACCGCGAGCAGACATCGGACGAAGTCCTGGTCACGCTCCGTGGGTTCTTCGACATCGCCGATTGCCCAGTCAGCAGTTTCGGCAACGTCATTCTCTCAAGCGTGGTGCCCCCGCTGCTCCCGATCTGGGAGCGCGTCTGCCGAAAGCTCCTCGATCGCCCGCCGGTCATGGTCGGCCCGGGCATTCGGACCGGGATGCCTGTGCGCTACGAGAACCCGCGCGAGGTCGGCGCCGACCGCATCGTCAATGCCGTCGCTGCGTTCGAACTCGTCGGTGGCCCCGTCGTCGCAGTGGACTTCGGCACTGCCACCACCTTCGACTGCGTATCCGAGAAGGGCGAATACCTGGGCGGTGCAATCTTCCCCGGCGTCCACATCTCGATGGAGGCGCTATTCGACCGCGCATCGATGCTCCACCGCGTCGAGATCGTGCGACCTCGGTCGGTCATCGGCCGCACCACGACGGCGTCTCTCCAGTCTGGCTTGCTATTCGGTTACGCCGGAATGGTCGACGCCATGGTCGGCCGGATCCAGGCCGAACTCGGCCAGCCCACGCGCGTCATTGCAACCGGCGGCCTCGCCCAGCGGATCGCCGCTGAATCCAGTTCGATCGAACGGGTCGAGCCTTTCCTGACGTTGGAAGGGCTTCGCATCCTGTTCGAGAAGAACCGCACCCCCGACGGAGGCGTGCGCAAGGAGAAGTAGCCATGTCAGACCAGGACCCCACCCGAACCCGCTGTTTCGCCCTGATTGGTCACGCGGGGGATGGAAAGACTTCGCTCGCAGAATCGCTGCTATTCGAAGCTGGGGTGACCTCAGAGCGGGGTCGGGTCGAAGATGGTTCCTCCTGTCTCGACAGCTCGGCCGAGGAGCGCACCCGCAAGCATACGCTCGCGTCGAGTGCCTACTCGTTCGAGGCGGCCGGCGTCGACGCACACCTGATCGACACACCCGGCGACCCGAACTTCCAGGGCGACAGCCAGATCGTGGTGCAGGCCGTCGACGGCGCGATTCTCGTCGTGGACGGCGCACATGGGCCCAAGGTCGGAACCGAGACCATCTGGCGTGCGACCGAACGCGCCGGAATTCCCACAGTCGCCTTCGTCAACCACGTCGACCAGGAGCGTTTCGATCTCGATGCGACGGTCGCTTCCCTTCAGGCGATGGGGCTCAATGCGGTACCGATCGTCGCTGCGACAGCCACCGGTGGCGGCACCGAGCTGCTCGACCTGCTCGCGGGGCCACCCACCACTGAAGCGGCGCGCGCCGCACACGCGAACCTTGTCGAGGCCGTCGCCGAGACCGATGACGAGCTTCTCGAGCGCTACCTCGAAGACGGCGCCCTCGAAGTCGATGACCTGAACCGGGGGCTCATCGCTGCGACGCGAACTCGGTCGATCGTGCCCGTTCTTGTTGGCTCCGCGCGGACCGGCGTCGGTGTCGCCGGCGTGCTGTCGGCCATCGAGACGCTGCTGCCTTCACCATACGAGGCGAGACCCTTCCGAGATGCCAACGGCGCCGAGATCGAGGCATTGGCGGATGCCCCGTTCGCGGCCCGCGTCTTCAAGACCGTCATTGATCGTTATGCGGGGAAGCTCTCCTTGATCCGCGTCGTCTCGGGAACCGCGAAAGAAGGCAGCACACTGTGGAATGCGACGACGGAGACGAAGGAGCGCGTCGGCAAACTGATCCGGCTCGCCGGTGCCGATCACCGAGAGCTCGCGGAAGCAGGGCCCGGCGCCCTGCTCGCTTTCGCCAAGCTCAAGGACACCCACACCGGGGACACCCTGACGACCGAGAAGGACGGCATCGCGCTCCCGGCGATCACGATCCCCCATGGCGTCCTGTCCTACGCGGTCTCGGCCGCGAACAAGGCCGACGAGGACAAGGTCTTCGCAAGTCTGGCCAAGGTCGTCGAGGAAGACCCGGTCCTCGCCCTTGGCCGCGACGCGGCCACGGGCGAGTTCCTGCTCACTGGAATGGGCGAACTTCAACTCCGCGTGACGGCGGAGCGACTGAAGCGCCTCTACGACGTCGACATCTTGTTGCAGACCCCCAAGGTGCCGTACCGGGAGACCCTGACCCGGCCCGCCGAACGGGTCGAAGGGAAGCTGAAGAAACAGAGCGGGGGAAAAGGCATGTTCGGGGTCTGCACCCTGACGCTGGAGCCCCTCCCCAGGGGGAGCGGTCTCTCCTTCTCCGACGAGATCGTCGGCGGCGCGATCCCACGCAACCTGATCCCGGCGGTGGAGAAGGGCTGCCGAGAAGCGGCCCTGGCGGGCCCCCTCGCGGGTTACCCAGTCGTCGACGTCTGCGTGCGATGTACGGACGGGAAGCACCACGCGGTCGATTCGAACGAAATGGCCTTCAAGCTGGCGGGGTCCTTCGCATTCCGGCAAGCCATGGCCCAAGGCAAGCCGACCCTCCTGGAGCCCGTGATGACGGTCGAGGTGACCGTTCCCGACGTCCATCTAGGCGATGTGATGGGCGATCTGTCGAGCCGAAGGGGCCGCGTGCAGGGCACTGAATCGCGTGGATCGTCACAGGTCATCAAGGCCGAGGTCCCGATGGCCGAAATGCTGGAATATGCGAGCGCATTGACGTCCCTCACCGGGGGCAAAGGTGCGTATCACATGGAGTTTTCCGAGTACCAGGAAGTCCCGGCCCAGGCGCGGGACCAGATTATTGCCGACGCGAATACGGCGGCCGAAGCGGAGGCGTAGAGACGCGCCTCCACCGGCCGCGCCGGCGCGTGGGCGAAACGGAGCGCAAGTGAGCGAGCCCCAGAAGATCCAGCTGACCCTCTCTCCGCAGGCGGAGAAGTACGTGCGCCATGACGCACCGGTCGAAGCTCGTCGCATGGCCGCAAGTGGCGCTCTCCCGCTCGATCCCATCGAACTCGCCACTGTGCTCTTCGCCCTTGTGCATGACGTCGACCACGAAGTCAAGACGCGGGCCCGCGAGAGTCTCGAGGGCCTGCCCGATCACATCGCGAACACGGTGTTGTCGGGAGCGACGCATCCAGCGGTCTTGAGTTGGTTGGCACAGGCGTGGCGCAACGACGGCAAGAAGATGGAGCAGCTCGCGCTCAACAGCGCCACGGACGACACCACGTTCCAGTTCCTGGCCGGCCTGCCCCACAAGGGCGTGATCGATATCGTGGCCGGGAACCAGACCCGCATCCTCCGTCACCCGGACATTGTGGACGCACTGGGCGAGAATCCCTTGACCGGCCGTGCAACGATCGATCGCCTGCTTTCGTTCATGGGACTGGAGCGGCCGGATTCCGAAACACCGGCCGAAGACGATGATGGAACGATGGCGGCAGGCGATGTCACCGACGAAGCAGCCCTCGAGACATTGAACATGCTGCTCGGGAACGATGTCGACGACTTTTCCAGCGAGCTGATCGAGGAGATCGATGACGAGGACCTGGACGCGGAGGTACAGAACAACCTCTTCGCCCTCGTCCAGAAAATGAACGTGATGCAGAAGGTCAAGCTGGCGCGCATGGGCAACAAGGAGGCTCGCGGCCTCCTGATCCGGGACCGCAACAAGATCGTGGCGTCGGCCGCCATCCGCAGCCCCAAGATCACCGAGAACGAAGTCGAGAACTATGCGAAAGCCCGAAACGTCAGTGACGACGTACTCCGGATCATCTCGAGCAACCGCGACTGGACCAAGAACTACCAGGTGAAAATGGCACTTTCGACGAATCCGAAATGCCCCGTGCCGACCGCGATGAAATTCCTCAACTTCCTGATGGAGAAAGACCTGCGGAACATCATGAAGAGCAAGGATGTGGCCTCGCCCATCTCGACGCAGGCCCGCCGTATCCTCCAGAAGAAGGGAAAGATCTGATGGCCGAGTTTGGAGCAGTCGACGCAGAGGTAAACGCCCGAATCGTGTATTGGGGCGTCGACGGCGCTGGCAAGCGCACGAACCTGCGCGTGATCCACGAGAAGCTGCGCCCCGACCATCGCGGCGAGTTGCGAGAAGTCCCGACGCGGCTCGACCCCACGGTCAGCTCTTCGATGCTGCCGATCGAACTCGGCGATGTCGGTGGCATCCGCACGCGCATCCAGATCTGGACGGCACCGTCGGGCTCGGAACACGGCCCCAGTCGCCAGCAGGTCCTGGACCAGGTCGACGGCCTCGTCTTCGTCGTCGACACCACCCGTGAACGCATCGACGAAAATCTCGCCTCCTTCGAGGAGCTTCGCGGCGCGCTCCGTGCGTACGGGCGCGAACTCGAGGATGTGCCGCTGGTGATCCAGTACAACAAGCGCGACACCGGCGACCCGTTCGCGATGGAAGAGCTGCACCGCAAGCTCCAAATGCGAAGTGCGGCGGCATTCGAAGCCGTCGCGGTCGAAGGCACCGCGGTCCTCCAGACGCTCACGACGATTTCGAAGCGCGTCATCCGCCATCTGCGCGAGAACCCACGCACCCCCGCAGAACCGGAGGCCCCTGTCGCAGCGCCGCCCGCCAGCCCGGTCGCCCCGGTCACACCGCCCCAGGGCGTGACGCAGGTTCTCGACGGCCTGGATGCCGCCCCTGAGGCGACGCCGCTCCCGCCCGCGTCGGTCGACCTCGCAGAGGGAGAACTCGAGCTCACCGACCCAATGGGTCATGGCGTCGATCCCGACCTGCTCGCGGCCGCGCCGGTGCCCGAGAATCTGGCCGATCAAGCACAGGCGATCTTCGAGGACGAGTTTCAAACCGACGTCACGCCAATGGCGTACGCCGCACCCGACGACGAAGCGCCTTGGGAGACGGTCGAAATCGCCTCGGTGGGACAGGCCGAACGCGCGGACGCTCGAACCGTCCGTGTGCCGGTGATCCTGCGGGACGAACGAGGACGCGAGTTGCGAGTGTCCCTTTCCGTACGGATCGATCCGGAGTCATTGGACCGCGGATGAGAAAGGCGGTCGCCATCTACGGCGCTTCGGAAGAAGCGTTGGCCTTGATCCCGATCCTCGAGGAGAACCCCGAGATCGAGATCGCGGGCGTGTTCGCATTGAACGCAGACGCGGCGCGCGCGATGGCGAAGCGGATGAATCTGGATGCGACGGTGACCTCGGACCCGAGCTTCTTCGATAACGCCCTGCATGCCGTGATCGATGCCGATGAGCCGGCTTTCGTCACGGCATTCCCCGAAGCGGCAGGTCGCTCGCAGATCGTCTCCCCGCTGACGGCGCGACTCCTCTGGGGCTACGGAACCAGCGGATCGAATCACAAGCAGGAACTCCTGCAGGCCCTCCACGAAGTCGTCGAGTCGGTCAATCTCACCGTCGACCCGGACGAGCTCTTCGCCCGCATGCTCGAGATCGCCATGGGCGTCACCGGTGCAGACGGCGGCTCGTTGATGTTGCTCGATGCCGCCCGGGCGGTGCTCGAGATCCGTGTCGCGATTGGCATCGAACCCGAACTCTGGAACAAGATTCGCGTTCCCCTCGGCGAGGGCATCGCGGGCCGGGCCGCATCCGAAGCGCGCCCGATCAAGGTTCGCGGCCGCGCGGGCCGAGAAGAATTCCAGCTGATGCGCGCGCGCCTCGACGTCGAGTCCGCGCTTTGCGTACCGCTCGTGCACGAGGGCCAGGTCCTCGGTGTTCTCAATCTGCACCACGGGACGCGAGCCGATGCCTTCGACGACGACGACCTCGAGTTCGCCGAGCAATTGGGCCGTCTCGATGCCGCGATCATCGTCCAAACGCAAGAACGCGAAACGATGCGGCGACAGGCATCCCGTTATGAAGCCGTTCGCGCGGTCCGAGAGGCCCTTCACGGCACCGGCGCACTCGAACCCCGCCTCGACGAACTCTGTGGGCGCGTGGCGACCTTGCTGGGCGGTGGAATTGCCACGCTCTACCTCCACGACCGGAGCGAGGGCCACTTGCGCCTCGTCGCCACTTCCCTGGACGGGGGCGGCCTCGGCGGCGAATACCGCATCGACTTCGGGCAAGGCATCGATGGGCGCACCGCCGCTTCGCGAGAGGCCGAGTTCGTCTCTGACGCGGACGGCGGGCTGACGCTGGCATCCGTTCCACTCCTCGCTGGAGACGAACTTGTCGGCGTACTCTCCGCACAGTCGGGCGCCGAGCCGGCTCGTCAGCACGGTCGAGCCCTGCACGAGACATTGCTCGAGATCGCTGCCGCAGCCGCGGAAGAGATTGCGCAGGCCGAACGCGAAGCGCGGATGGCCGCCCAGAACACGAAGATCGGGGCCATCAACGAAGCCGGCATCCGGCTGGTCTCCGCTCGAGAGACCACCGAAGTCTGTCGGCAGGCAACGTCTTCGGGTGCACTCATCCTCGAAGCCGACCACGCTGTGCTTCGTCTCCAGGACCCTGAAACGCGACGTTATGTGATTCGCTCGTACTACGGTTCCGCGGACCGCCGGACCCAGGAGCAGCTCTTCCAGCTCGACAAGCAGATCGCCGTGGACACGCTCAAGGCTCGTCAGCCCCGCCTGCTGCCGAAGCTCTCCGATGATGCCCGCACCGCGCCCGTCGCGGCCGGCTTCCGCTCCGTGCTCGCAGCACCGCTGCGCAGCGACGGTCGAATCCTGGGCACCCTGGCCTTCTACGACAAGGTTGCCGCCGACCAGTTCTTCACGACCTCGTTCGACATCGACGACCTGCACGTGTTCCGCCAGTACGTCTCCTACGTCGAGCGAGCCCTGGAGACCGCGCGCGTCTGGAATGCCAACCAGGAGCAACGAAACTTCGACGAGGACACCGGGTTGCCGAATGCCGAGTACCTCGGACGACGCCTCGAGCAGGAACTCGCTCGCGCCGGCGGTCGGGAAAACGCGCTCGCGCTCGTGAGCTGCCAACTCGAGAATCTCGAGATGCTCGCGGTAGGCGGCGATCCGTCGCGCGGAGAACGCCTGATCCTGCGGGTGGCCGATGCCCTGAAGCAGCACCTGCGTGAATTCGACGTGCTCGCGCGTACCGGCGAAGCCGAGTTCCGCATCCTGCTCCCCGAACCCGGTGCCGCACCGGACGAGCGCGTCACCGCGGTTGCGCGCAGCGTGGCAGAAGAAGTCGCGCGGCATTCGGGTAGCGATGGCTCGCGTCCCGGACTCGCATTCGGCGTCGCCGTCTATCCCGGCGACGGGACCGACGTCGAGACGCTGGTGGCGCGAACGCGAACGCCGCGAATCCGAATGGTCTGACCCGACTCAGGAGGCGGCGAGCAGCCCCTCGATCGGCGTGTACGGGATCTCGAGACTCTCGGCGACACCCTCGCAGACGACGTCTCCGCGCCAGATGTTGGCGCCCATACGCAGGCTGCTGTCCTGCCGAAGCGCCTCTTCGACGCCCAGGCGCGCGATGGCTTCGACGAACGGGAACGTGGTGTTGGTCAACGCAAAGGTCGACGTCCGCGGCACCGCTCCCGGCATGTTCGCGACCCCGTAGTGGATCACCCCGTGGGCTTCGTACGTGGGGTCCGAATGCGTTGTCGCATGAATTGTTTCGATGCATCCGCCCTGATCGACGGCGACGTCTACCGCGACGGAGCCCGCTTCCATCGACGCCACCATCGCCTCTGTCACCAACGTCGGCGCGCGCCGCCCATGCACGTACACCGCGCCCACGATGAGGTCACTCTCGGCCACCAGTCGCTCAATATTCGTTCGGTTCGAGTAGAGCGTGTCGAGTTCGCCGTCGAAGATGTCGTACAGGTAGGCGAGTCGCCTCAAGTCGATGTCGAGCACCGCAACATCAGCGCCGAGGGCCTTGGCGATCCGCACGGCGTTGATTCCCACAACGCCAGCCCCGATGACCGTGATACGGCCGCGCATGACACCGGGGACTCCGCCCACCAACAGTCCCTTCCCGCCCCGATTCTTCTGGAGCAAGGTCACGCCGATCTGGGTCGCAAGGCGCCCCGCGACTTCGCTCATCGGTGCGAGCACCGGAAACGAACCATCCGCATGGCGGATCGTCTCGTAGGCGATCCCATTGATTCCGGCGCTTCGCAATGCAGCGGCCAGGTCGGGGGCCGCCGCCAGGTGCAGATAGGTAAAGATCGTCTGCCCCTCATGGAGCAGCTCCACTTCGGCCGGATTCGGCTCCTTCACCTTCACCACCAGATCGGTGTCGGACCACGCAGACTCCCGCGAAACGATTCGCGCGCCCGCGGCGATGTACGCCTCGTCCGGGAAGCCGCTTCCCAGGCCGGCGGACGTCTCGAGCCAGACCTCATGGCCCGCCTGGCTCAGCATCCGAGCTCCGTCGGGAATCATCCCGACCCGATACTCCTGGTCTTTGCTCTCTCGCGGAACACCGATGCGCATGGCATCTCCCTCGGCCGAACGCGCCGCCCAGATGAGACGGACGCGCGGGCCGCGGTCGCATTCGCCTAGTCCTTGTAGGCCTCGATCAGGATGTCCGAGATCTCGGGGCGCAGGATCCGCTCGTCGGGACGCTCGCCCGAACGAAGCAGTTCTCGAATCTTGGTTCCACTGATCCCGAAGGGCTTCTCGTCCTTGTGATTCACCATCAGGTCGACCCGCCCGAGCGATTCGTAGAACGCGGCAAAGCCGATGTTGCACGACGAGATGTGCAGCTCGCCCGGGAGCTTCTCGAAGATCTCCTGGGCATCGAAGTCGCCCCAGATCGCTTCCCCGTCCTCGAACGGCGCGTCGGCGTGCTTCCGTCCGACAACGAGATCGGAAAACCCGTAGTTCTGCCGGTAGATGCCATGCATCACGGCCTCGGAGGGACCGCCATAGAACATCTTGATGTCGAGACCGATGAGTTCGAAGACCTCGGGCAGTCCGTAGCCTGCGTTCGCCCAGACCTCGGGGTCGGCGTCGCCCTCTCCGAGAAGCTGCTTTCCGTGAAGTTCCCGGTAGCAACGCATCCGCATGCTCGCCGGGACGTCGTCTCCTTTCAGCTCCCCGACCAGCGGGTTCAGCACGACGCCGGTGAAGTGACCTTGACCGGTGAGTCGTTCGGCGCCCGCAACGAGTGCGTATTCGTGGGCACGGTGAAGCGGATTCCGGGTCTGGAAAGCGAGCGCGCGCTGCCATTTGCGCGCCCGGATGCGAGCGCGCACCTCGATCGGCGACAGCATGAACTCGCCGTACTCTGCGTTCTGCGGCTGCGGCAGTGCTCGCAGCTCTCCTCCGAGCAGTTGGGTACGCCCATCTTCTTCGACCATCCGGCCACCCGGGTGATCGAAACGCGGCGTGCCATAGACGGCCTCGACGTAGCGCGCCTTGTCCCAAGCGTAGACCTCGGCGTTTCCCACGATGCCCACCAGGTCACCGCTTTCATTGCGGATGGCGACGGAACCGCCGGCCTGGATCGCGCCCGCCTCGGCGTCAGTCACCGGAAAGGCGATCGGGATCGTCCACGCATAACGTTTCCCATTCGACAGGACGACCTTGTCATCGAGCGAGAGGTTCCAAGCCTCCGATCGCATGGGGCCCGTCAGCGGCGACAGCGCACCATCCGCCAGACGGTAGACGGTCGACAGATCTGCACGCGACACCACGGCGCTCGGCAGGCCTTCGGCTTCGCTCAGCAACGCCTTCCGTTCAGAAAGCGGGACGATGAGGTCGACGGGCGCGTCGAGGCCCCCGTGGACGGGAACGAGATCAGCACCTTGAGCAGTGGACACGAGAGACTCCTGAGACAATTGAAAGGGGGTTGGGGGAGGGAATGACGGGACGCTCACCACTTGGGAACGAGGCCAGACCCCTCGATCGAAAGTTGGCGAGCGTTCGAACCGTCGATGCTCTTGACGAGCAGCTGCGGACCCGATTCGCTGGCCGGGTTGTGGCCGACGTAGACGACCCACTTGCCGTCGGGCGAAATCGAAGGGTCATACTCCTGCAATCCACTGCGGCCGAGCGCGCGACGACCCGAGCCGTCCGGATGCATCTTCCACAGTTTGAAGCCCGCGCGCGTTCGCGCCGAGTAGACGACCCAGTTGCCATCCGGTGAAAAAACGGGGCCGCGCCCGCGGCCGACGGAGCGCCCGACAGGCTCGTCGCCGGAGAGGTCGAGGCGCCTCAGCATGTCGATCCCGTTTCGATCCCAAGCCAGGTAGATCAGCGTCTTCCCGTCCGGCGACCAGGCCGGTTCGACATCCATCGGACCGTCGGTAATGACCTTGGGCCGGCCTCCGCCCGGGTCCGTCAGCACCAGTTGGTAGCCGCCGACGATCTCGTCTCCGCGCTCGCGGACACGCGACTCTCGAACGGCAACGATCCGATCACCGGGCCCGTAGCTTCCACCCACGTGGGGGCGCCCGAAGGTCACCTGCCGAACTTCCCCGGACGTCTTCAGCCACTCGAAGAGCTGGGTACGCTTGTCCTTCTCCGCCGCGAACAACAGCCGGGAACGGTCGAGGTTCCATGCGAGCGGGCGCGTATCGCGGGTGGCGAAGTCGACGCGTTCGGTCTCGCGTTCAACGGCGTCCAGGAACTCCAACCGCGTGAATCGCACCCGATTCCGCTCACCGCGTTGGAGTTGCTCGAAGATACGCACGGTCTGTTCGAAGGGCCCGTCGGCCGGCAGCTTCGGAGCGTCCTCGGCCAGGCGTTCCATTTCGCGCCGAACGGTTTCTTCGAGCTGCTTGGCGCCGTCCTCGGTGCGGACCGCGACCGCCACCGGCTCCGTCGAGAGATCGTCGTAGCTGAACCCCCCGGTGGAGCATGCGGTTGCGATGGCGACCCATCCGAAGAGGACCACGATTCCGACCAGGCGACCCTGGCGCATTAGGGCGCCTCCGATATGAGCGAACGGCCCTCGAAGCGGCCGGCCTCGGTTTGCCGGAAGATCGCGGCTTCCCGGTAAAGGCCGTCGACGACCGAAACGACGATGTGGTCAGCCTCCGGAAACGGGAACGCCGGCTGACGCGCATAATCCTGATCGAGTTCCGAAAAGTACGCGCCGGCATCCGCATGCGAGTGGTACACGGCCGTGACCCGGTGCCCGCGCTCGTCGGCCAATTTCTGCACACGCAAGTAATCGATCTCGCTCATATGGAACGCCTTCCGGCCGTCGCGCGGGAAGGTTCCGGGATCTTGTTGGTGGAGTTTCGTCATCTCATTCCGGCAGCGGTGCAAGAATTCATGGGCCCCGATCGATGGGCCCGTCAGCAGGCCACAGCACTCTTCCGGGTGGGTCTCCCGGGCATGCTCTCCCAACTCGTTCAGGAGACGAGCAGGAAGGGTCACCGGAGGCTGCGACCGCCCTACCTCGATGCGTCCGGTCACGGTCCGCCTCGTTCTGGCTTCCGACACGCGAGTCCGCCACTGCGGAATGCACTCGGGCGCTGGGCGAGCGCGCATTCTACGGAATAGGGCCAATCCCCGCACCCCACGGGGCAGCGGGCTCGTCGGGTCACCGGGGCGCTCAGATGTGCCAGATCCGGTCGTCGGCAGCTGCGCGGTGGACGGCACCCGCCGCCGCACGCTTGCACAGCGCCTCGATCGTGACACTCGCCAGCGCATCACCGACCCGACCGGCCAGATCATGCCAGACGAAGGCCGGGCGGTGGCTGTCACGACGATCGTGCGGCGGCGGTCCCTGGGCCATCGATTCCGACAGCGGCCCATCGACGGCCTCCACGATGTCGCGCAGCGTAATCTCCTCGGGCAGTCGATTCAGCACGTAGCCCCCGCCAGGTCCACGCTTGCCCTCCACCAGCTCTGCCCGACGGAGGTGCTGGAACACCTGCTCCAGGTAACGCGGCGGGATCTGCTGCCGCTCGCCGATGACGCGTACCTGGACGGGGCCGGCGACGCCGTTGTAGGCGAGGTCGAAAACGCCGCAGATCGCATACTGGGCCTTCAGGGAGAGACGCATCTGGGGATCATCCCTGCTCAATCCAGGAGCGTCCACCGCCGCGCCGCGAGCAGGCTCGCAGGCCAGCCGGTAGCATCGGGGTGATGCCGGGGACCCCACCCCGAGCCGTGTTTCCCTGTCGTACTCCGGTGTGCCTCCTCGCGCCGGCCGAGGAGCCGTGGGATGGACCCCAGGGCCGGTCTGGCCGTATCGAGATTCCTGGACGAGATCCAGGAAGATGAAGCCCTGCGTCGCGCAGTGCGCCATCACGAAGTCGAGAGCCCGGTCGACGCGAAGCTCGCAGCCGACCTCGCGCTGCCGGAGCCGATTCGTCGGGTCTTGGAAGCGCGGGGAATACCGCACCTCTACACGCACCAGGCCCGTGCGATCGAGTCGCTGCGCGATGGACACGACGTCGTACTTGCAACGCCGACCGCCAGCGGCAAGTCGCTGGTCTACTCGCTGCCGACGCTCGAAGCCAACCTCGCAGATCCGGAGCACCGGGCGCTCTACCTGTTCCCGCTGAAAGCGCTCGAGCAGGACCAACGCGCGAAGCTGGAACAGGACATTGCCGCGATGGGGATCCGAGAAGATCGCCGACCGCGCGTCGCGATCTACGACGGCGACACCCCACAGGCGGAGCGCAAACGCATTCGCCAGAACCCGCCCCAGATCCTGCTGACGACACCCGACATGCTGCACATGGGCATCCTTCCAAGCCACGCCAGCTGGGAGCCCTTCTTCCGCGGCCTCGGCCTCGTCGTTCTCGACGAACTCCACACGTACCGCGGCGTCTTTGGCTCCCACGTCGCCCAGATCATGCGCCGACTCGACCGCGTCGCGCGCCACCATCACGCGCGACCGCGGTTCGTGTGCGCGTCTGCCACGGTCGCAAACCCGGGTGAGCTTGCCGGGCACGTCACCGGCCGCGACTTCGATGTCGTCGAAGCCAACGGCGCGGCACGCGCGCGCCGACACGTCTTGCTCGTGAATCCACAGGCCTCGCCTTATACAACTGCGGCCAGACTCTTCCGGATGGCCGTCGACCAGGGGCTCCGCACGATCGCGTTCACCAAGGCGCGCCGCATCACCGAGCTGATGCACACGTGGATCACGGCGGCCGATCCGAAACTGGCGGACCGGATCTCGTCCTACCGCGCTGGCTTCCTTCCAGAAGAGCGACGCGAGATCGAGGCGCGCCTCTTCTCGGGTGACCTGATGGGCGTGATCTCGACGTCGGCCCTCGAAATGGGCATCGACGTGGGCGGGCTCGATGTGTGCCTGCTCGTCGGGTACCCCGGGAGCCAGATCGCAACATGGCAGCGAGCGGGCCGCGTCGGCCGCACCGGCGAAGCCGTTGTGGCCATGATCGCCCAACCGGATTCGCTCGATCAGTTCCTGGTCACCCACCCCGAGCATTTCTTCGCACGGAACTTCGAACACGCCGTGGTCGATCCCGAGAACGCCGAGATCGCGGCCGCGCACCTGCCCTGCGCAGCAGCCGAAGTGCCGCTGCGCGCGGGCGAGGCCTGGCTGCAGCCACCCGGGATGCAGGCGGGTCTCAAGCTGGCAGACGAACGCGGCGATCTCCTCGAGAGCGAGACCGGAACGGAGTGGTTTGCCTCGCGGCGGCGCCCGCATCGTGAAGTGGCGATCCGCAGTACCGGCGCCAGCTACCTGATCGGCGTCGCCGGCGACGCTGGCGAAAGACCGCGGGCACTCGGCACGATCGGCTCCGCCAACGTCTTCGTCGAGTGCCACGAAGGCGCCATCTATCTGCACCACGGGCGGCAGTACCGTGTCAAACGGCTCGATCTCGACGAACGCGAAGTGCTCGTCGAGCCGTCCGACGTCCCCTGGTACACACGCGCGCTTTCGGACAAGGAGACCGAGATCCTGTCCAGGGACCGCGCCCGACCCGCTGGCAACTTCCGACTCGTCGAAGGCCGCGTCAAGGTCACGACGCGGATCACGAGCTACGAGCGCAGACGGGTTCGTGGCCAGGAACTCCTATCGACCGAGCCGCTCGACCTGCCGCCGACTTCGTACGAAACGCGCAGTCTCTGGTTCGAGATGCCGGACGAAATCCCGAAGACGCTGCAGAACAGCGGCCGCCACGTCATGGGTGCGCTTCACGCGGTAGAACACGCGGCCCTCGCCCTCTTCCCGCTATTCGCACTGTGCGACCGCTTCGATGTCGCAGGCATCACCTACAAGCACCATCCGCAGCTGGGACGCGCCGCAATCTTCCTCTACGACGGCCAGGAGAACGGCGTCGGACTCACCCGAGGAATCTTCGACCGCATCGAGCCCTTGCTCGAAGCCACACTCGAGATGGTCAGCGACTGTCCCTGCGAAAGCGGCTGCCCCGCGTGCGTCCACTCCCCGCGTTGCGGCAACGGGAATCGCCCGATCGACAAGCCGGGGGCGATCGAGGCACTCGAACTCCTCCTCGGCCGCGAAGCGCTGCCGGAGATGCCTGAGAGCCCGGCCCTCCACCTACCGCTTCCCGCACCGATTCAGGAAGCCGAAGACCCGATCGGGCCACCCCCTCGGCTGATGGTATTCGACCTCGAAACCCAGCGGAGCGCCGCCGATGTTGGAGGCTGGCACAACGCGCACCTGATGCGGATGGCATTGGGCGTCGTGTGGGACAGCGAAGATGACGCGTTCCACACCTTCCACGAAGGCGACGTGCACGCGCTACTGACGAAACTCGGAGAAGCCGACCTGGTGATCGGCTTCAATGTCATTCGCTTCGACTATCAAGTCCTGCGCGGTTACACGGACGAGGATCTGCGCGCGTTACCCACCTACGACATGCTCGACGCGGTTCACCAACGTCTGGGTTTCCGCGTCGCGCTCGGTCACCTCGGAGAAGAGACCCTCGGCGCCCCGAAGAGTGCGGACGGGCTTCAATCCCTCCAGTGGTGGAAGGAAGGTCGCGTGGACGAGATCGAGACCTACTGCCGTCAAGACGTCCGCATCCTGCGTGACCTGTTCGACCACGCGCGTCAGGAAGGCCAGCTTGTCTTCAAGACGAAGCGCGGCGAGCGCGTCCGCCTACCGATGAAGATCTCGCTTCCGGAAGTCCTCGAGCAAGCGCGCGAACGCGCAACCCAGACCCGGCGCTGAGCCGCAGTCAGTGGAAGACGGCGGCCTCGCGCATGCGACCGTCGAGCAACTCGAAGTAGAGCAGGATCAGGACATGCCGGACGGACTCCGGGAGGGACTGCACGAAGTCTCGGCCCTCGTCCGGGTCGCCGATCTTGACCAGGCCGTCGATCGCGAAGTGGACCTCGTCGAAGCGACCCTCCAATTCTCCCCGCAGCCGGTCCGCGTCTTGCGCGAAGGCCGTGACGATCATGTCGGTGTCGAACAGCAGGTGGATCCCACGGGATCCGATCTCCAGGAGGCGTTCGGTGTCCATGCCCGTCTATCGGCCAGGCAGCCCAAACGATTGAATGTCTTGTCCATTCGTTACCGTCCCGCCCCATGTGGCTAGAGCTCACCGACGTTTCCCGCAGTTTCGGGAACCGGACCCTGTTCCAGGGCGTCGATCTTCGTGTCTCGGCCGGTGACCGGATCGGCCTCGTCGGCCCGAATGGGGCCGGTAAGACGACGCTGCTCAAGATCGCATCCGGCGATGAGGCGCCGGACGCCGGGCGCCGCCAGACACCCCGGGACGGCCGCGTCGGCATGCTTCGGCAGGAAATCGACCCTCATCCCACGCACACGGTGATGGAAGAGACGTTGACGGCCACGGCCGCGCTCGGGGCCCTCGAAGACGAACTTCGGCAGCTCGAAACCACCATGGCCGAGTCCGGGGAAGTCGACCCTGGCGTGGCGGAGCGATACGACGCACTCCATGACCGATTCGTCCGAGAGGACGGTTTCTCGCGCGAAGCCAGCGCAGAGCGTGTGCTCGAGGGACTCGGATTCGACGCAGAATCTCGCACCCGCCCGCTGACGGAATTCAGCGGCGGCTGGCTCATGCGGGTGGAACTGGCCAAGCTGCTGCTCGCCGAGCCCGACGTGCTGCTCCTCGACGAACCCACGAACCATCTCGACCTGCCGTCCATCCAGTGGTTCGAGGAGACGCTCCAGGCGTTTCGCGGGGGTGTGGTCGTGATCAGTCATGACCGGACCTTCCTGCGGCGCCACACCAACCGGATCGCCGAACTCGCCCACGGCCGCTTCACCGTCTACCCGTGCGGATACGACAAGTACCTCGATCAGCGGGAGCAACGACAGCTCGAGTTGCTGGCGCAGAAAAAGAGCCAGGACAAGCAGATCGCCGAGACCGAGAAGTTCATCGAGCGATTCCGCGCCAAGGCTTCGAAAGCGCGCCAGGTTCAGAGCCGCGTCAAGGCGCTCGACAAGATCGAGCGCATCGATGTCGATGAGCCGGCAACGCGGCGCATGCGGTTGCGGATCCCTGAGCCCAAGCGCGCCGGCGCAGTCCCCGTCTCGCTCGAGGGGATCCACAAGGCCTATGACGACAATGTCGTCTATGCAGGCGTCGATCTGCTCGTGAAGCGCGGTGAACGCCTCGCGTTGGCGGGCCCGAACGGCGCGGGAAAGACCACGCTGCTGCGGATCCTGGCGGGCGCCCTTCCCTTCGACCGAGGCGAGCGGCGGCTCGGGCATCAGGTCGAGATCGGCTACTTCGCCCAGCATCAACTCGAGGACCTGGACCCCGCGCGCTCGGTGTTCAGCGAACTCGAGAGCATCGCGACCCATGACGACATTCCGCGCTTGCGCGGGCACCTCGGTGCTTTCCTGTTCACGGGCGACGACATCCAGAAGCGCGTGTCCGTGCTGTCGGGTGGCGAGAAGGCGCGACTCGCGCTCGCGAAGATGCTGCTGCGACCCAAGAACGTGTTGGTGCTCGACGAGCCGACCAATCACCTCGACGTCGAGGCCTGTCAGGTACTCGAGGATGCACTGCGCGCCTACATCGGAACCGTCGTCTTCATCTCCCACGATCGCGCATTCATCAACGCACTCGCGACCCGTGTGGTCGAAGTGAAGAACGGCACGCTGCGAGAGTTCCTGGGCAACTATGACGCCTACGTCGACGCGACGGCGCCTTCCCCGCCGAAACCGCGTCCGACCGTGGCCAAGGAAGCGACGACCGCACCGGCCCCCGCGGCGGCGCCGAAGGCGCCAACCAGCAAGGCCGAGAAAGCGCGCGAACGCGAGCGCAAGAAATCACGCGACCGGATCACCCGGAAGATCGAGAAGATCGAGGCCTCGATTCTCGAACGGGAAACACAGGGCGAGGCGCTCGGCTGGAAGCTCGGCGACCCGAATGTGTACAAGGACGCCGATCGTGTGCGCGAAATCGAGGGGGAGCGGACCGCGATCCAGGAAGCCATTGCGGCGGACTATCGAGAGTGGGAACGGCTCGCCGCCGAACTCGAGGTTCTCGACGGCGACGCCGGCTGACAGCCCTGTCGTATAGGTCGTTGACGCCGGCGAACGCCCTTCCTAGCTTTCCGGACCCACCTGCCCGGGTGGCGGAATTGGTAGACGCGCTAGACTCAGAATCTAGTGTCCGTAAGGACGTGCTGGTTCGACTCCAGTCCCGGGCACCAACTCCCCCAAGATCGTCGGATCTCAATCGCCGCGGGGAGCGCGCAAGATGAGTGATGCGAACGACGCGCCCGCATCGGCCTTCTCGCGCTGGCGCGATCTGGCCTTCGGCATCGACCTTGAGGTCCTTGCGGTGTTTCGCATCGTGCTGGGGATCTTGTTTCTCGCTGATGTGGCGGTCTGGGCGCGCGACCTCGACCTGCACCTGACCGACCACGGCGTCATGCCATTGGCGCTCCGTGCCAGGTACTTCGCCGACTACCCGAGCTTCCACGCGCTGGCCGGATCCGCGGCCTTTTCGTGGGCCCTGCTCGGAATCGGCGCCCTGCCGGCTCTCGCCTTTACCGTTGGCTGGCACACGCGCATCTCGGGCGTCCTGGTCTGGATCTTCTGGGCGTCCCTCCAACACCGGAACCCGATCATCCTGAACGGCGGCGACGAGGTAATGCGCATCCTGCTGTTCTGGTGCCTGTTTCTGCCCGTCCACGCGCGGCATTCCCTGGACGCGGTCGCCGGGCGCGCGGCCGCATGGGCCGAGGCACCCCGCGTGCGGAACGTCGCGAGCACGATGCTGTTGCTCCAGGTCGCGATCATCTATCCGATCACGACGATCCTGAAGCTCCGCTACCCGGTCTGGCAGGATCTGACGATTCTCGATCGGGCCATGCGAATCGATGGCGTCGCGACCGACATTGGACGCGCGCTGCTCGAATTTCCGGAGGTGCTGCGCTTCCTCGCAGGGTCAACGCTGCTGCTCGAAGCCTTCGGCTTGTTGCTCGTGTTCTCGCCGTTCGCGACGCGGACAGTGAGAACACTCGGCGTCGCCGCCTTCATGTCATTGCACGGCCTCGGGATCGGCCTGGCGATGGCGATCGGGCTGTTCCCCTGGGTCATGGTCGCGGCCTGGATTCCGTTCCTACCGGGCCGTCGCACGCCTGCAGAGGCAGGACGCGCCCCCAGCCCGCAACCGGCGGAGTCCCCGCGGCAGCGGGCATTTCTGGTTGCGCTGTTCATCGGCATTCTCATTCATCTCGCCGGAACCCTCGACTGGGTGGCGCCCAAGCGGGTCGATGCCGTGACCCAGACCCTCAAGATCGTGCGCATGGACCAGCGCTGGTTCCTCTGGGTCAATGTGATGCCCAACCGCTACTACCTGTTCCCGGCACGCACTTCGTCGGGACGCCTTGTCGACCTGCACCGTGATGGTGCGGAACTCGACTGGGCCAACCCGCGCCGGAAGACCTGGAACACGCGTTGGTGGAAGTACCTGCTCCAGCTTGCGAAGCCGCCGGCCCGAGTCGCCCGGCCGGCCCTCGCGGATGCCCTCGCTCGTCGGTGGGACCTCGCCCACCCCGAGGACCCGATTCAACGGGTGGAGTTGTGGATGCGGATGGAGGACCCAGCGACCCGGATCTGGCGAAACGTGCTCCTGTGGTCCGAAGACGATCTCCTCCAGCTTGGGCCCGGCAGGCATCCAGCGGGCTCCTGAGGGAGCGACCCCCACGTTTGACGGTCTACGGGGGGTGCTTACGCTCCGCCGCTCCGGGGTCCCATTGCTCCGGTCGGAGGCCCTTTGAACGATTCTCCCGAAGTCCAGACCATTACCGTTGCGGGGGAGACGCTCTCCATTCCGACCGTGCTTCCGGTGTTGCCGGTCCGAGATGCCGTGGTGCTGCCAGGGTTGAATGTGCCGCTTGCCGTGGGCCGGGACCGGTCCCTCGCAGCGCTCGATGCCGCGGGCGACGGCGGCTTGCTCCTGGTTGCCAGCCAACTCGATCCGGCAACCGAGGACCCGGCCTCCTCCGAACTTGCCACGGTGGGATGCGTCTGCCGGATCCTGAGGATGGTCGATGCACGCCAGCAAACGCGCCAGGCATTGGTGGTGGGACTGGTTCGGGCCCGAATTGGCGCGGTCCAGACGCGCGACGACGCCAATCCGGACGCCGCGCTCGAAGTGGAGATCGAGGCGCTTCCCGAGGCCCCCGACACCTCCGACGAGGCGAAGGCTGCACGCGACAGCGTGATCCAACTGGCTCACCGGCTCATCGATCTCCGGGACGACGCTCCGAGTCAATGGAAGAACGTCGTCTCTGACATGCCCACACCGGGCCTCCTCGCAGACATGATTGCGTCGAATATCCCCGTTCCCAACGATGACCGCCTGGCGTTGCTATGCGAGCCAGATGCGACCGCGCGCCTTTGGAAGGTCTCGAGCTTTCTCGAACGCGAGGTCACCATTGCGGAGAAGCACCGTTCCCTGCGCGAGGACGAGGCCGACACGGAGATGGACCCGCGGCGGCGAGAACGACTGCTCCGCCGTCGAATGCGCGACATCCAGGATGAACTCGGCGAGCACGACAGTGGCGAACGGGAAGCTGACGAACTCGCAGATCGTCTCGACCCGCTCGAGCTGTCCGAAGAAGCGCGCACCCACGTTGATCGCGAACTGAAACGGTTCCGGGCACTCCCGACTCATGCGCCGGACCGCCACCTCGTGCGCACATACCTCGAGTGGATCGCCGATCTCCCCTGGAACACGACCACCGAGGACCACCTCGATCTCCATGAGGCTCGCGAGATCCTGGACGAGGACCATCACGACCTCGACAAGGTCAAGGAACGCATCCTCGAGTTCCTGGCGGTCCGCAAGCTCGCACCCGACGCGAAAGCACCCATCCTGTGCTTCGTCGGCCCGCCGGGCGTCGGCAAGACATCGCTCGGCCGTTCGATCGCGCGCGCGATGGGGCGCAACTTTGCGCGAGCGTCGCTTGGCGGCGTTCGAGATGAAGCGGAAATTCGTGGCCACCGTCGCACGTACGTGGGCGCCATGCCCGGGCGCGTGCTCCAGAACATTCGGCGTGCCGGCAGCCGCAATCCCGTGTTCCTGCTCGACGAGATCGACAAGCTCGGGGCCGACTTTCGAGGCGACCCGTCGTCGGCCCTGCTCGAGGTGCTTGACCCCGAGCAGAATGGGACCTTCAGCGATCACTACCTCGAGATGCCGTTCGACCTCTCGAAGGTCCTGTTCATCGCGACCGCAAACACGCTCTCGACGATTCCGCATGCACTGCTCGACCGCATGGAAGTCATCGAGCTCCCCGGATACACGGAGCGAGACAAGGGTGTCATCGCGCGTCGGTACCTGATCCCCAAACAGCTCAGTGACCACGGCCTGGGCGTTGAGCACGTCGTGATCGAGGACGCAGCCATCGATCTCGTGGTGAGCGAGTACACGCGCGAGGCCGGCGTTCGAAACCTCGACAGACTCTTCGCGACATTGGTTCGGAAGATCGCGGCCCGCATCGCCACCGATCCGGACGCAGCCCCCCTGACGGTCGACGCCGCCTTTGCAAGTGATGCCCTCGGACCGCCGCCGCACCTCCCTGAGACTGCGGAACGAACCGAGATCGCTGGCGTGGTCGTGGGACTCGCCGCCACCACCCACGGTGGAGACATCCTCTTCATTGAAGCCACGCGGAACTCGGGCGGCGAAGGCGTCCGGCTCCGACTCACAGGGCAACTCGGTGATGTCATGCGGGAAAGCGCCGAAGCCGCCCTCTCCTGGGTTCGCGCGAACGCCTCGGACTGGCTGCCCGAAGGAGCACTCAGCGCGGGCGAGATCCACCTCCACGTTCCGGCCGGCGCCGTCCCCAAGGACGGGCCCTCCGCCGGCGTCGCCCTGGCGACCGCCATCGTGTCGGCGCTGTCGGGCCGACGTGCCCGGGGGACCATGGCAATGACGGGCGAAATCTCGCTGCGCGGCCGCGTCCTGCCGGTCGGTGGCATCAAGGAGAAAGTGATGGCCGCCGCCCGCGCTGACGTAAAGACCGTCCTCCTCCCCCGTCGGAACCTGAAGGATCTGGTCGAGGTTCCCGAAGACGTCCTCGAAGAGTTGGAGATCATCCCGCTCGACACCGTCGATGAAGCCCTGGCCGCGATCCTGGAACCCGCCGACGCACCGACGCACGCCGGCTAGGATCCCGCGATGCGAAGCGCCCTCGTGCACGATTGGCTCACGGGGATGCGCGGCGGCGAGAAGGTCCTGCTCGAGCACGCGCGACTATTGCCCGATGCGGCGATCCACACCCTCGTCCATGTTCCTGGCAGCACCCATCCCGAGATCGAGTCGCATCCGATCCACTCGAGCCCGCTATCGCGTCTCCCGGGGATCGACAGGCACTATCGGAAGCTGCTCCCGCTGTTTCCGTGGGCCGTTTCCCAGCTCGATGTCGGCGACGCGGACTTCGTCCTGTCGTCGACCCACGCGGTGGCCAAGGGCATCCCCATCCCGGACGGCGCCGTTCACTTGTCGTACTGCTTCACACCGATGCGGTACGTGTGGGACCAGGCCGATGCCTACCTCGGCACAGGAACGTTCCGGACCGTCGCGAGTCCACTCGTCGCGGGCTTGCGACGTTGGGACCGCCGCTCCAGTGGTCCCGAGCGCATCCACCGGGTGATCGGGATCTCTCGCGTCGTGAGCGAAAGGATCCAACGCCGCTGGGGCCGCCATGCCGACGTGATCCACCCGCCCGTGGATGTCGGTCGCTTTGCCGCCCGTACGCGTAAACCGGAAGACTTCTTTCTCGTCGTAGGCGGCTTCGTTCCCTACAAACGCGAGGAACTTGCGATCGAGGCATTCCGCTCCCTGGGCCTGCCCCTCGTCGTTGCAGGAGATGGGCCCCGTCGGGCCGCACTTGAAGCCAATGCCCCGGAGTCCGTTCGGTTCCTGGGCCGGGTCGACGACGAGACCTTGGCGGACCTGTACGCGCGCTGCCGCGCGCTGATCTATCCGCAAGAAGAAGATTTCGGAATCATCCCCGTCGAAGCCCAGGCGGCTGGCGCACCGGTGATCGCGTTCGGCGCCGGAGGGATTCTCGATACCGTGGTTCCGCTAGGCGACGCCGACGCGCCGACGGGCGTCTTCTTCGACGAGCCAACGCCTGCCTCACTGGCCCGCGCCGTCAAACGCTTCACCGCGGAAGAAGCCGCCTTCGACGCGGGTGCCATCCGCGAGCATGCCAAGCACTTCGACGTCAGCCGCTACCGCGCCGAGATGCGGACCGCCATTGACGAAACCTACGCCCACGGCCCCCACCCCTGGGAAACCAAGAACGCCTAATAGGCGTTCCGTCCGAACGCGCGCCAGAGCGTCATCAACAAGATCTGCACGTCGAGACCCAGGCTCCAGTTCTGGATGTAGTAGATGTCGTGCTCGATGCGTTCGTGAAGCGACGTATTCCCGCGCCAGCCGTGGACCTGGGCCCAGCCCGTCAGTCCGGCCTTCACCTTGTGTCGAAGCATGTAGCCGGGAATCTCGCGCCGGAACTGCTCGATGAAAACCGGGCGTTCGGGTCGCGGACCCACGAGACTCATGTCGCCGCGCAGCACATTCCAGAGTTGGGGCAGCTCATCCAGGTTGCTCACACGGAGGAAGGCGCCAAACCGGGTCCGGCGCGGGTCGTCTTCGACCGTCCAGACCGGGCCGGTCTTGGATTCGGCGTCTTCGCGCATCGTGCGAAACTTCAGGCACTGAAACACGCGGCCATCCAAGCCCATACGCTCCTGTCGATACAAGATCGGACGACCGGACGTCGCCCAGACACCAAGAGCCACGACTCCCAGAATCGGCGCGCCCACGAACAAGCCCGTCGATGCGACCGCAACATCGAACGCGCGCTTCTGGAGCGCGGCCCAGCCAACGAGCGGGCTATCGCGAAGGTTGATGACGGGCAGCCCGTCGAGTTCTTCGACGCTCGAACGCAGCGTCATCACATGCAACAGATCCGGGATCAATCGCACCGTGACGAATTCGTCCTCGAGGTCTGCCAGGATCTTCTCGAGGTGGTCACCGTCCTCTCTCGGCAGCGCCACCACCACCTGATCGATCCGGCTCCGTCCCAGTGCGCCCTTCACCGCGGCGTAATCGCCGATCACGCGAACGCCCTCGATCGTTCGACCTTGGAGGGACAGGTCGTTCGAGAGGATTCCGAGAACGCGCAGACCGGCCTCGGGATGCCCGTGGATCGAGGCCACTGTCTCCTGGGCTGTGCGCCCTGCCCCGACGACGAGCACATAACGCAGGTTGTGACCGCGCCGCCGCGCCGCCCGCAAGAGCGTCCTGCCGGCCACGCGAAAGGCAACGATGCCGCCGGCGGCGAGGCCGCCGAACCCCGCGAGCATCGACCGCGAGAAATGCGTCCGAAGGGCAGCATCCACCGCCAGGATCACCACGAGGGTCAACCCGATCGCGCCGAGGACCGCACCGACCTCGCTCCAGAGCGACCCGGTGCGCATCGGCTCGTACAGACCGCGAGCCCGGAAGTTCCAGAACGCTACGGAAACCGCGAGTCCGCAGCCGTAGAGGTAGATGTCAGGCGTCCAGCCGGCTTCAGGTGTGAAGACGTGAAAGCGCAGGAAATAGGCCGCTCCCCACGCAATCGCGACCAGTCCAAGGTCCGCCGCGAGGAGCAACGTCCGGAAGATCTCGCTGTAGCGATGCAGCACCCGGGTCCCCTTCCCAGGCGTCCGAGACGGCTAGCCGTCGCGTAACGCCCGATCGATGGCCCGTACTTCGCCCAGCAGCCGATCGAATGCGTCCGGCGTGATCTGGCTCGGTCCGTCACAAGGCGCTGCTTCCGGGTCTGTGTGCACCTCAAGGAACAGGGCATCGACGCCAACAGCGACGGCCGCGCGCGCAAGCGGCGCAACCATCTCGCGCTCGCCCCCACTGGCCCCGTCACCGGCGCCGGGTTGCTGAACGGCGTGCGTCGCGTCGAAGCAGACTGGCGCGAAACGGCGCATCTTGATCAGGCCACGCATGTCGACGACGAGATCGTTGTAACCGAACGCCGAGCCGCGCTCGGTCAAGAGCACGCCTTCGCCGCCGAGCGCCTGGACCTTCTCCGCCGCGAGGCCCATGTCGACGGGCGCAATGAACTGCCCACGCTTGATGTTCACGGGTTTGCCCGTGGCCGCGCAGGCCGCGACGAGATCCGTCTGGCGGCACAGGAACGCCGGAATTTGGAGACAGTCGACCACCTCGGCCGCGAGCTTCGCCTGACCGGGTTCGTGAACGTCCGTGGTGAGCGGCAGGCCGGTCTCGGCTCGTACCCGAGCCAGGATCCGGAGCCCCTCGTCTAGGCCGGGGCCGCGGTACGAGCGGACGCTCGACCGATTCGCCTTGTCGACCGATGCCTTGAAGACGAGAGGGAAATCGTGGCGGGCGGCGATGGCCGACAGCGTTTGGGCCGACTCGATCGTGGCGGCCTCGCTCTCGATCACATTCAGACCTGCGATCAACGCCAGCGGCGCGCCTTCGCCGATGGGAATGTCCCCGATGCGAACGCTCACGATCCGGTGCCCTCTCCCCCCACCGCGGGCAATCCCGCGATGGACTCGATATAGCGATCCTGGGGGCTTCGCGCCGGTCCAGGGTCATGCGCCGGTGTCGCCTCTCTAGGCGCCAGCCAGCATCCATTGGCCACCCGGGCCATCCGCAGCGTCCGCCTCGATCGCGCGCTGGAGTTCAGGGAGGAATCCGGGCACCGCCGACGTCACCCGGTTCCAGTTCGGAATCTGGGGAGCCCCCATCGGGTCGCGGACGAAGTCGAGCCCAGCGCCGCGCAAGGCCGACTGGAACGTCTCAACCGCCAGCTCCTCTTCGTGCCGATCGAACGGCAGACCGTTGAGCGCAGCGCCGTCGTGGTAACGGGCCACGGCGTCCTGGGCGAGACGCACATAGGCCGCCGTCAGTGTATTGAGGAAGCCTGCGTCGAACTCGATGCCGTAGCTCGCCAGGTTCCGGATCAGCGACGCACCGATATCGGCCACCATGCGATGAAGCCCCGTGGAGGCGTCCGTCTCGGACAGATCACGGTGCTTGTGGTCGTAGTTGTCGATGAGTTCGACCTGGGCGATGCGCTTCAGCGAGCACGCCCGGTAGACCTCGACCAACATGCCGACCTCGAGGCCCCAGTCGGCAGGAATGCGGATTGAGCGGGCCAGATCGGTGGTCATCGCGCATTCGCCAGCCAACGGGAACCGAAACGAATCCAAGAATTCCAACAGGGGGTTGGGACCCAGCACCGAACGCATCGCACGAAGGAACGGGGTCATGAACAGGCGCGTCACACGCCCGTAGATCCGGTCGGTCACGCGAGCGTAGTAGCCCTTCACGAACTCGTAGTTCGTGTTGCGGTTGGCGATCGGGTAGCAGAGCCGGGCCAGCAGCTCACGCGAGTAGTCTCGGATGTCGCAGTCATGGACGGCGATCATGCGGGCCCGGTCAGCGGCGATGACGGCTCCCATCGCCAGCCACACCCCCCGCCCCTTCCCTGCGGGACCTGGGTCGAGTCCCTCGTCGGCCAGCGTCCGGATCAACGCTTGAAGCCGCGGTCCATCGTTCCAGAGCAAGGTCGGCGCACCACCATCGACTGTCCGGACACCGCTGAACGCAAGACACATCTCGTCGAAGTGCTCGCGCGTCGGTGCGCCGTCGACCGAAACGATGACCTGCGAGAGGTACGGCACATGCTTGAGCTGGTCGATGATGCCCTTGAGCGCCACATCGTGCAGTTCGGAGTAGAGGCACGGCAGGACCAGCGCGATGGGACGGCCCTCCGCATGCGCCAACAGCTCACGCTCCAATGAGACGATGTCTCGCCGGCCGAGCCGATGGAGGGTGCTGATCACGCCTGTCTGATGAAAGTCCGACACGCACAGACCCTGACACCCCTACGAGGTCGGATCAAGACCGGGGAGAACCCTGGCCCGAGGCGATCAGGCCGGGGTCAGGACGTCGCCCGACTCTTCGAGGAGCCGGAGGGCCTCAGGATCGATCTCGTTGAACTCAAGACCGATGTCCATCGTCAGCGGGTCCAGCTCGGTGGCCCAATTGACGGTGCCCACCGCGACCACCGTGTGCGTGCCCACGTTGAAGGTCACGCGGATGCGGTCCCCGAGGTCGAGCTCGCAGCCCACCGCTTCGAAGCGGATGCCACCTGCGGACACGTTGCGCGAGACGCCGAGTTGGTCCCCCGAATCCAGCATCGCGAAGGAGATGACCTGGTCGGTCCCGATCCGGGCATATTTGCGGCGTTCATCCGACATACCCGGGCTTCTTCGGCCGGCAACTCTTCGGGCTTTAGCCCGCAACCCGGGAGCGGTACGTCGCGCCCCAGGGGAGCGCTAGCGGCCAAAGAGATCGAGCTGCCGATCGTCGCTCCGCGAACGGACAAGGCCCTGGAGGGCCAGCCCAAGGCCGCGAATCGGCCGACTTCCCGCCTGGGTGCGAGCCAGCAGTTCGAACGCGACCTCGCGAATCGGCCCTGCCCCGGTGACCGGTCGCAGCAGGGTGCGGCTCCGCGTCATGGGTTGCGCTTCTTCGACGTAGCGAACCTTGAGGACGAGACGTCTCGCCGCGAGCCGCTCACGCGCCAGCGCAAGCTCAAGGCCATTCGCGAGGACCGTCAGGTGGTCCTCTAGCGCTCCCCGGTCCAATTCAGGGTCATCGAGGGTCAACTCCTGGGAGAGGCTGCGAGAGTGGGCCGCCGGACGGACCCGACCCGCATCCTGGCCCATGGCGTACGCCAGGGTCGTCAGCCCGTGGTTCCCGAGGTACTCCTCGATGACGGCTCGGCCCAGAGCAACGAAATCAGCCACCGTTCGAACCCCGAGGGTCTCGAGCGTGGAGGCCGTCCGGGGACCCACACCGGGCAAGCGCACGACGGGGAGCGGATCGAGAAAGCGTCGAACCTCGGAAACCGCGACCCATGAAACTGGTTGTTTTTCAGGCTCTTCGGCGACAATCTTCGCCAGGAACTTCATGGGCGCGATGCCGACGCAAAGCGGCAAGCCCATCTCCTTCTGGATCGCCATCCGAAGCGCCGGGCCGAATTGCTCCGGTGGATCGTCTCGCTCGACCAGGTCGAGATACGCCGCCCCGAGCCCCGCCGCTTCGACGCGATCGGTCTCGCGGCGCAGCCGTGCCCGCAAGTCGGCATCGACTTCGCGATACCGCTTCATGTCCGTCCGCACCGCCCGGGCCTGCGGGCAGTGCGTCAAGGCTTCAACCACCGGCATGCCGAGCTGTACCCCCGCCAGCCGGGCATCCTCCGTCATCGCCTGGACGGTGCCGCGCTTGCGCGGATCTCCGCCGACGATGACCGGGGCAGCCGCGAGCGTCGCATCCCGCCGGCGTTCCACCTCGGCGTAGAAGCCGGGTACGAACACGTAGACGAGCACGACTAGGGCGCTCCGGCATCCGGCGGCGGCACAAGCTTCAGGCGCGCCACCGGTCCGTCCTCGACCACGGGATCGCTCGTTGAAAGGAGCGACGGCTGTCCTCGGCGCCAACCATCGAGCCGATCCTGCGCGTGTCGGTGACCGGGGTGCTCGGACTGTCCGGGTGCGATCTGGGTCAAGGCTTGATCCAGGTTGCCCGCGTCGACAGCGAAACGGTAGGCCGAAACGACCGAAACCTCGCCGGTCCCCTCCCGATCGAGATCTGCTTGCGCGACGCTATGCCGGCTTCCGCCGATCGGAAACGGACCGATTCCGAGCGGGTCCGGCCAGGCGCCTCGCCAAAGGGGTCGGAAGCGCAAGGAATGCAAACGACCCCAGCGCCATTTGTCGCGGTTCGCGCCCAGATCAACCGACAGCCGTAGCCACGTCTGCTGCAGACTCTCGCGAACCATCGGCGCCAGGTGCGCCGGCGCGGTCCAGACCTGCTCAGGAGACCCGCCATGCGCGGCCCACGCCAGAGCGTCCGCTAGCCAGCCATCGGGCTCCATCCGAGGCATCTGGAACATCCGATGGGCCACCGCATGCCCGACCGCCGACTCGAGGACTGCCCACGAAAGCCGACGCGAGAAGACGTGATAGGCCGCAGCCCCGCGACTTTGAAGATCCGCATTGCCGTCCCAATCCCTCAGGAGATCGGCGATCTCGGCCTCCTCGTGGCTCAACTCGCCCGCCAGCGCGAGCGCGCGACCCACAATGGCGCGCGCGCCACTCGCCGCCGTATCGCGCTGCAGGTCGACCAGGACAGCCAGATCGATCGGTCCGTCGTCGGCCGCCAGCTGCAGGCGCTCTTCGATTCGTGCCCGTTCTGGGCCGAGGCGGATCACCGGCTCCAACCGACCGCTACCCCGCAACGGCGCGCGCCCGGCTGCGATCGCCCAGGGGCGCGCGGGCCCCAGGCGCTCGCTCGGAAGCTCGTCGGGGTCGAGAAAACCCGCCCAGTCATAGGAAGGGTTTCCGGCGGGCACGGGCTGAAAGCCGGACGCAACCTCACGCGCAGGTGCGGCGCCGGCGACCCGCACGCCTCCCCCGGACTCCGATGCCACCCATGCGAGCGCGATCAGGGGTTCCCGGTGACGCGCCATGGCGCGCTCGACATCGGCGCTACTGCGCGCGCGGCTGAGCGCGACGAATCCATCGATGCCACCAACGCGTTGTCCCGTCCAGCGCAGCGAGAGCGGCCGGTCCGCACCGAGCAGTTCCTCCACCAATGGCCGACCCTGTGTCGAGCGGACGACTTCCGTGTGGTTCGCGGCGCCGCGCACGCGAATCGTCTCCTCACGCTGATCGAGCGATCGCCAGCGTCGACCGCGCATGACCCGAGAAGGGTCCTCACGAAACAACGTCTCTTCCACGAGATCCATCACGAGGGCCGGCGCGTGGGTTGCACTCCACGCGACGTCGCCGTTGAAACCGGCCCAGAAGATCGGCACCCCCGGCAGCATTGCGCCAGCCACTTCGATTCCCGGAGCCCGGACGTGTACCTCGTAGACGGGCGCGGGGATCTGCGGGGGCGCATGGAGATCGCCCGCAAGCAACGCGCTTCCGCGCCGGGTGAAGCGTCCAGAGACCACCCAGGCCGCACTCCCAACGTGGGGGCCCGCCAACCCGCCGAAGCGACGAAGAGGCGCCACGGGACCGTCGGGAAGCTGCAGAGAGGGGGGAGCGCGAAAGTCCGCACGGGTCGGCGGCGGCCGCGTGTCACGTTGGCTCGGGAAGAAGCCGCGTGCGGCGATCGGCCCGATCTGACGCACAACGGCTTCGTAGGTCAGGGTCTCGTCCACAACGTCGGCGAGTTGCCAGGCGCGGAGCTTCGCGATGGCCAGGGAGTCCGATGCGGTCCAGGCCGCGACGTGCTCGATTCCGACCGGGACTCCGGCCGGCAGGGATGCCTCTCCGGTAGCAGCGCGCGCCAGCCAGGCGTTGATGCCAGCTGCGAACGCACTCAGGACCTGCCGCGACTCCGATGAGGCGCGCGCCAGGTCACGGTCTGCGAGGCCCCCGAAGTCGAGAGTACGTGCCCAGCGGTCAGCCGGGAGCGCCTCGGCGCCCGCCCATTCCGCCGCCTCCCCACGGGCCAGCCGGCGCAACCACAGCATCTGCCCCAGGCGGTCTTGCGCCTGTACGAAACCCACCGCCATCCAGGCATCGGAGGCGTGCTCGGCACGGACGTGGGGCACCCCGTTGCGGTCGCGGACCACATCGAGCTCCGCACGCAGGCCCGGCAACTCGAGGATCCCCTCTTCGGTTGGATGAGCGGCCCGAATCTGGCGCTGCGCCTCCAGCCAGCGCGCGCCGAACGCGAGCGCAACACCAACGAATATCACCGTCAGCGCGAGCCTCCGCCGTTGCCCTTTGGGCCTGGCGGTGGCCATCTCGATGTTGCCTTCCTCCACCCCCTGGAGCCCCCTCTCGAACCAAGGGTATCGGACCGCGCGCACCCGCTCCCGAGGCTCTTTGCAAGATGCGGCGAAGGCGGCCGATCGGTATACCATCGGCCGCCCTGCCCCGCGGGCGCGAAAGCCGCCGGTCTAACCGTTGCGGGCCTCCGCGACACAGATTGCGAGTGACGCTCGCTTCACCTCAAACGGCCCCTGGCCGAAGAATCGTCCCATGACCCGCCCGCTCGGCCCCCGCCCCGACTGTTCGCGCGCCCTGATCTCTACGGCCAGCCAGAGGCCGTCATGACGATCCTGTCCATCGACGATCTGCTCGCTGCGGGCGTTCGCGGCCAACGCGTCTTCGTGCGAGCGGATCTCAATGTCCCGCTCGCTGGCGGCCGGGTGGGCGACGACACGCGAATCCGGTCTGCGCTGGGAACCCTCCGCCGGCTGCTCGCCGCCGGCGCCCGAGTCGTGCTCGCGTCTCATCTGGGGCGGCCCAAGGGGAAAAACGATGCGGCGCTCTCGCTGCGACCGGTCGGGCAGCGTCTCAGCGAACTCCTGGGCCGGGACATCGGCTTCTGCGAGACCTGCCACGGACCGGCGGCCGAGGCCGCGGTCAACCTGCTGAAGGACGGGCAGCTCCTCCTGTTGGAGAACGTGCGCTTCGAAGCCGGCGAGTCGCAGAACGACCCGACACTGGCACAGGCCTTCGCCAACCTGGCGGACGCGTATGTCAACGATGCGTTTGGAACCGCCCACCGCGCCCACGCGTCAACCGCCGGCGTCGCAAGACTGATCCCCCGTCGGGCAGCCGGAGATCTGCTCCGCAGTGAACTCGAGAAGCTCGCCGAAGTCCGTGACCCCGAGCGCCCGCTATTGTGCCTGCTAGGCGGCGCCAAGGTCTCGGACAAACTTGCGGTCCTCGAAGCACTCGCGCCGCACACGGATGTGCTCTGTATCGGCGGGGCAATGGCCTACACGTTCCTCCACGTACTGGGCCAGCCGGTGGGCACATCGCGCGTCGAAGCGGATCGCTATGTCGACGCGGAACGCGTCCTCGCCGCCGCGGAACGCGCAGGTCGTCGACTCCTGCTCCCCACGGATCACGTCGTCGCGGAAGTCTTCGAAGCCGATGCGCCCCACCAGATCGTCGAGATCATTCCCGATGGCTGGATGGCACTCGACATCGGCCCCGCAACGGCCGCCGCATACGCGGCCGAGATCCAGACGGCCCGGACCCTGTTCTGGAACGGACCCATGGGTGTATTCGAGATGCCCGCATTCGCCGCCGGCACCCGCGCCGTGGCCGAGGCCGTCGCGGCATCAAAAGCGAACACGATCGTTGGCGGGGGCGACTCGCTGGCGGCAGTGAATCAGCTCGGCGTCGCGGACCGCGTCAGTCATCTCTCGACCGGCGGCGGCGCGTCGCTCGAGTTCGTCCAGGGACTCCCGCTGCCGGGCGTCGTTGCGCTGGAGGGTTCCGAATGAGACGCCCGATCCTGGCTGCGAACTGGAAAATGCAGATGGGTGTCGCGGAGGCCATCGCCTATGCCGACCGCTTCCTGGGCCTCATCGCCGAGCCCACGGCCGTCGACGTAATCCTGGCCCCGCCCGCCACTGCGCTCGACGCACTGGGGCAACGCCTGGCCCAGAGCCCGGTCGCGCTCGCGGCCCAGAACGTCCATCCAGCAGCCGGCGGAGCCTTCACGGGAGAGCTGTCGGCCGGGATGCTGTCTGAGGTGGGTTGCCGATACGCGATCGTCGGGCACAGCGAGCGTCGCACGCTTCTGGGCGAGACCAGCGAGTTCGTCGGCGCGAAAGCCCGTGCCCTCCTCGAAGCGGGGATCACACCGATCGTGTGTTGCGGTGAGACCGACGACGAGCGCGAGTCTGGCCGCACCTTCGACGTAATCAGCGAGCAGCTCGAAATCAGCCTCGGCGAGATCCCGGCTGACCGTGGCGCGGATCTGGTGGTGGCCTATGAACCCATCTGGGCGATCGGGACCGGCAAGACAGCCACTCCCGAGACGGCCCAGGAAGTACATGCGATGATTCGCGAGCGCCTGCGGGACCGGTTCGGTGACGCGGCAGCGGAAATTCGCATTCAATACGGCGGAAGCGTCAAACCCGACAACGTGGCGGCGCTGATGTCCCAAACTGATATCGACGGCGCCCTGGTGGGCGGCGCGAGCCTCGACCCTGAATCGTTCGCCGAGATCGTCCGGCTGAGCGTGATCCCGACCGGAGACCCCCAATGACCCTGTTCATCACTGTCCTGCACGTCCTGGTGTGCATCTTCCTGATCGTGGTCGTGCTGCTCCAGCGCGGCAAGGGAGCCGAGGTCGGCGCCATGTTCGGCGGCGGTGGAGCCGGCACCATGTTCGGCTCGCGGGGCGCCAGCAACCTCTTTACCAAGCTCACCACGGGCTCGGCCACGGTCTTCATGCTGACGAGCCTCTTCCTCGCCGTCGCGGGCCAGGACAACTCGACGAGCGACTTGTTCGACGAAGTCGTGCCGGCCGACAGCGGGTTCGAGGAAACCGCACCGGCCACTTCGCCTTTCGAGTCGAGCGAAGGCGACCCTACTGGCTTCGAAGAAATCCCGGCCGACGTGCCGCAGACCAGCGAGCCCTCAGCGGAGACACCGGTCACTCCTGAGCCCGCTGCCGCAACGCCGCCAACGACCGGATAGGGCTACCCGGGGCCAGCAGCAGTCGTTAGAATGCTCGGCCCTCGTGCGGCAGTGGCGGAACTGGTAGACGCGCATGGTTGAGGGCCATGTCCGAGCAATCGGGTGGAGGTTCGAGTCCTCTCTGCCGCACCAACCACTTACCCTTCCCGATCATCCGCCCCGGGAAGGCAGGCAAGCCGGTCTCTTTCGCCGAAGAGCCTGATGGACTCGGCGAGAGGTGGACCGTCCGCCCGCCACGGATTTGAAATCCGTAGGTCTGCCGAAACACGGAGTGTATCCTGCGTGCCCGCAGGCGCGGCGGGCTACGCCTCTTGAGCGATCTCAGGCCGGCGCGGTGCCCACGGATCCCTCGCCGCGGGGACCGGCGATTCGTGGAGGTGACCCAGTAGCTCGGTCAGCCCCATGGCTCCGAGGACAAGGGCAGCGGGAAGCCATTGGCCAGACGCAATGCCTGCGACGGCGATCGCCGCAGCGAGCGCCGGATAGAGACGACGCGTCCAAGAACTGGGCTGGGCATTCTGCATCGGAGACCTCCCTGTATGGTGAGGTGGCCTTGGATGGGCAGAAGTGTCAGAGAATCGGCACCGCGCCTCAGGACGCGTCCAGAACGCCGCCGAGCAGTCGTTCGATCCAGCGGCGGTAGGTTTCGAGGGGCTGCGCCCCCGACACGAAGGCATCGGTGCCGGCGACCCGGACCGCGGGGACCCCGGTCACGCCGAGTTCCAGGGCTTCGTTGTGCTGCGATGCCGTCTCTTCGAGGAGGGCCGGATCCGCGGCTGCAGCAAACGCGGCCTCTTCCAGCCCGGCTTCCGCCCAGATCGCGCGAAGGGTGTCGGGCGCGCTGATGTCGCGGTTGTCCTCGAAGTAGGCGCGGAGCAGACGGGCGTGGACCTCGGTGAACGCTTCATCTCCGACGAGTTGCGCAGCCTTCGCGACGAGATGAGCCGGCACGCTGTGACTCGGCGGGCCCTCAGTCGTCTCCCAGACCCGGAATCGCGGCGCGTCGGGCTCCGAAGCCGGCCGCAGCCAGCTCTGCGTGTAGCGCATGAACTTCTCGAGATCGCGCTGTCCCGGACGCGGCCGAAGCAGGTAGCTCTTGAACCCCAGTTGCAGATCCTCGCCGAACTCCGCTTCGAGGATCCCGAGGCGATGATCCGCGAGATGGCACCATGGGCACAGGTAGTCGGACCAGACTTCCAGGCGAACGGGCCTCACGCGTCGTCGGTTCCTGCGAGTGCGCGATAGCCGCCCGCGTAGTAGAGAAGCGGATCCCCCTCCCCGGAGACCACGGCTTCGACCCGGCCCACGACGATGATGTGGTCGCCAGCATCGTGCATGGCCACGACCTCGCAGTCGAGGCTCTCGATCGCGCCCGGAATCAATGGCGCGCCCGTGTGGGCGGTCGCGCAGTCGAGGCCCTCGAAGCGCGTCCACTCCTCCTTCTTGGAGGCGAACTTATTCGAGAGCGCTTCCTGATCTGCGGCCAGCAGGTTGACGCAGAGGTTGCCCCCCTTCTGGATCACGCCCAGCGTATTGGCGTTCTTGTCGACACACACCATGACCAGCGGCGGGTCGAGCGAAACCCCGGCAAAGTCCGAGGCCGTCATCCCGTGGACCTCATCCCCGGCACGCGCGGTGACGATCGTGACGCCGGTGGCCCAACGGCCGAGGGTTTTTCGGTAGGTATCGGCGTCGATCGACATGCGGTCTCCGGTGCGGTTGAAGTCGCCGCGCAGTCTACCGCGCCGGCGTCGCCATTCCTTCCTGCAAGAACGCGAAGACATAGGGTCCGACGATATCCATCGGGCGGACACCCGGCGCGAGTTCGGTCGCGAGGCCAAGCAGCAACGTCAGCGCCCGGCCCCACATCACGAGGCCATCCGGCAGACGAAAAGTCTTTACCTGGGCGATGTGTTCGCGCATCTGGCCCACGTACTCGGGGATGTCGAGCTTGCCCAGTTCTTTCGGCGTGAGGTTCCAGTAGTCATCGCTGAACTGGAGCCGTGCGATCTCTTGCACCGCATCGAGATCGCTGGCTTCGATCATCCCCGCGTTCAGGAACGACTTCGCATAGCGGTCCGCGTCGCGCGTCACCGTGGCCACGATGTTCTCGCGCAGCATCGTCATCACTTCCGGTGCGACACGCTTGTGCATCCCGAAGTCGATGATGCCGATCCGACCGTCAGGGTCGACCAACAGGTTGCCCGGATGCGGGTCGCAGTGGAAGAAACCGTCGCGGAAGATCATGTGCAGGAACGCGCGCGTCGCCCAGGTCGCGAGGTCCGCGACGTCAATCCCACGCGCCTCGAGCGCCGCGCGCTCGTTGATCTTTTCGCCCGGGATGAATTCCATCGTGAGCACACGGGAGCCGGTGCGCTCCCAATAGATCCGTGGGATGCGGACGCGGTCGGCGACCAACACATCTCGCGACAAGTTCCGCGCGACTTCTTCGGCGGCACGTCCCTCCTGCTCGTAGTCCATCTCGCCTTCGAGCGAATCGCGGACCTCGCGGAACACTTGTCCCAGATCGGCGACCGTGACGAAGTTGAATAGCCAGAGGCCAAAGCGCAGCGCCGTCAGGTCGACCGCTACGGACTTCTCGACTTCGGGGTACAGCACCTTCACCGCGACCTTCTCGCCGCTGTCGAGCGTGGCGGTGTGGACCTGCCCGAGGCTGGCGGCCGCCAGGGGCTCACGATCAAAGGAACGAAACAGTGTGTCGACCGTTGCTCCCAGCGTTATTTCGATCTGGGCTTCGATCTCGCCAACGGGCCGCGGCTCGACCCTGTCCTGGAGCCGTGCCAGTTCGTCACTCACTTCGTCCGGAAACAAGTCCACGCGCAGGCTTGCGACCTGGCCGATCTTGATGAGACCCCCCTTGAAACGCATCGCGATGCGCGTGAACCGCGCAGCGAAGCGTTGCTGCACGCGCACCATGCGCTTCGGGTCCATCCGCCAGCGGCCTCGGGCATCGAGCACGATCCGCAGGTAGATCCACGCGGCGCGCGCGATCAAGCCGAGCAACACAGCGAATCGGTAGGCCAGGGCCCAAGGTGTCGTCCGGCGGTCCATCTTTCCTCGCGGCAGCGGCGCGGAGTCTAGCGATCCGATTCGAGCCCGATGCCTACAATGGCGACGTCCATGACATTGGTGCCGGTCGGGCCGGTGCGGATGTGCCCGCCCTCCGAAAGAAAGAAGCCGTACGAATCGTTCTGTCCGAGCGCCTCGGAGGGATCATGGCCGCGCTCCCGGCCGCGATCGGCCGTCCCACCGTCTACGCATGCACCCGCGGCGTCCGTCGGCCCATCGATGCCATCCGTGCCGGCGGCCAGGAGCGTGATCGTCTTCGAGCCTTCCGCCTCCAGTTGAAGCGCCGCCGCGAGTGCGAGTTCCTGGTTTCGTCCGCCGCGGCCCGGGCCGCGCACGCTGACAGTGGTCTCCCCGCCTGCCACCAGGATGCGCGGCACCGCGGCGACCGTCGCCGCCCGAACGAGGCGCACGCCCTCTTCTCGGGCCTCCCCGCCCAGCGGCGCGATCTGTTCGCAGACAATGCCCTGGCGCCGCGCTTCCGCCTGAATCGCCGCAAGCGCATCCGCGTTCCGCGCGACGATGTGGTGCGGCGGTGGTTTACGAAGCCGCCGATCCCGGTGATCCCCATCGCCCATCGCGGCGACCACGCGCTCGACCAACGCCGGCTGCGCCGCGCCCTCCAACAACAACCGCACCGCGTCCGACGAAACCTGCGCCGGCCAACACGGCCCCGAGCCAACGATGCCGGGATCGTCACCCGGGACGTCCGAAACGAGCGCCACCTCGACGTTCTCCGTACCGGCAACCGCGAGCAACCCGCCGCCGGCCAACTGCGTCAGGCCGGATCGGACGCGATTGAGATCGGCGATCGCCGCACCGGATTTCATCAGCGCGCCCGTCACGGCCTGCAGATCGCTGAGATCCAATCCGGCGATCGGTACGGTCAGCAGGGCCGAGGCGCCGCCGGAAATCAGGACCGCCAGTGTTTCGCCTGCAGGGACCGTGGCTGCGAAGCAAAGCGCAGCCTCCCCTGCTTCGACACTCCGCTCGTCCGGAATCGGATGCCCCGCAAACCGCGCGACGAATATCTCCGGACCCGGATCGTGCTCATCCCGTGTCACCACCAGGCCGCGTACAAGGTGCCCGTAATGGCCCGTAACCACGCCTCGTGCCAAGCGACCGGCTGCCTTGCCGACGGCCAGCACGTGAAGACGCTCCGTCGGTGCAGCCGCTCGGGCGGCTGCCCAAGCTCGTGCGGCCGGTTCCGGATCGACCGCGGCAAGGCCCGCTCGGAACAGTGCCTCGAGCGTCGCGCGCGCGGTCACTCCGCTGGTGCCGCGTCCTCGTCGGCCGCCGGGCGTGGACGCAGCTGGATCTCGATCCGCCGGTTCTTTGCCCGACCGTCCGATGTTTCGTTTGACGCCACGGGCTGGGTCTCTCCCAAGGACACCGCGGTCAAGCGGTCCGACGTCACGCCGTCTTTCTCCAGCAACCGAACAACGCTGGACGCACGGGCACCCGCGAGTTCCCAATTACTGGGGTAGCGCTGTGCGAGCGAGCCGCGAATCGCGACGGCGTCCGTGTGTCCGTTCACGACAACGAGGTGCGGGACCTCGGCCAGACGCACGGCGACTTTTCCAATCACGGCCCGGCCCTGAGCACTGAGCGAGGCCGAACCCGATGGAAACAGGATCGCCTGCGACAGCTTGACGTTGAGCCCTTCCCGGAGCTGTTCGATCTCGATCCGGCCCGCCGCCACTTCGGTCTGCAAGTCGTCGACCAGGCCGTCGTAGGTCGAGCGCAGCTCGCTCACTTCCGCCATCCGGGCCGCGAGCTCCTGCTCACGGGCGGCAAGGTTCTCTGACAGACTCACGCTGCGCGTCGAAAGCTCACCGACAGAGGTCTCGAGCTGCTCCCGTGCGATGCGCAGATCCTCGACTTCGTCTGCGAGGGCTGCGCGCTCCTGATCCAGACTCTCGCTCGACGCCTCGAGCAGGTCGACCCGGCGCTCCGCCAGTGTCAGCTCACCGCGAAGACGGTCTCGCTCATCGGTGACCGTGCGGTGGGCGCCGCTCGACACACAGCCGGACAATAGAAACACAACCGCCAGCAACGTTGCTGTTCGTAGGATCGTCACCCTGCCACCCCTCTTTGAATCAGGCGACGCCGCGGCTCAGACGTTCAGCGAGAGGATGTGTCCGAGCGCTTCGTCGATCCGGCCAACGTACTCGAACTCAAGCCCCGACACGAGTTCGACCTGGATTTCCTCGACATCCCGGCGATTCGCTTCCGGCAGGACGACCTTCTTGATCCCAGCGCGCTTGGCGGCCAACACCTTCTCCTTGATCCCACCCACCGGCAACACCTTCCCTCGGAGTGTGATCTCGCCCGTCATCGCAACATCGGGTGCGGGTGCTCTTCCGGTCAGGAGTGACGCGAGCGCCGTGACCATGGCCACACCAGCGGACGGCCCATCCTTGGGCACCGCGCCTTGCGGCACATGGACGTGGATGTCCTGCTTCTCGAAGAGATCCGTGGCGATTCCCAGTTCCGTCGCGTGTGCTCGCAGCCAGGTGCGTGCAGCCTCTGCGCTCTCGCGCATCACGTCGCCAAGCGACCCGGTCAGTTTGAGGACGCCCTTGCCCGGCATCTGCGTACTTTCGACGAACAAGATGTCGCCGCCGACGGGTGTCCATGCAAGTCCTACAGCGACGCCGGGCTGACCAGCGCGTTCCGCGAGGTCAGGCTCGACCTTGATCGGACCCAGGAACTCGGCCAGGTCTTCGCGTGAGATCTTGAACCCACCATCCGGCGCTCCGTCCTCGGCGACACGACGTGCGAGCTTCCGACATACGGCACCGATCTCGCGTTCCAGATTCCGAACACCGGCTTCTCGGGTGTAGCTGGCGATGATCGTACGAAGTGTCGGCTCGGGAATCTCGAGGGCGATATCGGCGATTCCGTTCTCGCGCATCTGCCTCGGCAGCAGGAAACGGCGCGCAATCTCGAGTTTGTCTTCCTCGGTGTATCCCGGGAGTTCGATCACCTCCATCCTGTCCCGAAGAGCCGGATGGATCGTGTCCTGGACGTTCGCCGTCGCGATGAAGAGCACCTGGGAAAGATCGAAAGGCACCTCGAGATAGTGATCGCTGAAGGCCCCGTTCTGTTCCGGGTCGAGCACCTCGAGAAGCGCGGACGACGGGTCGCCGCGATAGTCGTTCCCAACCTTGTCGAGTTCGTCGAGCATGAACACGGGATTCCGGGTACCGGCCTTGCGAAGCCCCTGAACAATGCGACCCGGCAGCGACCCGATATAGGTGCGGCGGTGCCCCCGAATCTCGGCTTCATCCCGAACGCCGCCTAGCGAAATCCGGTCGAACTTTCGGCCTAGCGCGCGCGCGATCGAGAGACCAAGGGATGTCTTTCCCGTCCCCGGCGGACCGACGAAACACAGAATCGGTCCGCGCAGATCCTTCTTCAACGAGAGCACAGCGATGTACTCGACGATCCGATCCTTCACCTTCTCGAGGCCGTAGTGGTCCTCGTCAAGGATTGCCCGGGCGTCTGACACAACGAGATGGTCCTCGGATGTGGTCGACCACGGCAGATCGGTCATCCACTCGAGGTAGCTGCGAATGACTCCGTGCTCGGCAGCAGCCGGCGGCGTCTGTTCGAGACGTTCGAGTTCCCGCTCCGCCTGGGCCAGCGCTTCCTCCGGCATGCCGGCCGCGTCGATCTTCTGCCGAAACGTCTCCACTTCGGCTTCTTCGTCCTCGGCCTCGCCCAGTTCGCGCCGGATGTGGTCAAGCTGTTGCCGGAGCATGTATTCGCGTTGCGACCGACCCATCTCGGTCTGGACGTGTTCGCGGATCTCGCTCTCGAGGCGCGAAGCTTCACCCGCGCGCAACAGTTCATCACGGGCCTTCCGGAGTCGATCGACCACGTCCAACTCTTCGAGAAAAACCTGTTTCGCTGAGATATCGAGTTCGAGGTTCGACGCGACGAGGTCGGCCAAGCGAGACGGCTCCTCGAGATTCATGGCCAGGACCTGCAGCTCATCTGACAGCTGGCTCGACTCGGACACCAGTGACACGAACTGGTCCCGCACGTCCCGCGCGAGCGCCTGCGCCTCAACGGATTCGCCTTCGCCCTCATCTGCCAGCGGCGTCAGGGTCCCCGAGAAGAACGGATCGTCCTGGGTAAACGCATCGACGCGCGCACGAGCGACACCCTGGACCAACAACCGATACGAATCGTCTGGGAATCGCAGCATCTTGGCGACGCGCAGGACAGTGCCCGTCCGATGCAGTTCGTCTTGCGACGGGCTGCCATCGACCGGTGCCTTCACCGCGACGGCCAGCATGTAGCGCTGGGTCCCGCTCATCACGGCATCGATCAACGCCTTGCTTCGCTCGGTGTTGACCAGCAACGGCGCGAGCAGGTGCGGAAAGATCACCGTGTTCTTGAGCGGCAGGATCGGCATCGTGTCCGGCAGATCCGCGCTGTCGGGCAACACTTCGTCCAACTCGGGCTCGAGGGCTTCCTCGACTTCGATGATGTCTTCGGGGTCTGTCAACGTCGGGATTCCCGGCCGCGGCGGTCCGAGGTCTGGGAACGTCCCCTTTCTTTAGTTCTTGGGGGGTTCTTCGGTGAAGTCGGCGTCGATCACGTCTTCGCCGTCGCCGGCCTCAGCGTCCGGTGCGGCCGCGTCATCGCCTTCAGCGGCCTGCGACTTATAGAGGGACTCGGCGAGCTTGTGCATCGTCTGCTCGACGCGTTGTTTTGCAGCGTCGATGCGGCCGGCGTCCTCGCTCTCGAGGTCCTCCTTCGCGACCTTGAGCAGCTCTTCGATCTCGGCCTTTTGCGCGTCGTCGATCTTGTCCGCGTTGTCGGTCACCGTCTTCTCAGCGGTGTAGATCAGGCTGTCGAGTTCGTTCCTGTGCTCGATCGCTTCTCGCCGCTTCTTGTCCTCTTCAGCGTTGGCTTCGGCATCCTTCACCATGCGATCGACTTCGTCGTCGGACAGTGCGCCCGCGCCTTCGATCCGGATCGACTGCTCCTTGCCAGTGGCCTGATCCTTGGCCCCGACGGAGAGGATGCCGTTCGCGTCGATGTCGAACGTGACTTCGATCTGGGGGATGCCGCGCGGCGAGGGGGGGATGCCGTCCAGCAGGAAGCGCCCGATCTCGCGGTTGTCGTTGGCCATCTCGCGTTCGCCCTGAAGGACCCGGATCTCGACCTGTGGCTGATTGTCCGATGCGGTCGAGAAGGTCTGACTGCGCTTGGTCGGAATCGTGGTATTCCGATCAATGAGTCGCGTCATCACCGCGCCCGCGGTCTCGATTCCCATGCTCAGCGGCGTCACGTCGAGGAGCAGGACGTCCTTGACGTCGCCGGCCAGCACACCGCCCTGAATCGCAGCACCGATGGCCACGACCTCGTCCGGGTTGACGGTCCGATTGGCTTCCTTGCCGAAGAGCGCTTCCACCTTCTCCTGCACCAGCGGAACCCGTGTCGAGCCACCGACGAGGACGACCTCGTCGATCTCCGACGCCTTGAGGCCCGCATCGGCCAACGCCTTGCGGCAAGGCTCGAGGGTCTTCTCGACCAGGTCCCCGATGAGCTGCTCGAACTTCGCACGCGAGAGCTTCAGGTTCATGTGCTTCGGACCGGAGGCATCCGCGGTCACGTACGGCAGGTTGATGTCGGTCGACTGCGAGGTCGAGAGTTCGATCTTGGCCTTTTCTGCCGCTTCGCGAAGCCGCTGCATCGCCATCGGATCCTGGCCAAGGTCGATGCCCTGATCCTTCTTGAACTCAGCGATCAGGTATTCGATGACGCGCTGGTCGAGGTTGTCGCCGCCCAGGTGCGTGTCGCCATTGGTCGACTTCACCTCGACCACGTTCTCGCCCACCTCGAGGATCGAGATGTCGAACGTACCGCCACCGAAGTCGTAGACCGCGATCTTCTCGTCGGACTCCTTGTCGAGGCCATAGGCCAACGCGGCCGCTGTCGGCTCGTTGATGATGCGCTTGACGTCGAGGCCGGCAATCCGACCCGCGTCCTTGGTCGCCTGGCGCTGCGCGTCGTTGAAGTACGCGGGAACGGTCACGACGGCGCCGGAGACTTCCTGGCCCAGGTAGTCCTCAGCCGCCTTCTTCAACTTCTGCAGGATCATGGCCGAGATTTCCTGCGGCGAGTATTCCGTGCCGTCCACCTCGATCGCGGCGGTTCCTTCCTTGCCCTCGATCACCTTGTAGGGGACCAGCGAGGTCTCTTCCGGCACCTCGGATACGCGGCGCCCGACGAAGCGCTTCACCGAGTAGATGGTGCGCTCCGGGTTGGTGACCGCCTGCCGCTTGGCGATAGCGCCCACGAGCCGTTCGCCTTCGTCCGTGAAAGCGACGACGGACGGAGTCGTCCGCCCGCCTTCCTCGTTCGTGATGACGGTGGGCTGACCGCCCTCCATGACGGCTACCACCGAGTTCGTGGTACCGAGGTCAATGCCGATGATCTTGCCGCTGTCCGCCATTTTAGGAGCGTCTCCCGCTAGCGCGGGCTCAATGCCCACGTGAATTCTGGTTCGGGCGGGAATGTTTGCACGCGCAGTCGGGAGTCAAACCGCTGGCGAAGATTCTTCAGGGCCCCGCGAAAACCCCGACGATGCTCATTTCGTGGGCCCGGACACAGACTCCCCATGGGGATTCGGGACGGTCAACCCATTCCGGCCCAAATCGGTCTCAGAGAGAATCAGTGAAATGTGACGGGGATTGCGAAACCCATGCACGCGTCCTGCCGATGGGGTCGGATGGGATGCGACCTGGCCGAACCGTGCCGGGGCGCAGCGGAACCAGTCTGCCCGGGTCGGGTTCGCTGGGGACACGGAGAGGAGGGAGAATCGTGGCAGTAGGCGAGGTGCGATCCACGCACGCGCAAGGCGCAATCTCCGTGGCAATCCCGCGAACTCAAAGGGGAAACCCTTGGGGGACCTCGCGTCCGACTGCTACGTTCGACCTGCCTCGGCGAGGCGGCCTTCCCGCCCCGACCCACACCTCCGGGACGGCCTGCCGATGAAGACGCATCCCACGCCATGAATCGCGCACTGATCTACACGATCAACGGATTTCTCGTCGCGCTGTGCTGCTGGTTCGCGGCCGACATCGCTGTGGCCATCGCGGCCGAGGCGACCGACGCGACGATCGATGAAGCGCCCATTGAAGCCGCGGCCCATCGCCCGCAGTCGCGCACCTGGGAGCAGCGCCAGGCAATCCTCACGCGGAACCTCTTCAAGGCGAACACGTCGGCTCCCGCGGTCCAGGTCGTCCCCGAGGCTGAGCGCTACGCGAAGACCAGTCTTGCGCTGCGCCTGCTCGGCACCGTGGCGAGCCTGGTTCCGGCCGACTCACTCGCTGCGGTCGAGAACCAGAAGGAGCGCCGCCATCAGGTCGTGCGCGTGGGCGATACCATCCTGGGTGCCCGAGTGGCCGGGATCGATCCGAGACGGATCGTGCTCGAGAATCGCGGCCGACGCGAGGAACTTGCGCTCGACCAGGAAGATGGTGCGGCGCGCTCGGCACCGCGCCGAGCCGCGGTTCAATCGCCACGAGCCGGTGGCGTCCAGCGCGTCGGCCGCAACCGCTATGCGGTAGACCGCCAGCAGGTCAACGACATGGCCGACAACCCGGCCGCCCTCTTCTCGCAAGCGCGGATCATTCCACGGTACGAGGACGGCAAGATGTCCGGAATCCAGCTCAGCGCGATCAAACCAGGCAGCGTCTTCGAACAGGCCGGGCTCCTCGATGGCGACACCGTCGTCGAGTTGAATGGCATCGATGCGGCGAGCCCCGATGGCAGCCAGCAACTTCTCCAGGAATTCCGCAATGCGGACCGATGGACACTCAAGGTGCGCGACCGCGACGGCAACGAGCGCACCGTCGACTTCGTAAAGAACTGACACCGGGAACCGGCAGGATACCAACGGGTGCTTACCACCGACTTCACATCATCTCCTTTCCTTGATCGCGCACGAGCGAAGCAACGCCTCCTGGCCCTCGCGGCTGCGGTCGTCATTGCGCTCGTCGCGACATCGCCGGTCGCATTCGCCCAGCCGGTCGACAATGGCGTCTCTCTCGACTTCAACGACACCGAGTTGAACGTCGTGATCGACTCGATCGCGAAGATGACAGGCCGCAACTTCATCTATGACGATCGCGTGCGCGGGCGGGTCACGATTGTTTCGCCGACGCGAATCTCGGTAGAGGCCGCCTACGCGGTATTCGAGAGCGTGCTCCAGGTGAAGGGATTCACCACGGTCGACGGTCCCGGTGGTGCCACCAAGATCATCCCGATTCGCGAGGCGAAAGAGAGCAACGTCGAGACCGTCCACGGGCGAAGTGCGCTGCCCGACTCCGACCGCTTCATCACTCGTTTGATTCCGATGCGGTACATCGATGCCGAGGCCATCACCAACACGCTGAAGCCCCTCGTCTCCAAGGACGCGTCGATGGTCGCCTACGCACCGACCAACACCGTGATCCTCACCGATGCCGCAACCAACATCTCGCGCATCCTCCAGATCCTGCGATCGATCGACGTCGAGACCTACAAGGAAGAGTTGACGGTCGTTCGCGTCGTCCACGCCGATGCCACGACGCTCGCTGGTCAACTCTCGGAGATCTTCGGCGCCGACGTCGCGGGTCCCGCGACCACCGCTGCGGCACGGGTCCGGCGGGCGCAGCAGCAAGCGCAGGCCGGCGCCAACGGCGGGTCTTCGGGCTCAAAGGGCCAGGTCCGTATCCTGACCGACGAACGCACCAACTCGTTGATCGTCCTCGCTGCCCGCCAGCGGCTCGACGAGATTCGCGAGGTCATCCAACGACTGGACGTCCCCGTCAGCGGCGGCGGACGCATTCACGTCTACTACCTGAAGCACGCCGACGCGGAAGAACTCGCCGACACGCTGTCGTCCCTGATCACGGGTCAGCCGGCGCAGTCCAGCGGCACGAGCGGGACACAGAACGTCCAGGCGTTGCGGGCGGCGATCACCGAGCTTTCGGACGGCGTCACGGTCACGCCGGACGCCCCGACCAACTCACTCGTCATCCAGGCCAGCCAGGAAGGCTACAACCGTCTGTCCCAGGTGATCGACCAGCTCGACATCGCGAGGCCCCAGGTCCTGGTTGAAGCCTTGATCATGGAGGTCGATGTCACTGACCGCCTCGATCTCGGATTCAGCGGTCTCGCACGCATCTTTCGCGGCGACAAGAACTTTGGCGTCGGCTCGTTCACGTCGACCGGTTCGAGTCGCGATTCGTTCGGAACGACCAATACGGCCGGCGTCGGCGACGCGATGCTCGACACCCTGCTCGGCAACCTCGGGACGGGCACCTTCATCGGCGCCGGCAACATCGAGGCCGGCTCCACGTTGATCCAGGGAATCATCACCGCGAGTGCGGGTCTGAATGGCACCAACATCCTGTCAGCGCCTCACATCCTGACCCTCGATAACGAAGAGGCCGAAATCCAGGTCGGCGACAACATCCCGATCGTGACGAGCCGCGTGCAATCGGCCCAGGGTGCCGCGGTCGGCGGACTCGCGACGAGTCAGAACATCGAACGGCAGGATGTCGGCATCACACTGAAGGTCACGCCCCAGATCTCCGAAGGGAACCTTCTCCGGCTGGAACTCGAACAGGAGATCACCTCCGTCAACGAAACGCTGACCGGCGTCACCGGAACAGCCGAGGAAGTCGGCGTCGCGCTCTCGAACCGGCAGATCAAGAACACGGTCGTGGTTGCGGACAACGAGACCGTCGTCATCGGCGGATTGATCGACGAGCGACAAGAAGACCAGGAAACCAAGGTTCCCTGGTTGGGCGACATCCCCATCCTCGGCTGGGCCTTCAAGACCACGAGCGATGAAGTCACCAAGCGAAACCTGCTGATCTTCCTCACGCCCCACATCGTGCGCAACGACCGCCAACTCGCCGCCGAGTCGATTCGAAAGCGCGAGGAGTTCTGGGCCAGTTCCCAGGTGGGCCTCTCCCTGTCCGCCAAGGAGCGCGAAGCCGCAGCCGCGGTACGAGCCGAGGCCGACGCCGCAGGAATCCAGGTCGACGCATACCGCGGGAAGAACCCGGTCCGGACCCGGCTGCTCGACCACCGCGATCAGTATCCGATCCACCGGATGCTCGAGATCGAAGCCTCCGAGCGACGCGCGCGGGACGCCAGCGAAGCCGAAGCCACGACCGACGCGGACACGACGTACGGGGTGCTCGCAGCAACGTTCGGCGATGAGGGCGCCGCCGCCGCGACGCTGCAGCAGATCCTCGACGCCGGTCTCGACGGCATCCTGCAGACCGAAGACCGATCCGGGAGCCTGCTCTTCCAGGTCTTCATCGGGCCCTTCCCGTCCGTCGAAGAAGCCGAAGCCGCCGCTGAGAACGTTCGCATCGCCTTCGACCTCAAGCCGACCGTCATCGTCGAACGAGAGGCGCCGTGAGCGCTGCGGCGAACAACACATCGCTGGGCCTCCGAGAGGTCCTGCTCCGAACCACGCGTCTGGACCTCTCGCAGCTTCAGCAAGCGGTCGAGCACCAGTCGACGAACGGCGGCCGGCTCGTCGATAGCGTGGTGGATCTGGGATTCCTCGGAGAGGAAGAAGTTCTCGAAGCGTTGGGGAACCAGCTCGGCCTCCCCGTCCACGGAACCTTCGCCATCCATGACGTCGATGAGGAGCTGACGGCGCGCCTCCCGATCGGCTTCGCAAAGACCCACGGTGTCCTGCCTTGCGGCATCCGCGAAGACGGCGCCGTTCGCGTCGTCCTATCGGACCCGTTCGACACCTCCTGTGTCGATGACCTTCGGTTGCTATTCGACGGAAGCGAGATCGCAACCGAACTCGCGCCCCGCCGCGCGGTCATGGCGGCCATCAACGAAGCCTACGATCGCGGCGGCAGTTCGATCGACGACATCGTGGAAGGCGCCACCGAAGACTTCAGCGCGATCGCCAGCGAGATCTCGGCAGAGCCCCAGGACCTGCTCGAGTCCAGCGACGACGCACCCATCATCCGGCTCGTAGACTCGCTGCTGCAGCAGGCGGTCAAGGACCGCGCGAGTGACATCCATATCGAGCCGTTCGAACGGGACATCCGTGTCCGTTTCCGCTCGGACGACATGCTCTATGAGCCGGTCAGCACGCTTCCCAAAGCGCTGCTCCCGAGCATCGTTTCACGGATCAAGATCCTGGCTGGCCTGGACATCGCGGAGAAACGAGTTCCCCAGGATGGCCGTATCCGGCTGAAGATTGCCGGACGCGACTACGACGTCAGACTTTCAACGGTCCCGGTTGCTCACGGCGAACGTCTTGTCCTTCGGCTGCTGCCGAGAACCACGGACATGCTCGATCTTGAGCGACTCGGATTTTCGCCCGAGCAACTCGAAGTCTGGGAGCGCCTGATCCGGCGCCCGCACGGGATCGTGCTCGTCACCGGGCCGACCGGTAGCGGCAAGACGACCACGCTCTATGGAGCACTCGCGAAGGTCAACCGCGGCGACCAGAACATCATCACGATCGACGACCCGGTCGAGATCCAGCTTCCCGGCGTCGGCCAGATCGAAGTGAACAACAAGGTCGGCCTGACATTCGCGAACGCCCTGCGCTCGGTCCTTCGTCAAGATCCGAACATCGTGCTCGTGGGCGAGATCCGCGACCTCGAGACCGCAGAGATCGCGATTCAGGCGTCCCTGACTGGCCACCTCGTCTTCTCGACCATCCATACGAACGATGCCCCCAGCGCCGTCACGAGACTCGTTGACATGGGCGTGGAGCCGTACCTCGTGGCCTCTTCCCTCGTGGCAGTCCTCGCGCAGCGCCTCGTGCGTGTCCTGTGCACCGAGTGCCGCGAGGCCTACACCCCGACGCCGGAAGCCCTCGCCGAAGTCGGCATCCGAGCCAATGGGCCGGTCACCGTCTATCGCGCCACCGGCTGCGCCACCTGCCACGACAGCGGCTACCGCGGGCGAGTCGGGATTTTCGAGTTGATGGTGGTCGACGACGCGATTCGCGACCAGATCACCCAGACGCTGGACGCGAAGAGCATCAAGCGCACGGCCGTCGCCGGCGGGATGAGCACGCTTCGCGCGGACGGCGCTCGGAAAGTCATCGATGGCACGACATCGATCGAAGAGGTCCTCCGCACCAGCGAAGACGAGGGCGTCTCGGCCGGAGCGCTCTGAGCCGTGCCCGTCTTCGCGTACAAGGGCGTCCTCGACTCCGGGCGTGCCACCCGAGGATTCGTCGACGCGGAGAGCGACCGGGCCGCCCGCGCGAAGTTGCGGCGAGACGGGATCTTCTTGACCGAACTCGCGGCGAGCGCCCGCGGAGCCACCGAAGCCGAGAAGGCGAACGCGGGCTGGAACATTTCATTCGACAGCTTCGGCTCGGTATCGGACATCGACATCTCGATTGCGACCCGGCAGCTCGCGACCTTGCTAGGCGCAGGTATTCCGCTGGTCGAGTCGCTCGGCGCACTCGCCGAACAAGTCGAGACCGCTCGGCTCAAAGGCGTCCTCGGCCAGGTACGCGACCGCGTCAATGAAGGAGCGAACTTCGCCGACGCACTCGCATCGACGGGCGCCTTCTCGCCCCTCTATGTCAGCATGGTTCGCGCCGGGGAAGCCGGCGGCGCGCTCGAGATCGTGCTCCAAAGACTGGCCGACTATCTCGAAGCCGCAGTGCGGACCAAGAACCGCGTGCTCTCGATCGTGATGTACCCGCTGTTCATGCTCCTGTTCGCGGGTGTCGTTGTCGTGGTCCTCGTCGTGTTCGTGCTGCCACAGGTCACCGAACTGGTGACGCGCCTCGACCAGGAACTCCCGCTCATGACCCAGATCGTCTTGGGTGGCGCAGCATTCTTGCGAAGCTATTGGTGGGCTCTACTGCTCGGCGGCGTGCTCGCCGGCGTGGGCATCACCGCAGGGGCCCGGACAGAACGCGGGCGCCGGACCCTGGACGTCGTCGCGCTCCGCATCCCCGGAATCGGACGAATGGTGCGCCTGACGGCTGTCTCGCGATTCACCCGCACGCTATCCACGCTGCTCGCCGGCGGCGTTCCGATCGTTCGCGCGCTCGAAACGTCGCGTGACGTTGCCAACAACCGGGTCCTGGGCGATGCGATCGATCAGGCACGCATTGCGATCACCGAGGGTTCCAGCATCGCAGCGCCTCTCCGAGCCAGCGGGCAGTTCCCGCCGCTGGTGACGCACATGGTCGATGTCGGTGAACGCACCGGCGAACTCGAAGCCATGCTCCACAAGGTGGCCGAGGCCTACGACGAACAGGTCGAAAACGCCGTCACGCGGATGACGGCCATCCTCGAACCCGTCCTCATCCTGGTGATGGTCGGTGTCGTCTTGATGATCACGCTGTCGGTCCTGCAACCCTTGATGCAGGCCACCCAGGGAATTGCGCAATGAAGGAGACCGCCATGCATGCCGTCCCCCAGAAACAACGCCGCGAAGGCTTCACCCTCATCGAGATCATGGCCGTCGTCCTGATCATCGGAATCCTGAGTGCCGGTGTGGGACTCGCCGTCGCCGGCATCGTCGATGACGCGAAGCTCAACACGACACAACAGGACATCCGAAGTCTGGAAGCCGCGCTCGAGTTCTATCGGATGGACAATGGCCGGTATCCGTCCACGGAGCAGGGACTTCGCGCGCTCATCGAGAAGCCGACCGCTGGCCCCCCCGCTCGTCGTTGGCGCAAGGGCGGATACCTGAACAAGTCGATCCTTCCCACCGACGGATGGGATTCCCCATTCGAGTACGCCCAACCGGGGAGCCACAACGCCGATGGCTTCGACATCTGGTCGGTCGGCAACGATGGGACGCCGGGTGGCGGCGACGACCTGGGCAATTGGGCGCCCGACCAGAGCGAACAGTAGGCCCGCCCAGCGGCTCCGATGACGCCCGTCTTCCCGCGCCGACGCCGACCCGGCTTCACCCTTCTCGAGGTGATGGCCGTCGTCTTGCTGTTGTCGCTGCTCGCAGCGGTTGCGCTTCCTGCGCTTGGACGCAGCCAGGCCGGAGCGGCCGAAGAGGATGCCCGAGAGGTCGCAGCGGCCATCGAGTATGCGCGCCGTTCGGCACTCGCGACGCGCCAGGATCACCGGCTGATCCTCGACCTTCGCGAAGCCCGCTGGTGGGTCGAGCGACGCGAGCGCCCGCGGGATCCGGAGTCCGACCTCGCGCCGGGCGAAATCTCGACCTGGGGGAACCAGTCCGACCTCCCGTTGACTGCCCCGCGGACGACGCTCGGCGAATACCAGCCGGTCTCCGGTCTCGTCGGTCAAGGGAATGTCCTGCGCGACGACGTCTTCTTCGGCGGCGCGGAGACCGCAACGGGCTGGATCGACGACGGCCAACTTCAGATCGAGGTCCGGGCCGATGGCCAGATCGACGCGGTCGAGATCCATCTCGTCACCGCCGAGCGTGACCGGATCCGCATCGCGATCGCCGCCCTCGACGAGCACGTCGGAATCTACACCGATGCGGAATAACACCGGATTTACGCTGCTCGAGGTCATGGGGGCCGTACTGATCATGGGCCTCCTCGGTACGTCGCTGATGACGGCCACGCTCGAGAGCACCCGCCGCACCGGCAATGCGCGCGATCAATTGACCGCTTCCCTTCTCGCCGACTCTGCGCTCGCCAACGTGACTGCGGGTCTGCGGACCGATAGCGACAGCTCTCGCGGAGAAGAGCGAGACATCGACGGCTACCGGGTGTCCGTTCAGGTCTCTCCGGTCGATGCCACCCGGCTGGGCCTCGGACCCCTCGTGGAGCGCGAGCGCGGCGAGGCAGCGCCGGCGGCATTCACTGCTGCGGGCCGCACTCCCCCGCCGCTCCTTCAGATCCGGGTCGAGGTTTCGGTCGCCGATGAGGTCGTATCGCAACGGACGAGCTTCCTGTTTGATGGTCGCTCGTCGCCCGCCCTGCAGGACGCATTCGCCGAAGAGCCGGAGCCGGACGCATGAGCCGCCGATCCGGATTCACCTTGCTCGAGACACTCGCCGTCGTCGTCGGACTGTCGTTGGTCCTCACAGCCGTCGTCTCCACGTACGTCGCGATCCAAGACCAAAGTGTGGCTGCCGCACGGGCCACGGAAGCGCCGCGCCGCGCGACGGCCTTGCTGGACCAGCTGGCCCGTGAACTCGGCTCAGCCACCCTGCTCGTCAAACCTGATGACGTCGACCCGGCCGCCCATCCCTGGTTGTTCCTGGGCGAGCGTCGCGTGGGATCGGAAGGTTCCGACCGCATTCGATTCCAGACCCGCAGCGGCCGTGCGCGGACGTCTTCCCAACATCAGTCGGATCTTCGCGATGTCGCCGTCTGGCTCGCGCCATCGAGCGGAGGCGCCGGCAATGACCTCTACCGCTGGTCGTCCAGCCAGCTTCCGTCGCAGCTCGAACGACGCTTTCCCCGGGCAGACCAGGCGGGCGCCGAAGTCTGGGCGCGCGGCATCGAAACATTTGGTGTGCGCTGGCTCGCCGAGGACGGCGCATGGGTGGACGAGTGGGACTCCTCCACCCTCGCGCAGTCCAGTCAGCTCCCCGTGGCCGCCGAGATCTCCGTCTCGTTCATCGCGGACGCGGACGACGCGTCGCAAGCGCCACTGTCGTACGCACGCCGCCTTCCGCTTGTGGTGCGGCCACTGGATCTGCAGGCTGCGCTCGCGGGTGATCAAGCCTTCGCGCCGGACCCCGATGACGCGGAGGGGCAAGAAGACATCGACGGGAACATTCCGGACGAAGAGGCACCGGAGGCTGGACCCGCCGCAAGCGCACTTCGACCGTCCCAGTCGGACGGGCAGCCCCTCTTTCGGGAGCTTCGGCAATGAGTCCGCAGCGCCGCGTCGTGAACCGTTCCGGTCAGCGTGGGATCGCGCTCGTCGCTGTCCTCCTCTTCCTTCTCCTCGCGGGAAGCGCCGCGGCGACCTTTGTCTACCGCTCGCTGACCGACGTCTTGATCGCCGGGAATCGCGATGCCGGTGCGCAAGCCGAAGCCCTTGCGAGTGGCGGCGTAGAAGTTGCGTTCGCCATACTGGCCCAGGACCGGCTGGACGAGTCGAGCGCCGACTTCCGCGCGGAAGCGTGGGGCGACGACTGGCACCGCCTCGCCAGCGTGCCGATATCGACCGAAGACGGTGCCCTCCTCCGGATCCGGGTCGAAGACGCCGGAAGCCGCCTGAACCTCAATGCGCTGTTCGCCGACGGGCTGATCCGAGATCCGCTCACCGAAATCCTGCTGATTCGATGGTTCGAACGCCTCGCCGACGAAGCGCCCGACGTGTTCCGAAGCCGCGACCCCGATGAACTCGCGCAGAACCTGATCGACTGGGTGGATGCCGATGAAACGCGCCCCGGAGGCGGGCTCGAGGACGACTACTACCAGCGTCAGCGCCCGTCCTATCGCGCAGCCAACCGTCCACTCTTGAGTGTCGACGAACTCGCTCTGATCGAGGGATTCGATGCCGAGGTCGTGGCCGTACTCCGGCCATACGTCACCGTGTACCCGCTCGCCGGCGGCGACGGAATCAACCCGAATACGGCCCCGCCGTGGGTTCTCGCCCTTCTTTTCCATGGGACTGGAGATGACTTCCTGTTCGCCGAAGAAGAGACAGTGCGTGCAATCCTCGACATTCGGGAAGGCGGCGGCATCCTCTGCGCGGACGACGCCGACCACCCGTCTTGCACCCCGATTCGGGAAGCCATCCCGGGCGAGATCTTCCCGCCCCCGACCTTCTCGACCGATGTCTTCCGAGTGGTCTCTCAAGCCGAAGTCGGCGATGTCATTGCAACGGTGGAGGCCACTGTGGATCGCGAAGATCCGATTGAACCCACGCTCCTCTCCTGGAGGGTCGATTGATGGCGCGCCGCATTCTTGGACTCGACATCGGCAGCCATTCGGTGAAGGCCGTCGAACTCCGCCAGGGGCTGCGCACACTCGAAGTCGTGCAACTCCGCCAGCTGCCGCTGGACGACCCCGCTCCGAGTCTGGTCCACGAACTCCGCGACTGGATCCGGATGCACGACCTGCCGACCGAAGGCCTGGTCACGGCACTCGCCGGCGACCGCGTGTCCATTCGGCGCTTGTCGTTCCCTTTCAAGGATCGCCGCAAGATCGGTCCGGCCGTTCCGTTCGAGTTGGAGGCCCAGGTTCCATTCGACCTCGACGATTTCGTCGTTGACTGGGAAGTGCTGCACGAAGGCGCTGCCCATACCGAAGTGGCCGCGACCCTCGCGCCACGGGCCGAAGTCGCGCTCTCGATCGAGAGTCTGGAAGAAGCCGGCCTCTCGCCACTGATCGTCGAAGCGGAGGGCCTGATGCTCGCCAACCTGGCGAGCGTCATCGAGCTGCCGGGAACGCGCCTGCTCGCCGACATCGGCCACCGCAAGACGACGCTCTGCCTGTGCCAGGACGGAAAGCCGATCGCGGCGCGCACGGTCCCGATCGCGGGGCAGGCAATCACTGCCGCGATCGCGTCCGCCCAGGGCCTCGGGGACATCGAGGCCGAGCGTCTGAAGATCGATCGCGGCGTCGTCGATGGTGGCGCTGGCCCGGCTGCCCTCGAAGTGCTCGACCGGCTCGCCCGAGAGCTGGTACGCACCGTCGGCTCCCTCGAGCCGATCCTGTCCGAACGCGGAACACGCATCGACGGAATCGACTTGCTAGGCGGGACCGCGCACCTGCACCACCTCGACCAATATCTATCGGAGCGCACCAGCCTCGTCGTCCAGCGCCTCCCGCTTCCGAGCGGAGAACTCGGCGCCAGCTTCCTCGCCGGCGGCGACCCGCTCATCTTCGGGCCCGCGATGGCGCTTGCATTGCGGGGCAGCAGCCAAGCGCGAACGCGGATGAACTTCCGCCAGGGCGAATGGGAGCGCCGGATCGATCTCGGAGACATCCGGCGGCAGCTTCGCTGGCCGATGGCCCTCGTCGGCATCGCCGCAGCCCTAGCGCTGACGGCCGCTGGTACGCGTATCTACCTCGACGGGAGTCGCGCGGACCGTGCAGAACGGGAAGCCCAGTCGCTGGTGACCTCGGCCCTCGGTCGAACACCGACCGGAAGTCCGATCGCCGCGATGCAGGATGCGGTCAGAGGTGCGCAGGGTCGCGCTGATACGCTGGGCGTCTACCGCGGCAACCTCTCGGCCCTCGACGTGCTGACCGAGATCTCGCGGCACGTTCCGGAGCAACTCGATGTCGCATTCGACGAACTATCGATCGACCGCCAGGTCGTGCAGATCAAGGGGCATGCGCCTTCATACGAAGCCGTGGATCAGCTTCGCCGGGAGCTGGCACGGTATGCGCCATTCTCGGAGATCACTGTCGGTGACATCACCACGGACCCCCGCCGCGGTGGACAGAACTTCAGCGCCCGCATCAGCCTCTCCTTCCTGGAGGAGACGTCGTGAACGACTGGATGAAGCGACTGCGCGAAGCCTGGAGCGCGCTTCAGCCGCGCGAACGATGGCTCGTCGGCTCCGTCGTCGCCCTCTCGGCGTGCCTGATCATCGCGTTTGGCATCATTCGTCCGACACTGGCCGCGCAATCGCGTCAGGCCAGCCGTGTCGACACCGCGCGCCAGGAACTCGAGGTCGTCCGTGGGTTGCGCGACCAATTCGACGCGGTCAATGGCCGGCTCCGATCGGTCGAGGAACGCATCGCGAGTGCGCCGCGCGGTGAGATCTTCACGACGCTCGAGCAGCTCGCGGGACAATCCCAGGTGACGGTCGATGCCATGGAACCCCGCTCGGCTCCGGCGAGCGACGACTACCGCGAGACCAAGGTTCAGGTCACGCTGAAGGGCCAGACGCTGGCTCAGGTCGTTCGCTACCTGCATGGCATCGAGAACGCGAAGCAACCCCTCTCGATCAAGAGCCTTCGAGTGCGAACACGTGCGGACAAGCCCGAACTCCTGGACGTCACGTTCACGGTGTCATCGTTCGAGCCGATCACCGGTGGCAGCAACACCGGATGAGCCGCGGCCGGAACTGGCTGCGCGTCGTCGCCATCGGCGCCGGCGTCCTGACCCTCACGCTCGTGCTTGTCGCGTTGCGCTTCCCGTGGGATCGATTCACACCCATGGTCGAAGAGGTGGCGTCCCAAGCTGCCGGACGCCCGATTCAGATCGAACGTATCGAGATCGCCCTCAGCACCATCGGCCCGAGCCTTGTCGCCAGCGGTGTCTCGGTTCCAGTCGGCCCGGGTCCGCCCATCCGATTTGATGTCATCTACGCCCGACCAGCGTTCGCATTCGACTGGCTCCAAGGCGCCCCACTCTTTCGGCTTCGCGCGACCGGCCCGGCCCTCGGGTTCGATGGACTGGCCGGAACACTTCGGATCACGGGTCGCGCCGAGAGCGCCGATGTCATGGGCCTGCCCTGGCCAGGATCGCCCATGGCCAACGGTGCCGTCACGGCCAATCTTGATCTTCGGTTCGAAGCTTCGACCCTGATCGGCTCCGCCAGCCTGGAAGGCCGGGATGGCGCGCTCTTCCCGCCTAGCCTGCCCGTTGCGGTGCCATACGATCGCCTGACTGGCGAGCTCGTGTTGTCGACCGCCGGAATCGAACTGGCCCCACTGCGGCTCGAAGGCCCGATGCTGACGGCGCACACCACCGGCAACATCCAGATCGCCGCCGGCGGCGCAGCATCGGCCGGCCTCGCCCTCGAGGTTCTCCTCGAGCGAGTCGATCCCACCCTCGCCTCACTCGCCGGCGCGGGCGGGCAGTCGCTAGCGGCCGGGCGCCGGCTTACCGTCAGCGGGACCGCGAGCCGCCCGATCGTTCGCTGATCCGAGGGCCCCGCTTCAGCTCCGGACGGTTGCCGCCGATGCAGGAGCGAGTTATATCCCTTCATCTGGATTGATTGATCAATGGAGCGCTGACGGCTCCCACTCGCAGGATGCGCTCGATGAGTGCGGAATTCCTACAGAAAATCTTTCGGACCCTGGGCGACCCGACCCGGGTCCGCATCCTGCTTCTGCTGGAACGGGAAGAACTCGCCGTTCAAGAGCTGATGGACGTCCTGGGGATGGCGCAATCGCGGGTCTCCCGACATCTAGGCATCCTGCGTGAGGCGGCACTCGTGCGAGACCGCCGCGACGGCACCTTCGCCCTCTATCGCTTCGTCGCTCCCGACGAGGACGCTTGGCGAGACGCCTGGGCATTGGCGCGGCGTGCGGTCGCGGGTGACCCCGCTCCCGAAAAGGATCAGATCGCACTCGCGCGCGTTCTCGCCGCGCGAGGCAACCGCGGGCACAGCTTCTTCGACGCGGTGGGCGGTGAGTGGGACGCCTTGCGGAAGGTGTGGGGCGACGAACTGCTTCGCGCACGCGCCCTCACCCACCTGGTCCCACCTGGCCTCGTCGTCGCCGATGTCGGGACCGGAACCGGCGTCCTGGCGCTGGAACTGGCCGGACTCGGCTGCCGGGTCATCGCCGTGGATTCTTCCACCGCAATGCTGGACGCCGCGGCGCGCAAGATCGCGGAAGCCGGCTGCGGGGACATTGAACTCCGCGAGGGCGACGCCGAACACCTGCCGCTCGAGGACGGTGAAGTCGATGCAGCCTACGCCCACATGGTCCTCCAGTACCTCGAGGCCCCGGAGCCCGCGATCGCAGAGATGGCGCGCGTGATCCGGCCTGGCGGCCACGTCGTCCTCATCGACTTCACTCGCCACGACCGTGCCTGGATGCAGCAAGAACTCGGGGTCCGCCATCTCGGCTTCGCCGCCGAAGAAATCGAGGCGGCCCTGACGGGCGCAGGACTCACGAACGTCTGCATCGATCGCCACCGCGAAGCGACCCGGGGAGCCGACCTCCCTGAGACATTCATCGCCCGCGCCCAGAAACCTGACTGACCGCGGCCGGCCCTGCCCGCACGCACCTGGAGATGCCCGTGATTCCGGCTTCCCCCACTGAACGACAGCTTCGCGAACTGCTCCGCGAACGCATCCTGATCAAGGATGGCGCGATGGGCACCATGATCCAGCGCGAAGGCCTGGCCGAAGACGACTATCGCGGCGAGCGTTTCGCCGATCACGGCCAGGAGTTGAAGGGCAACAACGACCTGTTGGTGCTGACGCAGCCGGACCTGATCCGCGAGATCCACGAGCGCTTCCTCGATGCCGGCGCAGACATCCTGGGCACCACGACGTTCAGCGCGACCACCATCGGCCAGGCCGACTACGGGACGGAATCGCACGCGAGAGAGATCAACCGCGAGGCGGCCCGCCTCGCGCGGGAAGCCGCAGATGCGTTTACCGCTCGAAACCCGGACCGACCGCGCTTCGTCGGCGGCGCGATGGGGCCGACCAACAAGACGTTGTCGCTTTCGCCCGACGTCAACGACCCGGCTTTCCGCGCGGTCTCCTGGGAAGAGATGACGGCCGCTTACGCGGACCAGGCACGGGGTCTACTGGAAGGTGGATCCGACCTGCTCCTGGTGGAGACCTCGTTCGACACCTTGAACGCGAAGTCGGCCCTTGTCGCCATCGACCAGGTCTTCGAAGAGCGCGGCGAACGCGTCCCGTTGTTGGCCTCGGTCGCGATCACGGACGCGAGCGGCCGAACGCTCTCGGGCCAGACCGTCGAAGCGTTCTACCACTCACTCCGGCACGCGCAGCCGCTGTTCGTTGGCTGCAACTGCTCGATGGGCGCCGAACTCACGCGCCCATACGTGGCCGAAATGGCCGCGGTCTCCGACACCTACGTGTCGGCCTATCTCAATGCCGGTTTGCCCAACGCCATGGGCGACTACGACGAAGCCCCGGAGACGACGGGTCGGTTCCTGGGCGAAATGGCCGAGAGCGGACTCTTGAACCTGGCCGGCGGTTGTTGCGGGACCACCCCTGAACACATCCGTGCGATCGCCGAGAACGTGGCGGAACACCCGCCGCGTGCCCTGCCTTCCGCGGGTCCCCGACCGACTCGCTTGTCCGGACTCGAAACCCTCGAGATCCGCCCCGACTCGAACTTCATCATGGTCGGCGAACGCACCAACGTGACGGGCTCAGCCCGTTTCCGACGCTTGATCAAGAGTGGCGATTTCGAGACCGCGGTCGAAGTCGCGCTGGATCAGGTCCGGGGCGGCGCCAACGTCCTTGACGTCAACATGGACGAGGGTCTGCTCGACTCGGTCGAGTGCATGCGCCACTTCCTGAACCTGATCGCGGCCGAACCCGAGATCGCGCGTATCCCGGTGATGGTCGACAGCTCCAAGTGGGAAGTCCTCGAAGCCGGTCTCCAGTGTCTGCAAGGCAAGGGAATCGTCAACTCGATCTCGCTGAAGGACGGCGAAGACGCTTTCCTCGAGAAGGCGCGAACCATTCGACGCTATGGCGCCGCCGTCGTCGTCATGGCATTCGACGAAACCGGTCAAGCCGACTCTTGCGAGCGAAAAGTCGAGATCTGCGAACGTGCTTATCGTCTTCTCACCGAGCAAGTCGAGTTCCCCCCGGAAGACATCATCTTCGATCCGAACATCCTCGCCATCGCCACCGGAATCGAAGAGCACGCCGGCTACGGCGTATCATTCATCGAAGCCGCGAGCGAGATCAAGGCGCGATGTCCCGGTGTTCACATCTCGGGCGGCGTCTCCAACTTGTCCTTCTCGTTCCGCGGCAATGACCGGGTCCGCGAGGCCATTCACTCGGCCTTCCTCTACCACGCCATCCAGGCGGGGATGGACATGGGCATCGTGAACGCGGGCCAGCTCCAGGTCTACGAAGACATCCCGAAGGACCTCCTCGAACACGTCGAAGACATCATCTGGAACCGACGCGAAGACGCGACCGAGCGAATGGTCGACTTCGCCGAAACGGTGAAGGGCGACGGAAAGAAGAGGGAAATCGACCTGACCTGGCGCGAGGCCCCGGTCGAAGAGCGGATTTCGCACGCCCTCGTGCACGGCGTCGTCGACTTCATCGAGGCCGACGCAGAAGAAGCCCGCGTCAAGCTGGGCACGCCCCTGCTCGTGATCGAAGGGCCGCTGATGGACGGCATGAACATCGTCGGCGACCTGTTCGGCGCCGGAAAGATGTTCCTGCCACAGGTGGTCAAGAGCGCGCGCGCCATGAAGAAGGCCGTGGCTTATCTCGAGCCGTTCATGGAAGACGGTGTTGATGGAAAGCCCAAGTCGAAGGGCCGAATCGTCATGGCCACGGTCAAGGGCGACGTGCACGATATCGGCAAGAACATCGTGGGCGTCGTGCTCCGCTGTAATTCCTATGACGTCCTCGACCTCGGCGTCATGGTGCCTGCGGACAAGATCATCGACACCGCCATTCGCGAAGAATGTGATCTGATCGGCCTTTCTGGTTTGATCACTCCAAGCCTCGACGAAATGGTGAATGTCGCGCAAGAGATGAAGCGACGGAAGATCGCGCTGCCTGTCTTGATCGGCGGTGCCACGACGAGCGGACAACACACGGCCGTGCGCATCGCACCGGCGTATGCCGACGTTCCGGTCGTTCACGTCAAAGACGCCTCGCGCGCAGTCGGCACCGTGTCCCACCTTCTCGACGCAGACAACCGGGCCGCTCTCCAGAGCAAAAACCTCGAGACACAGGCGCGACTTCGCGCGCTTCACGCCAGCAAGAACGAGAAGAAGCTCCTGTCGATCCGGGATGCTCGCAACAACCGGTCGCCGATTGAATGGAAGGCCGAGGACATTCCGGCGCCGGCATTCCTCGGCACCCGCGAGGTCGCGCCCAAGGTTGCCGACCTCCGACCTTTCATCGACTGGACGTTCTTCTTCTCTGCCTGGGAGTTGAAGGGCCGATACCCGAAGATCCTGGACCACCCGACCATCGGACCGGAAGCTCGGAAGCTCTTCGATGACGCCAACGAACTGCTCGACCGCATCGAACGAGAGGACCTCATTCGCGCGCGCGGCGTCTACGGCTTCTGGCCCGCACATACGGAAGGCGACGACATCGTCGTGTTCGAGGACGCGGAACGAACGCAGCAGATCGCGCGTTTCCCCATGCTCCGACAACAACGACCGGCCAACGACGCGCCGAGCCGTTCCCTAGCCGACTTCATCGCGCCAAAGGACACAGGTCTCCCGGATCATGTCGGTGCTTTCGCCGTGACGGGTGGCCTGGGCGCCGAGGAACTCGCACAGACATTCGAGGCCGATCACGACGACTACAACGCGATCCTGGCCAAAGCTGTTGCCGACCGACTCGCTGAAGCCTTTGCCGAATGGCTCCACCAGCAGGCGCGAAGGGATTGGGGCTACGGTGCCGCGGAATCCTTCTCGAACGACGACCTGATCGCCGAGGAGTACCAGGGCATTCGCCCCGCGTTCGGCTACCCCGCGTGCCCCGATCACACGCCGAAGAGCACATTGTTCGAACTCCTCGACGCCCGAAGCCAGGGCATCGAACTGACCGAACACTTCGCCATGCTGCCGGCCGCGAGCGTTTCAGGGCTCTACTTCGCACATCCGGAGTCGCGCTACTTCAACGTGGGCGCCCTCGGTCGAGACCAGATCATCGACTACGCGAAGCGAACAGGCATCGAACCGGCAGAAGCGGAGCGATGGCTTCGTTCGAACCTCGGTTACGACCCCGACGACGCCTGACCCACCATCCCCTACCCTCCTGCGCGATGGATGGGAAGATTCAGGCCGTCATCTTCGATGTCTCGGGGACGCTGTTGCACCTGCGAGAGCCGGTGGGCGAAACGTATGCGCGCTTCGCCAAGGTTCACGGCGTGGTCATCCCCGCCGACCGCCTGACCGAAGCCTTCGGCCGCATTTTTGCCGCGGCCCCGGCCAACGTCTACCCCGGCGAGCCATTGTGGAAGGCCGAGGCACTCGAGCGTCAGTGGTGGTCGGTCCTGGTGCGCGACACGTTCCGCGCCGCGGACCAGATGGTTCGATTCGAAGACTTCGATACGTTTTGTGATTCCCTCTGGAGCCACTACGCCGGGACCGAAGCCTGGGAGCTTGCACCCGCCGCGCGAGAAATGCTGCGAGAGATCGCATCGGGAAGCCGCCAGGTCGCGATCCTTTCGAACTTCGACCAACGACTCCGCCGTCTGCTTCTCGCTTTCGAGCTCCACGAAATCTTCGATGCGATCACGACGCCGGCTGACGCGGGTGCAGCGAAGCCGGAACGCCAGATCTTCGATGTCTGTCTCAAACGCCTCGGCATTCCCGGCCACCGCGCCGTCTACGTCGGCGACCACCCCGAAAACGACTTCGACGGCGCCGCGAGTGCAGGCCTCCACCCGATCGACGTGACCTTGTTCGAGTCCCTCGCGGAACTCCCCGCGGCGCTCGACGCTCTTGAGAAGGAACTCGCATGACCGACCTCCCTGACAACGGGCGCGCAGCCGCGCTCTTCCGCGATCGTTTCGGCATCGACGACCGTGCGCTCGACGCTGCGCTGGGAACAACGCTGGAGCGAAAGGTCGACCACGCCGACCTCTTCTTCGAATACACCACCCAGGACTCGGTCGCGCTCGAGGAAGGCATCGTCAAGAACGGCGATCGGCACCTGACGCAGGGCGTCGGGGTGCGGGCCCAGACCGGCGAGCGCCAGGGCTACGCTCATGCAGACGACCTCGACGTCGCGAGTATCCAGCTTGCCGCGACGACGGCGCGTGCCATCGCTTCGGCAGGAGGTGGGGAGACGGCGGTCGCAACGCAGCGCGCCGTCGCGCCGTCGCTCGATCTCTACCCGGTCACACTCGCTCCGACCGACGTTCCAGTCGAAGAGAAAATCGCGCTGCTCGACGCGATCGACGTGTATGCACGCGCCCAAGATCCCCGTGTCCGCCAGGTCATGGCGAGCGTGGTCTGCCAGAACCGACACGTCATGATCGCGGCCAGCGATGGCACGTGGGTCAGTGACGTCCAACCGCTCGTGCGTCTGAACGTGAGCGTCATCGTCGAAGAGAATGGCCGCCGTGAGACCGGCTACCAGGGCATGGGCGGCCGCCAGGAACTCGCTGAATTCCTCCTCGACGGCACCTGGAAGCCCCTCGTGGACGAAGCGATTCGACTGGGAATCGTGAACCTTGGTGCTGTGGCGTGCCCGGCTGGCACGATGGACATCGTCCTCGGGCCCGGCTGGCCCGGCGTCCTGCTCCACGAAGCGGTCGGCCACGGACTCGAGGGCGACTTCAACCGAAAGAAGACTTCCGCCTTCTCGGATCGGATCGGCGAGCGCGTGGCGGCACCGGGCGTCACTGTGGTTGATGACGGCACCCTTGCCGGCCGTCGAGGATCACTCAACGTCGACGACGAGGGCACCGCGACCCAACGCAACGTCCTGATCGAAGATGGCATCTTGCGCGGCTACCTCCACGACCGACTCAACGCGCGGCTGATGGGTCATGCGCCCACTGGCAACGGCCGCCGCGAAAGTTATGCACACCTTCCAATGCCGCGAATGACGAACACCTTCATGCTCGCGGGCCAGGAGGATCCGGGTGACGTCTTGCGTTCTGTCCAGAACGGTCTCTACGCGGTCTCGTTCGGCGGCGGCCAGGTGGACATCACCAACGGCAAGTTCGTCTTCCAGTGCACCGAGGCCTACCGCATCGAAGACGGCAAGGTCACGGCCCCCGTCAAAGGGGCAACGCTGATTGGAAACGGGCCCGACGTGCTGACCCGCGTGTCACGAATCGGGAACGACCTCGAACTCGACTGGGGCGTCGGAACCTGCGGCAAGGACGGGCAAGGCGTTCCCGTAGGAGTCGGGCAACCGACCCTGCGCGTCGACCAGATCACCGTGGGAGGCACCGAAGGATGAGCCTCGAACTGATCGAACGCGCGTTGAACCGCGCCAGGAATGCGGGCGCCCACTCGGGCGATGCCGTGTTGGTCGAAGATGCGTCGACCGAAGTACGCGTGCGCGGCACCGAGGTCGAGCACGTCAAACAATCTCGCGAGCGCCGTCTGGGGCTCCGGATCTTCGTCGAAGGGGACGGGGGGCTCCGCCAGGCCATCACGTCGACGAGCGACCTGTCAGACGACGCCGTCGACCGCATGGCGGACGAAACCGTGGCGCTCGCACGCGCGACCGCGGCCGATGCGGTTGCCGGCCTCCCGAACGCACCTTTTGCGACCGACCCCCCCGACCTCGCCCTCGCCGACACCGCCGAGAGTCCCTCGGTCGACACCCTCGTGGGAGATGCCCAGGCGGCGGAAGCAGCCGCAGAGGCCTACGACGAGCGGATCGTGAACTCGGAAGGCTCGAGTGCCGATACCGGCAACACCCGGGTCCATTACGGCAACACGGCGGGCTTCCAAGGAAGTTATGCGCGCACCGTTCACTCGATCAGCGCTCAGCCGATCGCGGGCGCAGACGGTGCGATGCAGACCGACTATTGGTTCACAGTCGCTCGCCACCGCAAGGCGCTCGAGGATCCTGCGGCGGTTGGTCGCCACGCGGCCGAGCGCGCGTTGGCGCAACTCGGCAGTCGGCGGCTCACCACGCGCGAGACACCGGTCATCTTCGACCCGATGACGGCCCGCTCGATGCTGTCGAGCCTCGCCGGTTGCCTCTCGGGCTATTCGGTCTACCGAGCGAGTTCATTTCTCGGCGACCGGCTTGGCGAACGCATCGGGAGTTCGGCGTTGACCGTCATCGACGACGGTCGAGTGCCCGGGGGACTGGGGAGCAAACCTTTCGATGGCGAAGGCCTGCCGACTCGACGCACCACAGTCGTTGCCGATGGAATGCTCAAGAGTTTCCTACTCGACCACTACTCGGGCCAGAAACTCGGCTTGGCGTCGACGGGAAACGCGTCGAGAAGCGCCGGGAGCGCCCCCGGGGTCGCTCCGACGAATCTATGGATCGAACCCGGCACACAGAGCCTCGATCAACTCGTACAATCCATGGGAACCGGCTTGCTGGTGACCAAGCTCTTCGGACATGGATTCAATCCTGTGACCGGGGACTTTTCCCGCGGCGCAGCCGGTGTCTGGATCGAGAATGGCGAGGCCACGGGGCCCGTCGAGGAGATCACGGTGGCCGGAAACCTGGGCGAGATGCTCCAGAACATCGACGCAGTCGGAAGCGACCTCGTCTGGATGGGCGCAGTGGCGGCGCCTTCGCTCCGGGTCAGCCAGCTCACCGTGGCCGGTGAATAACATGTCGAACCCGCTGGTCATGCAAGGAATGACGCTGCCCGATGTCGATGTCTGGTCGGATCGCGTTACCGTCGCTCTCGGTCAGAACCCAAGCGCCTTCGCGGGCCCGGGAACCAACACCTACCTGATCGGCACGGGCAAGGAACGGCTTCTCCTCGACCCCGGCGAGGGGCGCGAGACATACCTCCCCATTCTCGAGGACGGAATGCGCGCCGCAGGTTGCGAAAAGATCTCGGGTGTCGTGCTCACCCACGGGCACCCGGATCACATTGGCGGTGTGCGTTCGGTCCTCGACCGACTCGGCCGGGTCCCCGTCTGGAAGTTTCCCTACGCGCCCTTCGACGCTGGCTATGACGATCTCGAGATGCGACCGCTCGCGGATGGCGACAAAGTGGAGACCGAGGGCGCCACCCTCCGAGGCCTGCACACGCCCGGCCACGCACCCGATCATCTCTGCTTCATCCTCGAAGAAGAGGGTTCGCTGTTCTCCGGGGACAACGTGCTGGGCGTCGGCACCACCATCATCCCGTCAACCAGCGGCGATCTCGGCGCTTACATGGCATCGCTCGGCCGCCTGCTCGATGAAGAGCCGACGGCCATCTATCCGGCGCACGGCCCCAAGATCGAGGATGGACCCGGCAAGATTCGCGAGTACATCGCTCATCGCCATGAGCGTGAGGCCCAGATCCTCGCCGAGGTACAGAAAGGTCCGCGCGATCCGATCACGATGGTGCGCGTCATCTACGCCGCTTACCCCGAAAACCTCCACGGGCCCGCGTGTCAGAGTGTGAGCCAGCATCTGATGAAGCTCGAAAAGGAAGGTCGTGTGGCGCGGACCGGGGCGCACGCGGACGATCCCGTCCGAGCCACATGGAGCGCGACATGAACCCTGCCCTGCTCGACCGATTCGTGAGCCGCGACCCTGAGGAGCGGCGTGCCGCGTGCATGGCCGCCTCGAACGGCATCGGTAGTCACGACATCGTGCAGGCGCTTTCCGACGCGCTCGGAGATCCGGTCAAGGCCGTTGGACGCGCTGCATCTGATGCCCTCGTGGAATTGGCCGGGCGCAACGACGATATCGAGACATCGATCGAGCGTGCGCTACGCGGCCCCGATCGACACCAGCGTTGGCGCGCAGCCTTCACGCTGGCGCGAGTCTCTCCGCCGGGCCCGAATCTACTCCCGGCCCTGGTCGAGGGGCTCGGGAGTCCCGACGGAGACGTCCGCTGGGCTTCGGCAAAGCTCATCGTGCAGACCGGACGCCAGCACGCTGAAGTGCTGCACCTGTTGATCGGGCTCGTACGTGGTGGCGAACAGGCTGTCGTCCGACGAATGGCCACCTTCGCATTGCGCGAAGTTGCACCGGATCGACCGGAAGCGGCCGAGGTGCTGCTCGAAGCCGTGAGCGATCCAGACCTTCACGTCCGTCGCGCCGCGACGAACGCGATGGCGTCCCTCGAAGCACCTTCGCAACCCGTCGGCGTCCGACTCCTCGAGGCGCTCCGCGAAGACCCGGACGCCGCCACCCGGCGCCTCGCGGCGCTCGCCTTGGGTGAACTCGGTGCATCCGACCCGCGCATCCTTCCCGCGGAGACCGACTCGGCCCTCGAGCACGCACACGCAAGCGGCGATCCTGACCTCCGACGCGCGGTCGACCGGGCGCTCGATCGACTCGGCCGCGGTCGCCCCTGACGCCACGATGCGACGTGCCGATTTCTACCGCGATGCTCGCGAGGGACACCCTGGCCCCCTGGCCGGTGTGCGCGTGGTCGAGCTGACCACGACGTGGGCCGGGCCGATGTGCGGCTGCCTGCTCGCGGACATGGGCGCCGACGTCATCAAGGTCGAACACCCGGACGGCGAGATCGCGCGGCGGTCGCCGCCCATGCTGCCCGGAACCGACCCGGCTGTGTCGTTCATGCACGCCACCGTCAACCGAAACAAGCGCAGCGTCACCCTCGACCTTCACGATGCGCGCGGGCGCAATCTCTTCCGCCGCCTGGCCGCCACGGCCGACATTGTCGTCGAGAACTTCCGGCCCGGCGCCCTAGACGATTGGGGGGTTGGATGGGATGCCCTACGCGCGATGAAACACGACCTCATCCTCGTCTCGATCAGCGGTTTCGGCCAATACGGACCGGACCACGACCGCGCGGGATACGACCCGCTCGCCCAGGCCGCGAGCGGCTTCCTGTCGCTCAACGGAAGTCCCGAGGGAGAACCGGTCAAGAGCCCCACCTTCCTGGGCGACGATCTCGGTGGTCTCCACGCCGCACTCGCTGCGCTGGCGGCCTTGCGGCATCGAGACACGACGGGCGAAGGCCAACACGTCGATGTCGCACTCCTCGATGCCATGTTGTTCCAATCGACCGGCTATCTGACGTTGGGCGCGTTGGATGTCGACCTTCCCCGCATGGGAAACCAGTTCCGCATCGCGGCACCCGCGACGACGTTTTCGTGTCGCGACGGCCGCGTCATGGCCGGCGTACTCACCGATGCGCATTGGCGGCGACTCGCGCACCTCCTCGGCCGTGGCGAACTCGCCGAGGATCCCGGCTACGCCACGGCACCGGCTCGGATTGCGCGACGCGACGCCGTGGATGGGATGGTGGCCGAATGGATGGCGGAACGAACGGTCGCAGAGGCCGAAACAGCCTGGGTGGCGGTCGGCTTACCGATCGCGCCGGTGCGAACCTACGCCGAGGCGGCGCGACACCCCCATACGGCAGAGCGCGCCATGCTTCAGCCCACGGCCACGGAAGGCAACCCTGCGCTTCCGATCGTCGGCCCGGCGGCCAAGTTCTCGCGAACGCCTACGCGGGTTCGCACCGGAGCTCCGTCGCTAGGCGAACACACGGACGAGATCCTGGCGGAACTCGGCGCCCCCGAAGCGGAGCGGGAAGCGCTGCGCCGCGAACGGATCGTCTAGGGCCGGTCGCCGGCCAGTGCTACTGGATTCGGGTCCGCGCTCCGAAGCCCTCGCGGTAGCCGTGGAAATAGTCGAGGGATTCCTCTGGCCATTTCCAGCAGAAGTATCCGTTCCCGTTGTCGAAGTCGACCAACCAGGGGCCCTTCACTTCGACGCCGAGCGCTTCCATCTCTCGGACCCAACGGCTGGCGACCGTATCGATCTCTTCGCGTGCGACTGCCCGACGGTCCGCATCCGCGGATTCGGCGTCCGCCGATGCCCGTTCTACGGCAGCGACAGCACGCCCGGTCCGCTCCCGGACTTCGGGCAGCATCTCGCGCGCCCCGTCCAGGGTCCATTCCCGGCCCGGCACTCAATCCTCGTCGCTGGTCGATAGGTCGATCAACGTACGGACCACCGTGCTGCGACGCGCCCCTCCGATCAGCGCCTTCAGGTCCTGGTACAAGCTCGGATCATTGACCAGGAGCGCCATGGTGCCGTCGCCTTCGTCGATCTTCGCCAGGATGCTCTCGAGACGCGATCCGGCCTTCAGCGTCTCGGCGATCAGTTCCTCGTTCGCCGGCTCGTAGATCAGGTCGTGCAGGACGCCGTCGCCGGTCTGGATCTCGCCAAGCATCCCTTCGAGTGCCGACAGGGAGCGCCCGATGCTGGCGAGTTCCGCTCCTTCGTACTCGTCGTACACCAGGCTGTGCAAGAGGCCCTGCCCGTCCTGGATCTCACCGACGATGTTCGCGAGCGCCGCAGTGGCATCTGCAACGCGACCGATGCCCTGCGAATCGCCGAATTCCTCGACGACCTTGTTCGCGTTGGCCGCCAACATTGCGATGTTGTCGATGGCTTCGGTCCCACGCACGATCGCGACATTCAGGTCGATCGGGCTGACCGATGCGATCTCGTTGCCATCGTCCAGCACCCGACCTCGCGGCGTCCCCATCGTCACCGACACGTATTTGTCCCCCAGGAGCCCGATCGTGCCGACGCTCGCGGCCGAGTCACTGCGCACGCGGTCCTGGACCTCGGCGTCGATCTCGAGAACCACTCGAATCGGAGGCCGGTCGTCCTCCAGCCGCGCGAAGCTCACCTCGCTCACGCGGCCCACGTCCTTCCCGGCGAGGCGCACGGGTGCCCCTGGCACGAGACCCTGGACATCGTCGAAGTACGTGACCAGCGCATAACGTTCCTGCAGGAGCCCGGCGTCGGATCCCAGGTTTGCCAGGACGAAGGCTGCAGTCAGCGTCACCGCCACCGCAAAGGCCCCCACGATGAAGCTCAGGCGTCGTCGTTCATCCATCGCTCTCGTTCTCCTGTGTATTTCGGTCGGGATCGCTCCAGGCCGGTAGCAGTGGTTCGCTGCCTTCTAGGAATCTCTGAAGCTCGGGTGCTTTCCGATCGCGGAGGGCGCTCGCTTCGCCTTCCAGGACGATCGCGCCATCGCGTAGCAGGGCCACGCGATCCGAGATCTCGAAGCAAAGGTCCATGTCGTGGGTCACCACGACCGATGTCGCATCGAGTTCGTGCTGGAGTTTCTGGATCAGGCCGCCGATGCGGCGCGAATTCGCGGGGTCGAGGCCCGTCGTCGGCTCGTCGTACAGGATCACGCGAGGCGAGAGCGCGATGGCTCGGGCCACGCCAACCCGCTTGCGCATTCCGCCCGACAACTCTGCGGGCATCAACTTCTCGATCCCCTCGAGACCGACCGATTCGAGGCTCGACGCCACCTGGGCCCGCACCCGCTCTTCGGGCCAATCCATGTGTTCACGGATCGGATAGGCCACGTTCTCGAGAACGCTCAGCGAGTCGAACAGCGCGGCCCCCTGGAACACGAACCCGAAGTTTCGCCGAAGCGCGACCCAGCCCTCTTCGGACAGCATCGTGACATCGTCGCCGTCGACCCGCACACGGCCGGCGTCGGGGCGCAGCAACCCGATCATGTGCTTGAGGCAGACCGATTTTCCGCTTCCCGACCCGCCCAGGATCGTGCACGTCTCCCCATGCTTGAGCGCCAGATCGACGCCGCGAAGCACCGGAACACCGTGAAACGCCTTCTCGACCTTCTCGAGTGCAATGACGGGCACCGTCATGACAGCCACCCGAGCAGCTGTTGGATCCAGGCCTCGGTTGGCAACAACATCAAGGCCTTGGTGAGAAAGAAGTCCGAGACGAGCACGCCGATCGACGAGATGACGACGGCTTCGGTCGTGGCGCGGCCAACGCCAGCGGTACCCCCGTCGGCACGGAGCCCGACCCAACAGCCCACCATCCCGATGCCCCATCCGAACACAAAGGTCTTCAAGACACCCGACAGGAAGTCGTCGATTCGCACGGTATTCGTCACCGTCTGTGCATAGAACTGGTTCGAGATGTCGTACTGGACATCCGCGATGATGCCGCCACCGACAATCCCGAGCAGGATCGCGAAGACGGTCAAGCCAGGGAGTCCGATCGTGGTCGCGATCACCCGCGGCACGACGAGTTTGTGGATCGGGTCGGCGCCCATCGCGCGGATCGCATCGACCTGCTCCGTGACCTTCATCGATCCGATCTCGCTCGCATAACCTGCGCCGACCCGCCCGCCGACCATGAGCGCAGCGAGCACCGGACCGAGTTCGCGCACCAATGCCAGCCCGACGATGCTGCCCACATAGGGTTTCGCGCCGAAGCGCGACAACGCGAACGCTGTCTGAAGCGCGAGCACCATGCCGGTAAAGGTCGCTGTCACGATCACGAGCGGGGCGGAGCGGATCGCCACCTCTTCCAGCTGCCGAAGCGTCTCGAGTCCCGGTGGCCGCCGTCGAAATCCGGCGCGAACCGTCTCGAGCGACAGCAACACGAAGTCGCCCACACGGCCGAACGAACGAAGCAGCCGATCGCCGATGCGGGTCAGGATGCCGGGGGGGACGTCGTCGGCTTCAGCCACCGGCGCTCTCCTCTCCGCCAGGCTCAAAGCTATCGACCCAGCGATCGAGCAAGGCCGCGCGTGCCGGAGCGGGGCCGCGGGTCACGAGCAGCCAATCGTCTGAGCAACTCGGGCCCGCGCGGGTGACCGAACGCATCTCGACGCCATCGGCCGAGGCCGTCAGTACGACGGCGGGCGCACCCTTCAGCTCCCGCGACGCCACGATCTCTGCCACGGCCTGCCAATCGGCCAGCAATGCGCTGGCAAGCCGCGCCGGACTCCCGGCGCCACGGCACTCCCTCACCCAGGCGAACAGAGCGCCATCCGGGCCGCGGTATGCCAGTGTCGCGCCCTTCACGTCGATCCGGCGCAAGCCGGGATCGATTCGTTCGAGGTCGGCAACCGATCCACCGAGTCGTGGGTGCCGCCAATCATCGCCAGAGCGAACGAGTCCGCCGGCGCAGGCGAGCAGCATCGCCACTCCCCCGAGCCAAACGAGTGCACGAACCCGCGTCGGTCGTCCCATCGCCTTCGAGGCTACCGCTTGCGCACCACGCGGGCGAGCCGCGCGCCCCGGTTGACGCCCTGAGCCGGCCAGCAACACTGCGGCGATGGCTGGCCATTCTCTCATCCTGGCGAGCGCCTCTCCTCGGCGCCGTGCACTCCTTCAGGCGGCGGGTCTGGCCCACACGGTGTTCCCGGCCGACATCGACGAGACCGAGGGACCCGGCGAACGCCCCGAGGCGCTGGTGGAACGACTGGCCCGCGAGAAGGCCCAGGCCGTGGCGCGCGAACACCCGGGCACGCTGTTCCTGGGCGCCGACACCGTGGTCGTGCTCGGAGGTCGTATCCTCGGCAAGCCCCGAGACGCCGCGCACGCCGTCGAGCTCCTTTCAGATCTCTGCGGTCACACCCATTCGGTATGGACGGGTGTCGCCCTGGTCGGCCCCGGTGGTGTCGTCCTCGAGACCTGCCGTGTTCAGAGCCAGGTCACCCTGCGTTCGGCCGACCGCGCCGAACTGGAAGCCTACGTCGCGACCGGCGAACCGCTCGACAAAGCGGGCGCCTACGCACTCCAGGGCGACGGTGGGCGCTTCGTCACCGACGTTCGTGGGTCGCGCACCAACGTGATCGGTCTGCCCATGGACGAGACGCTCCGCATGCTCGAGAACGCGGGGGGCCCACCCGCCGCGGCGTCGGCCGCCCTGCCGGAGCGGGTCGCCGAGGTCCGGGCGCAGATCGCGCAAGCGGCCGACCGCGCAGGCCGCCAACCGAGCGAGATCACGCTGGTCGGGGTCAGCAAACGACATCCCGCCGAGGCAGCGGCCGCCGCGGTCCTCGCCGGGCTGGTCCACCTGGGCGAGAACTTCGCGCAGGAGCTGCGAGACAAGGCACCGGCCGTCACCGCCGTCCTCGACGGCACCGGGTGCCCGGCTCCGAAGTGGCATTTCATCGGCCAGCTGCAACGCAACAAAGCCCGACTCGTCGTGCCCGCGTGCCACTGCGTGGAAACCGTCGACCGCCCCGCATTGGCGCAAGAACTCGACCGGCGCGCGCAGGCGCTCGGCAAGACGCTCGACATCCTCCTTCAGGTGAATGTGAGCGACGAGCCCCAGAAAGGCGGAGTCGCGCCAGAGGGACTGGCCGCCCTGCTCGACGCCACCGCGGCCTTCGGTTCGCTGCGGGTCCGTGGGTTGATGGCGATCCCGTCGGCCACGTCGAGGGCCGAAGCCGGCCGGCCCGCATTCGCTCGCTTGCGCGAGCTTCGGGATGCGCACGGTGGCGCGGTGCTGCTGCCGGAACTCTCGATGGGAATGTCGAGCGATTTCGAGGTGGCGATTGAAGAAGGAGCGACGATCATCCGCGTCGGGACCGCGCTCTTTGGTCCCCGGGAGAGCTGACCATGGCCCACGGACTCGGCAACACGACGCTCGGATTCATCGGCGGCGGCGCGATGGGCGAAGCCCTGGTGGCCGGCGTGCTGGCGGCCGGAGTCGCCACCGATCACGTTCGCGTGGCCGACCCGGACGAAGCGCGGCGCAAGCTCGTCGAGCAGAACCATGGCGTCACGGCGGTCCCGGCCGGCGGCGCACTCCTCGACGACTGCGACCTGATCGTCCTCGCGGTGAAGCCCGCCCTGGTGCCCGTCGTCCTGGCCGATCTAGATTCTGCCAAGGCAGCGCGACCCCTTTGGGTGTCGATCGCGGCCGGCGTTTCCCTTGCCGGTCTCGAAGCCGGGCTACCCGCAGGCGCGCGCGTTGTCCGCGCGATGCCGAATACGCCGGCCCTGGTGGGCGCCGGCGCGGCCGCTTTCGCCGCCAACCCGGCCTCCTCCCAAGACGACCGCGCGCTGGCCCGCGCCCTGTTCGAATGCGTCGGCGTTGCCTGGGAAGCCAACGACGAAAGCCTGCTCGATGCAGTCACCGGCCTCTCTGGCAGCGGCCCGGCCTATGTCTTCGTCCTGTTGGAGGCGCTCTCGGACGCCGGGGTTCGGATGGGTCTCCCGCGAGATGCCGCATCCTTGCTCGCCACACAGACCGTTCTCGGGGCAGCGAAACTCGCGAGCGAGACCGGGCGCCACCCGGCGTCACTCAAGGACCAGGTCACCTCACCGGGTGGCACCACGATCGCGGGCGTCGAGCGGCTCGAAGCAGCGGGCTTCCGCGCGGCCATCCACGATGCGGTCGAAGCAGCCACGCGACGCTCCCGCGAACTCGGCGAGTAGGCCGAGTCGCCCCCATGGCCGTTTCGGACGGCCCTGCTGAAAAGTCTCAAGCTTGCGGGGAGTTGGGCCGATCCTTGCCTACGTGTGAGCGCAGCCGCCTGCGCCGCCGTGGAGACGCCGATGAGACTGACCCCGCTCGACATTCAGAACCACCGCTTCTCGAGCCGCTTCCGCGGCATCGACCCGACCGAGGTCGAGGGCTTCCTGCACCTCCTCTCGGAAGACTATGAGGCGCTGCTGAAGGAGAGGGATGCCCTGGAGCATCGGGTCCGAGACCTCGAGCACCGCGTCGAGGACCTTTCTCGGAACGAAAAAGTCCTTCAGCAGACACTGGTTACAGCCCAGACCTTGAGCGAAGACCTGAAGCGGACGTCATTGAAGGAAGCCGAAGTGGTCGTGGGCGAAGCCGAGGTCAAGGCCGAGAAGGTCCTCGCGGCCTCGCACCGCCGCGCCTCCCGCCTGACCGAGGAGATCCGGGAGCTGAAGGCCGTCCGTACCCGCGTGGGAGCGGCGCTTCGACAGACCCTCGAGAGCCATCTCCAACTCGTCGATAGCCTCACGGCCATCGACGAGGCCGACCAGGAACACGACAAGGTCGCCTACATCGCCCAGGCCGAGATCGTCGAAGGCTGACGGCCTCCCGCCACCCCTTGCCAGCGCGCCGCGACCGGGCATCGTCGCGACGTGAGCGATCGATTCGCGTTCTGGATCCATGTGACCCCGGGTGCCCGCCAGGAACGCGTCGGCGGCACCCACGGAGACGCCCTCCGGGTGTCCGTCCAGGCGCCGCCGGTCGACGGCAAGGCCAACGCCGCCTGCGTCGCAGCCCTCGCAGTCGCGTTCTCCGTTCCGCGGCATGCCGTCGAGATCGCGCCGGACGCGCGCGGGCGGCGAAAGCTCGTCCGGATCGCCGGCGACGGGGCTGATCTGGCGCGCCGCTTCGAGACGCTGGCGACCGGGCGCTAGTTGGGGAACCTTTCCCGACCCAGTTCCCCGACAGCACGCCGGAAGCGTCCTGTTGGCCGTTCCCAAGGAGCCGCGATGCCGACCTACGACTATGGATGCAAGGCCTGTGGCCATGAGTTCGAGCGCGAGCAGCGCATCAGCGACAAGCCGGTCAAGAAGTGCCCCGAATGCGGCAAGCTCCAGGCGCGACGATTGATCTCGAAGACGTCTTTCGTGTTGAAGGGCGGCGGCTGGTACAACGACCTCTATTCCAGCGGCAAGCCTGACAGCGGCTCATCCGACAAAGACGGGAGTGCTCCAGCCAAGAGCGAGAGCGCCGAGACTTCGAAGGACAGCACCTCCGACTCCAAGTCCGAGTCCAAGCCCAAGTCACCGTCGAAGAAGAGCAGCAAGAAGTCGTCCGGCGGGGGCAAAGAGGCCGCGTAGGTCCCGGATCCCCGCTCGCCCGTCCGAGTTTTCCGACCGCCGGCCGGGCCGCGGCCGGCCAGCAAACCGCCGTTTCAAAGCCGCGCTTCGGGCGATTCCCTAGACTCGCCCGCGTTCCTGCCGGCGCCTCGGGGGTGCGCGATTCGGTGGGCACCGGCCATTGCCGGCGCCCTCCGCGGGCCCACGGCGCCGGCGCAACCGCCGGAGGCACGCCGCTCGTGTCCGATTCCCCCCCGATCGAAACCGTGGTCGTCAATGGGCTCGAACTCGCCCAGGAACTGCGCGGGCAGATGGCCGAGGAAGTCGCCCGCCATGTTGATGCCGGCAAACGTCCGCCTTCGCTCGCCGTCGTCCTCGTCGGCGACGACCCGGCAAGCGCGTCCTATATCAAGGGCAAGCGTCGCGCATGCAAGCGGGTGGGCTTCGATTCCGTCGAGCACAACCTCGCCGGCGACACGAGCCAGGAAGACCTGATCGCCCTGCTCCAGAAGCTCAACGCCGACGACGGCATCGATGGCATCCTGGTCCAACTCCCGGTCCCCAAGCAGATCGACGCGAATGCCGTGGCCGAAGCCATTGCACCGGACAAGGACGTCGATGGCGTGGGTCCCATCAACGCCGGACGACTGGTGATGGGCGAAGACGGCCTCTTTGCCTGCACACCGCTCGGCATCATGGAAATCCTGGCGCGGCACGAAATCCCGCTCGAGGGCGCCAACGCGGTCGTCATCGGCCGCAGCATGATCGTCGGCAAGCCGATCTCGCTCCTGCTTCAGCGCAAGAATGCCACGGTGACCATGTGTCACTCCCGCACCCGCGACCTCGACGCGATCTGCCGTCAGGCCGACGTCCTCGTCGCCGGCGTTGGCGTTCCCAAGCTCGTCAAGGCGGACTGGATCAAGCCGGGCGCCGCCGTCATCGACGTCGGCGCAACCCATGTCGACGGCGAACCGGTCGGCGACGTGGACTTCGATGCGGCCCTCGGAGTCGCGGGCCTGCTGACGCCCCACCGCCGCGGCGTCGGCCCCATGACGATCACGATGTTGTTGCACAACACGCTCAAGACCTGGCGCGACCGGGTTGGCGTGTGACCGCGCTCCAGACGACGCCCCTGCACGGGGTGCATCGCGCGCTTGGCGCCAAGCTCGTGCCCTTTGCGGGCTTCGAGATGCCAGTGCAGTACGGCTCGATCAAGGCCGAGCACGCGGCCGTGCGAGAGGGCGTCGGCCTCTTCGACGTCTCACACATGGGCCAGATCCATTTCTCGGGCGATGGCGCCGAAGCCGCCCTCGAACGTCTGGTCACCTGTCGCGTCTCGACCCTACGGGACGGACGCGTCCGCTACGGCCTGCTGTGCAACGACGAAGGCGGGGTCGTGGACGATGTCACGGTGTATCGCGTGAACGCCGGCGAGTTCTTCCTATGCGTGAACGCGGCCAACATCGAGAAGGACTGGCGATGGTGCGTTCGGCACACGGCCGATGACGCCGACCTGCACAATCGCAGCGCCCAGACCGCCCTGCTGGCTCTGCAGGGACCGCAGGCCGAGGCCGCACTTGCCAAGATCTGCCCCGCCGACCTCTCGACCCTTCGCCGCTTCCGCTTCACCGAGGCCGAATGCGCGGGTCATCCCAGCCTTGTTTCGCGCACGGGCTACACGGGGTCCGACGGCTTCGAACTCTACGTCCCCGACGGCTCTGCGGAAGCAATCTGGCAGGCGTTGACGGAGGCCGGCGCCGTGCCCTGCGGGCTCGGCGCGCGCGACACGCTGCGCCTCGAGGCGGCGCTTCCGCTCTATGGCCACGAACTCGACGACACCACGTCGCCGCTCGAAGCCGGACTCGAGCGTTTCGTGAAGTTGGACGACGGCGGTTTCATCGGCTGCGACGCAGTCCGTGCGCGCCGGGACGCCGGCCATCCACGCGCCCTCGTCGGTTTCGAAATGGAGGGACGCGGCATCGGCCGCGCCGAGTACCCGATCGCCGTCGCTGGCGAGATCGTGGGCGTCGTCACGTCGGGCGCCCCCTCTCCCACCCTCGGAAAGTCGATTGGCCTCGGCTACGTTCCGCCGGCGCTGGCAGCCCTGGGCACAGCCCTCGACATCATCATCCGCGACAAGCCCGTGGCCGCACGGGTCGTCCAGACGCCGTTCGTCGCCAAGGCCTGACCGGCCCGGCTCTCCAGAAAGGCCCGCCCCTTGTCCGAAATCCAGATTCCCGACGCACTTCGCTACTCGAAGGAAGACGAATGGGTCCGCGCAGAGGGCGACCGCGCCACCATCGGCGTGACGGACTACGCCCAACAACAGCTGGGCGACATCGTATTCATCGAACTCCCGGAAGTGGGTCGCCAGATCGAAGCCGGCGAACCCTTCGGCGTGATCGAATCCGTCAAGGCGGTGTCGGACCTCTTCGCTCCCATCGGGGGCGAGATCGTCGAAGTCAACCAGGGCCTGACCGAAGGCCCCGAAGCCGTGAATGAAGATTGTTATGGCGACGGCTGGATGATCGTGGTCGCGCCTAGCGATTCCGGAGCCATCGAAGCGCTGCTGGACGCGAGCGCTTACGGCACCCACTGCCAGGAACGCGAAGACCAGGGCTAACCCCCGCAACGCAGGGCACTCCACTGCGCTACCTCCCCCACACCGAAGACGATGTCCGGCACATGCTGGAGCGCATCGGCGTTCCCGCCATCGACGCGCTGTTCGAGTGCGTACCGGACAAGCTGCGGCTCGACCGCGCGCTCGATCTCCCCGCCGGCCAGAGCGAGCAGGAAGTGATGCAGCGCCTGGCCGCCCTCGCCCAACAGAACGTGAACGCCCAGGACACGGATTGGTTTCTCGGCGCCGGCACCTACGCCCATTTCCTGCCGTCGGCCGTCGATGCGTTGATTTCGCGGTCCGAGTTCTACACCGCCTACACGCCGTACCAGGCCGAGATCTCCCAGGGCACGCTGCAGGCCGTCTTCGAGTGGCAGACGATGATGTGTGGACTCACCGGGCTCGAAGTCTCAAACGCGTCGATGTACGACGGTGCGTCGGCCACGGCCGAAGCCGCGCTCATGGCGATGCGGATTACGCGCCGCAACCGTGTGGCCATCGCCCCCGGCCTGCACCCGCATTACGTCGAGGTCGTCCGGACCTACCTCGGCGGCCTCGGCGCCGAGGTCGTTCAACCCGCGATCGGCAGCGCGCCCGAACTCACCGACGACGTGGCGTGCTGGATCGTGCAGCAGCCGGGCTTCCTCGGATCGGTCGAGCGACTGACAGACCACGCCGAGGCCGCGCATTCGGTGGGCGCCCTGCTCGTCGTCACCGTCACCGAAGCGCTCTCGCTCGCACTGCTCCAGGCCCCCGGCGACGCAGGCGCCGACATCGTATGCGGCGAGGCCCAGAGTTTCGGTGTGCCAATGGCGTTCGGCGGCCCCCACGTGGGCTTCCTGGCAAGCCGCCAGAAGCACGTGCGCCAGATGCCGGGCCGACTCGTCGGCGAGACCGTCGATACCGAGGACAAGCGCGGCTTCGTACTCACCTTGTCGACCCGCGAGCAGCACATTCGCCGCGAGCGGGCGACCTCGAACATCTGCACCAACCAGGGCCTCTGCCTGATGATCGCGACCGTCTATCTGGCCCTGCTCGGCCGCACCGGTCTCCGGGAACTGGCCGAGCTGAACCTGGCAAAGGCCGAATACGCCAAGTCTTGCGTGCGCGATCACCCGCAGCTTTCGCTCCCGATCGATCGCCCGACCTTCAACGAGTTCGTCGTTCGCGTTCCCGACTCGGGCGCCCAGGCTCTCGAGCGAGCGCGCGCGGCCAACGCCATCGGCGGTCTCGACCTCTCCGAAGCGGCACCCCAACTGGGGCCTGCTGTCCTGGTCTGCACGACAGAACTCGCTTCCCGCGAGGCCATCGACCGCCTGGTGGATTCACTCGGAGGAGCGGCCGGATGAAACGCAACGCCAGTCGCGGACTCGCCTACGAAGAGGACCTGCTCTTCGAGCTCAGTCGGCCCGGTCGCCGCGGCGCGGACACGCCGGCCTACGACATTCCGCGCGTGGACGTCGAGGACCTGCTCGGCGGCCTGCTTCGCGACGATGTCGCCGCGCTCCCCGAAGTGAGCGAAGTCGACGTCGTTCGCCACTTCACGCGCATGTCGACGTGGAACGCGGCCGTCGACCTTGGACTCTACCCGCTGGGTTCGTGCACGATGAAGTACAACCCCAAGGTCAACGAGCGGGTCGCGCGCCTTCCGGGCTTCTCCCACGCTCACCCGATGGCACCCGCGGTCGACAACCAGGGCCTGCTGGGCCTGTGTTTCGAACTGGAACAATGGCTGGCCGAGATCAGCGGGATGGATCGCGTCACGTTGCAGCCGGCCGCTGGCGCTCAGGGCGAACTCGCCGGGATCATGATGATCCGCGCCTACCACGAGCAACGCGGGGACACGCGACGTCAGAAGGTGCTCGTTCCCGACTCGGCGCACGGCACGAACCCGGCGAGTGCTGCGCTCAATGGTTACGACATCGTCGCCGTCCCGTCGGGCGAAGACGGCATCCTGCATCCGGAAGCCGTTGCCGAGCGCATGACCGACGAGATCGCGGCCCTGATGATCACGAATCCGAACACGCTCGGCCTGTTCGAGTCCCACATCGCTGAGCTGTGTGACGTCGTCCATGCCGGCGGCGGCCTTGTCTACGGCGACGGCGCGAACCTCAACGCGTTGCTCGGAGTCTCACGCCCTGGAGACATGGGCATCGACGTCATGCACTACAACCTGCACAAGACGTTCTCGACACCGCATGGTGGCGGCGGACCGGGCGCTGGACCGGTCGGCATCAAGGCGAGCCTCGCCCCCTACCTGCCGACGCCTGTCGTCGAGCAAGGCCCCGACGGATTCTTCTGGAATCACGACCTGCCCGATTCGATCGGCCGGCTCCACGGGAACCACGGAAATGTGGGCATGTTGGTCCGTGCCTACACCTACATCCTCGCACTCGGCGCCGAGGGACTGCGGCGCAGCACCGACCTCGCGGTCCTGAACGCCAACTACCTGCTCGCGTGCCTGCGCGAGCACTACCACGTCCCGATCGATCGCCCGGTCATGCACGAATGCATCGTGTCGGATCGCGGCCTCGCGGAGACCGGCATCACCACCATGGACGTGGCGAAGCGACTGATCGACCACGGCTACCACCCGCCCACCATCTACTTCCCGTTGATCGTGGCGGGCGCGATGATGATCGAGCCGACTGAGAGCGAATCGCTCGAGGGCCTCGACCGCTTCGTAGAAGCCCTCGTGGAAATCGCGGACGAAGCCCGAACGGACCCGGAAACGGTACGCACGGCACCCCATCACACACGGCACCGGCGCCTCGACGAGACCCGCGCCGCCCGCAAGCCGATCCTTCGCTGGCAGCCCCCGACCGAGCCCGCGTGACCTGGCGCATCCGCGGCGCCGGCGTCGTCGCCATCCTGCTCGGAACGATGGCGTGCGCGGCAACCACCGGCGACGATGGCAGCTTCCAGCCGTTCAAGGCGCTGATTCCCGACATCTCGGTCGAGCAGGAACGGCTCGTTGGTGCCCAAGCGGACGCGCAGATCCGTGCGCAGTTGATCGAGCGGAACCTGCTCGTCGACGACCCGGAAGTCGTCGGATGGATCAACGACCTCGGGAACGCGATCGTCCAACACCTTGGCGACCGGAACTTCCAGTACCGTTTTCGCGTTCTCCGCGAACAATCGCTGAACGCATTCGCCCTTCCTGGCGGCTACATCTTCTTCCACTCCGGGACGATCCTCGAAGCGCACGATCTCGATGAACTCGTCGGCGTGTTGGCTCACGAGATCGCGCACTCGCGCCGCCACCACTGGGCGCGCGGCGTGGAAGCGAATGCCATGCCCGACTTGATCGCGGGGTTGGTCGGCGCGGGCCTGACAGCGGCCACCGGCGAGATCGCGCCCCTGATCATCGCGCAAGGCGTGAGCCAGAGCCTTCGCCTTTCCTACACACGCGAGTTCGAAGCCGAAGCCGACCAGGTGGGAACTGCCTTCATGGTACGTGCCGGCTACGACCCGCTCGGAATGGCCGTCTTCTTCGAGCGCCTGGTGGCCAAGTACGGGCGTCCGGGCCGCTCAATCCCGCCCTATCTCCTGTCCCACCCGCGTGCCGACGTTCGTGCCCAGGATGCCGTTGATCGAGCCGAGAAGACGACGATTCCGGGCAAAGAGGATCCCGCACTCCGCGCGCGCTTCCGAGACATCCAGTACCGCCTCAGCGTCCTCGTCGCCGAGGAACGCACGACCCTGCGTCCCGAACTCCCGACACCGGACCGGGCTTTCGTCGAGCGCACGCTCACCCTGGCCGAAGAGCGGATCGAGGCCGACGACCTCCCCGGCGCCGCTTCAGTGCTCCGTGAAGCCGAAGCCCGCGAACCCTACGACCCGCGTCTCCCGTTTCGACTTGCCGAGATCCTCGAACAAGAAGAGGCCTGGAGCGAGGCGGTCGCCGCCTATACGCGCGCGATGAACCTCGACCCCACCCGGGCCGTGGTTCACTTCCGGCTGGGCCGCGCTCACCGTAAGCTGGGCAACGATGCCCGAGCCGTCTTCCATCTCGAACAGGCCCAGAGCCGCTTCGTTCGTCCGGGACCGTTGCCCAAGGAAACGGCCCGCATGCTGAAGCGCCTGACCTTCCCGCTCCTACTCAAGAGCGGCCTGTCGGACGGCGTCACGGGGGCCGCCGCAGACACGCCGGTCGGCGGCGCTGTGGAAGAGTTCGCGCCGGACCCGCGCGTGCTCGTATGGTGGGGCGAGGTCGATCCTGCCTGGAACGACCGCCGCGAAGAACTCGAGATCCGCTGGCTCGACCCGGTCGGCGCAGAAGTCCACCGCGGCGTCACCGAAAAGAAGGGCAAGGCGGTGGCGCTTCATCGTTTCGAACCGCCGCCGGGCACCGTGACCAGAGCCGGAATCTGGCAGGCAGAGGTCTGGCTCGACGACGAGCGCGCCGACCGGACGACGTTTCGGGTCGCAGCGCCAGCTCGTTAGGCGACCGGCGCAAGGCCAGAGGACGCCTAGCGGCCCTTTCCGCGTGGCCACGGCGGCTCGCCAAGGCGCTCACGCGCAATATCGGCCCAGTGACCTTCTGACACCTGCTGCAGGTAGTGGCGCCACTGCTCCCGGGCTTCGCGCCTCGCGTCGAGCTTCTCGTACAGCAGCGCAAGGTTGAGCCGAGCCTCGGCGAAGAACGGATCGCTCGCCACCGCGGCCTCATAGTGGGCCCGCGCGGCGTCTCGCTGACCGAGTTCTTCGAGCAGATTGGCCAGGTTGAAGTTGGCTTCGAGATGCCCGGGATCCGCGGCCAGGGCGTCGATGTAGGCCGCTTTCGCCGCCTCACGATGTCCGCGATTGAAATACACCGTCCCAAGGTTGCAATGCGCGTCCGCGAAGTCCGGATCGGCATCGATCGCATGGCGGTAGGCATCGATCGCCTGCTCGTAGCTCGCCGGCTCGCCGTCGAAGGCACAGCCGCGTTCGAACCATGCCAGCGCCGACCCGCCGTCATTGCCTTCCGCCTCGAAACGCGCCTCGTCGAGCGACGCAACTGCGGGCGCCGCCAGATCCTCGTCGAAGTCGAAGAGGAGTTGGCCATTCGGCGCTTCCCAGGCGCCCTCGTGATGCAGGGCGACAGCATCCGCACCCACGTCTGCCAGCGCCAGCGCGCTCACGCTGGGAACGCCTTCCTCGAGGCGTCGGCGGTAGCGATCCAGGCTGCGGCGAATCCGTTGAACCGGAATCCCCCGGTCGATCAGCCGGACCAGCGTCCGCAACTCAACCAGGTCCTGCCACGCGAACACGGGTTCGCCCGCGTCGGTCATCGACGACGCATTCACGAGTGCCGTGCGCTCCCAGTACCGAAGACGCGCCGGCGAGACTCGCAAGATCCGCGCGGTATCCGCGAACGAGTACACCACTACCCCCGACACACAGTGTGCGTGATCCCCGCGCATCGAGTCAAGCGCAGGATGCAAACGCGGGATGAAAGCCATCGCACGACGGCACGCGCCCCTCGGCTAGTCGAAGCCGAAGCGATCCGGCTCCCGGGACGCGGGCCGACGTCACATTCCCGATGCCTCCGTGACAGGCAGGCAACCGGGACGTCGCCCTGGGTCAGATCGCGCCACGATCCCCGGAGATTGTGGCAGCGCGCCTCGATTGGGACCGCTCGGCAGGCAACGACCTGGGGCGACGAACGGCCCAACTCCCCTCCGACGTAGAGGAATTCTCCTGCGGGCTCGCACGCCACGCCTTCGGCACGCCAATTGCTTTTCTCTCTGGTGTTAGGCCCGATCGAAAGGAAGCCCATGAGCGAATCAGAGATGCATGCGACACACATCGCAAGGCGACTTCAGGGATCTGGTGTGCTTACGCTCCGGGTCGGCGATGTCATGACGACCGACGTCTACGTGACGCGCGCCGACACCACCCTTTTCGACCTCGACCGCGAGCTGACGGACCGACAGATTGGCGGCGCACCCGTGGTCGACGACAAGGGACTGGTCGGGGTCGTTTCGCGGGTAGACGTGGTCGGAGCCCTGCTCGAAGACCAGCGCGATGCCTCACGCATCTCGGCCTTCTACTCGAGCCCATATCCCCTTTCGATGGGATCCGTGGCGAAGCTGAGCGCCGACACGCGCAAGCTGGCCCTGCGGCTGGGCCAGGCGCGCGTCGGCGATGTGATGAGCACCGATCTATTGACCGCTGAGCCCGACGAAGACCTTCGCGCGGTCGCCGTCCGCATGGCCGCGCGCCAGATCCATCGCTTGCCCGTGGTCGAAAGCGACGAGTTGGTCGGGATCATCACCGCCCTCGACTTCGTCTCCGCGGTCGCCGCGCACGGGCTCAGCGGTCGCTAGTCGCGCCCCCAACACCAAGGAGGTTCTCATGCAGGACCAACAACCGATCGTCAACACGCCCAAGAAAGACGCGATCTGCCAACAGCCGCAGTGCGCGCTCCGCAAGGAAGGGGTCGGCGCGGACCAGCTGGCCGATGCCATTCTCGACATCCTGACCGGCAAGGAAGCTTCCCCGATTCTCGATTCCGGAGCGATCACCCGGCGGGACCTCTGCCGCGAGTGCGTCCAGTCGATCTTCGATGGGCAATCCCTACCGCTCACAACGGCCGAGGCAGAGCAACGGGCGAAACGAACCGAAGAACGGCTCAGGCGCCGCTTCCAACGCACGCAACGGCGGATGTAGCCCGGAGGCAGCGATTCCATGAGCATCCCGTTCCCCAGTTCTGAGTTCTTTCGTTCCCTGCAGGCGGGAATGGAGAATGATCCAGGCTGCACAGACCACCTCGACCCGAGCGAGGCCTACTGCGGAATCGCGGTCGACGACCGTCTCTACGTGTTCGAGTTCGATGGCCGCACCTGCGCCGGGGCCGTGAGCGGCGGGAACGAACTCGACCTGGACTTCATCGTCGCCGGACCGCTTGAGGCCTGGCAGCAGGCGCTTGAAGCCAACGTGTCCAAGAACGGGACCGGCGCCACGCTACCGTCCTTGTACGAGAGCGGATCCCTCGAGATCCGCGCGCAGGATGAAGAGGGTCGCGCGTTGGGGAAGGCGACCCTCCCCTTCCTGCAGGTGTTCCTGGACCAGTCCCGCGGGCTGGAGATCACATTCGATCCCCCGCTCTCGTAACGGTGCTCCACCGCCTCAGCCCACCCTCAGGCCCCCCGCCTACCGACTGCTCAAGCCTCGCGAACTGGCGAAGGAGCCCACGGTGAGACTTGCCCACTACGCAGCGATGCCAGGCGCCGGTGCGCTGATGACGCCCTTCCCGCACACGGTCGCATTCGACACCCCGATTCCCGAGGTCGTGAAGCGGATGCAAGAGAACGACTTCCGCCACCTCCCCGTGATCCGGGAGGGCCGACTGGTCGGGATCCTCTCCATCCGCGACGTCGAACGGTTGGCCCATCCCGGCGCCGGGGACCCCGACCCGGAGGGCAGCGTCGCCCACCAGGTCATGACCCTCGAGCCCTTTGTCGTGGGGATGGACACCTCGCTGGCCTTCGTGCTGAGGGGGATGCACGCCCGACGACTCGGGACGGCATTGGTCGCCCGTGAAGGGAAGCTCGTCGGCATCATCACCACGACCGACGTCTGCCGGGCCTTCGCAGAGGTTCTGGAAGACCGCTTTGGGCCGGTCGAGGTGGCCTAACTCTCAGATCCCGCGGCGCATTGCCACTGGTCGAAACGGGGCTGCCAACCGGCCGCTCTGAGTTTGGCCGTGTCCACCGCGGAGCCCGACCGAAGGTGGTTCCCCATCCCATCGGGCAAGTGGGGCAGCCCCGCACTGCGCAGCAGCGCTGTCAGCGGCCACACTTCGAATGGCAGGACCGGAGTCACCGGGCGCCCACGCGCGGCAAGTGCCTCGCTCCAACGGATGACACCGTCGGAGGCGACATTGTAGACACCTGCGAGTTCGAGGCGTGCGGCGAAGCGAATCGCCTCGACGGCATCCAGCGCGTGCAGCCACTGGACCTGCGGATCGAAGCCGATCAACTGGGGTGGGCGGGATTGGGCAAGTACCGCAGAAAGGGCGCCGCCTAGCTTCCCGCCCATCAACTCGGCGAGGCGCAGGATCGACACGTTCACATGGGACAGGCGTTCGGCGACGTCCCTGGCGAAGTCCTCGGCCTCGAGCAGGGCCTCGGCCGCTTCACTTACGACGTCACCGACGAGATCTTGCTCGCGATGCATGAGCGGCGCGTGCGAATCGATGGGATACACCTCACTCGACGACACGAGCACGAGCGAGCGGACATGGGCCCTTGGACTTCCCACGGCAGCACAGAGCCGCATGCAATCGATCACGTCTGCCGGACCGCTGACCTCCGGATCCCCCGTGCGCGACGGCGCGAGCAGGTGAATGACGGTGTCGACGGCCTGGTCCGCCAGGAACGAGACCAGTTCTCCGTCGTCGGGTTCGAAGGCGACGAGTTCGACCCCGTCGAGCCAATCCGTGGTGCTGCGCGGCTCGACGCCGATCACCTTCTTCACACCCGGTTCGTCCTGGAGATGCTGAACGAGCATTCGCCCCAGCGGCGTGGTGGCTCCAGTCACGAGAAGGCGTTCCATGCTCAGCCCTTCCAGACGCTTTCGCGCCGACCGAGCATTGAATCGAGCGTCCGCTGCATGTCGCTCCGGATCTCCTCCGAACGGCTCATCAGCAGGCTCCGGGAGTAGCTCGCCAAGCCGGGAGCCTCATCGAAGTGCACGGGCGGAAGAACCTCGACCGAGATCTTGGCCGGAAAGTGGGCGAACGCGCCAAGCGGTCCCAGGAGCAGACTGTTCAAGGTGATCGGGACCGTCTGGCCGGCCACGGAAACCGTGGTGACGGTCGGTGTCGTGTCCTCGGTCCCCGACAGGACGATGGGAACGATGGGCACACCGGCACGCATCGCAGTCTCGACGAACCCGCCCCGCCCAAAGCGCTGGAGGCGGTAACGCTCCGACGCCGCCTTGACCGGGCCCTTCTCGCCTTCTGGAAAGACCAACACGAGTTGGCCATCGGCGAGTAGGCGCTGCGCATTCGACGGGTGACCCACCACGGCGCCACTCCGGGACAGTAGGCGCCCCATGAAAGGGAAGCGCCAGAATCCGTGATGGGCGAGCGCGTAGACCGCGCGACCGCGCTCCTCTTCGACGCCCTGCTGCACGATGCTCCCATCGACGGGAATGAGGCCCGCGTGATTCGAGACGAGCAGCGCGCCGCCACTGGCCGGGACGTGTTCCATGCCCTCCCAGGACACCCGGAACCAGTCTCGATAGGCCGCGCGGTAGAGCGCATTCGAGAAGACGCCCCCTTCTGATCGTCCCCACTGGTCGAGCGCGCGGGGCGGAGTCGACTTCGGTGCCGTCGGACTCATCGATTCCCCTTCCCTGATGGAATCTGGAGGCCACTGATTGCGTCGAGCGAGATCATCACGTGCCGGCTCTTCTGGCCAGAAGCCCACGCGCGAAGTGGGAGCGCGCCGAGCGCATCTTCACGTGGATGAATGGCAATCTTGCCCACGACCACCACGCTCCAGCCCGTGTGCTCGAGCGGATCGATCCCGTCGATCTCGAAACTCGCCGGAGTCCCTTGCGCACCGGCGCGAATCAGCGCGCCTTCGCCGGTGCGGATCACGATCACTCCCTCGTGGACCAGGAAGTTCACCGGCCGGATGATCGGTGCCCCCTCTCCGGGGAGTGCGATTCGGCCAACCCCCCCGCCGGCAAGTCGGCGTCGGCATTCGGCCTCCGAGAGTTCCTTGTTCTCGGGCACGCCTGTCTGCATCACCACTCCTCCGACTTCGGGGCATCCGCGACTCCACAGATGAAACAGCAAGGGACGTGCCGAATGCCAACGCTCAGTGAGGCGCCATACCAGCAAGGATGGGGCACCGAGCCCCAACCAAGAGCTTCATGGGGGAATCTTCCCCAACGAACCCTTCGGCACGGCGCCGTGGACGGCGTGCCGCCGCGAACGCCACCGCTGTCCGCACCTCGGCTTCCATTCCGGCCCAGGAAGCGCTGCCGATCGTCGGCATGTGGCGACGCCGTCGTCTTCGCCACGCTTCGCTCGTCACCTAACAACGGTACGTCCCGGACGGATGCGCCCGCTCTGGCGCTCCGCATCCACCGGCGACCGCACCCTCCTGGCGGAAGCGGAAGTCTTCCTGGCGGAAGCGGACGGGAATCGAACCCGCCGAAACCGTGTTGCCACGGTTTCCACCGGATTTGAAGTCCGGGCGAGGCACCAGCTCTCGAAACGCCTCCGCGAAGGGCAGAGAGGATAGCTCGCTCGTTGCCGATTGCGTGCCGTTCAAAGTCGAATCGTTTGCTTGACTTCGACTTCGGACGGGCACAGATTGGACCGATAGAGAAGGAACGCAATTCGTCGCCAACCAAGATCAGGAGAAGGAATGAGCGAAGCTGTCGTGACCATCCACTTCAAGGATATGCGGGTTCATCAGGACGTGAAGGAGGAGGTCGAGCGACGCTGCCATGACCTCAGTGATGAGTTCCCGGAACTGACGCGCATGGAGCTGACCCTCGTGCACACGCACTCGGGCTACGAAGCGTCGAGCCACGCCCTGGGCAAGCACACCGAGGCGGCGGCACACGCGGCCGCTTCCGAGTCTGGCCCCTGCGCCACCAAGGCGCTCGACAAGCTGCGCCTCAAGCTGCGCAAGACCCACGACAAGCGGATCTTCGCCCACCGCCGCCGCGCGCACCGAAGTCACCCGCGCCGCAGCCCGAGCGATACGGAGTAACCGTGCCAACAGGCGGTCTACCCTGCCCGCCTAACCGATGATCATGTGGAGCTTCACCGCGAGGCGAAGGTCTCCCTGTAGTCGAACGCGCTTTCGCATGAAGGCTTCGGGTGCGGAGAAGTCTCCAGCGTTGAGTGCGCGCCAGGTTTCCAGCGTGGTGTGGATCCTCAGATCCGCCACAGGAACATCGCCGACGCGACCGATGACCATGCCCTCTTCGATTCGGAGCGTGTAGGCGCCACCCAGATCGCCGTCTGGGTCATCGAGATGGAAGACCAGCACGTTGTCGCTGTCGCCCAGCTTCTGTTGGCGCACCGGATCATCCGCCACGCGCTTGGGGGCCCACTCCGTGAAGAAGGCCTCCGGGGTGATGTCGGGCGGCGGGACTGCGCGATCGGCCATCGTGCGAGCCTAGCCCGATGCCAGCGCACGGAGCGCTGCGCCGGTGTGCGACCCGACCACCGCCGCGACCTCGTCCGGCGTACCGATGGCCACGATCTGGCCGCCCCCGGGACCGCCTTCCGGCCCGACATCGATGACATGGTCGGCGAGCCGGATCACGTCGAGGTGGTGTTCGACGACGACCACACTGGCGCCGGCATCGAGCAGCGCATCAAGACAATCGAGCAGGACCTGGACTTCGCCGGCATGAAGGCCCGTCGTCGGCTCGTCGAGAACGAACAAGGTTCCCGCCGGCCGACTCGCGAGCGCCTGCGCCACCCGCATGCGTTGGAGTTCGCCGCCGGAAAGCGTGGTCAACGGTTGCGCGAGTGTCAGGTACCCAAGGCCGACGCGGGCATACGGTTCGAGCTTCCCGGCCACCGTCTTGTCCGCCGAGAAGACCTCACGCGCTTCCTCGATCGATAGCGCCAGGACATCGACGATGGACCGCCCCTTCCAGGTGATCGCGCGCGCTTCGTGTCGGTAGCGTGTGCCGTCGCAGCTTTCGCACGGGACCCGTACGTCCTCGAGAAACTGCATGTCGACCACGGTCTCGCCGCTTCCTTCGCATTGCTCGCAACGCCCGCCTGCCACGTTGAACGAGAACCAGCCGGGGCCGAGGCTGCGTCGTTGGGCCTCTGGCGTCTCGGCGAAGCGCTTGCGAATGCCATCAAAGGCTTTCGACACCGTTGCCGGGTTGGAGCGCTGGCTGCGCCCCGGCGGCGTCGGCTCGACGATCACGACTTCGCGAAGCTGTGTGCCGCCTTTGACCGCGGCGCACTCACCGCGCTCGGGATCGCCTTGGAGGTGACCGACGAGGACGTCTCGCACCAGACTCGACTTGCCGGCACCGGACACGCCGCTGATCACCACGAACTGGCCGAGGGGAACATCGACGTCGATGTCCTGGAGGTTATGCGCCCGCGCACCCCGGATCTCGACCTTGCCCGTCGACTCCGCCCGCCGCCGCCGGCTGAGTACGAAGTCACCGGCCAGGACCCGACCCGTTGGGGAACCCGGCGTCGCCATGACCTCGGCCACCGTTCCTTCGGCCACGACCTCGCCGCCGTGTCGGCCGGCGCGTGGACCCATGTCGATCAGGTGGTCCGCAGCGGCCACGATCTCGGCCGCGTGCTCCACCACCACCACGGTGTTGCCCTGGTCGCGGATGGCTTGGAGAACTTCAAGGAGACGGCCGACGTCTCGCGGGTGCAGGCCCACGGACGGCTCGTCGAGCACGTAGAGGGATGCGGTCAACGCACCACCGAGTGCGGTCGCGAGCTGAATGCGCTGCGCTTCCCCGCCTGACAGGGTTCGCACCTGCCGTTCCAACGACAGGTAGTCGAGCCCAACGTGTGCGGCCGTGCCCACGCGGCTCCGCAGCAGATCGAGCAGCCGCTTTCCGCGTGCGGCCGCCGCACCCTCGAGTTCGAGGGATTCGAGCCATTCGAGCAGCTGCCCGATCGAGCGCGTCCCGACCCAGCCGATGGTCCGCCCGGCGACTTCGACCGAAAGCGCCTCCTGTCGCAGGCGCGTGCCCCCACAGGTTTCACAGGAATCGAATCGCCGATACCGGGCGATCATCACGCGGGCCTGCACCTTGTACCGACGCCCTTCCAACCACTCGAAGAACCCCCGGATCCCGTACCACGCGTCGTCCCCGTCCACGACCCAGCGCTGCTTCTCGGCGTCCAGCGCACTCCACGCGACATCGGTGGGAACGCCGTTCTCGCGGCAAGCGTCGAGGAGGTCGCGTTGACAGCCGCGTCCGGTCTTCGTTGCGAACGGCGCAATCGCGCCGCGCCCCAGCGATTTCGACGGATCAGGGATCACCCGCTCGAGATCGAGCGCCTGCGTTCGGCCGAAGCCGTGACACGCCTCGCAGGCACCGAGCGGACTGTTGAACGAGAACAGCGCGGGCTCCGGCGCCGGA
>JAJDAQ010000074.1 GCA_029261815.1 Deltaproteobacteria bacterium
AGGCCGCGCTCAAGGCTTGGGAAGGCGCCGGGATCGGTGTTCGTTTCACGCAGGTGCCGCCGAGCGGTGCACAGCTACAGCTGCGGTCGGTCGAGTCCGGCCTGCGGCGCGACAACGGCACCCGGGCGGCGGCGCTGACCAATGTCGACTGCCAGCTGCCGGAAGCGGCCGCGGCTGCTCCGCGGGCGGCGCTCGTGTCTGCGGAAATCACGCTGGCCCGAACGGTGGGCCCCGACTTTCGCGGCCGTTCTCGCGAACTGTCGGCGTCCGAGCACCTCGGTGCATGGGTGCACGAGATCGGTCACGCGCTCGGCTATCAGGGTCATTGGCGGCGCGGCGATGACCCGATGCGGCGCGAGCCGGACTTTCAACGCCTCGTGGGAGAACGCCTGCGCGCAGGCGGGCGCCTGACGTCGCCGGCGTTGGCCGCTCTCTATCGTCGGCCAAGTGGAACGACCCTTCGCCGCGATCCGGTCCCAGTTGAACGGACGGCCGATGTGACGCGGCTCGCGGAGTTGGCGCGCGGCGCCGGTCTCGCAGGGCCCTTCCTTCGTTCGGGCGACACCTTTGCACGGATCTTCTGGAAGGAGGCCGATGGGCGCGAGTATGGCGTCCAGATTCCGGTCCTGGAGAAGCTGCTCGACGATCCGAAGTGGTTCCACCCACTTCCAGAACCCGCTGCGCGTAGAGAGCTGCGTTAGTTTCGCCCGCTGAGGCTAGGGCTTCACGTCTGCGTCGATCGACCGCGCCTTCTGGGCAAGGACGCCGGCGCGGGGAAGATCGCCCATTTCCTTGACGACGAGGCTCATGCGCAGATGCGTCTGTGCGCCCGCAGCGCCGAGTTCGAGGGCTCGCTCGAAGTGGGCGAGTGCGGCGTCGTTGTCCGGCGGGTTCTTTCGGTGCAACGCCCAAGCCAATGCCGCTTGGTAGTCGGCCTCGTCGGGCCAGACCTGGACCGCGGCGTCGAGCAGGTCGACGGCGTCGAGGAAGTTTCCTGCGCGCAGCAGGGCCTCGCCCTTTCGGTAGAAGACCTCAGCCTGGGCAACCCGGTCGGCATCCACCTCGGTGTGACCCTCGAGGGAAGCGTCGTAACTCCGGCGCTGCTCTACGTCGGACAAGATTCCGTGCGCGCGTGTGATCTGGGCGAAGACGTCGTTGGCCGCGTCCTTGACCTCTTCGAGGCCGAGGTGCGTCGCACGGTCGGGATGCAAGCGTTTCGCGGCCTTGAGATAGGCACGCTTGACCTTCGCGTGGTTGGCGTCGCGGTCGAGGCCCAGGAGTTCGTAGTGGTCGATCTCCTTGAGACGTCCGTGGAGCGTCAGGATTTCGTCGCGAAGCGCGGCGGCGCGATCGTCGATGTCGTCGCGCATGGCACTGCGCGCTTGGGGGTCGGCCGTGGCCGTGGCCTCCGGCGCCCCGCCCGAGATCTGGATTTCGATCATTGGGGCGTCTGCGGTCGCTTCCACGGGTTCTTCCGTCCCCGGGTCGGCTTCCCAACGAAGCCCGCCCAGCAGATCGAGCACCACGAGTGCGGCCCAGGTCTCGGGTCGTGGGCTCGCCTGGCAAAGGGCGAATGCGGTGGTGACTCCGTCGAGTGCCGTTTCGAATGCTTCGCCGGCGTCGCCCGCGTGGAGGGTTGAGAGGTGCGCGGAAAAGTCCGACGACGGGTGCGGGTAGTGGGTTGATCGGTCCCCGAGCGCGGCCAGGGCGCGATCGACGGGCCAGTGCTTGGCAATCCCGCGGTACAAGATCGCGGTGACGGTGATCGGGAGCGCCGGCGGGCTGCCTTCCGGGGGCTGGAAGTCCATCTCGTAGTCGCCCTCGGTCCACGCAAGAGCGCTGCCCGCCGTCTGCTCGATCTGGCGCGCGAGGGCCTGCACGAGATCCCGGGGCGTTGCCTTCTTGAGGGCCGCGGTCGCGCGCAGCGCATCCCAGCCTTTGGTCCGCATGCAGTCTTCGATCGTCGCGAGGTCGGCCTCCGAGATCGTGCCGGCATCGGTCAGGATCCGGAGGAAACCATCGGCGGGGTCGCTCGAGGTCGCACTGACGAGGGTTCCCGCGTGCCACTGGAGCGTCTTCAACGTCTTTCCTGTCCGCAGGCGCAACGCGCCCGTGAAGCCATCACGAGCGAACCCGACCAGCAGGTTGGGAAGCGGAGTCTGGGAAAGGGACGGCACCTGGGGAGGATCGGGTGATCCGTGGTCGGACTTGACGTCGGTTCAAGTCATCCGGCGCATGGCTTCGGCAATCTGGAAGGCGGCCGCGATGGCCTCCGGGAGGTCCTTGCGCAGGACCAGGTGCGAACGCTCGATATCGGCGACGGCGGCCTCCGAGAGTGGGGAAACGCCGGTCACGATCGGCTCGGCGCCCCACGACTCGACGGCGTCGAGGATCTGCTCCAGGGCGGCGGCTCCGAAGCCTTCATCGATGATCGCGCCAGCCAGGTCGAGGACAACAACCCGTACGTCCCGCGCACCGGGGTCGCGCCCGATCAGGTCGAGCGCTCGGTGCGCCTCATCAGGGCCCGAGAAAGGGACGACCATCACCGGGCCCCAGACATGGACCACAGCCGAGCCGCGCTCGAAATGCTCGCCGCCCTGCGGTGCCGGAAGCGGCTGCGTGGCGACGTGGTGTTCGACGATGTCTCGCAGGGCGCGTGCCGGGAGCATCTCCATGACTTCGAGCGCCTCGCGCTCCCCCTGGGCGATCCATGCGGAAATTTCGAGTGCCTGGAAGCGGCACGCTTCGTCACCGTGTGCGCGGCAGGTCTCTTCGATCGCGATCACGTCGGCATCGAACACACCCGACAACCATCCTGACGTATATCCCGCGGAGACATGGCAGATCGGTCCCTCCGAGGGGCCCACCATCTCGGTGACAGCCCGGGCTTCGCGGCGATCAGGCCACTGCCCCTGGACTTCGAGCCCGGTCTGGCCGATCGCGTGGGTCAGTTGCATCGCGACGCGTGGCGAGGCCGGTGGCTGGCCCGCCGCATCGACCTGGGATCCGAGGTCCCGGCCGACGAGGACCAGCGCGTCGCGCAGGCCGTGGAGGAACCCGAGCTGGAGCAACGCAGCGCGGGTGTCTTCGGGACCCAGGCGTTCCGAGAGTTCCAGATGCAATGCGCCCAGGAAGGTCGCGTCGAGCAGGAAACGCGGCTCCTCGTTCAACGTGCTCTGAAGGTCGAGTCCCAGGACAGCGAGTTCCTGCGAGAGAAGTCTGAGGCCACCCTTCACGTCAGACCTCGAGGAACGCGTGAATGTCGAAGGACTGGTCCTTCTTGATGAAATTCTCGCCTTCGTCTTCGAGCAGACGCAGCATCACGTCGACGCAGATCGGATCGAACTGCGTTCCCGAGAACTTGTGGAGTTCTCGGACGACGGTTTCGAGCGGCATCCCCTTCCGATAGGGGCGGTCGCTGGTCATCGCTTCGACGGTGTCCGACACAAGGATGATGCGGGAGGGCAGGGGGATGGAATCGCCTCGGAGTTGATCGGGATAGCCGCGGTCCGATCCGTCGTACCACTCGTGGTGGTGACGGACGCACGGGACCACATCGGCAAGGAACTCCACGGGCTGGAGGATTCGTGCGCCGATTTCCGGATGACGCTTGATTTCGAGGTACTCCTCGTGGGTCAGTCGCTCGGGCTTGGTGATCACCGCGTCGCGCACGCCGATCTTGCCGACATCGTGGAGCAGGCCGGAGATGTAGACGCGCTCGATCAGCTCCTTCGGGAGTCCGAGGGCACGCGCCATCTTCGAGGCGTAGACGCCGACGCGCTCCGAGTGGCCGCGGGTGTACGCGTCCTTCGCATCGACGGCTTCCGCAAGCGCCCGAATCGTCTGGACGTAGGCGATCCGGAGTTCCTGGTGCTTGTCCGCGAGCTGCTTGGTGCGTTCCCGGACCTTGCCTTCCAGGTTGCGGTTCATGTCCTGGAGCTTGAGGTTCTGCTCTCGCGTCACCTGGTTGAGGCGGCGAATCTCGTTCTTGAGATCGTGGTGATCGAACGCCTGGCGCAACGTGGCCTTGAGTTCCTCGTCGTTCCACGGCTTCGTGATCAGGCGGTAGATCTCGCCGCGGTTGATGGCGTCCACGGCCACGTTCATTTCCGTGTATCCGGTGAGCATCATCCGCACCATGTCGGGGTGCCGTTCCCGAATGGCCGACAGCAGGTCGACGCCGCTCATCTCGGGCATTCGTTGGTCGGTCACGATGACCTGGATGGGCTGCTTTTCGAGCACCTCGAGCGCCTCAGCGCCGCGCGAGGCCGTGACGACCTGGCAGGACTCGTTGCGCATCAGGCGTTGAACGGCGCGAAGGATGTTCACTTCGTCGTCGACGAAGAGCACGGTGTGATCGGACAAGGTTCCCCTCCCAGGGCGTTCCCGGCTGCAATGGGGACGACGGCTACGGGAGAACACAGAGCAAGCGGCATGCCGGTCCGGAAGAAAGACGAAAAGCGTAGTTGAAACAACCTGTTCGAACCCGAGTTGCTGGTCTCCCGAGTTCGTCCGCGAGTCCCAGATTCAGGAATCGAGGTGGAAAGACGTCGGCAATCTCGAAGCAGGATGCGCCTGGGGCGCCGATCCCTTGCGCATGCGGGTAGGCGCAGCTCTCCGTGCAAGGTCCTGGCACAGGGCTGCATTCTCTCGAGTTCGGCCTCGGAACCTGGAACGGCCGAGATCTCGCGGTCCTGGGTGTCCCGAACGCGGGAATTCCCGATACCGGGACAAAAAACCGCGCCACCATCCGCGCGCGTTGGACCACTTCCTCACCGATGGTTGTCTGTTCTTGGTGCCAACGGCTGATGAAGCGCGTCACACAGCGCTCTCCTGAGGAGAGTGCGCCGGTGACGCACGGCATGTGCCCCGATTGCCTGGCGGCCCAGCTCGCTCGCTAGTCCGCTGCTCGCGGTCGATGCGCGTCAGCGCGTGAACGAGGTCAGCGCGTGAACGAGAGGTAGCGCTCGTTGTCGCCGACGCGGACCTCGCGGACGCTCCAGCTGCCATCCGGGAACGTCGCGCGCACCTCGTGGACGCCCGGAGACAATCGGATGTTGCCCATCGGGGTATCGCCGCGGTAGACGCCGTCGATCTCGATCCGGGCCCAAGGCACCGCGTTGATGTGGACGGCTCGACCGACCGGCCCGGTCTCGGCCACTTCTGCCGGAGGGGCCGGCGCGGGTGCGAGATCTCGTGGCGGCGCGGCGGCCGCTGGACCCGCAGAAGGCAAGGCGGGCGGTGTGCGCTCGGGCATTGGCGTCGCTGCAACCTCTGCTGGTGCGACCGTGGGAGCGGGCGCTGAGGGTGCCGGCGCGACCGGGGGGGACGGTCGGGGTGCGGGCGCTGCGACGATGCTCGGCCGGTCTTGGAGCGGTGGAGCAGGCTCGTCCGCAGCCTGTGCAGGAACGGGATTCGAAGCTTCCCGCGGTGTGCTTGCGGCGGCGACCGCTGGCGGAGTTTCGGGCGCGCGTGTGGCCCACCAGAACCCGCTCGCGATGGCGATCGCGCCGATGATGGCGGCAGCCATCACACGGGTCCGAGACGCGATGCCGAGGGGCCAGGCCAACGCGCGCGCGGGTTCGTCGCCCGCGTCTTTGGGTGCGGGTGCGGTTGCACGTGGGTTCGCGGCGGGCGGGTTGGCCGCGGCGGCGGGCTCTGGAGGTGCAGCCGGCGGGGCCAGGGTAGGCGTCCCGTCGGGGAGGAGGCTGGGCAGGGAGGCGTCGCCCTCGGTCAACAACAGGAGCCGGAGTTCGGGGGACGCGTCGGCCATTGCGAGCAACCCACCAAGGGCTTCGGGTGCCATGCGTTCGGCGTGGGGGAGGGCCAGGATGGTTCGCGCGCCCGTCCGCGCGCGCTCTTCGATCGCGCGGCGCACGCGCCGTTTCGGGTCACCCCCCTCGGGCGCATTCAGGCCACGCGCGATCGCGAGCCAGAGCCCGCCGGCCGGGACGCTGGTGTCGGGCACCACGATGATCGAGGCGTTGCGGCCCAGGGCTCGGCTGAGTCGGCGCGTGAGTTCCCGGGCATCGTTCGTTGCGATCTCCCGAACCCACACGGTCGGGGTCGCGGGTTCGCGCAGTGCCGCCGCAAGTTCGTGGAGGAACGCTGTCGCGATCACGTTCCGGCTCCGCCTGTTCGCGCCGCGGCGAGCGCGCGACGGACCTTGGGCGATACCTCGGTCGCCGTTTCGAAATCGGGCGCAAAGTCGAACACACGCCGGTAGCTCGCGGACGCTTCGGCGTTGTCCCCGAGCGCGAGCGCTGCAGTACCGACCACAAAGGCCAGGCGTGCCCGCTGCTCGGCAAGTGCCCGTGGATGGTCCTGAAGCTGTCGCGCGATCCCCAGAGCAGAGCGGAAACGCGCGTTCCTCAAGGTCTGTTCCGCGGAGCGAACCTGTTCTTCCATCCAGTCGATGACGACGGGCTCGACGACGACGACGGCTGGTGCGGCGGCTGAAGAACCATCCGCTGGGTTCGATTCTGCTTCGCTAGTGCCCGGACCCGGCACGGGCGGCTCTTCGGGAAGCTGGCCCAGCGGATCGCTCTGGATCGACTCGGTGATTTCTGCCGGCGTCGCGTCGGACGGATCGGCGGGTGTGACCTCGACCGGTTGCTGGGCCGAGGCGGCCACCGCCGCGCCGGTCAGGACAAGCCACACGACGGGTGCGATCCATCGCGATGCTTCGCTTCTTGCCTTGCGGCCCGCGTCGCCCATGTCGCTCCCTCTGGCGGTGGTGCCAGAGCGGGGAGGATAGGGGGGTCGGCCGCTGGCAGCGAATCGGAGCGCCGCTTCGCGGACAGAATGCGAATGATCTGGCCCGCGAGCGCCGTCGTTTTCAGCTGGTGGCGGTCCCGAGGCGTTCCCGTCGGTACGAGCCCGTCTGGACGGCCTCACACCAGGCAGGGTTGGACAGGTACCAGTCGATGGTGCGGCCGAGACCCGTGTCGAAATCGACCGAGGGCGACCAACCGAGTTCCGTTCGCAGCTTGGTGTCGTCGATGGCGTAGCGCCGGTCGTGACCGAGTCGGTCCTCCACGTACGAGCGGAGCGCCGGGTAGTCGGAGATTCCAGCATCACGAAGGGCCGCGTTCTGGGCCGCGGGTCGCCGTTGTTCGATCCCGGCACAGAGGCTCTCGATGACTTCGAGGTTGGTGCGCTCGGCGCGGCCCCCGATGTTCCAGGTGCTTCCGGGCTCCCCGGCTTCGAGGATGCGAAGGATGGCGTGGCAGTGGTCTTCGACGTAGAGCCAGTCGCGGATGTTCTGGCCGTCGCCGTAGATGGGCAGCGGCTTGCCTTCGAGCGCGTTCAGCAACATCAGCGGGATCAGCTTCTCGGGAAACTGGAACGGGCCGTAGTTGTTCGAGCAGTGCGTGACCAGTGTCGGAAGGCCGAAGGTCTCGAAGTACGCGCCCGCCAGGTGATCGGCACCGGCCTTCGACGCGGAGTAGGGCGAGCGCGGCGAGAACGGTGTCGTTTCCTGGAAGGCGCCGGTCGGACCCAGCGAACCGAATACCTCGTCGGTCGAGATCTGCACGAAGCGGAAGTCCGCACGTGCGGAATCCGAGAGTCCGCCCACATGGGCGCGCGCGGCTTCGAGAAGCTGCAGCGTTCCCAACACGTTCGTGTTGACGAACTCCATGGGGCCGTCGATCGAGCGGTCGACGTGGCTTTCGGCGGCGAAATTGATGACGACCGTCGGCGCATGCGCGGCGAAGACGGCGTCCATCGCTTCGCGGTCGGCGATGTCGGCCTCGATGAACGTGAAACGGGGATCGGCTTCCACGTCGCGCAGGCTCTGCACGTTGCCGGCGTAGGTAAGCTTGTCGACGATCACGAGCGGGGCATCGCTTTGCGCGAGTGCAGCCCGGACGAAATTCGAGCCGATGAAGCCGGCACCGCCCGTGATGATCCAGGCGCCGCTCATAGGTAGGTCCCGGTCGGCCCCTGGCGCGGCAGGCGTTTGCGCGCGCGTCGCGACAGCTCGACTTCGGCGAGCAGGTCCTTGGTGTGGACCTGGTCGACTTCGGAAGCGCCGCATTGCTCGCGCGCCTTCCGTCGCAACACACCGTGCATCATCTGGATCCAGTCTCCGGTGGAGGGGTCGCGGAAACGGCTGACGACATCGTTCCAGTCGACCTCGCCGAAAAGTGCTCGCCCCGCCAATTCTTCGGCCACCACGGCGTGGATCCGTAGTGCCGCGATCACGTCGTCGGGAAACACCGGGTTGACCTCGACGACGCGCTCGAAGCGGCCGGGCTTCACGAAGGCCGGCCGCAGCGTGTCCGGATGGCTGGTGGAACCGACGACGAGGATCTGGTCGACCTGGACACACCGGTCGGTGAGTTCGCCGAGGAAATCCATGATGGGGCCGATCGGAAGATCCGTGCGCTGGCCGCCGAACTCGGCGGCTTGAAAGAACTCGAGCTCGTGGAAGTAGACCGTGGTTGGCGGCATCTCGGTCAGCGTCTGCGACCACGCCTCAAGCAGTTCCCCGACCTGGCCGCCCGCGTGGACGATCTCGAGTGCGAGGCGAGGTACGTCGAGGCCCAGGAATGATGCGCGCGCGCGCGTGGCGAGCCCTTGGGCGAGCAAGGTCTTGCCGGAACCGCTGGGGCCGATCAGGAGCAGGCCGGAGGGCGGGTGCGTTCCCCAGCTTCGGTAGACATCGGGCTCGGTCATGGCACACGCGTACGTCAGGACCTCGCCCTGGGCGTCGATGAGTCCACCGATCTGTTCCGGTCCAACGGCAGGGGCTGCGATCAGTTCGGCCGCCTTGTCGAGCGGCCGGAACTTGCGTGCCGTGCTGTTCCAGAGGTTCTGGGCGCGTTCGGTCTGGATGTCTTCGTCGGTCATCGCCCGATGGTAACGAACGGATCCGGTCCGCCCGCTCGCATGGCCATCGACGCGGGAGCGACGAAGACGGCTTCGTCGACGGCCGATCTCGCCCGTTGGTGCCGCTTCGCGATAGGATTCCGCGCAGCGGGGAGGCGCCATTGCTGTCACACATCCGGGTGCTGGACCTGACCGACGGGGGCGCCTCGTTGTGTGGTCAGATGCTGGCGCACCTGGGAGCGGACGTTCGGCTCATCGAACCGCCTGGCGGCGCCGTGAGTCGTTCGCAGGGACCATTCGCAGGGTCGGAACCCCACCCGGACCAGAGTCTCGGCTTCTGGAGCGTGCACCGCGGAAAGCGCTCGGAAGTCGTCGATGTCGAGACCTCGGCGGGCCGAGAACGACTTCGCGAACTGTTATGCGAAGCCGACGTGCTGATCGAAGACTTGACGTTGATGGAGCGAGAAGTCGCCGGCCTCGGGATCGAGACCGTGGCCGACTTCGCACCGCATCTGGTCCACGTTTCGATCACCCCCTTCGGCGTCGATGGGCCGAAAGCCGATTGGGCGGCCACCGACCTGACCGTGACGGCCTCGTCGATGGCCCTCTATATCACGGGCGATGCCGACCGGCCGCCGCTCAGCGCGACGATCCCGCAGGCCTTCTTGAACGCCGGGGCGGAAGCCGCGGTCGCGACGATGGTGGCATTGACCGAGCGAAGTCAGAGTGGTCTCGGCCAACACGTTGATGTGTCGGCTCAGACCGCCATGATGATGACGACGCAATCGTCGGTGCTGTCTTCGGTCTGGGGCGACAACCAGACGCAACGACTCGGGGGCGGCGTTCGGCTCGGGCCGATCCACTTACGGTTCGTCTACCCGTGCAAGGACGGCTTCGTCAACTTCACGTTCCTGTTCGGCGACGCCATCGGGCCCGCGACGGCGCGTTTCTTTGCCTGGATGTGCGAAGAGGGCGCGTGTAGCGAGGCGGTGCGCGACATCGACTGGGTCGGCTATGTGCCGTTGCTCGTGAAGGGCCAGGTCACCTACGAGCAGCACGCAGAGATCCAGGATGCGATCGAGGCGTTCACGCTTCGCCATACGAAGGCCGAGATGATGGCCGCCGCTTTCGAACGGAAGGTGCTGGTCGTACCGCTTTCCGAAGCGAGCGACCTCGCAGCGTCGGAACAGCTGGCCGCTCGCGACTACTGGGTGGACGTCGACGACCCCGCCGCCGATGCGCCCGTTCGCTACCCGGGCGCATTCGTCAAATGTTCGGAGACGCCGCTCGACGCGTCGGTCCCTCCGCCGCGCCTTTCGGAAGGGCCCGCGGAGTGGCGTTTCGAATGGACGGCCTTTGGTCGTGCGCCCCGCAAGACGGAGCAAGCGCCGCTCGCTGGACTCAAGGTGCTCGACTTCAGCTGGGTGTACGCGGGGCCCGCCATCACGCGGTACCTCGCCGACCACGGCGCCACGGTCGTTCGGGTTGAATCTGCCAGCGCGGTCGACGCGCTTCGAAACGCGACTCCCTACAAAGACGGCATTGCCGGGTTCGAGCGGTCCGCCAACTACGGCAACGTGAACCTCAACAAGCTCAGTCTGGGACTCAACCTGCGGACGGCGGAAGGTCGGGGCGTCGCGCACCAGCTCGCGGACTGGGCCGACGTCGTCGTCGAGAACTTCACACCGCGCATGATGAAGGAGTGGGGCCTCGACTACGCGACGTTGCGCGAGACGAACCCCGCGCTGGTGATGTTGTCGAGTTGTCTCGCCGGCCAGACTGGCCCCGAACGTCTCCTTGCTGGCTTCGGGACCATGGGCGCGGCGCTTGGCGGTTTCGGGTTCTTGACCGGATGGCCGGACCGTCCGCCGGCGGGTCCGTACGTGGCCTACACCGACTACGTCTCGCCACGCTTCGCGGCAACGGCACTCCTGGCCGCGGTGGACCACCAGCGCCGCACGGGGCAGGGCCAGCACATCGATTGCTCCCAGTCCGAGAGTTCGATGCATCTGATGACCGAAGCGCTTCTCGAGTACGCCGTGCACGGCCGCGTGCGCGGTCCAGCCGGGAACGCGTGCGCGGACTGGGCACCGAGCGGTGTCTATCCGGTGGCCGGCGAGGATTGCTGGATTGCGATCGCGGCGCCAGACGAGACCGCGTGGCGCGCGCTGTCGGGCCTGGCCGGTCGCGCCTGGAACAAGGATGCACGCTTCGCGACCGGGGAAGCGCGACTCGAAAACCGGGCACCGCTCGACGAGGCCATCGCCGCGTGGTCGGCCGACCATGACGGCATGATCCTGGAGGCCGCGCTGCAGGACGCGGGGGTCCCGGCACATCGGGTCGCGACCAGCGCCGACTGCTTCGCCGATCCCCAGCTCCAGCATCGCGGCCACTTCGTCGAACTCGACCACGACGTCGTCGGCCCCGTTCCCTTCGAACATTCGCGCTTCCGGCTATCCCGGACCCCGGCCCCGACGCCACGGGTGGTGCCGACCCTGGGCCAGGACAACCAGCAAGTGCTCTGCGAACTGCTCGGCCTGGACGACGAAGCGATTACCGAACTCGTGATCGCGGGCGCTGTCGAATAGGTCCCAGGCGAACAGGCGCCAGACGAATAGGCCTCAGACGCCCGAGAACGACACTTCCCAGGGGCTCGCCGGCCGGCAGACCATTCGCCATACTCCGCCCGCTGCGCCCCTCACGGGTGCGCCCATCGCGTCCCCATCGTCTAGCGGTCTAGGACTCCGCCCTTTCAAGGCGGCAACACGGGTTCGAGTCCCGTTGGGGATGCCAAGGGCGGCTCCGTTTCTTCCGGCTCGCGGCAATGCGTCCGAGATCCTTCGGCCTGAAGCGCCTTCCGGGGCGGCGTCGATAGAGCCGCTTCGACGCGTTCAGGGCATGCGCGGGGCCCCGGCAGTGCGCGTCGCAGAGCATCCGGGAAGCGTGTTAGGCGCTCTTGCCGGTCGCGGCCGCGCTCGCTTGGTTGGCGCACTGGACGGGCGCAGGGCCCTGGCCATTCGCCCGTCGGTCTGCGACCACGGCGACCCTCACGATCGGGGCTGCGGCATCTTCCCCATCAGCAACATGTAGGCGCCGAGCCCAACGCCTGTGAGGGCGATGGCGACGAGGAAGACGGAGACCCGTCCCTGTTCGGTATACAGGTAGTAGCTCCCAGCGCTGAAGAGAGCGCCGAGTACGAGAGAGATCAGCCCCGCCGTACGAGCCGTCTTCTTTGCCGCTGCGCTGTCTGGGTTGGCTTGATGGGCCTTCTGGTCCGCTTGCGCCTTCTCGAGCGCGGTCTTGAATTTGTCCATCTTCGACAAGTTGGGGTCCTCCCGGAGGTTGGGTACATGGGCGGGGTGCCAATCCGCTCGCGGGTCGGCGTTGGCAAGCCCAAGGACCATGACCCTCGCGTCGACCGGCTGTTCTCGATCATCTCGATTGAACACTGTTCCTCGGGGTGCTTCAATGATCAGCAGGAGATGCCCACCCGCCGTGGAAGCGGGTTCGGAGCGCCACGGATCTCTCGAGGATGGAAGCCCGCCTTCACCTCGGAGCCGAAGCCGTTCGGGTGAGGACAACGTCTTGCAGAAAGCCATCGCCATCGTCATCGGGCTCTGCATCGGTGGCGCGCTGGTGGTTGGCCGGTTCGTGCATTTGGCCGAGGTCGGTTCCGAGGCCCGGGATGTGGTCGCGTCCTACTGCAAGCACATGCCGAGCTACGCAACGGATTCCGCGTACATCGACGACCTGCTCGAAGCCACCCACGAGGTCGCGTTCGACCGGCATGACGACCTCGGTGGTCGTCGACGAGCGGCGTCGTTCGACACCGAGGCGTACTTCTTCGACATGTTCACGGACATGGCACAACAGGCGAAGGCAGACGGCAAGGAGCAGCTCAGCGATGACCTCTGGGGCGCCCTGATGCAACTCAAGCTGAATCAGGCACGTGCGGCCCGCGAAGGTACGGGTTGACGCGTTCCGGTGCTCAATAGGGGGCCCGCGACCTCGGCTGCGGCAATAGCGGCGCGCGGTAGCGGGCATAGCACGCGTCGGTCGGCTCCAACCCCGCGGCGCCGCGCCACTCGCAGACCTGGAATGCAAAGCTCGAGAACGCGGCGACGTCGCCGCGGTAGAGCGTGGCCCACCACCGGGGAGGGGCCAGGAGGACGGTCGCCAGGAGGCCGACGCCGACAAGTGCCGCTGCGCCCGCCATGCGCCACGCGGAGGCAGGTCGCGCTTCAACGTTTCGCTTGGCGCGTTGCATTTGGGGTTCATCGGCCGTCAGCTCCGCGAACGAGAGTGGCAAGGCGTTTTGCGTTGCTTCGCGCTGGGGCCATGTCGCGCCGCGCGGGTCGCTCAACAGCGGTTGCATCCGTAGTAGACGACGACGTTGTTGCGGCGGTCGAGGCCAACGGAACGCGCGTTCCCGTCCGTGTCGAGACTCCCTTCCGGCGAGTCCGTGAACCATTGGAATCGGGGTGCGTCGCGCCGCTCGACGCCGACATCGGGGAGCCAGTCCGAACCGAGGCGTGATGGCCCCGGTGTGAGCGACTGCGTCCAGCGAACCAGTTCGGCAGGGGGGACGACGGCACGGAGACGAAGATCGAAGGCCGCTCCGTCGGGAGACGGCAACCCGCCGCCTTGGGGGCCGACGTGCAGCTCGAAGTCCAGCGCCAGGTAGTTCCGACGAAAGCGTACGTGCTCCTCGAGGGCGGCCTTCTTCTCGTCCAAGGTCGCGAACGTGGCGCTGGAAACGTCCACGGCCGGCACCGACGGATTGACGTCCTTCACCAACGAGCCATACAGGAACAACAGGCCGGCGAAGGCTCCGACCAGAAACAGGCCGACCGCCGCGGTGATGGCGATCGCGGTCAGCGTTCGGCGGAGGATGCTCCGCTTCGCCATCTAGCGGAGCCCGTCGCAGAACACAGCGTCGCGCATCCGTCCCGGACCCTGACCGCAATCGGCGACGGCACCGCGCAGCGAATCCGGGATCGGGGCCGTCGCTCCACTTGCCGGGGTCCGAACCCGTGCTTCGATCTCGGCCAGATCATTCATGGGAGCGGGGTCCGAAGCTCTCGGTGAAAACGCGGCGAATTTCCCACCAATGGATCGTCGGGTCGGCGGGCGTCCCCACGGCCAGCCAATAGCCCCCGCACCCGGCGCACTGGAAGAGTCTCCGCTCGCCGGCGGCGCTTTGCGCCACCTGGGTCAGCGGTCCGATCGTGTCCGGGCTGGCTTGTTTGGCCACGATGCGATCGGGTGTCTTCAAGCAGGCGCATTCGCGATGCGGCGGTCCCGGTTCTCCCGATCCGGCGATCTGCCCCAGCCATGTAGCCGCGGTGGCGTCCCCGTCCACCATCGCTTGCTCAATTTCCTCGCGGCTCGGGTGCAGGACATGCAGGAGTCCGCGATCGCAGGTCGGGCACCCGTAGCGGGTGAAGCCCTCCTCGATCGCGACGTCGGCACGGTCGACCGGGCCCGACCAGGCGCAGCCCTCGCAGGCGAGCTCTTCCTTGCGCCAACCAGGGTCGAAATGCCGCGTTCGCTTCGTCACCGGGCTCCTCGCTCCTTGCGCCAGATGATCGCCTCATGGCGCGAGCGTGTCAGGCCGAAAGTGGCCGATTCTCTTGCCACGAAAGGGCGCCGGTCGTTCACCGGTTTCGAGAGTGCGGGGTGCTAGGCGCCTTGTGCCTGGGCGACGCGGCTTCGCGAGCGGGTGACATCGTGCAGCGGCGCGCTGCGTTCGTAGTAGGTAGGTCGTCCTATCTTGAGGTCTTGTTGCACGACCTCGAACGGCTTCGCCAACAGCGCTTCCCAGTCCTGGGCGATCATCCATTCCGCATTCCGGCCCGTCGCAAAGCCTTGCAAGACGGCGCGGATCGACGGAGCGCCCGGGTACTCGAACGGGATTCGCAGCAAACCGAGAAGCGCAATGAATGCGGTGCCCGGGCTTCGGATCTGGCTGTAGAGGACACCGAGCAGGCACAGTTCGCCCAGCGGGTCCCGGCCGTAACCGGTCAAGACGTGCCAGAGGTCGTGGCTGTCACGGGCCCATTCGCGGAAAACCTTCTCGTCCGGGTCGTCGCCCGGCTGGGGGTCGGCGTCGGATGCATCGGCGAGCCCCTCGGCGGAGAGGCCTTCGCGTTCCATGAAGTCGAGATAGACCCGCCCGAGGGAACCTTCCGGGAGGGCGCGGAGGCGTTCCCGATCGGAGAGGACCTCGAGCATGCTGCTGCGCTCGCTCAGGATCTGCCGGCCGATCGGCGTTGTCTTCATCCGGGCGACGTTGTTCGCATCCGAGGCGCCACGCAGGGCCCCCACGATCTGGAATACATACGTCGTGTCGTCGTTGTCTCGCGCGAGGCCCCAAAGGGCCCGGAACGCGGCTCCCCAGCGGATCGGGTTCTTCGGGGCTTCATCTGTCGCGGTCGGTTGGTTCATTCTGGTCTCCAATGTTCCTAGGAACTTTCATCGGTGTAACTTACGATTGTGTAACTTACACTGATGTAATATGATGTCAAGCGTGTCCACACCCAAAACTCGCATGCCCCGCGCGGACCGCCGGAACCAGCTCCTGGACGTTGCCCGGGGCGTTTTTGCGGCGAGCGGCTTCGAAGCGGCCACGATGGAGGAGATCGCCGAGGCGGCTGGGGTCTCGCGACCGATCATCTACAGCCATTTCGGGGACAAGAGCGGGCTGTTTCAGGCCGTCGTGAGCCGCGAGATCGAGCAGGTGGATGCCCTCGTCACGCAAGCGATCGCGTCGCCGGGAAACCCTCGCGAACTCGTAGAGCAGGGGCTCCGGGCCTTCTTCAGCTACGTGCAGGACCAGCCCCAGGGCCACGCGGTGCTGACGCGGGACGCACCGCTCCACCTCTCACACTCCGGTCTCGCGGTGATGCTCGACGGGCTGGCCGGGCGCGTGACCGAAGTGGTCGCCCAGGCCAGCCTTGCACTGGGCGCAGATGCGACGCCGGCGCCGATCTACGCCAACGCGCTGATCGGGCTTGGCGCCCACGTCGGCCGCTGGTGGCAGGATCATCCCGAGTTCTCGTTGGACGCAGTCACCGAGTACAGCACGGCCATGGTGTGGAGCGGCTTCGGTGGGTTGATCGCGGGCAACGGGTCCATTGAACCGGAGGTCCGTCGCGGCAAGCGCCGCTGACCCGCGCGGCGGGGTCGCTGGACTGGTTCGTTCCAGACAGTGCCGCGCTTCGAACTCCGCTCTCGATCGGTTCCGGAACGTCTTCGTCGCATAGCGGCGGCTGGGTCAGTGCCCCGTGAACCTCGGCCGGCGTCGTTCGAGGAACGAGCGGACGCCTTCCTGGTGATCGTCGGAACCGAAGCACTCGCGCAGGGCTTCCGTGTGCGCCTGCATGTGGTCGTCGACGTCGCGTGTGAGGCCGGCGTAGGTCAGCGCCTTGATGCGTCGCAGCGAGAACGGCGAGCCGAGCAGGAATCGTTCGGCTTCGGCGCGCGCGGCGTCCGCGAGCTGGGCGGGTTCTACGATCTGCGCGACGTAGCCCATCTCGAGAGCAGCTTCGGCTGTGAGGAAGTCGCCCGAGTAGAGAAGCCGCAGCGCGTTCGGGAGGCCGACGAGCTTGGGAAGCAGCCAGGTTCCGGCGCCGGTGTCCGGGACGAGTCCTCGGTGCGCGAAGTTCCAGGCAAACCGTGCGCGGGGCGTCGCAATTCGTACGTCACATTGCGAGCTGAACTCTGCACCCATGCCCACCGCTGGACCATCGATCGCACCGATCACGGGCTTGAGGCATTCGACCAGGGGCCACCATTTGGATCGCTCGTCGGCGCGTCCTCGCAGGCCCCGTTGCTTGCCCGGAACCGAGTCCAGGTCCGAGAGGTCGGTTCCTGCGCAGAAGGCTCCGGGAACTCCGGTGACGATCAACACGCGAACGGCGTCGTCATCGCCCGCCTGCTTCACCACGCGAGTGAACTCGGCAAGCATCTCGAACGTCATCGCGTTCTTCTTCTCGGGGCGCGCGATGGTCAGCGTGGCGATGCCGTTGGGTTCGGTCTCGAGCTGAATGGGGTCGGTCATGATGACTCCTCCTCGGAACGAATCTACACGAGAGCGCCGGGGCTGACCGAATTTCGCGGATCGACGGTTTCGTTAGGCTCTTGAAGATGGGGCGCCCGCATTTTGTCAGGATCAATGGGATCGTCTCACTGTCGCGTGGGAGCGCGGACCGATGACGGTGAATTTTCGAATTCATGGGGATCCCGATGCGATCGTGGCGGTGCTTTTCCGGCGAGCGGAGGAGGGCGTGCTTCACTTTGGATTCTCGGCGCGGGCAAGCGAAGCCGAGTCGCTGGACGATCTGGAGGAGCGCTTCGTCACGTTCAAGGAGATCGTGATGGAGGCTCCGGTGCAGTACGGCTTGCAGGTCGCCCGGTGGAGCGGCGGGGTCGATCTGTCGCTTGGCCTACTCGGCTCGAGCCGCGACGCGTCGCTCGAGGGCTGGATCCGGGGCTGGCTTCGTCAGCAAGGACTGCGCGTGGATTGACCGACGGCTCTCCGGTCGTCTGCTCTACGCGCCCTCGCACGGCGCGAACACGGGCATGAAGACCTCGCCAAGGGCTTCGAACCGGACCTCTACGGGTAAGCCGCATCGCACGTTTTCGCCGAGACAATCGACGAGGTTTGTCGGGACGCGAAGGTCCGCTTGTTCCGCGAGTTCGACGATCGCGATCACGTAGGGGGTCGCCACGCCGGGGCGGAAGCTCTGGTGGTTCACGGTGAACGAGAAGACCGAGCCGCGTCCGCTGACGGGTTCGGGCGAGAGGGTGCCGCCGCAATCGCCACAGGCGTTTCGGGGAGGATGCGTCCAGCGGCGGCAGGCCTCGCAGCGTTGGATGTGCAGCTCCCCGTTGGCTCCGCCGGTCCAGAAGGCGCGGTTCTCGGGCGTGAGATCGGGGAGGATTCGGTCGCCCGCAGGTTGCTCGGGTTGCACCTCGCGACCATAGCCGTGGCATCATGGGGATTCACGCGCGCGGTGCGCATGGAGGCGGAGTTGCTCGACGTGCCCGAGAAGCGGGCGGTCATCCGCGGGATCGGGATCTCGCAGATCGGACGCCACACGGGAATCGCCGGAGCCGAACTCACGCGTGAAGCGGCGGCGGCCGCGATCGCGGACGCGGGCCTGCGACCTGGGGAGATCGACGGGATCTCGACCATGGGTGAAACGCCGCTCGGCGAAGTCGCCCGCATGCTCGGCGTCGAGGACCTCGCCTACCGCGGCGGCGGGTACGACCGGGGCGGACTGCTTTCGCCGTTGATGTCCGCCTTCCTGGCGGTCGCCGCAGGTCGCGCTCGGCACGTGCTCGTGGTTCGCACCGTCAAGATGATGGGCGGGACGATCGTTCCCGCGCCCGCCGCCGCGGTGGCTACCGCACCGCCTCCGCCCGAAACCATGACCAACGATGACCAGACCATGGAAGCCATGGGCCGGGTCATGGGCGACATGGCGCCACTGCTCGCATGCCACGCGTACTCGGCCGCCAACTGGCTGGCCATGCACTGCCAGCGCCATATGCACGTCTACGGGACGACGAAGGAGCAGCTCGGCTGGCTCGCCATCCAGAGTCGCCGAAATGCGGCACTGAACCCACTTGCTGCGTATCGCGCTCCGATGACGATGGACGACTACCTCGCGTCCCGTCCGGTCTCGACGCCGTTCAGTCTGTTCGATTGCGACGTGCCGATCGACGGGTCGATCGCGCTCGTGGTCTCGGCGCGCGAAACCGCGCGCGATGGGCCGAATCCGGCGATCCACATCGAGGCCTTCGGCGGCGCCGGGGAACAAACGGGCTGGATCGATCGCAGCGACTTCCCTCGAATGGCGTCGACCGATGCCGCTGCGGATCTCTGGAGTCGGACCGCGTTGAAACCGGCCGACGTGGACATCGCCGAGCTCTACGATGGCTTCTCGTTTCTCACGTTCGCGTGGCTCGAAGCGCTGGGGCTATGTGGGGAAGGTGAGTCGGGTCCGTTCATCGAGGGCGCGCACCGCATCGCGCTCGACGGAGAGCTTCCGCTCAACACCTACGGCGGACAACTCTCGGCCGGTCGAATGCACGGCTATTGGGTGCTTCACGAGGCGTGCCTGCAGCTGCGGCGGCAGGCCGGTGACCGTCAGGTGCCGGGTGCGCCGGAAGTCGCGGCGGTGGCGGCGGGTGGCGGCCCGATCGCCGGCTGCCTGTTGTTGACCACCTGAACCCGCGAGTTCTGGTCGACTAACGATCTGCGCTGGGCGTGAGCGAGAGCTTGATCGTTTCCGGGCTGACGGACCGCACCTTGATGTTGGGCGGGACCGAAACCTGCTCCGGGGCGATCGAGAAGGTACGTCGCCCCAGTTCGGCGAGGACCGCGTTGACCTGGAGCCGCATGTCTTCGTCCCCCAGCAACAGGACATCGCGCCGAGAGCCGCTCACGACCACGGTGATCGCCGGGGGCGTGATGGTTTCGAGCGCCCAGTCCGCCGGAAGGTCAAGAAGTTCGACTGCGACGGATCGTTCGACCTCGATCGGGCCGGACAACGGGACCGCGAGCACCCAGAACAGGGTTGCAGCGACCGCGGCCATCACGAGTTCGCTCGAATGACTTAGCTGGCGGCGCCAGCCGCCTCGTGTGTCCTCTGCAGAGTCGTTGGCAGCCAGGAACTCCCGAAGCGCCGTTGCCGCGAGTGCTGGCCGCTCGAGGGTCGTGAGCACGCCAGCACGGCTGACAGAGACGGTGCCACGCTCTTCCGACACCGTCAGGCACAGTGCATCCGAGCGCTCTGAGAGTCCGAGTGCCGCTGCGTGGCGCGTGCCGCGTTGTCCGAGCTGGGCGTGATCGGTCGAGAGCGGGAGATGCACGGCGAAACGCGCGATGCGATCGCCATGGATCAGGATGGCGCCGTCGTGGCCGGGCGAGTGCGGATCGAAGAGGCTGAGCAAGAGCGGCTCACTCACCTTCGCATCGATGTCGATTCCCCCATCGAGATGGCGCTCGAGATCGTCTACGCCGGGGAACACGAGCAAGGCGCCGCGGTGGTCCTGTGCGAGCCGGGAGAGGGCGCGGACGAGATGGTCGATCGAATCGGTGGCGCCGTGCTGGGGCGCTGCGCGGCCGATCCGCGAAAGTTGTTCGAAGAATCGCCGGATGTCCTCCTGGAACACCACCACGATGACGAGGACCAGTGCGGCGAAAAAGCCCTGCAAGATCCAGGATGTGAGCTGCAGATCGAACTGGTTGGCGACCAGGAACACGCCGCCGAGCATGCCCAGGCCGATCAGGGCCGCTCGTGCGCGCGTCGTGCGGAACCACAGGATCAGGAGCCAGAGCAGTACGCTGACGAATCCGATGTCGACGATGTCGACGAGCCGAATCGATCGCAAGGCTTCGAAGAAGGCATCCACGGGGTTGATCCCTGGTTCGCTGGGAAGCGTGCGGACCCTCAGTCGGTCGGCGGCTCCTCAGGGGTGGGCGGCGGCGTCTCGAAACGCAATCGCTCGACGCGATGGCCATCGAGGGCAACGACGACGACGCGATGACGGCCTAGCAAGATGGCGTCGCCGACCTGGGCCAGACGTCCCATGCGGGCGGTGACATGTCCACCAATGGTCTCTTCGCCTTCGTCGTCTTCGGCCAGGATCTCGATGTCCAGGAGGTCGCAGACTTCAGGCAGGGCGACGCGGCCGCTGACTTCAATCCCGGCCGGGGTGCGGACGATCTGACGCGCGACCTCGTCGAATTCGTCGCCGAGCGGGCCGACAATTTCTTCGAGGGCGTCTTCGCGAAAGGCGAGACCGAGGGCCGTGCCGTGCTCGTCGACGACCACGGCACAATGTTGTTGCTGGGACTGGAGATCGATCAGGAAGTCCGAAAGCGACATCGTGTCGGATACGAAGTGTGGCTCGCGGGCCATCGCCTGGAGATCTGGCGTATCCCCTCGCAGGAGCGTCTCCAGGAGGTCACGTGTGTGTAGGAGTCCGACGATCGAGTCGAGGCCACGCTCGCAGACCGGGATTCGGCTATGCCCGACGTTCGCGATTCGTTGCAGGCTCTCGTTGAGCTCATCCTGCAACGTCACGAAGTCGACCTCGACGCGCGGCACCAGCACGTGGCGCACCTCAAGCTGCATGGTGCGGAGCGTGTTCTCCGTGATCTCGACGGCGCGTTCGCTGATATGTCCGGCCTCGGCCGAGAGAGACAGGATGCTTCGGATCTCTTCGCTGGTATGGCTGGCTTCGTGTCCGTGATCGACCGGTAGGCCCGCGACGCGGAGCATCCAGTTCGAGATCGCGTTGATCGCGTGGATGAACGGACCCAGGACAAAGGTGAAGATGCGCAGGGTGCTGGCCACGGCCATGGCCGTTCCTTCGGCACGTCGTAGCGCCCACATCTTTGGCGCCTGTTCGCCCACCGTCATGTGGAGGACCGTGATCACCAGAAATGCGAGCCCAATTGCGAGGATGGAGACCCAGCCCGCGTCGGGCGTGACTTCGACGCCGACGGCCGAGAGCCCCGCGATGATGAGGACTGACACCGCTGGTTCTCCGAGCGCGCCCAGGATCAGGCTAGCGAGGGTGATTCCCAGCTGGCATGCCGACAGGTAGCGATCGAGGTGCTTGAGGAGATGCTGGACAGTTGCGGCGGGTCGGCTGCCGTCTTTGACCAAAGCCTGGATACGGGAGGCCCGTACCTTGACCAGCGCGAACTCGGCGGCGACGAAAAAGCCGTTGAGGAGCACGAAGAAGAGCGTGGCGCCGAGGCGCCAGGCGATCCCGGCGGTTCCGATCTCGTGAACTTCCATGGGTTCCCCGTACGCCGCCGTTCGGTCCGAATCGTTGGTTTCCCTGGCGGACGAGCGACTCGGACGAGACGTCGATTCAGGGGAGGAGCGTCAAGCGGAGCGGAAGATACTCGCCGCGGCCTGAAGCACCATCCATTGACTGCGAGCGTTGTCCTGCGCTGGATCGTGATGGCGGTGGTTCATTGTGGAGATTCCGTCGTTGATGACGCGTCAAAGAGTGCATCGAGGTGCTCGCTGGGAAGTCGTCGCGTGGCGAGCGACACGCCCCAGGTCACCGCGACCGATGCCAGCTCGCCGAGCGCCGCGCACGAGTAGGGGTTCGGGCCCTCCGCGCGGAGCCAGTCGACGATGCCTGAGGCGGGGCCGAACCACGATGGCTCCAGGAACTGTCCGTGGAGCACGATGAAAGTGCTCATCCCTACGACAAGCCCGGCATAGGCTCCGGCCTTCGTGACGCCGCGCCAAAGCGCGCCCATGACCAGGGGACCCGCGAACGCGGCCATCATGCCACCGGAACCCACCCAGACGAGTAGGGCGATGTTCATGTCCATGAGTGCCCAGGCCAGACCGGCACAGCCGATCAGGACGATGGCCGTGGTCCAACGGCTGATCGATAGGACGCGCCGGTCCACCGCTTCGGCAGAGAGGTGAGCGTGGATGCGGGGTGCGATGGATCTTCGGTAGAGGTCGTTTGCCACGATCTGGGACGACGAGACGATGAGCCCATCGGCCGTGGACATGATCGCGGCCAGGATCCCGACGCCGAGCAGGGCCGCGAGCCACGTCGGAAACAGGGTGATGAAGAGCTGGGGGAGCGCTTCGTTCGGAGAGCGGCCGGGCGACAGCAACTCGTCCCCAAGCACGGCGCGAGCGAGAATTCCTCCCACCCCCATCAGGCCCAATGTGAGTCCTACGCCAAAGGCGAGCTTCACGAAGCGAAGGCGATCCCGGTCGTCGCGAAGGGCCCAGACCTTGTTGCCGATATGCGGGAGCATGCCGAGCGGCATGTGGGCCAACAGGACGCAGACGATCGACCACCAGGAGTGGTAGATCGGCGTGGTTTCATTGAGCGGTCCCACCAGGTTGGGATCGAGCGTTGTCAGTCGATCGAGTACGCCGCCGAGACCGCCGTCGACGCCCACGCCAAACAGGAACAACCCGATGGTCAGGACCGCGACGAGCAGCATCATGAAGCCCTGCAGCCCATCGGTCAGGATGTCGGCATGGGCGCCGCCGAGTACGACATAGATCAGCAGGACGATGGTCGTGATTGCGAGCGCCCAGACCGGGTCGAGGCCTAGCATGGTTTCGAACATCACGAGACCCGACACGAGCTGTCCCGCGATGTAGAAGAACAGGACCAGGGAGAAGAGCGAGACCAGGATGCGAACCCCGTCGCTCTGGTACCGGTCGCCCAGATACTCGGGGATCGAGCGATTGCCGAACGCATTGCCGGCCGTCGCGACCAGTCGGATCGAGATCAGGACGCCGAAGTAGACCCCGATCGGATAGAGGAACTTGCTCCAGATCGACGCGGTCCCGAACTCGTAGGCGAGACCCGGAGCGCCGAGGAAGGTGGCGCCACTGGCCGTACTGGCCGCGAATGCGAGCGCCAGGAACACCGGGCCATAGGAGCCGCGTGCGGTGGCGAAATCGTCTGCACTCGAGACACGGCGGCTAGCGACCCAACCGAATACGAGCATCGCACCGATGTAGAGGATCAGGAAGAGCCACGACCATGCAGCCAGGGACACCGGGATTTCCTTCGATGGATCAGGGGGAAGGCGGGGATCCCGCTCGCCTGCCGAGTGCTAGAGGAATCGCTCGACGAATCTTTCGTACTGCGCCTCGGTGCCCAACATGACGAGCTCGCTTTCGGTCTCCATGACCGCGTCCGCGCGTGGGTTCGTGAGCGACACTGCATTCGTGCGAATGGCAATCACGTTGAGTCCGATGTCGGCACCGATCTGACTCTCGGCCAACGTCTTCCCCGCAAGCGCGGCGGGAACCCGTTCGACGAATACCTCCGCACCTTCTCCAAGCACCACGATGTCCTGCCCTCTTGCAGCCGCGAGGACAGACTTCGTCGCGAGCGACACGTGGCTGAGGGCGAAGTTGGCGCCGGCGCGGTGGATGGCCTCCAGGTTCCATGCCTCATTGATCCGACTGACGATCCGCACGTCGGGGTTCAGGCGCCGGCAGTAGACCGCGAGAAAGATGTTGGTGGCATCATCGTTGGTGGTGAGGACGACGGACGAGGCGTCGCCGAGGCCGGCGCCCATCACCACGTTCAGATCCGCCGCGTCGCCGACGACAACGCGATCCGCGATGGCGCGCAGTTGTGGATCGATGGCGGTGGACTTGTCGAGCACCGTGACGCGGATGTCGCGGGCATGGAGGGCGTGCGCGGCGGCGGCGCCCACCTTGCCGCCTCCGATGATGAGGACCGGATTGTCGTTCGGATGATAGATCGAGAACAGCGCATCGATCTCGAGAATCTGCTCTTCGGTGCCGACGACGACGGGAACGCTATGCGGTGTCAGCATGGTGTCGGGGCCGGCCGGGAGTAGCTTGCCGCGCTCCCAGACCGCGACGATGTTGGCGCCCGTGAGGTTTCGGAGATGGGTGTCGCGAACCGAGCGGCCTCCGAGCGTTGTGTGCTCGATCGGGAACTCCCCGATGATGAGGTCCTCGAAGCGTCCCACACGGTTGGTCTTGGGGGTTCCGGCCGTCACGCGGCCGGCGAGATGTTCGCCGAGCTGGCGCTTTACCGGAACGACCTGGGTCGCACCGCTGAGTTCGAGGATGTCGATGGCGTTGTTTTCGTCGACGGTCGCGAGGACCGGCACATTGGCCGAGACCTCGCGTACCGCGAGCGTGATATTGCTGTTGGTCGCATCGCCGTGGTTTGCAAATACGAGGTTGGCCGCGTGCGCTTGGACGGCAGCGTAGGTGTTCGAGTCGGTGGGTTCGCCGATGATGACGCGAATGCCATCGTCTACGAGTTGGGCAGCCACCGCGGGGTCGGGCTCGATGACGCAGTAGGGAATCCCAGCGCGTCGAAATTGGGGAACGAGCTCGGCCGCGACACTGTCGTAGGAACAGAGGATCACATGACCCTTTTCCGTGTCGTCCAGGGAGCGCGGGGCCCGTGCGCGCATCTGGGCTTCGAGCCATGGCGCGTAGAAGAAGCGGATGAACGCGAACGGCAGCACGATGAGCAGCAGGACGATGCCGGTCAGCAGCACGACGATGCTGAAGAAACGACCGGCGTCGCTGTGGAAGGTGATGTCACCGAATCCAAGCGTGCTCATCACGGTGAGCGTCCAGTAGACGCCAGTGATCCAGCTGTGTTGCTGGCCCTCCTGCAGCATGATCCAGTGGAAGATCACCGAGAAGAGAGCAACGGTGGCGGCGAGGAGTCCGACGGCGGACAACAACGGGCGGAGGTTCCGGCGGAGCTCCTTCTCGCCCATCAGGACCATGAGTTGTGCGGGGATGAACTTCATCGCGGTGAGCCGGAGTCTACACGCGTCCAAGCCGTCGGGGCCCGACGACCTGCGTGGCGACTCATGCGAATGGCGAGCCTTCACCCTGCGGCGGCACCGGGATCGGGTCCTGGCCTTCGAGGATGGTCTGGAAGCGGCCTTCGAGGACGTTGTTCCAGCTCGGGTGCGTCAGGATGTAGAATCGGTCGCGCTTGGTCGCGTCGACGACCTGACGTCCGACATCTTCGGGGTCGAGTCCGTTCTCGATCAAGCCAGCGACGAAGTTTCGCATGAGCTGGGCTTCGGGAGTGACCTCGGCCTCAGGGCGGGGCGATTCCGGGCGATTGCGCTCCGACTCCATGATCCGCGTCCGGACCCACGCGGGACACAGCACGGACGCGCTGACGGGCTTGCCCGTCGCGCGCAGCTCCCGCCACAGTGTTTCGCTCAGGCCGACACAGGCCTGTTTGCTGACGCCGTAGATGCCGGCACCGTGCATCAGGCCCGCAAGCGACGCCGTATTGATGATATGTCCGCCCGCTGCCTGGGTCAGCAGCGCAGGCACGAAGGCGCGGAGCCCATTGACGACTCCGCGGAGGTTCACCCCCATGACCCAGTCCCATTCGTCCGGGTCGGCTTCCCAGATCGCGCCGGGCGAACCGCCCGCGACGCCGGCGTTGTTGCATAGAACGTTGACCGCGCCGAAAGCGTCGAGTGCGGCCTCGCGCAGCGCTTCGACCTGGGCGAAGTCTGAAACGTCGCATGCCACGCCGATGGCTTCGGCACCGCTCGCGCCGAGCGACGCGACGGCCTCCTCGCGTGCGGCATCCTCGATATCTCCGATCACGACGCGCATCCCCTCGGCCGCAAAGGCCTTGGCCATGCCGAGGCCGATGCCGCTGGCTCCGCCTGTGACGACGGCGACGTGCCCTCTCAGTTCCTGCATTTTCGACTCCTGGCCAACGGGCGGCGCGGCGGGATGCGGCGCGCCCGGGAGTCTCGCACGGCACGAGCCGGCGGCAAGCGTCTGTTCAGCCCGCGGTGGACCCGAAGCGCTCGGCGAACGCGCGAGCACTGCGCGGCTTCCCGAACCGGTAGCCCTGGAGTTCACGGCATCCATGCGCGACCAGGAACTGTTCCTGGGCCTCGGTCTCGATCCCTTCCGCAACCACGCCCAGGCCGAGCTGATGCGCCATCGCCAGGATTGCCTTCACGATTGCTTCCGCCTCCGGCTCGACACCGATATCGTTGACGAACGCGCGATCGATCTTGACCCGGTTGACCGTGAACTCACGTAGGTGGCTGAGCGATGAGTAGCCGGTTCCGAAGTCGTCGAGCGCAATCGTCACGCCCATCTCCTTGAGTTGCCGGAGACAGCGTTGTGTGGACTCGACGTTGTGGAGCATCGCACTCTCGGTGATCTCGATCTCGAGTGCCGTCGGTGGCATGTCATGTTCGCGAAGCGCGCCTTGCACCATGGCAAACACATTGCCGCGGCGGAATTGGGCGCCGGAGATGTTCACGGCGACCCGCGGCGGTGCGATCCCTTGCGACCGCCACTTCGCATAATCCATGGCCGCGGTGGCGATGGCCCACTCGCCGATCGGGATCGTCAGGCCGCGCTCCTCGGCGATCTCGATGAACTCGCCGGCGGCGAGCAGCCCCAGATCCGGGTGATGCCAGCGCACGAGCGCCTCGACGGCCATGAGTTCGTGGCTCTCCGGGCGGACGATGGGCTGGTAGAAGAGTTCGAGCTGGTTCTGTGTGACGGCGACGCGGAGTTCGCTTGCGACCTTCGAGCGCGCCACCGTGTCTCGGTTCATGGCTTCTTCGTAGAAGCGGAAGCCGTTCCGTCCGCTCTCCTTGGCGTGGTACATCGCGATGTCGGCGTTGCGCAGCAACTCGGCCGCGTGCACGGCTTCGGCTGCGTTGGTGGGAATGGCGATCCCGATGCTCACGCTGATTCGAACCTCTTCGTCCTCGATGGAAAACGGTTCTGACAGAGTGCGCAGGATCCGGTCGGCGACGAAGGCCGCCTCCCGATGGTTGCGGACCTCGGACAACAGGACCGTGAACTCATCCCCGCCGCGCCTGGAGACGATGCCGTACTGTCGCTGGTCGCTGTTGTTGGCTCGCCCGACGGAATCCGAGATCCGTACGGATTCGCGCAGACGTGCGGCGACCTGCACCAGGAGTTCGTCGCCGGCTGCGTGTCCCATCGTGTCGTTGACGCCCTTGAAGCCGTCCAGGTCGAGGTAGAGGACGGCGGTCAGTCTGCCGTTTCGCTCGGAGAGGTCGATCGCACCGGCGAGTTGTTCTTCGAACAGGCGGCGGTTGGGCAGGGTGGTGAGTTCGTCGTAGTAGGCGAGGTACCGGGTGCGTTCTTCGGCCTGTGTGCGCTGAGCGATCTCCCCCTCCAACTGGGCATTCTGCTCGGCCAGGCGTTGGGTCTGTTCCCGTTGCTGGGTGTCGTAGACGAGACCGACCGTGAGGAGTACTGCGACCCAGCTGCCCACATCCACGAAACGCTGGATCCACAAGCGATCTGCGGCGTAGAGGTCCTGGAGGCCATCGGCCGCGAATGAAACGCCGGCGAAGTCGAGGGCCGCGAACGCCGTGAGCGTGATCATCGCGATTCCGCCCCAGATCCAGGCGGCCCGCATGTTCCCCATCAACACCGCGAGCAGGGGAAGCAGCGCGCACCAATGCATCAGGGGGCCGTTGATCCCGCCGACGAGCGTGAAGGTCGCGACGATGACGGCCCATGACGCCGTGATCAGGACGTGGGTGCAGAAGACCTGGGACGCGCCTCGGCGGATCAAGGTCGGGACCGAGGCGGTCAAGCTCATGGCGACCGCCAGGGTCAGTCCCGTGCGCTGCCATGACGACCCGGGGAGTGCCCAGTACGTGAATGCGAGGGCAACCAGGCCGAGCACGATCAGGATCAGGGAGCAGCCCAGAATACAGCGGGCGCGGCGAAGTCTCTCGACATCGCCGGCCAGCACGTCTTGCGGAAGACGGCGGTCGATCGCGTCGATGAATCGCCGTCCGAGTGAACTCGACGGCGGTGCCGTGGGCGCAGCGGACATGCCTCGTTGGGTCTCCAGGGGGGCCGATCCCCAACGGGGTGTATCGGCCTCCCGGGAGGTCAGGATGAGCGCCCGAAGACGGCTCTGGATCAGTCGCGCGCGTGATCCGCTTCGAACCGATCCGACCGCGCCGACCGCCAGGCGCGGGCGAATTCCGCCGGAATCGGGTCGGCCAGCAGCGCTCCAGGCTCGAGGTAGCCGTAGAGCTCCTGGTAGTTGCGAATCTCGTTGGTCTCGGTCCGGCGAAGAATGTGCCAGGGCTTGAGCGCCTCAGGGCCCGGGAGGCCCGCCGCCGAGACGAGGTCGAGTGCGGCCTCGACCGTTTCATGGTGGAAGCGCGAGACCCGCGGTGCCTTGTCCTTGACCACGAGGCCCACGGTGAGCGATGGGTCCTGTGTGGCGACGCCGACGGGGCAGTGGTTGGTGTTGCAGGCTCGAGCCTGGATGCAGCCGGTCGCCATCATCATCGCCCGGGCGGAATAACAAAGGTCTGCGCCGAGGGCGATCATCCGGATCAGACCGAAGCCGTTTGCCACCTTGCCTGACGCGATCAACTTGGTGCGGTCCCGGACGCCGGCGCCGACGAGTGCGTTGTGCGCGAAGATCAGGCCCTCGGTGAGCGGGCTGCCCAGGCTGTTCGAGAACTCGACCGGCGCAGCGCCGGTCCCGCCTTCGCCACCGTCGATCGAGATGAAATCGGGGAACAATCCGGTTTCGACCATGGCTTTGCAGATGGCCAGGAACTCGCGACGCTTGCCGATGCAGAGCTTGAAGCCCACCGGCTTGCCGCCCGAAGTCTCACGGAGCGTGGCAACGTACTCGAGGAGCCCGATCGGCGTGGAAAACGTCGAGTGCGCCGGCGGAGATATGACGTCGCGACCCATGGGAACGTCGCGGATCCGGGCGATCTCGGGCGTGATCTTGCTCGCCGGCAGGATGCCACCGTGGCCGGGCTTCGCGCCCTGCGAGAGCTTGATCTCGATCATCTTCACGGCGTCGAGGGCGGCTTTGTCCCTGAATCGTTCGAGATCGAAGGTGCCATCGGGCGTGCGGCAGCCGAAGTACCCGGTGCCCACTTGCCAGATGAGGTCGCCGCCCTTGAGGTGGTAGTCGCTGATCGAGCCCTCGCCGGTGTTCTGAGCGAAACCCCCTTCGCGCGCGCCGAGATTGATCGCCTCGGTCGCATTCGGGCTCAGCGATCCGAAACTCATGGCCGAGACATTGAGTAGCGATGCCGAGTACGGGTGCGCGCAAGTCTCGGCCCCAATCGTGACGCGTGGAAATGGATGGGCCACGGCCGCGGGTGCGAGCGAGTGGTTGATCCATTCGTACCCCACGGCGTAGACGTCACTGAGTGTGCCGAAAGGGATGGTGTCGCGGACGCCCTTGGACCGCTGGTAGATCAGTGCCCGTTGTTCGCGTGGAAACGGCCGACCATCGGTGTCGCGTTCGATGTAGTACTGCTGGATCTCGGGGCGGATCGATTCGAGCACATAACGCATGTTGCCGACGACGGGGAAGTTCCGGCGAATCGCCTTCTCCCGCTGTGACATGTCGATGATCCCCAGCGCCACGATGGGGCCGACGACGACGGCCGACCAGACGGCGCCCGGCCACACGGCACCGACGGCCGCGATCGCCGTGATCGCGAGGCTCGAGGTCACGACGAAGACCGTCCGCGCCGACACGCTACTGCGCGGGAGCTGGCGGGCGCCTAGCAGCGCGATGGGCACCAGGAACAGGAACGCGAACGCAGCCGGTGGCCA
>JAJDAQ010000075.1 GCA_029261815.1 Deltaproteobacteria bacterium
ACCGTTATCCAGGCACGGCCGCAAGTACAATCTCCGTAGCGCGTACTGAAGATGGATACGCGCCCCTCTAGCGACGGGGCGAAGCGTCCTTCTACCAACTTCTTTAGCTTCGACCACTGCATTGCTAGCCGTCTAACGGACATGGCGCTCAGCTGCAGGTGATGCCCTACCACCTTGCCGCGGTGCGCCGGTACCTCTGCACTCTACCAAGAACCGATTCGAAGGCGCTGTAACCTGTCAGCTGCAGCGCCTTGTTAGACGGCAGACCCCCTGAGTTCTGGATCGCAAGCTGCAGGATCTAGAGCAGCTTCGCGCACCTGAAATATGAGGGGGAACTCGACGGACTGAGAGTAGTCCGATCCGATGACGAATGACTCGCCTGGCCCATGCACGCGCAGCCCGGCTTCGATGAGTTCTCGGAGGCGTCTTATGTCGGCCTGAGAGCCACGGATGCCTTGCCGATCGATCTGGGGCGCTTCCGAGGTTTGCACCTTGAGGTACATGTAGGGTCCATAGTGTTCGTGCTCCGAGAGGGTCGCGTTTCTCGAGTCCTGCACATAGTCGTCGAGCAACGAGACCAGCTTTGAGAGTCCGGTGACGGAGCCGACGAGAAGCCAACCGGGAGGCTCTTCCTGGGTCACGTAGTAGAACCCAAGTTCTCGCCACTCGTCGCGCGTAGCTTGGTTAGTCGCTTCGGATGGACACACGAGCCCGACTCGCCGTCTAACGGATTTGGCGCTCAGCTGCAGGCGGGCGCACTGCCCGACTCGCCTGACCGCCAATGACTCTGCAAGCTTACCACGCAGTGTTGGACGCGGCGGTAGCTTGTCAGCTGCAGCGCCTGGTTAGGCGGCGGAAGCGTCAGGGTCTCTGTCGTGGGTGCCTTGCCAAGAGACCACCCACGATACGTACTTGAGGCCGGCGGGCCGCAGACCTGACAGCTGAATGAAGCGCCGACCGCCCTTGAAGAAGCGACGATCCATTGCCAGCACGGTTCTTTCGGCCACGAGGTCAGACACAAACTCCACGACGGACGCTTGAACGGCTGCGGCGTCTTCGGATGGTCCCGTGATCACTTGCTCGAAAGGGCTGCCACGCTTCTCTGGGACGTGGAAGGCTACGTCGATGTCGGTGTCATCGCGCACGCGTATCTCGATGCGGCGGCCCGCGGCGGCTGCGGTACTCAACACTTCGATCCATTCATCGTCGATGGGCGCGACAGAGACGGTGGTGTCGGGCAAGGCTCGACGAAGCTGATCGACGATGTTCGCAACAGCGCGGATAACGGCCTCCGCCGCCTAACGGACTAGGCGCTCAGCTGCTGCCGGGCACGCTGCCCAGCTCACCTGACCGCCAGGATGACTGCAAGCCTACCACGGCCGATTTGGTCACAGCGGTAGGCAGTCAGCTGCAGCGCCTGGTTAGACGGCGCGCATGCCTAGCGACAGCCTGCGGCAAGGCTCCCAAACAGCCCGGCCATGCTGCCGCGCGCCACCCGCTACGACCTTGATTCGGGAACGCGTAGGCGGGTTGGCCGAGGGGACGGACCACTGCCAGGTGCGCGGTGCCTCAATGCCCGTGCCCGCACCGCTGCTACCCGGTGGAGCGTGGGTTGGCCGCGCGGCCGAAGGCTCGAGGAGCAACGAATCCGTCCGAAGCGCCGACGCGAGAGGCCGACTTCGGTGGACCCCAACTGGAGTTCTGCCCCGCCGTCTAACGGACTAGGCGCTCAGCTGCAGGCGGGTACTGCACCCAACTGCCGGGAACGCCGGTACCTCTGCACGATACCGAAATTGGAAAGGGTCGGCGCGGTAGGCTGTCAGCTGCAGCGCCTGGTTAGGCGGCGTGAACACTACTCGACGGGGCTCTCGCATTGTGGACACCGAACTGACCGAGGTAGGCCCGGACGTCCGAGCCAGCCGTCTTGAGCCCACTTTACGTTCATCGAGAACCACAGCTGCTCTCCGAATGGGAGCCTAGTGCTGCAGCTCGGACACCGGTGCAATACACACAGCAGAAAGCCAGTAGCGGCGACGAGCATGTAAATGGGAATGGCTGCAGTGCAATAGCCAGCAATCAGGGAGATGCCGGCCGCAATGAGGGCCACGGAGCCCACCGTCTGAGCAATGAGGTTCTTGGTTCTCAGAGTCACTGCGCGCTACTGCCGCCTAACGGACATGGCGCTCAGCTGCTGCCGGGCACGGTGCCCTGCTCGCCTGACCGCCAGGATGCCCGCAAGCCTACCACGACCGATTTGATCACAGCGGTAGGCAGTCAGCTGCAGCGCCTTGTTAGGCGGCGGACCGAAACCGGTGAATGATGGCGCCGTTCCGGTCGTTCGCGTTGTGGCTGGTCTGGACCCGAATAGGGCCGAGGGGTAGGACGAGGGACCGAACCGCGGGGCTATGGAAACCTGGGCTCAGCGCGGCATCGAAGAGGTGCCAGCACTGGTGTTCGTTCTCAATGACGAGGTCTGGTTCCGACTCCTTGCGGGAGTGCCCGGAGAGCGCGAACTGGACTAGTTCTTCCTCGCCCTCCGCGAACAGCCAACGGATGACACAAGCTGAATCTGGGCCGGCCGGGACAGCGAGTGTCATCGCAACGTCGCCGCCAAGAACTAGGCCGCACCCTCCTGCTAGCGGAAGTAGAGTGAGCCACTCATCAGATGCTGCAGAGGCTCGATCGTAGTCTTCGCCCTTGCTGCCGGTCCAGGCATCTAGGAGCGGATGGGGAAGCAGTACATGGAGGGACCCTTCCTCGAGCCAGTCTCTGTTCACGCTCCGCCGCCTAACGGATTAGGCGCTCAGCTGCTGCCGGGTACTGCACCCAACAAGCCTGACCGCCAGGTTCTCTGCAAGCCTACCACGACCGATTTGATGACAGCGGTAGGCAGTCAGCTGCAGCGCCTTGTTAGACGGCAACACCTAGCCCTTCGGTTGCTCGAATAGTTGCCAAGCGATGTGGCTGAGATCGAACTGGCTCGCGCCACGTTCTTGGATCGCCCCCGTATCTGTGAGTGAGTCGAGTTCCCACCCATCTTCGATATCGGAGTAGTAGAGAACCCTATCTCCGATCTCGGCTACGACGAACACTTCCTCGCCAGGATGCGAAGCGACTGGGACGGGGCGAAGCGGAACTAGGAACGACCCAAGCCTCTCACGATGAACGGGATCGAGCCCAGAGAGCTCTCTTTGCAGGAGAGACTCGACAAGCTTCGCAGTCGCAGGATGCCACCTGTTGTTGGGTGTCACTTCCGTTGCCGTCTAACGGACTAGGCGCTCAGCTGCTGCCGGGCACGCTGCCCAACCCACCTGACCGCCAGGATGCCCGCAAGCCTACCACGACCGATTTGATCACAGCGGTAGGCAGTCAGCTGCAGCGCCTTGTTAGGCGGCGGACCGAAACCGGTGAATGATGGCGCCGTTCCGGTCGTTCGCGTTGTGGCTGGTC
>JAJDAQ010000076.1 GCA_029261815.1 Deltaproteobacteria bacterium
TCCGGCGCCGCCGGCGGTCAGTTCAAGGGCCTTGGACCAGTAGAAGTAGCGATGGATCGGGTAGTCGATATCCGCACCCAGGCCACCATGCAGGTGAACGCACGCGTTCGCGATGCGCGCTCCGCCGTCGGCCGTCCACCATTTCGCGACCAGGGCCTCCCGTTCCGCCGGAAGGCCTTCGGCGAGTCGCCACGCGGCAAGCCACGATGTCCAACGCATGGCATGGAGGTCGATGAAGCTGTCGGCCTGCCGATGTTGAACGGCTTGGAAGGTCCCGACCGGCACGCCGAACTGGACGCGTTCGGTCGTGTAGTCGGCGGCAATGCGAATCGCGCGCTCGGAAACGCCCACGTGCATGACGGAGACCGCGGTCATGAAGCGGGGGCGCAGCCACTCGAGAACGGCGGTGCCCTCCTCCGGAAGCCTCGCCCCGGCCTCCACGCGGACATCGCTCAGAACGAGATCGAAGAGCGGCTCGCCCGTCGTCGTCGTGCGACCCTCCGCCGCGACTCCGTCAGCGCTCGTCGGCACGATGAACACCGCGACGCCGTCGGGCGTGGCAGCCGGAACCAACACGGCCTCCGCGGTCCCGGCGAACGGCACGACGAGCTTGCGACCGTTGAGTCGGAAACCGTCGCCATCGGAGCTCGCCGTCGTCGCCGGCGCCAGCATGTCCTCAGAGTCGCCGTCCTCGAGAGCCGCGGTCATGAGTTTCGCGCCGCTCGCGATGCCCGGTAGCCACGCCGCGCACTGCTCCTCGGAACCGAACTCGGCCAGTGGCAGCGCGCTAGCGACCAGCGTTGCGAGCCAGGGTCCGGGGGCGCAGGTCCGACCGACTTCCTCCAGCAGCACGCAGAGCTCGCCAAACCCCATTCCCATGCCGCCGTGCGCTTCCGGCAGCGCGATTCCGAGCAGGTTTGCCTCCGCGCACTGCCGCCACAGCGCATCGTCGAGCCACCCTTCGGTCGCCTCCGCCGCCTTCACGCGCTCGATCGGGGCCTCCGCCTCGAGGATCTCGCGGGCGAGTTCACGGATGCTGTCTTGTTCTTCGCTGAACGTGAAGTCCATCGGCAGATTCCTCTGTTAGTTCGCCGGCCGGAAGAGTGGCAGCTTGAAGCCGTCGTCGTCTTCGTGGATGTAGGCCTGAAGCGGCATCCCGATCTCGAGCTGGTCGGGCTTGCAATCCATGACGTTCGACACGATGCGGACGCCTTCTTCCAGGTCCACGAGGGCGGCCAGGATCGGAAACTCGTAGCCCGGGAACTGCGGATAGTGGATGACGGTGTAGGTATGAAGCGTTCCGCGGCCGCTGATTTCTTTCGGCGCCCATTCCTGGGACCGGCATTCCGGGCACATCGGCCGCGGCGGATGTCGCAGCGCGTTGCAACGCTGGCATTCCTGCACGCACAGGCGTCCGTCGGCGACTTCGTTCCACCACCAGGCGTTGTCGTGTCCCATGGGCGGCTTGATGCGCGCGGGTACGTAGGCCTCCGGCGCGCCGCTGGCTTCACTCTGTGCCTGCGGCTGTTGCGCCGGGATGAACTTCAGTACGCGGAAGTTCATCCACCCGACCGACTCGCCGTTCTGGTCCGTGAACGTGGTCTTCGTCGTGATGAAGTATCCGACGCCGGCACCGGTCGCCTTCTCCTCGGAGATATGCTCGACGATCGTTTCTGCCGTCACCACGTCGCCAGGAACGAGGTAACGGTCGAATTCCTGCTCGGTATCGGTTCCGAGCACGCCCGAATAGCCCGCGTCGGTCAGGATCTTGTGGAGTCTCTGCTGCTCGTCCTGGGGCTCGTCGTAACCCACGTGCATGTCCCAACCCTGCATCGTCCAGGCGTCGAGCATGGTCGGCGGCGCGACGATGCCACCGTGGCGTGTCTTCGCGGCCATTTCGGGGTCGAGATACACCGGATTGCTGTCGCTCATGGCATCGCACCACTGGCGGATCATCGGTTCGTTGACCGCGTCCCGCGCGACGAAGGGGGGCCCGATCGGCTTCCCGACGAACGCCTGGATCGTGGCTTCGAGTTCCTTCTTCTGTTCAGCCGTCAGCATGGGGGCTCCTCGCGCCTAACGGCGCGCGCGCGGGAGTTGCAGGCCCGCGGCCGCGATGATGTCGCGCATGACTTCGTTCACACCGCCACCGAAGGTATTGACCATTGCGAGGCGGTAGGCGCTTTCGAGGAGCCCGTCGAAGAGGGCTCCCGGCTGGCCGCGACGGACGAGGCCCGCGCGTTGCGTGATCTCCAGGAGGTCGCGGTAGCACGCGATCACGTTCTCGGTGCCAAAGACCTTCACGGCGGAACTCTCCGCCATTCCCGGCGCACCCTGGTCCATCAACCAGGCGCTATGCCAGTTCATGATCTTCAGCGCTTCCACCCGGGCATAAACGCGTGCCAGCGACTGCTGCACCCACGGGTCGTCGGCCACCGTGCCTCCGCCGCGTTTTTCGGCCGTCGTCGACCAGTCCCAGATTTCTTCGAGCAACTTCTCCAACGACGCCGGCATTGCCAACGTGATGCGTTCGAGATTGAGCTGGCCGGTAATGAGCCCCCAGCCACCGTTCTCGGGCCCGATCGTGTTCTCGACGGGAACACGGATGTTCTCGTAGAACGTGGCGTAGGTGACTTCTCCGCCGATCGTCTTGATCGGCGTGTACGAGTAGCCGGGGTCGTTCGTCGGAACGAGGATGATCGAGATGCCCTTGTGCTTGGGAGCGTCGGGGTCGGTGCGGCAAGCCAGCCAGACATAGTCGGCCTCGTGGCCATGGGTCGTGTAGATCTTCTGTCCGTTGATCACCCACTCGTCGCCATCGCGAACGGCCGTGGTCGATAGCGATGCGAGGTCAGTGCCCGAACTCGGCTCGGTGTAGCCGATGGACACGATCAGCTCGCCGTCGCGGATCTTCGGCAGGAGCTCCTGCTTCTGGTCGTCGGAGCCCCACTGCATGATCATCGGTCCCACGGTGTTCACCGTGATCACGGGAAGGGGAGCACGCGCGCGCCAGGTTTCGTCCCAGAAGATGAACTGCTCGAGGTGCGTCTTGCCCTGGCCGCCGTACTCCTCGGGCCAGCCGACCACGAGCCAGCCGTCCTTGCCCATTCGACCCATCGCTTCGCGAAAGGCCGGTCCGCCTAGCATGTCCCACTCGGCGTCGAGTCGTTGGCGCAGATCGCCTTCGCTGAAGAGCTTCTGGTAGTAGGCGCGCAGATCGGCGCGAAGCGTTTGCTGTTCGGGGGAGAACTCGATGTGCATGGTCTTCTCTCGGAGGCGGGATTGGGCGCCCCGTGAAATTGAAACGTGTTCTATTTCGGCGAGTATGCCGGCGGCACGCAGGGTTGTCTAGGAAGGAGCGTCGGACAGCAGCAGGGCGGCCGTCGACGCCATTTGCTCGTGCACTCGCGCGGCGGGATGAAGCCCACTGGCCCATCCGAGGAGGGACGCAAACCACACGTGCTCAAGAACGAGGGCCAGTTCCCGTTGGCGCGGTGTGCCGGTGGGCTGCGCCAACGGTTGGCTCAGGTCCGGCGCTTCGCCTGCCATCGCCGCGATGATGATGCGCGAAACGCGCAGGTGGTAGCTGGCCTGACGGTCGGCCATGGTGGCGTCGGCCGACGCAATCGATCGGAGGGCCGCCCGCGCGAAGTTCGGTCGCCGCGTCAGCCCTCGCGTCGCGCGCGCGAAGAAGGCCGATACCCGCTCGACCGCGGTCTCGCCCCGGGCCGGTCGCTCCGCCATCGCGGCCTCGAGGTGCTCGTTACCCTCGTTGATCGCGAAGAGAAGGATGTCTTCCTTGCTCTGGAAGTATTTGTAAAGCGTTCCGAGCGAGACATCGGAAGCTTCCGCCACGTCCCGCAGCCGGACCGCGTCGAAGCCGCCCTTCTCCGCCAGCTCTACCGCGGCGTCGACGATCCGACGGATGCGTCGGAGTTGGGAGATCGCCAGGCGGGGCGTGTCTGCGGGGGAGGAGGACACGGCTCGAATTGAAACACGTTTCAATTCGAGTGTCTAGCCGGGGCGCCAATCGACGCCGCAAGGTGATCCAGGACCAAGCGTACGCGCGCGGAGAGGTAGCGACGTTCTGGATAGAGCGCGTCGACCGGTGCGGCCACCCCGCAATGGTCGGGCAGCACGCGCACCAGGGCACCGGTCGCGAGCGGTTGTCGTGCCATGAAGCCCGGGAGGAACGCGATGCCCAGACCGGCGCAGGCGGCATCCCGAATCGCCCGCGGGCTGTTCACACGGACCGGGCCGTCGGGCTGGATGCGCACCGGGCCGTCGGGGCCCTCGAGCGACCAGCTCGAGCCGCGGTTGGTATCGATGAGGCACGAATGCTTCGCGAGGTCGCGGAGGGAACCCGGCGCCGGCCGATCGGACAAGTAGCCGGGAGCCGCACAGAGCGCGCCGGCATCCTGACCGAGGCGGCGCCGAATCCAGGCGGAATCGACACTGCTCCCGACTCGAACGGCCACATCGACGCCGCTCGCGACCAGTTCCTCGAAGCTGTCGCTCAACCGAAGCTCGAGCTCGAGCGCCGGATGGCGTTCGAGCAGCGCGGGGAGCAACGGTACGAGGCATTCTTCCGCGAACGCCACGCCGGCGGCGATGCGAACCCGACCCCGGATCGCCTCCTCCGCGCCGGCCACGGACGCGTCGAGCGCATCGAGTTCGGCGACCAGGTCTTCGCCCCGGTCCCGGTAGGCGCGACCCGCATCGGTAAGCCGCAGGCTGCGCGTGGTCCGCACCAACAACTGAACGCCGAGGTCCGCTTCGAGGTCCGAGACGCGCCGACTGACCGCGGTGTTCGACAGGCCCATCTCACGCGCGGCCGCGACGAAGCTGCCAAGCCGCGCGACCCGGTGGAAGACCCGCATATCGGTCAATCGATCCGACATGGATCTTATTATCCCATATTTCAGGACTATGTATCCGATCAGTGACCAATTGTTTCTATTTTGGCGTGTCGAATACTGACCTCATCCCAAGGAGGACCCGACATGACGCCGCTCCGACACGCCGAGACACGAGGACAGACCCAGCTTCCGTGGCTGGACAGCCGTCACTCTTTTTCGTTTGGGTCATTCCACGATCCGGAGTGGATGGGCTTCCGGAACCTGCGCGTCTTCAATGAGGATCGCATCGGCCCAACCGGCGGCTTCGGCGACCACGGCCACCGCGAGATGGAGATCGTGAGCATCGTGCTCGATGGCGCGCTTGCGCACTCCGACAGCACGGGCCGGACCGGACAGCTCGGCCGCGGCGACGTCCAGGCGATCAGCGCCGGCACCGGCGTGATCCATGCCGAGCGCAATCCCGACCCCGCGCGCGCCAACCACTTCTTCCAGATCTGGATCGAGCCCCGAAATGGCGGAGAGCCGCCGTCCTATCGAGAGGGACATGCCCGGTGGCTCGACGTGCCTGGGCGTTGGCACGTCCTCGCCAGCGATCAGCCGGGAGCTGCGGTTCGAATGGCGACCGACTCTTCGATCCTTGGAGCGACGGTTCTCGCGGGCAGCCGCCTGCCCTACTCCAGCCCGCGCGGCGGTCACCTCTGGCTGCACGTGGTCGAGGGTGAGATCGAAATCGCGGGCCAAGCCCTCGCGACCGGTGATGCCTTCGCCGCCACGGACGCGGCTCGCCTCGAGATCGTTGCGAGGTCGGACAGCCGCGTCCTGCTTCTCGACCTCGACTGATTCAACAAGCGCCCCAACCCCAAGAACGGAGAAAATCCCATGACCCGAAAAGAACAAGTGCAAGCCGTGATCGACGGTATCCAACAGGGCCGCGTCCTCGAAACCTTCGACCAGTGGTACGCCGATGACGTCGTGATGAGCGAGAACGGCAGCGACGAACGGGCCGGAAAGGCCGCGAACCGGGCCTACGAAGAAGCCTTCGTTGGTGGCGTGACCTTCCAGGGGGCCGACGTCCTGTCCGTCGTCGTCGACGGCGACCGGGCCGCGATCGAGTGGGTCCTGCGCTTCACGCCGCATGGCGGCGAATCCGTCGTCCAGCCCCAGGTCGCGATCCAGACCTGGCGCGGCGACCAGATCGCCCGGGAAGTCTTCTACCACGCGTGAGTGCGCGGCGAAGTCATGTTGCTAGGCGGTGCGGGGCCCCGGTTGGAACCGCACCGCCATGCGTCGCGGTCCCGAGATGAAGTTGGACCCGAGCCACTCGGGCTGCTCCACGAGTTCCAGTCCCGACATGCGTGTCAGGACCTCGCGCAGGAGCGCGTCGATCTCGAAGCGCGCAAGCTTCGCCCCCAGGCAGAAGTGCGCCCCTGTCGCACCGAATGCGACATGATGGTTCGGCGTTCGTTCGATGTCGAATGCTTGCGGGTTCTCGAACGCGGCCTCATCCCGATTCGCAGAGCCGTAGTAGAGCGCCACCTTGTCTCCGGCCGCAATCGCCTGACCCGCGATCTCCGTGTCTTCCTTCGCGGTACGTCGCATGTAGACGACGGGACTGATGTACCGAAGCATCTCCTCGCGCGCGCCCGGCACGAGTCCGTCGACGTCACTCAACAACTTCCCCAGTTGGTGCGGATGTTCGAGCAGGGCGTGGATTCCGCCTGCGACCAGATTCCGGGTCGTGTCTCCGCCGGCATCGATGAGCAGCAGGAAGAAGAGATGGAACTCCATGTCGCTGAGCCTGCGGCCCTCGATCTCGGATTGGATCAACCGGGTTGCGAGGTCGTCCTTCGGGTTCGCGCGCTTCTCTGCCAGCAGCTTTACGGAGTAGGCGAACATCTCGGCGCCCGCGCGGGCGTGCTGTCCTTCCTCCAGCGCTTCCGGCGCGGAATGCAGGACTTCGGTCAGCTTGTAGAGCTCTCGGCCGTCATCGAGTGGGAGCCCCATCAACTCGGCAATGACGTACGAGGGCAGTTCTCCGGCGACGTCGCTGACGAAGTCGCATTCTCCCTTTTCGATCACGTCGTCCACGATCGTGCGCGACAGCGCTTCGAGCCGCGGGACCATCGCCTGCGCGGCGCGCGGCGTAAACGACTGAGACACGAGGCGGCGCAGGTGGGTCTGGTGAGGCGGGTCCGACATCAGCAGCATCTTGGCGCCGCCCAGATCCATCGCACTGACGTTGTCGGCGATGCTGATCGTGGGTTCATTCGAGAACACCGCGTGATTCCGACTCACCGCTCGGACGTCTTCGTGACGCGTCACCGCCCAGTAGCCAGGTCCCCCGTCATGCTCGGGATGCCGGTAGACGGGTGCGTTCGCCCGGAGCCATTCGAACTGGTCGTGCGGTTGTCCGTTCTCGAAACTCTTCGCGGCAAGGAGGTCGATGTCCATGCGAGGGAGCATAATCCAGCGATGAGCGAAGAGGACTTCGAGACGCGGTTCCTGGGCGAGGCACCTGATGCGCTGGCGCCCGATGGCAGCGAGGTCCGCTTTGGACCCGTGCTGGTGCCAACGTCACGACATCCGGGCGCAAGCGTGGCGCACTTTCGACTCGAGAGCGGACGCGTCACGCGTGCCGTCGTCCACCGGACCGTGGCCGAAACCTGGTACATCCTCGCAGGCGAAGGCGAGATGTGGCGCCGGCAGGGTGCGCGCGAAGAGGTCACACCTCTCGCGCCCGGGACCTTCCTGACCTTGCCCGTCGGCACGGCGTTCCAGTTCCGCGCGACCGGGTCTAGTCCGCTCGAGGCCGTCGCACTCACCCTGCCGGCCTGGCCGGGCGAGGACGAGGCCGCATCCGTCGATGGCCCTTGGGCGCCGACGCCCTGAGGCGCACGCCTCAGTAACCGGCGGCGACATTCACCTGATGGATCAGCGGCTCCCCTGAACGGAAGCGTCGCAGGTTCTCGACGAACGGCTCGATCAGTCCTTCGAGTGCCCCGGGACCACTCCACGAGATGTGTGCGGACAGCCGGACCTTCGGATGCGTGAAGAGCCAATGACCTTCGGGCAGGGGCTCGGGCTCGACGGTGTCGAGGGAGGCACATGCGACGCGATCGTCGTCCAGCGCTTCTCGCAAGGCCTCCTGGTCCACAAGGCTACCGCGCGCGACGTTCACCAGGTGCGCCCCCTGGCGAACCTTCGCGAGCAATGCACGACCGACGATGTGGCGCGTTTCTGCGGTCGCGGGAGCCGCGACGACGAGGTGATCGGACGCGGCCGCCAACGCTTCCGCGCTCGCGACCATGGTCACACCCGGCACGGGACTCGGCGTGTTGCTGCGGCGGTAGGCGCGGACTTCCATCCCGAAGGCCAGGGCACGTTGGGCCAGTGCCTGCCCGATGCCGCCGAAGCCCAGGATCCCGAGAGAACGCCCGTGCAGTCCGCCTAGCGTTGCAAAGTTCCACTGCTCGGGCGGCGAGTTGATCCAGCGGGCCGGGAGCTGCTTCTCGAATGCCAGCATCATGGCCATCGCCCACTCCGAAATCGGGATGGCGCTGGCGCCGCGCGAACACGTCAGCGCCGCGTCGCCTAGCGTTTCGAACGGATATCGATTGACACCGGTGCCGAAGGTGTGAACCCACTCAACGCCGCACATCATCGCCTCGGCGGAATTCGGGGCGCCCCAGGTTTGCGTCAGCAGGACGTTTCCCCGGATGCCGGCCTCGATCGCGCCGGTTTCAGGGATGGCGATGATGTCGACATCGGGGTGTGCGCGACGAACCGGCTCGAGCAGACCCAGCGGGATATGACTGAGGACCGTGGTCATGTGAGCACTCCGGATTGCACCTGTTCGACCAGGAGCGGGCGTTGCACCTGACCGGTGGCCGCGGTCCGAGGCAACGCATGGGTCGTCACCATTCGGCGCGGCTTCTTGAAGCCCGCGAGCAAACCCTCGCACGCGGCCTGCAGGGCCTCGAGAGTGACGGTCTTCCCGACTTCCGGCACCACCACGGCCGTGACCGTCTCTCCCCACTGCGGGTCGGGCACGCCAATGATGGCCAACTCCACGACCCCGGGCGCCTCGGCGAGCGCGGCTTCGACTTCCGAAGGCGCCACGCTTTCGCCCCCCGTCCGGATGATGTCCTTCTTGCGGCCCACGATGGTGAGGAACCCGTCGTCGTCGAATGCCCCGAGGTCACCGGTGCGAAACCAGGCGCCGTCGAAGGCGGCTGCGGTGGCTTCCGGGTTCTCGAAGTAACCGTCGCACAGGTAGGGCGATCGCACGCAGACTTCGCCTTCGTCGCTGATCTTCAGGTCACCCCCCGGCGTCGCGGGCCCGACACTTCCGGGCTTCGCGAGGACATCGGCGTCGGGCAGCGTCGCCGCAGAGCCGACCTCGGTGCTCCCGTAGTAGATGCGCACCTGCGACCGCGGGAACCGTCGCTTCAACGCCTGCACCAGTTCGATGGGAACCGCCGAGGTCCCGGTATCGAATTGGCGCAGCGAAGACAGGTCGTACGCATCGGGCCCGACTTGTTCGAGGTGTGCCAGGATGCGCGACCACACGAGCGGGATTCCATAGAGGCGATTCGCGCGCATCCGTGGGACCGCGGAAAGCAGCGCTTCGGGCGTCGGCGAGCGCACGAAGGCCATCGCCCCACGCGTCTGCCAGGCCGCAAGACCCAACGAGTAGGGCGCCATGTGGAAGAGCGGGAACATGCAGACCGTGCGCTCGGGCTCGTCGCGGAACGGCCCCTGGAAACTACGCAACCAACTCGCGCGATGACTCAACACCACGCCCTTGGGGGCGCCCGTGCTGCCACTCGTGAAGAAGAGGACATGCGGATCGGTCTCGCGAAGCGCGGGTTCGTCGACGGCCGGCGCCGTGCCGTTGGCGGCGATCTCGTCGAGCGGGATGGCGCCCGATGCCCCCGCCAGTCCACCCACGCGATCGATATCGAGCGCGGCCGCGATCGCGGTTCCGTCCGCGCTCCGTTCCGGATCCGTGAAGAATGCCATCGGCCGCGCCAACGCACACACCGCTTGCGCTTCTGCCGGCCCGAGCCGGGCGTTGATGGGCGCGAAGACCGCACCCAATCGCGCGCACGCGACGAAGAGCGGCAGCACCTCGAGACAGGTGTCGGCCCAGACCGCGACGCGATCGCCGTGGCCGACCCCCGCGGCGCGTAGCGCGGCGGCGATGCGGTCGGCACGGGCATCAAGCGCGCCGTGGGACAGCGTCGCTTCGTCCAACCAGGCGGCCGGTTCATCCCCCAGCAACTCGGCGTTGCGCCGGAAGATCGACCCCAGCAGAAGCGGGTCGGGCGGAGGTGTTGCATCCATGGTGAAGTAAGAATATCATTCTCTTTGTGGAGAACAATATTCTCGATTCAGAGAATGCCGATTTCGGCGCGGTCCAGCGAGCCATCGGCCGCGCCGTAGCCGGCCGCCAGGCCGCGGCGACCGATGAAGTCCGCCGGCTGGTCGACGCCGCCTTCGCCCTGATCCGGGAAAATGGCGACCTCGAACCCCCGGTCGCCGCCATCGTCCGGGGCGCCGGCCTCTCCAACAAGGCCTTCTACCGCCACTTCCGGTCGAAGCACGAACTGCTGGTGACCGTGCTCGACGAGGGCGTGCGAACCCTCGCTGCCTACCTCAACCACCGGATGGGCCCGGCCCCCGACGGCGAAGCCGCCGTCCGAGAGTGGGTCCGCGGAATGTGCGCCCAGGTCCTCGACCCGGCTGCGGCCGCCGCGACCCGGCCCTTTGCCCTGGCGCGGGGTCGGCTCGCCGAGTCGTTCCCGGCCGAGGTCGCTCGGTCCGAAGTCCAGGTCACGCGTCTCCTTCGCGACGCCCTCGACCGCGGCCGCGCCGAGGGTCGCCTGCCGGCCGCCGACCCGGACCGCGATGCCGAGAGCCTCTACCACCTCGTCATGGGCTGGGTCGAAGCGCGCCTACTCGCGGGGGATGTGGGCGAAACGGCAGCGTCCGATGCCGCGCGGCTCGAAGCCTTCGCGATGGCCGCCATCGCACGAACGGGGGCCGCCGATGGAGCGTGAAATCCTGCTCACGGGCATCGGCGGGCAGGGCGTACAGCTCGCGGCCGAAGTCCTCGCTCGCGCAGCGACGCGTGAACAACGCCACGTCATGACGCTCGGCACCTACGGTGGCACGATGCGTGGCGGCAACACCGACGCCTGCATCGTCATCGCGGACACGGCGATCTCGACGCCCCCGCTCGTGTCCCGCGCGTGGGCCGGCTTCGGCATGCACCCGCGCTACTGGGAACCGGTCTCCGAGAAGCTACGCCCGAGCGGCGTTGCAGCCTTGAACAGCAGCCTCTTCGCCGAGTTCGACGGTGCACGGGAAGACGTGACACCGCTCCGTGTCGACACCGATGCCCTCGCGACCGAGGCCGACGCACCGATGGGGGGCGCACTCGTGCTTGCCGCCGCGTTCTCGGCAGCGACCGTGCTCGTGACATTCGATTCATTGGTCGAGGCCATGAACGAAGCGCTGCCGCCGTATCGACGTCAGCACGCTGAAGCCAACACACGCGCGCTACATGCGGGTTGGGCTGCGGTGGAAACGCCGATCACCGATGCCTGGAACCCGGGTGCCACGACATGACGACAATCCGCGGCACCGTCGTCATCGCCGAGGAGCGCTGCAAGGGTTGTGAACTCTGTGTGCCCGCTTGCCCGCCCGACGTCTTGCGGATGTCCGAACGCCGCAATGAGATCGGCGCCCGCGTACCGGAGCTGCTTGCGGGCTGTACCGGCTGCGGCGCCTGCCTGCTCGCGTGTCCCGACTTCTGCTTCGAGGTCTACCGCTACGAAGCGCCGCAGGAACACATGCCGGGAGGTGACGCGTGACGCGCCGACTGATGGAAGGCTCCGAAGCCATGGCCGAAGCCGCGATCGCGGCCGGCTGCCGCTTCTTCGCCGGCTACCCGATGACCCCGTTCACCGAACTGCTCGAACACTTCGCCGCGAAGCTCCCGGACGAAGGCGGAACCTGCGTCAACGCCGAGAGCGAGCTGGAAGCCGTCGGCATGGCCTGGGGTGCGTGCGCAACCGGTTTCCGCGCGGCGACCGGAAGCACCGGACAGGGCTTGTCTCTGATGCAGGAGTCCCTGTCCGAGATGACGCGGGCCGAGCTTCCGCTGGTCGTCTTCAACATGTCGCGTGGCCAGAGCGACTACTTCCAGGCCACACGCGGCGGCGGACACGGCGACTATCGTCACCTCGTACTGGCGCCGATCGATGTGACTGAAGCCATCGAACACGTGCAGACGGCCTTTCATCTCGCGGAGAAATGGCGCAACCCGGTGCTGATCTACGGCGACTACCTGCTCGCGCACACGGCCGAAGCCGTGGAAGTCGCGCCACTCGAACTCGACCAGCTTCCCGAAACGGACTGGGCCGTCGACGGGACGCGCAGCGGCACCGGCAACCCACGCAACGTGAACTCGATCGGCATGATCCCGGGCATCAAGGGCATCGACCCCGAGACGTTCTGGAAGCGACTCCAGGCGAAGCACGATGCCATTGCCGAGAGCGAAGCACGCTTCGAATCCGAATCCACCGAAGACGCCGAAGTCCTGGTGGTCGCGTTCGGCAGCATGGCCCGCTTCGCGCGCCACGTCGTGCGCGAACTCCGCGGCGAAGGCATTCGCGTGGGCTACTTCCGCCCGGTCACGCTGTGGCCGTTTCCGTCCGACGCTCTCCGCGCAGCGGCCGAGGGAGTCCAACGCGTCGCCGTGCTCGAACAGAACGCAGGGCAGATGATCGACGACGTGCGGCTCTCTGTCCTCGGTGCCGCGCCGGTCTCCGCCATTGGCGGCATCTCGTCGGACGAGGCCGGCTTCGGGGTGGGTCCGCTTCTCGACGTGGACCGAATCCGCGGACGGGTCGAAGCCGCGCTCGAAACGGGGGGAGGCGAACGATGAGTGACACGATCCGCACCGATGCACCGCCCGAAGCCGCCGCGCGCCGGACCGGAGAGTTCCTACCGAAGCTCCAGCTCACGGGCGACCACGACCTCTGCCCGGGCTGCGGCGAACCGCTCGCGGTTCGGACACTGCTCGAGGCGATTACCGACGTCGGAATGACGCATCAATGTGTCGGCGTGATCGGGATCGGCTGTTATACCGCGCTGACATCGAACATGAACGTGGACCTGATCCAGGCCCTGCATGGCCGCGCGCCAAGCCTGGCGACCGGGGCCAAACGCATGCGCCCGGACACGCTGTTCTTCACGCTCCAGGGCGACGGCGACATGGCGAGCGAAGGCCTCCAGGAAGTCATTCACACCGCCGCGCGCGGCGAGAATGTCACGTGCATCCTGATCAACAACGGGGTGTTCGGTGAGACGGGCGGCCACATGACGGCCACGACGGTGTTGGGCCAACGCACCAAGAATTCGATCGAAGGCCGCGACGCCGACTACCACGGCTACCCGATCGACATGATGGCGATGCTGGCGCCGCTCGGCGGCACCGCCTACGCCGCGCGCGGCACCGTGCACGACGCGAAGGGGGTTGCGCGCACCCGGCGCATGGTGCGCCGCGCGTTCGAAACCCAGCTACGCGGCGACGGCTTCTCGATCGTCGAGATCCTGACCATGTGTCCGACGGGTTGGTTCATTCCCACCGCCGAAGGCCCGGGCTACCTGGACGAAGTCCTGCGCTCGGTCCACGGCACTGGCGAATGGAAGCGCGACGGCGAACTCCTGACCCAGGCCGCGGTTCCGCCGGGCGACGACGAAGACCTGTTGGCCTGAACTAACGCATCTCTTCGGGCGTCTGCCGTTCGATCACGGCCTTGGCCACGAGGGATTGCGTGCTCCGCGGCAACAGCCGCGCCGCCGCATTGGCACGGACCCAGTTGAAGGTGCCGGTAATGACCGAGGGCTTTCGGCCGAGCGCCTCGAGCGACTGTGCCACGACGTCGGAGGCCTGGGCCCCGGCGTGCGGAATCTCGCCAGCGACATCGTGAAATTCGCTTTCGGTCGAGCCCGGCAGGACCGACAACACGTCGACGCCGGTGCCGTGGAGTTCAGCCCAGAGCGCTTCACCGAGCAGGTTGTCGAAGCCCTTGGTGGCGCTGTAGACGCCATGGAGCGGCAGGGGTTGCGATCCGGCGACGCTGCCCAGGATCACGACTGCGCCGCGCCCGCGTTCCTTCATTCCCGGCAGCCAGGCCGCCGTCAGAGCCACGGGCGCTTCGCAATGTAGACGCACCATCTGCACCAATCGCTCCGGGTCCTGCTTGTCGAAACGTCCCGCATAGCCAAAGCCGGCGTTGTTCACGAGAGTGGCGATCTCGAGGTCGGCCACCGACGCCACCAGGTCGCGACGTGCATCTTCGTCGGCGAGGTCGCACGAGATGACGCGGGTGTCGACGCCGTGTCGCTCCTCGATTTCCTTCGCAACCGCATGGAGCTGCTCCTCCCGACGCGCAACCAACACCACGGATTGGCCCTGCTGCGCGAGGGCGCGCGCGAATTCGGCACCGATCCCGGCGGAAGCGCCGGTTACCAGCGCCCACTCGCCGTAGCGCTCGCGCATCGGAATGCGCTTCGGCGTGAAGAGCGCCTCATTTCGCCAGACCCAGACCGTCAGCGCAGCGAAGGCTCCGCCGGCGGCCGCGGCGAACGGGAAACGTGTCCAACCCTCGATGTACAGGAGTGGCCAGACGACGTTGGCGATCGTGACCTGCACGCCGTAGGCGGCCAACAACGGCCGCGTCCAGGCGCGCTGGCCCCACAAGCCCACCATCAACGCGGCATACACGGCGAAGTGTGGGATCTCGAGCAGCTTGGCCCAGCCCCCGCGGAAGATGACGCCGAACCAGACCTCCTCGTCGAGCCCAACCGGCTTCACGAAGAAGTCCCACGGGACGTAGACGAAAGTCATGAACGCCGAGAACAACAGGAGCACATTCAAGCCCCAGTGACGGCGCGCCCACTGGTCGCGAACCCAGTCACCCATCTTGCGCCTCCGGCACGTGGTCCACGAAGAGCGGTGCAGAGCGCCAGACCAACCAGGTCAACCCACCCCAGACCACGCCGGAAACGACCGACGCGATGAGACTGCCTGACCCGCCCGGTCCATAGAGCCAGGGGAACACGACGAACGCGATGGTGACCTGCGCGAGGTAGACGGCCGCCCACGGGTGCATCCAGCTCGCCATCCGGTAGAAGCCGAGCGCGCCCGCGGCATAGATGGCCCAATGCGGAATGGCCGCGATCTTGGCCGCCATGCCGTGAAAGCGGAAGCCGAACCAGACCTCTTCGTCCGCGGCCGCGGGCTTCACGAACAGGTCCCACGGCACGTAGACCACGGCCATGTACGCGCAGAACGCGAACATCAGGTTCATCCACCAGGGGCGAGCGGCCCATTGGGTGTGGAGCCATTCCATGGGAGGACCTCGGGCGAGAGGAGAAGGAAGTGGGGGAGCCCTCCAATTGTGCGCCGGTTTCGCCGAGAAGGATAGGGCCGGGCTCCCCGGCGCTCGCTGGAGATGCGCATGCGCGAACCCACCCTTCTGGCCATCTTGCTCGTCTGCGCCCTGCAGGTCGCATGCGGAGGAACCCCGGAAACGCCCGAGGGCCAGGTCCGCGCGAAGTTGGCCGAAATGGAAGCCGCCGCCGAAACTGGCGATGTCGGCGCCTTCAAGGCGCTCCTCTCGGAGCGGTACGAAGACGCGATCGGGAATGACAAGCAGCAGATGACGGCATTCGTCACGTTCCAGGTGCTCCGTCACCAGCGCGGACGCGAGGTCATCGTGCGGCTGCGGGACGTGCAGCTCATCGACGAAACCCGGGCGGCCGTCACGGCCCACATCGGGTTGGCCGGCGGCGGTGCCACTTCCGCGCTGCGCGGCAGCGTCTATGCCCTGGACCTCGATTTCGAGCACGAGGACGACGGCGAATGGCGCGTGACGTGGGCCCAGTGGCAGCGCGCCGCCCCAGGCGAGCTGCTCTAGCACCTCGCCCCGGCAGCCTCCCGGACGGACTACACTGCGGCGGTTCGGCCCCGCCCGCGGCCGACAGGAGAATGCCGATGAGTGCTGAAGCTGCGACCCCGGAAAACCTCGACGCCTACGAGACGATGTCGGAGTTCACCTGGCAGTTCGACTACACGATGGGCGTCGAGAAGCTCAAGAACCTCTACCACAAGAGCAAGAAGTTCCAGTGGGACGCCGCCGAGGACCTTGACTGGACCTACGAGGTCGACCCTTCGCGACCCATCATCGAAGACGAACAGTTCGCGCTGGCCCAGATCCCGTTCATCCAGCGGCTCAGCAAGAGTCAGCAGGAAACCTTCCGCGCCCATGTTGGCGCGCAGCGCATCTCGCAGTTCCTCCACGGCGAACAAGGCGCATTGATGACGGCGGCCGCCCTCACCCACGCGGTGCCCGACTACGACGGCAAGCTCTACGCCGCGACGCAGACGATGGACGAGGCGCGCCACGTCGAGGCCTTCGAAGGCTATGTGCGCAAGCTCGCGATCATCTACCCGATGTCGCCGTTCCTGAAGGAACTGATCGACGTCACGCTGAAGGCCGACCACTGGGTCAAGATCGCCATCGGCATGAACATGATCGTCGAGGGCCTGGCACTCGGCGCCTTCCACAACATGCGGCGGGCGACGCAGTGCGAGCTGCTCGGTTCCATTCTCGAAGGCGTGCTCCGGGACGAGAGCCGACACGTCGCGTTCGGAAACGTCTACGTTGGCAAGACCATCGCCGAGATGCACGAGGACGAGAAGGAAGACGTGGCCGACTTCGCCTTCGAGGCGATGTTGATGATGGCCGAGTCGACCGGCCGCCGGCAGGGCAAGGCCCCGGCGCCGGACCCGACCTTCATGGCCGTCCTCGAGAACAGCGAGATCGACCCCGGAGACTTCATCGCCGGCATGCGCGAGGCCCGCGAGGCGGGTGTGAATTTCGAGCAGGCGCCCGGCACCGTGCACCCGTTCAAGGACCTGATGATGCCGGCGCTGGTTCGCGTCGGTGCCGTCACCAAGCGCACCCGAGAGAAGTTCGTCGAAGCTGGTGTCCCCATCTTCGAAGACGCCGCCATCCTCGAGAACATGGAAGACGCCGACACCGGCGAGATCGAGTTCAACTA
>JAJDAQ010000077.1 GCA_029261815.1 Deltaproteobacteria bacterium
GCTCCCGAAGCTCGTGGCCGAACTCGCTGCCATCGACGGCATCGAAGACGTCGCGCTGACGACCAACGCGGTGTTGTTGCCGCGTCACGCCGAGGCGCTGCGGGACGCCGGACTGCACCGCGTCACGGTGAGCCTCGATGCCGTCGACCGAGAGCCGTTCCTGGCCATGAGCGGCGGCAAGTCCGAGCCCGAGGCCGTGTTCGATGGCATTGCGGCCGCAGAGCGCGCCGGTCTGACGCCGATCAAGATCAACGCCGTGGTGCGCCGCGGCGTGAACGAGGACCAGGTCGTCGAACTGGCAAGGCGGTTTCGCGGAACGGGCCATATCGTGCGGTACATCGAGTACATGGACGTCGGCACGACGAACTCCTGGGACCTCTCTGAGGTGGTTCCGGCCGCCGAAATCCTCGAGCGGATCGGAAGCGAGTTTCCGATCGAGCCCGTCGACGCGAACTACCCGGGTGAGGTCGCTCGCCGGTATCGATACACCGATGGAAGCGGCGAGGTCGGGATCATCGCGTCGGTGACGCAGCCCTTCTGCGGGGGCTGCACGCGCGCCCGTATTTCGGCCGACGGAAGACTCTTTACGTGCCTCTTCGCCGGAGATGGCCGGGACCTGCGCGAGCCGCTCCGAGAAGGCGCGAGCGATGAAGCGCTCCTCGAACGGATCTCGGGGACCTGGCGTCGACGGGACGATCGCTACAGCGAGGAGCGGACCGAGCGAGCGCCCGCGAGGGCGCGCCGCAAGGTCGAGATGTTCCAGATCGGCGGCTAGCGCCGGTGACGCGGGCCGTCGGCTAGCAGCAACCCCGCTCCGGCTCGCCGAACGACGGCGGAAGCTCAGGGGCCGCTTGTCCGAATGTCTCCGAGTCCGCCAGCACCCGGTACCATTCCCAGCGCAAGCCGTCCGGCTCTTCTGCCCAGACCTTGTCCTGCGTCGCATAACAACAGGTCGTTTCGTCTTCGACCAGCGCCGAGAGACCAGCACTGCGAAGTCGCTCGGTGGCTGCGCCGACTTCACCTTCCTCGAAGACCTCGACACCGAGGTGGTTGATGCGGTCTTCCGCATCGGCAGACTCGAAGAGTACGAGCTTGAGCGGTGGGTTTTCGATCGAGAAGTTGGCGTACCCGGGCTTTCGCTTGTGGACCGGGGCATCGAACATCTTGCTGTAGAAGTCGATCGCGGCCTCGAGGTCGCGGACGTTGAGGGCCAGTTGGAGTCGCATGAGATTTCCTTTCAGGATGGGGCGCGGATCAGTGGGTGACGGCACCGCGGCAGCAGTGCTCGGTCAGGTAGTCGACGAGCGCTTGCATCTGCTCGTAGTGCGCGTGGTAGATGAGCGAGCGGCCACGGCGGACGCACGAAACGACGCCGGCGCTCTTGAGCTCCTTCAAATGGAAGGACAACGTGGCCGCTGGCGTCTGGAGGGCGGTCGCGATCTCGCCGGCGGCGAGGCCGGTCGGACCCGCCTGGACCAGCAGGCGGAAGGCATCGAGGCGGGTCTCCTGCGCAAGCGCGGCCAGGGAGGCGATCGCAATCTCTTTTTCCATAATTCTATAATAATGGAAATATCAAATGATGCAACGCCGCGTTATCGTGCGCGCGTGAGCGAGTCCTGTTGTTGAATTCCGCGCCGGAGGCGGACCTGGTCCTGGTGGGCGGCGGGCACGCGCACGTCCAAGTGGTCCGCCGCTGGATGATGGATCCACAACCCGCTGTGCGGCTGACCTGGGTGCTCGATCGGCCCGACGCCGTCTACTCCGGCATGGTCCCGGGCTTCGTCGCCGGCGCCTACTCCGCCCACGAACTCGAGATCGATTGCGTCCCGCTCGGCCGTCGTGCCGGGGCCCGAGTGATCCTGGCTGCCGCGACCGGGCTGGACCGGGCCGCGCGACGAGTGTCCCTCGCGGATCGCCCGGCGCTGCCGTACGACGCCATCAGCTTCGACGTGGGGTCAACGGTGCGAGGCCTCGACCTTCCGGGGGTTCAGGCGCATGCACTGTCCACGCGTCCGATCCGGTCGTTCATCGACCGCGTGGATGCGTTCCTGGTGGCCGGGCCGATCTCTGATCCCCCGACGGAGGGTGTCGGCGCACCGGACCAGACCCTTGCCGTGGTCGGCGGCGGTGCTGCGGGCGTCGAACTCGCGTTGACGCTCGATGCCCGAATGAACGGCGCGGGGTCGGTGGTCCGAGTCGAGTTGTTGACCGCTGACGCAGAGCTCCTGCCCGGTTCGGGACGCGGTCTGCGTCGCTCGGTGAAGCGGGAATTGGCTCGCCGCCGAATCCCGGTCATCACGGGTGTCCGCGTCGTCGGCGTCGACGCCTGCCGGGTGGTTCTCGAGGACGGAGGCGAGCGCGCGGCCGACCGCGTGGTGTGGGCGACCGGGGCCGCGCCGACATCGCTCCTTGGTGAGCTCGGGCTCTCTCTCGACGCGACCGGGTTCCTCCGCGTTCGCGACACCCTGCAAAGCATCGACGACGACGCCGTGTTCGCAGTGGGCGACTGCGCGGCGCTCGACTCCGCTCCCTGGGTCCCAAAGGCCGGGGTTCACGCCGTGCGCCAGGGGCCAGTTCTCAGCGCCAACCTGCGGGCCTTCTTGACGAACGGGACCCTCCGCCCGCACCGGCCCCAACGCGACTTCTTGTCTCTCCTCACCGTCGACCGCGGTCGCGCCATCGGCGGAAAGTGGGGATTGGCGGCTTCCGGCCGTTCTGTCTTCGCGGTCAAGGACGCGATCGACCGGCGCTTCATGCAGCGATTCCAGGTGCTGGGACTGGACGGCGCCGATGCACCCGGGTTCCCGACACCGGAATCCATGGGAATGGAAGTCATGCCGTGTGGCGGCTGCGCGGCCAAGGTCGGCGCTGGGGGGTTACAGCGCGCACTCGCACGGCTGGACGCGGCGCCCGAAGACGCTCGTGTGCTGCTTGGCCTGCAATCGCCCGACGATGCCGCGGCGATCCGGACCGCGAGCGGAGACACGGTGCTCGCGACCGTCGACGGGTTTCGGGCCTTCACTGACGACCCGTGGTTGGTGGGTCGCGTTGCGGCCGAGAACGCCGCGAGTGATGTCGATGCGACCGGAGGGACCGCCCGGCACGCGTTGGCGTGGGTCACGGTTCCCGACGGTCGCGGCGCAGAAGAGACGCTCTTTCAGGTGATGGCCGGCGTGCGGCGAGTT
>JAJDAQ010000078.1 GCA_029261815.1 Deltaproteobacteria bacterium
TTCGAAGTGCTGGCGGGTGTGCGCGTGCACTGGGTCCAGTACGCCCTGGTCGGTGCCGCCATGTGCCTGTTCTATCTGCTCGAAATCTCGCTCGCCGAACATCTCGGCTTCGGCATGGCCTACGCCTTCGCCGCGAGCGGCGTCGTTGCCCTCATCGCGGCCTACGCCGCCGCAATTCTCGGCCGGAGCAGACGCGCCGCCATGGTCGCGGGCATCCTCGCTGCACTCTACGGCTACCTCTACGTGCTGCTCATGAATCAGGACTACGCACTGCTCAGCGGTTCGGTCGGGCTGTTCGTCACGCTAGGCGTGGTGATGTTCCTGACTCGGCACGTGGATTGGGGAACGGTGGGCCAGATGGAGGAAAACCGAGACGCAGCGGAAGCCTCGTAGCGGATCTTGGTGGTTAGTCCGCCAGTACGGGTTCCGGTGCGCGCGCCGCCACGAACTTGGCGAAGTTCTCGAGCCAGCCCGTCTGGCGGACGGAAGGGCGCTCCTTGCAGGCGGCGATGTAGGCACCGAGCGCCGGGGTGTTAGCCGCAAAGTCGAAACCCATCGCTTCGAAATGCATCAGCAAGGGGAAGACGGCAATGTCGGCGAGCGTGAACGAATCGCCGGCGAGGAACCGACGGCCTTCGACGTAAGCGTTCCAGTACGCAAGTTCTGCCACGAGTGCGTCGATGCGGGGCTGGAGTTCGGTCTTTCCCAACCTCCGGAAGATCACCGAGCCGAAGATATTGACCGGGTCGAGCTTGGCCTGGAACTCCTCGATCCGCATGGTCGCTTCGGCTCGTCGCCGCAGGTCGCTGGTGGGCGGCATCAGGGGCGGTTCGGGGTGCGCGTCATCGAGGAAGCGGATCGTCGCGATGCTCTCATACACGACGATGGGCGCCTCACCCTCCGCGGGTTCGTACACCAGCGTGGGCACCTGCCGCCGCGGCGTCAGCTCGGAGAACGGAGGCTTCTGGTTGCCGCCCTGGAAGAGGTCGACCTCCACCTTGCGGAAGGGAAGCCCCTTCTCCAGCAGGGCGATTTCCGGGCGAATCGCATTCTGGGACGGAGCCACCGTATAGAGCGTGATGTTCGGTGCCATGGCCGGCAGTCTACGCGACGCCACCGGCGGCCGGCGGAGCGAAGCCTCAACGCACGGTTGTCCGTGCTCGCCGGCGGTGTTCTCGCCTATCCTCCGCCGAGCGGCCCCCTAGCTCAAGGGTTAGAGCACCCGGCTCATAACCGGATGGTTCCTGGTTCGAATCCAGGGGGGGCCACCAATGCCCAACGGACCCTCCCGGCGGGGCGGGTGGGTGATCCAAGACGCGTCGAGGCTCCCGTCGTGCGCTGTTCTTCCCAACTTGCTGCCAAGTTGACCGGGTCCGCGGGCGTTAGGGTGCTGATTCTGCACGTTGAAGGGATGCCAGCGTGACACTCCATCACATCTGGACTACATCCGAGCGTCGGGGCAGATGGAGTTCTCAGTATTGGGCAAGTGGGGCGATGGTAGGTTCGAGGACAGGCCGCAAACCGTACTGCCTTCCTCGAAGACACTTCCGGGTCAGACCCGACGCAAGGTGCCGACACTCGATCCAGAGGCGGGTCCCCTAACCGGGGCCGAGATCGAGGCGCGTCTCGAGGAACTCGACACGGACGATCGGTACTCGGACCTGGGGATCGCCGGTACCGGCGGAATGGGCGAGGTGCGCTGGCTCTTCGATCGCGACCTCCACCGGGTCGTGGCGATGAAATCGATCCACCCCGGGCGATCGTCTGGGGAAGAACTCTCCGAACACTTCTTGACCGAGGCGCGCGTGACCGCGCAGCTTTCCCACCCCGGTGTCGTTCCTGTGCACGAGCTCGGGACGCTTCCGGACGGCCGCCCGTACTTCACGATGAAGGCGATCCGGGGCGAGACGCTCGCCGAGATGGCGCGTCGCCGAACCGGCGGCGACTCGGAGGTCACGATCCACACCCTCGTCGATGTTGTGAGGCGAGCATGCGATGCGGTCGGGTTCGCTCACAGTCGGGGGATCCTCCACCGGGACTTGAAGCCGGAGAACATTCTCATCGGCGACTTCGGAACCGTGACCGTCCTCGACTGGGGTCTTGCGATCTACGCGGATGGCGAAGAAGACACCGCGGCGACGGTTGCCCCGACCGCGATGCAGATCACCGGAACGCCCGGGTTCATCGCGCCCGAACTCCTCGACGGCAGCGCCGCACAGGAGACGCCGCAGTCCGATGTCTACAGCCTCGGAATGACCCTGTGGTGCGCGCTCGGCGGCAAGGAGCCGTTCGGGGCTGATGCCGACCAGGCAATCCGCAGAACGATCGCGCACTCATTCACGGACGATCTCGAGGGGCTCGCGCCCCAAGGCCTACGGGACCTCGTGTACGCGGCGACCGCTCGAGTGCCCTCCGACCGGCCGCTTCACGCCGGTGCGTTGGGAAAGTCGCTGACGCGATGGCTGCATGGTGTCGATCAGGAGCGGCGTGCAGACGAAGCCGTCGAGCGCGCTCGCGAGCACCGTGAACGCGCCGAGCAGTTGCGCGCTGAGGCGCGTTCACTCGAAGACCAGGCGGTGGCGGTCGGAGACGGGATCGATCCTGGCGCCGAGCCTGCCTCGAAAGCCGAACTCTGGCGGATCCAGGACCAGATGGCCGCCTTGCACGAGCGTGCGGACATCGAAGTGGGCTTCGCAGTCCAACATGCCCAGGCATCGCTCAGCTTCGTGCCGAACCATCCCGGCGCCAGGTCCCTGCTCGCAGATCACTATCAAACGGAGCATCTGACAGCGACCGAACGTCGCGACAAGCGGATGGCCGCGCAGTCGGAGGTGCTGCTGCGCGCCTACGACGACGGCCGCTGGGCGCAGTATCTCGACGGGTCAGCGGCGTTTCGGATCGTGACGGACCCTCCTGACGCCCGAATCGAGGTCTTGAAGTTCGAGGAGCGAGACCGCCGTCTGAGTCCGGAGCGAACGGGGTGGACCCCCGAAAACTCCGTTCTCGAGTCGGGAAGTTATGTGGCGCGTCTGACGGCTCCCGGGTTCGCCTCGGTGCGCTACCCGTTCGTGATCGAGCGGGGTCAGCACTGGTCGGCCGTTCCGCCTGGAGGGAGTACCGCGCGGCCAGTGGCGCTCCCAGATGCTTCCGACCTGGACGAGCAGGATGTCTTCGTGCCCGCAGGCTGGTTTCGGTGCGGCGGCGATCCGATGGCGGACGGATCTCCGCTCGCTGGAACGAGTGTGTGGCTCGACGATTTCGTGATTCGACAGAACCCGGTCACGAACGGGGAGTACCTGGAGTTCCTGAACGATCTTCTCGCGCAGGGGCGTGAGCCCGAGGCCATCGCCGCTTGCCCGCAGGAGCGCGCCAGTGCGGGGCAGCGCGAACCCATCCTCGTTCACGAGTTCGATCGGGCGACGGGGGAGTTTCGCTTCCAGCCCGATGCCGACGGTGACCTGTGGAAGGTCGAAGAGCCGGTGCGACAGGTCGACTGGTTCGGCGCCTGTGCCTATGCCGACTGGCGGAGTGAGCGCGACGGCATTTCCTGGCGGCTTCCGACCGAGCACGAGTGGGAGAAAGCCGCGCGAGGCGTCGATCGTCGTGTCCATCCCTGGGGTTCGACCTTCGACCCGAGCTTCTGTGTCATGCGCGACAGTCTCTGTGGCGACTTCGTCGTTCGACCGGTGGGTCACGCGCGGGACGAGAGCCCGTACGGAATGCGGGATGCGGCTGGTGGCGTCAACGAGTGGTGCGCGGATCCATATTCGGAGGCCGGCGCACCGGTCGTCGAAGGTCGGCCATTTCCGGATGCACTCCCTGCAGAGATTCCGTTTCGTGTCGTGCGCGGCGGGAGTTGGACGGACGCCGAAGGTCGCTGTCGGGTCGCGTGGCGTGAAGGACCTCCCATCACCTATCGGATGCACAGCCTCGGGTTCCGCATCGCGCGCTCCTGGGCTCGTCGATGAGCATTGCGTACTCGGACCAGGCCCAACTGGTCGAGGCGCTGAAACGGGCAGGGACCTTGGAGCATTGGCTCGTCTGCCAGTATCTGTTCGTTGCATTCTCCGTTCGAACGCCGTCGGACGAGCGCGATGCGAAGTCATGGGACCCCGAGCACTTCGTCCTGTCGCAGAAGATCCGTGCTGAGCTCCTGTTCCTCGCGCGCCATGAGATGAAGCACATGGGGGACATCTCCAACCTGCTCCTCGCGATGGGCGAGGAGCCCGTGTTCGATTGGCGACTCCTTCCGGCCGGCGACGGCGAACAGCCGGTCGCTCCAGGCTTGTTGTCGCCTCTGTCCGCGGATGCGATGGAGCGGCTCGCGCTCCTCGAGCTCCCGCCCGGGAAGAACGAGAAGATCCTCGTTCGGGACCCCGAACTCCTGGCGTACTTCGAACGGGGATCATCCGACCTCTACGAAAAGATTGTTGCCACGGTCGAAAGTCGAGCGTTCGAGATTCCGTTTCCGGCGGGTTGTCCCCAGGTGACGAACGAGATGCTCGAGATCAGACCCGCGACGAAGCTCGGCGTCATCCTGAAACCCATCCGCAGTCGCGACGAAGCCGAAGCGCGCTTGCGCGAGATCGCTGACGAAGGATGGAGCGGCGCCGCATTCTCTCACCATCAGCGACTCCGGCGGCTCAAGCGGCTGATCGAGCAGAATGCCCACTTCGATCTCGCCGAGCCGGTTGTTCGTTCGCCCTCGGTTGGGTCGACGAGCGACGGTGTCGAACTCCAGGGCCGAGCGAGGGAGATCGCTGAGAGTGCTCGCGCCGTGCATCGCCTGATTCTCCTGCTTCTCGCGCGCATCTATACCGCGGAGGGAGAGAACGAAGCGGGCCGACGCTACTTGGCTCGATTCGGCTTGGCACCGCTCATGGAGGCCGTTCTGCGTCCACTGGGCGAGGAGTTGGCGCGTACACCGGCCCGCCCCGGGCAGGATGGAAACGCTGGCCTCACGTTCGAGATTCCGACACAGGTACGCCTCCCGGCCGTCCGGCTCGAAGCGTGGCAGGAGATCGATGCCGCATTCCAGGTCGCGTCAGATGCTATTTCGGTGATCGCGGACCTGCCGGAGCATCTGGGGCGCCGTATGCGGTTCCTCTCGCTCCAGTTTCGCCAACACCTCGACGCGGGGCTGCCGGAGGGCGCGTGAGTAGTCTGGAGCTGTACGTCCGATATTGGGGATGGTTCCAACTGCGCATTCCCACGAATCCGGATCCCGTCAGCGATCTCTGGGGAGGCAACGGCTACACCTATTCGCTGCCCGGCGAACGCCCCCTCGATGGCTTGATCCGCTTTCACGACCCGGTCGAACCTCGCGACATGGCGCCCGAAGTCGGCGTTCGGATCCGACAAGCCGAGCTTCAGTCGGTCGACAAGCGTCCGACCGAGTCGATTCCGTTCGAATCGATCATTGGCGCGCGTGTCGAACTCGGACCCGATACCCGTTTCGTCGGTGAGAACGATCTCGTCGATCCGATGATCGTTTACCCGTGGCCTTATCGTTTCCGTCTCTCGATGGATGATGCACACATCCTCACCCGGGGAAGGCTGCCGGACGAGGAAGGCGTCGAGTGGATCGAGCGGATGACGCGCGAGGAGCGGTTGGCGTTCCAGAAGTCCATTGCATTCGGTGGCGGAGAAATTACGGCTCCGCGCGCGATGCGCGCCTACTGGGCGGACCTGAAGGAAAAGGCAGAACTCGTCGGATCCGATGCCCGTGAGTTGCTCCGGACCCGTGCCGACAGCCTTTCCACGCGCCTGGCGAGCGCGGCGGCCGTCGAGCGCGCGGCGCTTTCTGCCCGGATCTGGAACTTGCTTCGTTACGAATCCGGGGTCCCGCCGGGGCAGACGGATCGCCTCCACGACCAGTTCTACACGATGGCGTCCTGGCACTGTCCACTCGACGGGGCGCTGGAGTCCGGCGGGTGGCTTGAGAAGCTCGGACTGCGACCAGTTGCGAGCGACCCGTGGCGGACCGAACTCGTCATGCGGCTCTGGGACGGCGATGCGTTGTGCGGATTCGCCAAGGGCGACATTCGGATTCGAGTCGAGGAAACCAACAGCCCATTACGGCAAGAAGGAGAGAAGAATGGATCTAGCTGAACTGCAAGCACTCGCTGAGAAGGTGGAAGTGAAGAAAGGGACCGATACCCAGGTGGTCCTTGAGTTCAATGAAGACGTCAGCGATCGGCTCACCGCGTTCTTCGACGACATGGACGACCAGAGCCGAATCTTCCGGCTCGTCTCCTTGCTGAGTCTCGCAGTCACGTTGCGCGGCCCGGGCGACAAGCCGGATCTGACCATTCTCTGGTGAGTTGGGAATACCGGGCGCTGCGCCGCAGGCTCGGACTTCCCGACACCGAGTGGAGCGTCGTGTTCGACGACTTCTGCACCGAGGTGGCACCGACTACGGAAGGTCGGCTCGAGTGGTCGGTCCGACGGACGCCCGATCGTCTGTTGACTGACCGGTTCGTGTGGTCGGGAGCGAACTCGCCTGCGATCAGCCGTTCGCTGGAGCGGCTCGAGGAAGAGGGATGGTTCGTTCCGGAACGCCTGGGCACGCCGGCCGATCTCCTACGCGCCGCGCGAGCGGAATGGAGCACGGCGATCTCCCTGGGCTATACGCCCGGCGACCGCTCGGTCGGCGAGTGGCCCGGAATGAAGCTCTATCTGACGATCTCTCGCCGAGCCAGGTCGCGCGCATGGCCGTGGATCAGAGGGTTTCTGCCATCCCTTCCCGAGCAGGCACCGCCGAATGACGTCGATCTGATCCTGGCCTTTGCAGACGACCAGAAACACACGGTCCAGCCTCGACTGTATTTGTTATGCGACGGCATTCAGATGTCGCCGTATCTCCTTCAATGGCTGGAGCCTGGGCTCCTGGCACTTGGAGGCGAGCATGTCCGGAGCGGCGTCGTCGTTCGCCACGGCGGCGCCGATTGTTTCGGCTGTGCATTCCAGCCGGCCGGAATCCCGGCTCCTGCTCCGAATGCCGCCTACTCCAGGCTGTTGCCCGCGATCCTCGAGACGATCCGGGGTTGCCCGCCTGCGTGGGAACGGGTTGGGCGCATGACCTGGGCCACCTACGCGCTCACCCAGGACGCGCGTCCGAAGAGCGACGCCCCGCGGAATGTCTACTTCCTCCTCCGCTAGCCCCCTTCCCATCTCGGGCGCGGTCGAACGAGAGGTCCCGTCGACCACTCGGGACGAGCTTCAGCGGCGGCGTCGCATCTCGATCGCGTGGGTTTCGATCAGCTCGTAGAGGTAGCTGCGCGAGAGGTCGAGTTGGCGCGCAGTTTCCGAGACGTTCCAGTCGCAGTGCTTGAGCGCACGGAGGAGGTGTTCGCGTTGGAACTGTGCGGTTGCCGCCTGCCACGTCGCGATGCTACGCAGCGCCGCTTCCGGTTCGACCGGTGCCAGTTCCGGAAAGACGTGCGCCCGTTCGATGGCGGTGGCGCCTGATCCAGCGGCGCGGATCGTGGCCGCTTCGACCGCGTTCTCGAGTTGGCGGATGTTCCCGGGCCACTCAGCGACGCGGATCGCGCGAACCGCGCCATCCGAAAGCTCGCGAATGGGAATCCCGTGCCGTTCAGACGCGTTTCGGACGAAGAAACGGGCGAGCGGGGCAACGTCCTCTTGCCGCTCTGCCAGGTTCGGCATCCGGATCTGCATGACCTGGAGCCGGTAGAGCAGATCCTGTCGGAAGCTGCCGCGTTCGGTGGCCTGGACGAGGTCGACGTTCGTGGCTGCGATGATCCGGATGTCCGCAGCCCGCTCATCGCTCGCGCCGAGGGGGAGGTAACGGCGGTCGTCGATCAAGCGCAACAAACTTGCTTGGGCCCCGAGCGGGAGTTCCCCGATCTCGTCCAGGAACAGTGTGCCGCCCTTCGCTGCGTCGACCTTGCCCTCGATCGCGCGCGGCGCTGTGCTGTGCGCGCCGGCTTCGGCACCAAACAACTCGTTCTCGATCAGTTGCTCCGGTAACGCGCCGCAGTTCAACTCGATCAGCGGCCCGGACGAACGGCGGCTGTTGCGATGGATTACGCGCGCCAACGCACTCTTGCCGGTGCCCGATGCGCCAGTGAGAAGGACAACGACTTCCCACGGCGCCGCCAATGCAGCCTGCTCGAGCGCATCTGCAAGTGCCCGACTGGAGCCAATCGTGTCGCCGAGATCGATCCGATCGCGGAGAGGCGCGACTGCGTCATCGGCGGCCCGATCTCGTTCGTTGGCCGTCACGCGTTCGACGAACGGCGTCACACGGCGCGCGAGCAGTTCGGCGAGTTCGCGGTCCTCTTCGCCGAATGGCCCCGGCTCGCTGCGCCCTTGGAGGTAGAGCACCCCGCGCACGCCGTCGCCGACGAGCGGCACACAGAGGACCGCGTCGATCTGTCCGCGCTGTACGCTGTCGTTTCCCCGAAACCGTTCGTCGATGAGTGCGTCCGCGGTAGCCACCGTCTGTTGGGTAGCCAGGGCCTCGGCGATGATTCCCCGCGAAATTACCTGGCGGACATGATCGATCTCCTCGGCCTCGTAGCCGAAGTCGCGCGACCAGGTGCGCTCCATGACGATGTCCTCGATCTCGAGGTACCCCTGCTTCGCACGCATCGCCTCAGCGAGCACATCGAGAGCTGCGGCCAGGAACGGCTCGACGTCGCGTTGGTCGCCTAGCTCCAGGACCCGTAGGAGCAGGTCCCGCTCCAGGCGGATTCTATCGCGGTCGTCGACTTCGATGGGCAAGTTCGAATCGTACTCCCGACTCGAAGGGAAGACCAAGGATGGACCCAAATCGCAAGATCATGTCAGTTTCCATTGAGGCGCTGGACAAGGCGGTCGAGCTGGAGGGCGTAACGGGAATCGAGCTGTTTCAGCAGCGCATCCCGGACGACCGGTGACACGGCCCGCAGCGTCGGTCCGTCGCTGCTGCGAACCAGGAGGCCGGATCGGACGGCTTCGTCGACCGCCACGGTCGCGCCTGAACGGATGTCGGCGAACTTCGCGATTCGTCTGGCCTCGACGAGGCCGGACGATGCCGCAGCGACCATGATCAGGCGCTGGACTCGGGGCGAGAGGCGGCGCAATCGGTCCCCGATGTCTCGCCGGATCGCCGAGTTCGCACTGAGTTCTTCCGGATCGGCGACCGGGCCCGGGGCATCGAGCGCAGCGTGAACGATCTGCCGAATATGCGGAAGATGGCCCGAGGTCCAGTGCATGAGCCGGAGAGCCCAATCGTCATCGAATTGTCGAGGCGCGATGTCGTCGAGCCACTGACGAAGTTCCTCGATCCCCAATCCATTCATCCGGATCGTGCCCGCGCGGCGGTGAGGCGCTTGGTGGCCCGGCACCGTCGTCGACCAACCCAAGACAATGACTGCTCTCGAGGTCTTGAGTAGCGGTGCGAGTTCGGACAGCAATGCCAGGGAATCCCGGTCGCCATTTTGGGCGTCGTCGACGACGATCACGAACGGCTCCGACTCCGCGGCTCGCATCATGAGCCGCGCAACGGACTCGGTGATTTCACTCAGTTCGGCGACCCGGGGCGCGGCGAGTTCGGGCAACACGGCGCCGATGGAAGAGTGCCGGCCCACCCAGCGCTCGAATCGATCGCTCCCGAAATGAGTCTCGAGACGCAACAAGGATTCTCCGACGAGGTCGAACGCGGGTCGCCAGGGCTCTGCCCGACATTGGAAAGAGAAGACGGTTGACTCGCACTCCGCAGAGAACCTTCTGAGGGCTGTCGTGCGTCCGCATTGCGCCGGTCCCTCAAGCGCCACGACTGATCCCGCGCCCGCGGCTGCCCGGCAAGCGACGCGATGGAGCGCCGCCGAAATGTGTGGCCGAGGGATATCCCGCACCGCATCTCGATGATCGCTGGCTGGAACGAGGACGGCCGGAGCAGAGTCCGCGACGAAGTGGTCAAACGATACGCGTGCCGCGAGCCGATAACCGAGGCGCCGATGGGTTCTGATGATCTCTTGCGACGCGCCGTCGTCGCCGACCGCCCGGCGCAAGTCGCGCAACGCCGATGCGAGGGCCGCATCGCCGACGAACGTATCCGGCCACAGATGTTCGAAGAGCTCAGCCTTGGGAACCACGCGGTTTCGGTTCTGGATCAAATACATCAACAGCCGCGCGGGGAGCGGTCGTAGCACGACGCGACGGCCATCGCGCCGGAGCTCCAACGTCGAGCGGTCCAGCTCAGCGTCTCCCACCCGGATGATCTGCGCGGAATGGACGGCTCCGGCGTTGGCGCCAGATTCCCCACCGATCCAAGGGGCCATTGCGATGGGGTGCGTCACTGGATCCGCCTTCATGCAAGTTGAGCTTCACCCTCCCGTCGCAAGGCGCGTGCCAGCGCCTACGTGCTTCCGCGCCCGCGAGACCCGCGTTCCGTCAGCCACAGCGGAATGCCGCGCAAAGCGGTGTCCGGTGCAGCGGACACCACTGTGCGTTTGCCAGACCCCGGCCGCTGGAACCTCGGGCAACGCTGAAGCCGCATGAAGCCGCTCCGCCGAGAGAATCAGGACAGTGAGTCGGCGACCAATTCCGGATCGCGACGATTCAACGTGGCTGACTCGCTGACGCGGCCTACCAGCGATCCACGTGTAGGGCTGACTCGAGCCCGCGTCCCTTCGCCGGCTTGAAGTCCATACCGATCGTGTAGGCCACTGGCGAGAGTGCGGTCTGAATGACTTCGTCGTAGGGAATGCCGAGGGCCTCGGCGATCTCTGCTTCCGAGACAATGCCCGTCAATTTGAACACTTGCTGGTCGGATCCGTCCATCAAGTACTCCATGGACTCGGGTCGGTAGCCTTCACCGCGCACACGCGCTGTCACCAGCCACATCTCTCCCCTCAGATCGCTCACGAAGAGGTTGGGGTGTCGAGTGTTCAACTTAATAATGTGTCGAACACTTGTCGCCGAGCCTGATCCGCCTCAGCAACCAACCGAATCACTTCCCGTTTTCTCGTCCGCGCTGGTTCGAATCCAGGGGGGCCACCACTAGGGCGCGGCGCCGGTTCCCGCAGGGGCTCCTAGACGGCCGGCGTCTTCTCGGGCTCGGCCGGTTTACGCCAGCAGAATATCCGGACCGGAGGAATGTTTCGGGGCTCCGCGATGACTTCGGGCTCTCCCGCAATCGGACGGCCGAGTTGCGCGACGCGGTCCCGGAACTGATAGGCGGCGAAGCGCCCGTCCGGCGCCAGGGAGGACCACACCTCCTCGAGGATTCGCTTGCCGAGCGACGCCGGCATCGTCGAGAACGGAATTCCCGAAACCGTCGCGTCGGGCGCCGGTAGCTCGTACTGCGCGAGCGCATCGGCAATGTCGGCTGCGCTGCCTACGTGGACGATGAGTCGCGGATCGTCAATCGTCTCGAGCAGCGATGCGAGCCCGGGATCGATCTCGATGGCGAGCAGTCGACCCTCGGCGGGGAGTTCTCGCAGCATGGCGCGGGTGGTGCCCCCGGACCCGGGTCCGAGTTCGACGACGACTTGCGCCCGGGAAATTTCGGCGGCTTCGACCAGGCGCCGCTCAAGGAACCGTGAACTCGGGATGACCGAGCCGACCCGCTGCGGGTCCCGAAGGAATGCGCGAAGGAAGCTGAGCCGGTCGTCGGGCTGTGTGCGAAGCTGATCCAACATGAGCGAAGACCTTACGCCAAGGTGGGTCCGCGGTCCAAGCCGAGGTCTGCGCCCGGTGCTTCCGGTTCCGATCGAGGGGAACGACCACCAAGTGCGCGGTTTTGCTCGGTTCCCATCGCAGAAAGCCTGTCGCCCGGGCGTGCACGGGGCCCGGGCAAGCTTGCCTTCTGCGACCATCGAATAACGTCGAGTCGCCGGGATCGAGTCGCGGCCGAGGAAACGCACGGGGACGCCGCGCCAAATCGCGTCAGCGGCCAACGTGTGCTCCGCGCCTTCGCGGCAGGAGTATTCTCCAGCCTGAGGGAACCAACAAAGACAACGAGGGTCAGTAGCACCCCAGGAGCGAATCACTCCGCTTCGCGCGCGCCGCGATGTCGGGCATCAGCAGGGTTCGCACACCGGTGCAGATCATCGCCGCACTCCCCGAGCTATGCATCTGGTGAAGGTGGGCCACGCCGCGGTACGCGTCGTCGTCCCGATACAGGAGCCAGTCAACGAGTTGCTCGCCGGTGACGCCCCGTTGCACCTTCTCGACCAGACGTTCGGTCAGATGGCGAGCGCAACTCTCGATTGCGTCCGGCCCGGTGCGGCAATGGTAGTCGTAGCCATTCTCGCCGTACCGGCCCTCCTTGTAACACGTCGGCGGATTCAGATCTCCCGTGAGATCGATGCCTGGAGCGGCGGCGTAGTACCGATCGTCGAATGACTTTCCCGCACGCTTCATCCGTTGCATCACGCATGTCAGGCGACCAACGGCTCGCGGGTCCTTCTGGCTTACCGACAGGGCGGCGAGCGCGGCATCGGCCGAGTTCTCGATGTCCTCCTGAGTCGGTCCGATCTCGATCTCAGGCTCTCCGAAGGTCACGGTTCCTTCGTGTTCGAGTCGGAAGCGGACCGCGGCGACGCCGTAGCAGGTGTCGCCGTTCTGGGTCCA
>JAJDAQ010000079.1 GCA_029261815.1 Deltaproteobacteria bacterium
AAGGAGGGGAAGAGATTGATCATCGCCGTGATCACGCTGGACTCGTTCGTATCGAGCGGGTTCTCGGTCACCCCAACCGTAACGCTGGCCGAGTCGACCGCGCCGAGCGCGAAGCCCAGACCCGCGGTCGTCAGGGACAGATCGACGCCCGCTTCGAGGCCGACCTCGAGCTCGAGGAATACCTCACTCGTGCTGTTGATGACCATCTCGACCTTGAGGCCGCCGATCACGAGCTTGGCGAGTTCCCCATTGGCACCCGCTTCGCCGGTGAAGGCAGGAGCGATCGTGGGCGAAAGCCGCACGGTCACCAACTCTCCGCCGGGGTAGGCCGCGACGAGTTCGGGAATGAAGCTGGACAGGATGCCGGTGTTGAGCGGGATCGGCGGAAACCCTGGGATCAGCTCGAACTCGGTGATGTCCTGTTGCAGCAGACCGCCTTCGATCTGGGCCTTCAGCAGCTGGTTGAGTGCCGATGTCGAAATGCCGAATGCCATGCCGTACGGCACGCCGCCGACGGGCGTGATCGCCGGCCAGACCGGGAGCGTTTCCGCAACGGTGTAGGAAGCCGGGAGGTCCGGCGCGCCCGGAGCGATCCCGCCGGCGGTGATTGCGGCATTCGCCATGATTGTGAGCCCGGACGCATCTTCGGTGATGGCCGAGATCGGTGCGTCAACGGTTCCGCCTAGCGTCTGTCCGACGGGCCCTGCAATCGAGATGGCAGCCAGCGACTGCTGGATGGCGCCCGCGATCGGGGAGTCGAGCGGCCCGCTTCCGTCGGGGTCCGCCAGATTCGTCTCGAAGCCGTTCTGCATCAGGCTCTGGATCTGGTTCTGACCCATGATCAGGTTGACGATGTCGCCGATCAGCGGATCGTCGCAGATCCCGCTGACGAACTGTGAGCTGAAGCCTCCGAGAACCACCGTCGGTGTGGAGACGAGGTTCACATCGGCAAACTCGGGTGCGCCGGGGAGCGGCTGGAGGTCGTAGAGGCCGCCAATGTCGGTGCCCGAGGTCGAGATCTCGAGCGTGCACGAACCGAGGAAGCCCAGGTCGAGGTCGAGCTCGATGAAGAAGCCCGTGATCGTGATGGTGGCGTCGATGCCGCCGGGAACGGCGACTGCATTCAGCGAGAAGCCGGTGAAGTCGACTTCAACCGCGTTCGCGGTGTAGTTGATGATGCCGCCAAAGTTCCCGGTCGCGATCGGGTTCTGGGCGGTAACGATGGTCGAGATGTCGAGCGAGTCGCCCGAGAGGCTTTCGACCACCGGGGCGATCTGTCCGAGTCCCGTGTTCTCGAGCCGGAGACCGACACCGTCGGGTGTCGGATCGCCATCAAGCACGAAGCCCGTTGTGACGCCGTCGCCGACCGCAATGGTCACGCGGTCCTTGACCGTATTGCCGTTCTGCAACGTCACGACGGCTTCGATCGAGTTGAAGACCTTGGCCGGGTCGACGGGGACGTCGATCGACCAGGCGCCGGCGGTGTGTCCGACGAGCGGGACCCCTCCGACAACGATGCTGGTCGCGGCACCCGTTGATACGCTCGTTCCCGAGACCGTCACGGTCGTGCCGTTGACGAACTCGCCCTGGATCGGCGACTGGATCGTGATGCTGACCGGCGGCGGCGGCGCGCCACAGCCAATGCCACTCGTGTGGAGCAGGCCAACCGCCAGGAGCAGCGTGCCCCAGCAGAGTTGCAGCGAGATCCCGCCCAGAGCGGCGCGCTTCCCGGTCGGATGAGGCGAACGAAGCATCGCGAGTTTCCTCCTATCGCCCGGAAAGAAAACCCTTGCTTCGCAGCGCATTCGCACTGCCCGTGCTGGGTGGAACGAGTTGTCGGGCGCGCAAACGTTCCAGTGCCGCTGATCCTGCGGCAGGGGGTATCCTACCCCGGCGTTTGAACGATTGGTAAACAAATCGGACGAACCGATGCCTTTGCCGGACAAGGCGCTCTAGAGATCGGACGAACTGTCCGAAATATCCCCTTGGGGAATCAGCTACCAGCCCGCCGCCGACGAAACAGCCATGTCCAGGCGGCGAGAGCGGCGCCGATGGCCAATAGCTGTGCCGGGGTCATGCCCGCATACCGGATCTCGCCTACGCGGAGCGTGTCGAGGCCGAACCGCAGCGGCGCGTAGCTCGCGAAGAACAGGGCGAGCCAGAAGCCCGGCGCCCGGTCGCGACCCTGGCGGTCCAGGAAGATGAAACCAAGCGCGATCACGGCCACACCGGCGGCTTCGAGAAGACCGAGGTCGAAGCGCCCTCCGCTGGGAAAAGCGACCGCCAGGAAGTGATTCGACGCAATTCCCAAGTGATCGTGTACGAGCGCGCAGCCGACGCGCCCGGTCGCGAGCGAGAACGGGAGTCCGAAGATCACCACATCGAGGAAGCGTCGAGCGTCGTTCGCGTTGAGGCCCTTCCACTTTGCGACGGCCCACAGTGCAGCGATCCCGCCGAGCATCCCGCCAGTCGACGAGAGGCTCCCCCAGGACGTGAATAGCGACAGTGGATTCGCCAGGAACTCCGCCGGGTAGTACATCAGGACGTCGAAGACGTGGGCCGAGATCAGCCCCGCAACGATTCCCCAACCGATCATGGAGGTGGCAGTGTCGGCATCGATCCCGAAGCGTGGGGCGCGACGGATCGTCACCAGGTATGCGACCGCGACGGCCGCCATCGCGAAGACCCTGAATGCCGACAGTTCGAGGCTGCCGATCTGCCAGGACGGAGGTTCGAGGTAGGGGATCAAGGCGAAGTCAGGCCTTGTCGACGGGCCCGACGTGGCGGCCAAGGGCACCGAAGGATTCGGCGCCGCTCCGTCGCGAGACTGCGGCATTCCCAACCAGTGCGGAGCCGTGGAAGGTGCCGGGGAAGGAATGCAACTCGACGGAGACGCCGGCTTCCATCAGCCGCATGGCGTAGAGGATGCCCTCGTCACGCAGCGGGTCGAACTCCATCGTCGATACGTAGGCATCCGGGAGCCCCGCCAGATCCTTGGCACGCGACGGAGCCGCGTAAGGGGAGACGTCCCCCCTGTGGTCGGCCCCGAGGTAGTGGCGCCAACTCCACTCCGCGTTAGGCCGGTTCCAGAGCGGGGTGTCGGTGAACTGCACCATCGACGGCGTCTCGAGCCGGTTATCGAGCTCGGGGATCTCGAGGAGCTGGAAGCAGAGTGCCGGGCCGCCGCGATCGCGTGCCATGAGCGCGGTCCCCGCTGCGAGTCCGCCCCCGGCGCTTTGTCCCGCGATCGCGATCCGTTCCGGGTCCACGCCCAGGTCCGAGGCGTTCGCGGCCATCCATGAGAGCGCGGCATAACAGTCCTCGACACCGGCCGGGAAAGGATCCTCCGGGGCAAGGCGGTACTCGACCGAGACGACGACGACATCCAACTCGGCTGCGACCTGCTGACACCAGGGGTCCATCATGGCGATCGTGCCCATGATGAAGCCCCCGCCGTGAATCTCGAAGACACCGCCGCGCGGCGCCGTCGCCTCCGCGCGCGGTCTGTAGATCCGAATCGGGACGTCCGGGTCACCGCTGCGGCCAGGCACCTGACGGTCGTCGGTGACGACGTCGTCGCGGTCCGGGACCTCCCCGGCGAAGGGACCGCCGCGCGCCTCGCGCATTTCGGCGAGGGCGTCCGGGTTGGAGAAGTCGGTCACGGTCGGAAGAAGGGGCAGGATCGGCTCCAGCTCCTTGTCGTATTTTCGCTCGCTCATGCGCGAATCCTAGTGCGCCGAGCGCGCGAGCCCCTCCTCCAAAAACTGGCACTTGCCATGTCACTTATGGCATCCTCCCGCTCCCAGAGGAGGCCAGCATGACCGACCCCTACCTGATCGGCGGAGCCGTCGGCTCGCCCTACACGCGCAAGATGAAGGCGATCCTGCTGTACCGGAACCTCCCGTACCGGTTCTTCGCGACGCTATCGCCGGACGGCGGCGATCTGCCCAAGCCGCCGCTGCCGCTGTTGCCCTGCATCTGGATGCCCGAGGCGGACGGAACGCTGCGGCCCACCAGTGACTCGACGTTCCAGCTTCGCACGCTCGAAGCGCGCGACGCCGGACGCTCGGTCGTTCCGACTGACCCGGCGTTGGCATTCCTCGACTACCTGATCGAAGACTACGGTGACGAATGGGTCACCAAGGCGATGTTCTTCTACCGCTGGGGAATCGACGAGAACGTCGATCATGCCTGCAACATGTTGCCGCTCTGGAACCTCGGGGTTCCCGAAGAATACGTGCAGGGTTTCCGCGGCAGCTTCGGACAGCGGCAGATCGACCGGCTCTCGGGCGTTGTGACCGGAGACCTCGAAATCTGCGGCCCGGTCATCGAAGCGAGCTACGAGCGACTCCTGAAGATCCTCACGGCGCTCCTGCGGGAGCGGAACTTCGTGCTCGGTGCGCGTCCCGGCGCGGGTGACTTCGGCCTCTACGGTCAGCTCACCCAGCTGGTGCAGGTCGAGCCGACATCGATGGCGCTCGCGCGCAAGGACGCCGCGCGGGTCATGGCCTGGGTCGACTTGATGGACGACCTCTCTGGACTGGCCGTTGATGGGGATGGCGGCTGGGTCGCTCGCGAAGACCTCGGAACGAATTTTCACGAACTGCTCGCGGAGATGGGTCGCACCTACGTGCCGTTCATGCTCGCGAACGAGAAAGCCATCGATGCGGGCGAAGCCGAGACGCACTGCGAGATCGACGGCGTGAAGTACTGGCAGAAGTCGTTCGTCTACCAGCGCAAGTGCCTGGGGTGGATCCGCGACGAGTACGCCAAGCTCTCGTCCGGTGACCGCGCGTTCGTCGACGCGACACTCAAGGGAACGGGGTGCGAAGCGCTCGTTGGCTAGGCGCGGTCGCGTTGCAGGTCGAAAGGCCGTTCGGCTTCGAGCTGAGACGCGAACTTCCCGCCTCGGATCGCCCAGGGCCGATTGTCGTAGACCTCGCCCGTGTCTTCGTTGCGCATGTCGCCCGGGCAGTACTGGATGACCCACGCGCGACGTTGGCGATCGGCGGTGTGGTTGCCCGCGGTCTGATGGACCAGCAGCGACGAGAACAACAGCACGTCGCCTGCACGAGCATCCAGTGGGATGGCGCGATCGACCGCGATCGCATCGTCGGGGATGACCGCGTGCACGCCGCGCCACTCGTGGGGAAGGAGCCCGTCCGCCGATGAGTGCGGGAGGACCTGCAGGCCACCATTGGCGAGATCCGAGTCGTCGAGGGCAAGCCAGAAGGTCAGGAACGCGGCCGTCCGCCCCTTCTGGTAGCCGTTGTCCTGGTGCCACGCGATCGGACTTCCTGAACCCGGGGCCTTGTTGATGCCCTGGTCCCACCAGAAGCGGACGTCATCGCCCAGCAGCTGGGCTGCGATCTCGAGCAACGCCGGCTCGAGGATGCAGGCCGCCAAGCGCGGACTCCGGAAGTTCAACATCGCGCGATAGGGAAAGACGCCGTCTTGTTCGTTTCCCAGGGTCTGCGCCTCGAAATTGACCAGGCGATCGTACTCGCGCGCGATCTCGTCGAGTTCCTTGGGGTCGAAGACGGGTCCCAGATTGACGTAGCCCTGCGTCTCGAAGGCTTCACGTTGTTCGTGGGTCAGGGCCATGAGGCCTCCTCTAGCGTCAGGCGATGCGCTGTAGCGCGCGTTGGAAGAGCCCAAGGGTCGTGGCGTGGAGCTGGTCGCCGATTTCCTTGGGTGCCTTGCCCGCGAATGCGCGCGCGTGGGTTCCCTCGAGAATGATCCCGAGCTTGTAGCAGGCCAGTACTTCGTACCACGCGACGGCATCGAGGTTACGCGTCGTATGCGCGGCATAGCGTTCGATGATGTCCGAATGCGAGGGGAAGCCGGGCCACACCGAGAGGCCGGAATGTTGGTCTACATCGTCGGGCGAGGTCGCGAGCAGCCAGCCGAGGTCGAGCAGTGGATCACCCACGGTGGAGAGTTCCCAGTCGACGAGCGCCGCCAGCTCCGGGCCGTCGTAGCGGAACATCACGTTTGCACCGTGGAAGTCGCCGTGAATAACTCCCGGTCGATAGTCGCTGGGGAGGTTGCCTTCGAGCCATGCGGAAACTGCATCGACGCCCGGAATGTCCGGGCCCGGGTAGCCTTCCATTTCGTGGTAGCTCTCGAGCTGCGCTTGCCAGCGAGCCGTCTGCCGTTCCAGGTAGCCGTCGGGTTTGCCAAAGCCCTCGAGTCCGACCTCGCGATAGTCGATCTCGCCCAGCGTCGCGATCGCAGCCGCCATCGAAAGACCCATCTCATGACGAATCTCGTCGCTGTTCTTGTGGAGAGCAGGCAAGCCTTCGGAGGGGTTGAAGCCTTCGATCGGCTCCATGAGATAGAAGGCCGCACCAATCACGTCGGTCTCGGGGCAGCCGGCGATGAATCCCGGGTGCGGTACGGCCGAGCCTGCAAGTGCCTGGAGCACCCGCGCTTCGCGGCGCATCGTTTCGTCGCTATTCGCGCGCTTGTGCGGCGGTGGGCGACGCAACACATACGTGCGGCCGCCACGCGCGAAGCGCAGCAGGATGTTCTGCGTGCCGCCCCCGAGCACCGATGCGTCCTGGATTGGACCCTGCGGGAGATCACACGTGTCCATCCAATGACCGAGTGCGGCGAGGTCGACGCCTTCGATGTCCGGGGCTTCGCTCATGCAGGGATCCATCAAGAGAGGGTAGGGCGGGTCCAGGGAAGCCACGCTACGGCAGGCGCCCGCCGCGGTCGAGGGCGGGTCTAGGCGCTGTCGCCCGCGTGTTGCCGCACGAGGTCGAGGATGTCGTCGCCGAATCGCTCGATCTTGGCGGGCCCAAGGCCAGGAATCCTCGAGAGTGCATCGAGGTCGCGCGGCTCGGCACGTTCGATGGCCAGGATCACGTTGCGCTGAAAGACCATGTAGCTCTTCCAGCGAAGCTGCCGCGCTTGTCGCTTTCGGTAGTTGTCGAGGGCCCGGGCGAGGGATCCTCCGTGATGTCGAGGGCGTTGCGGCTTGTCCGCTCGCTCGGTCCCCGGCCGAGGCGTGGCAGCGACCCGTGGCGCCCGCACGGGTTTTCCCGGAATCCACACCGTCGGAAACTTCTGTCCGGTGCGCTGGAGCCGTCCTTCGCGAATCAGGTCTTCGACCGCGGAGACCACCGACGGCTCGTCGTATGCAGCCAGGGACCCGTACTCGGGCAGCGTCAGGAGCCCGCCGCGCGAGAGCGACTTTGCGCGACTTCCCCTGAGCGCGCGCGCCAGCAGGGTCTTCCCGACGGGCCGGCTCAGACGGTCGACGGCCGAGACGATCCCGTCGAGCGCTTCTGAGGGGAGGGTCTGGAGGATCGGGGCTGCCGCCGCAGCGTCCTGTGCCGCGTCGTCCGCACTGCCGTCGCACACGTCACAGTGGCCGCAGGCGCTGATCGCCTCTTCGCCGGAAAAGTGCGCGACGAGATCGGACTGTCGGCACGCGGTACTGGTTGCATAACGTTCGATGGCCGCGATGGCGTCTTCGGTGCGTTGTTCGTTCGACCCGCCCGAATTGATTCGGCGCTGGGTCATCAGGTCCGCCTGGCCGAAGAAGAGCAGGCATTCAGCAGGCTCTCCGTCACGTCCGGCCCGCCCGGCTTCCTGGTAGTAGGCCTCGACGCTCCCGGGCGTCTGGAAGTGCACGATGAGTCGGATGTCGGGCAGGTCGATGCCCATTCCGAACGCGTTGGTGGCGACGAGCACCCGACTCCGGCTGGCCTCAAAGCTCGCCTGGGCGCGCTCTCGGGCGCCCTGGGTGCGCCCTGCGTGGTAGTGGGTCGCGGCGAAGCCCGCGGACCGCAGGGCCTTCGCCACCTTCTCGGTGGTCTTGCGCGTGCTGCAGTAGACGATCGCGCGGCCGGCTCCGCGTCTCCCACGCAGGCCATTGCGCTCGAGGGCGGACTTGAGGGCCTGGATGCGCATGTCCTGGCTGCGGATCGCTTGCACCGCGAATCGGAGGTTTGGCCGGTCGAAACCAGTGCGCACGATCTCGCACGAGCGCATGTCGAGGCGTGCGACGATCTCATCGACGACGCGCGACGTTGCGGTGGCCGTCAAGGCGAGGAGCGGGACGTCGATGATCTCGCGCAGTTCGTTCAGCGCCATGTAGTCGGGCCGGAAGTCGTGTCCCCACTGACTGACACAGTGGGCTTCATCGACCGCGAGCAGCGCGATCTCGGTGCGGGCGAGCATGCGACGGAAGCTGTCTTTGGCTGCGCGCTCCGGAGACACATACAGCAAGGCGAGATCGCCGCGCAGGAAGTCGCGCACCGCGTCGCGCTGCTCGGCGGCGTCCTGGTGGCTATGCAGCGCAGCCGCCGTGATCCCCTTGGCGCGCAACGCGCTCACTTGATCCTGCATCAATGCGATCAAGGGAGAGATGACCAGGGTCGTGCCACAGGCGGCCGCGAATTGGACACAAGCAGGGACCTGGTAGCAGACGGATTTCCCCGAGCCCGTCGGTAGCAGCACCACGGCATCGCGTCCGCCGAGTGCGGCATCGACTGCTTCCGCCTGTCCGGGTCGGAACGCCGCATAACCGAATCGCTCGGCCAGGACCGCGCGCGCCGCGGCCTCGTAGCCTTCACCCATCATGGAAGGGTGATATCACGCCGCAGCGGGGTCCGCCGGGTTCCGCCGGCTCAAGCCTCCGAAGTCGATGCGAGCCAAAGCTCCTCGAAGCCCCGGAAACTCGGGACGGCGGCGTAGCGGTACCCGCGATCTGCGATTTCGAAGCCCGGGAACCGCGCCAGGAAGGCGCGGAGTCCCTCCTGGGCCTCGAGCTTGGCGAGGTGGGCCCCCAGGCAGAAATGGCGACCGCCGCCGAAGCTGGCGGTATGCCGATCCTCGCGCTCGATGTCGAAACGGTCCGGTTCCGGATACACGGCGGGGTCGCGGTTCGCGGCCGCCAAGGACACGCTGAGTGAATCGCCCTGGCAGATCGCGACACCGCCGATTTCGATGTCCTGATGAGCGATTCGACCGGAATTGGTGACCGGCGAGTCGTAGCGAAGGGTTTCTTCGACGGCGTTCGGGAGCAGTTCGAGGTTGGCCACCAGCTTTTCTCGTTG
>JAJDAQ010000080.1 GCA_029261815.1 Deltaproteobacteria bacterium
ATACCCGAACGACGGGCCACTCTCGTCTGCGTGGACATAGGTGAAGTGCCAGCCGTGCTCGCGCACATTCTCAAGCACAGAGCGTTCGTAGTCGTTTTCCGGTACGGGCACCGTTGCCGTCTAACGGACTAGGCGATCAGCTGCTGCCGGGCACGCTGCCCAACTCACCTGACCGCCAGGATGACCGCAAGCCTACCACGACGCATTTGATCACAGCGGTAGGCAGTCAGCTGCAGCGCCTTGTTAGACGGCGCGAGTTCGCGGGTAGAGTGGGACCAGGAGAGATGCTGCAATGAACAAGGCAAACCCCCGAAAAGCAGGAATGCCGACCGTGTATCCAACGAGCATGTCGCTCAGTGCGATGACCGAAAACTCCGTGAAAAACCATGGCCACGCCACCGCGGCGAGCTGCGCAGCGTGAACAGCCATACGGTGGCGCTGCGAACCGCGCACCCACCACTCGTAGAGGCACAGTGCGAGGGGCAGGTGAAACAAGAGCACAGTCAGCAGGTTTGGCGGAGACCAGATGCTTCCATACCCGTATCCGTGGACAGTGCCCATGCTTGAGTCTTCGAACAACGGGAGGAATGCCGTGACCGCTACTGCGGCCGCACATACTGCCTTCGCAATCAGCAGAAGCGTGGACACACCGCTCATCGAGCTTCGCCGTCTAACGGACTAGGGGTTCAGCTGCCGCCGTTTGACGACTAGCTGTTGTGCCCTGTTGCTGGGTTCATTGTGCCACAAGAGTTCAGGGAGAGGACGCGTTAGGTGGTCAGCTGCAACCACGTGTTAGGCGGCGGCCGGACGGGAAGAGGGTCCGCTGCGTTTCCCCACGAGGCATTCATCACATCTGCAGCATGCACTGCGCGCAGCACCCCGTTCCCCATCGGACTTCGAGATTCAATCCCGCGCCGCACACTGGGCACGCTGTTGGCTCAGAATCATCGGTGTCACGAAACAGCCAAAGCCGAGTTGGAATTCGAGTAGAGAGGGTTGCCGCGAGCTTTAGTCCAGCACAGTTTATTTGGCCCTGTGGATCCAGTAAGCGAGCCTTCGCGTAGTCCTCGTACTCGCCGGAGTCCAGCCAGAGGAGGTACAGAGCGTTCGCCGGCGAGTACCAGGCAGCTACCGCTTCGGTTTCCTCGATGGTTAATTCGATCCGTTCGGGATCTACTTCGCGTCGGCAAACCCCGCAATGCAACGGGTTGTCTGTCAGGAGACCCACGAGGAGGAAGAGAGATTCGACAGAGTCACACTCGCAAGATTCGATATCCGTCCAGGGGCGAAGTTTCGCGTACACGTCCATGTGAGTGTCAGCGTTCTCCCGCCGCCTAACTACTTATTGAGCCCGGGAAGCCCGGACATGCTTCGTAGGTCATATTGGATTCTACCAAGATCGCCTTCGCCGCAAGTGCGCGAAGTTGTTCAGATCGCGCTCTCGGTAGGTTGGGCATATTGGAATCGACCTAGATCAACTTGGGGATATTGGAGAACAGGTAGTTGACGGTGACGTGCAGTCCTAACCCAGGTCGAACGGGAACTTCGTCGTCGTGCCTGAGTCGACGATCACCGACTGCCCCGTGATCCCGCGGGCGAGGTCGGAGACCAGGAACAGGGCGGTGCCCGCGATGTCCTCGGGCATCGACATGCGGTCGAGCGTGTCGGGCTTGGGCTGCGGGATCGACCCATCCGCCCAGGCGGCCTCGATTCGGGGGGTGCGCACCGCGCCGGGCACCACCGCGTTCACACGGATCCGCTGGGGCCACCATTCTTCGGCCGCGCTCTTCACGAAGCTCGAAAGGCCGGCCTTGGCGGCGCCGTAGGCGGCGTGGTTGGCGGCCGACCAAAGGCCCGAGACCGAGCCCACCACGCAAATGGCGCCGCCGGTGTCGGCATCGTGCCAGTAGCGCGCGGCCGCGCGCGAGACATACCAGTGGTGCTTCAGGTTGAGGGTGAAGTCGCGTTCCCAGGTTTCCTCGTCCATGTCGAGGAGGCTGCCCCAGGAGGCGGAACCGACGATGTTCACGACGGCATCGAGACCGCCAAGTGCCGTGGCCGCATCGCTGACCGCACGAGCAGCGGCATCGGCGTTCGTGACGTCGGCCGCGAGCCCGAAGGCGGTCGCGCCTTCCTGCTGCAGCGCGTCCTGTACTTCCCGTGCACGCGCGTCGATTTCGTCCAGGATCGCGACGGCGCTTCCGGCCCGGGCCAACAACCGCGCGGTCGCTTCGCCGATGCCCTGGCCACCACCCACGACGAGGGCCTTGCGCCCGGACAGGTCGAGCACCGTCATGCCGGCTCCGCAGCGGTTCGGACGACGATGCGCGCGAACGAGAGTTCCAGCCGTTCGATCGCCATCATGGACTCGCCCGAGCGGTAGCCCGGGCCTTCGACCCGTGTCGGAATGGCGTCGTGAAGCTCGGCCGCGAACACGCAAGCGCCGCCCTCGTCGAGCAACCGGAGTTCGACCGTTCGCTGCGCGCTGAAGCGGCCGTGTTGCATCGCGCGTTGCCAGGCGATGAATTCGCCGACGTCGTCGACCTCGCCGCGGTGGAGTTCGATCCGCGTCAGCGGCGGCAGGTTCCCGGCCGGCGTCGGAACCGGCTCATTCCCGAGGCCGTGGCACTCGGCGAAGCGCGCGCGTCCGCCGGGCCACACGGCCTCGACACGCAGCGCCTGGGGGTCCCCCTCAGCGAGCAGGTTCACGCCGACGCGCTCGCCTCGCTCGCCGCGGCGAGCGCGTAGATCGACTTGCGCGGTGCCTTCAACACGTTGCGGAGCGCCGGCTCGAACGCTTCGAGAGGCAGGGTGTCGTACTCGGGGTCGAAGCAGTTCTGGTCGTACTTCTCGCAGAATGCCGCACAGTCCCGGAACCACTCGTGGTCGCGGTAGCGGTCGCGCAAGTTCCGATCCATCCCGAGGTGGTGGAAGAAGTAGTAGCCCTGGAAGATGCCGTGGTGCTTCACGATCCAGTGGTTCTTGTCGCTAACGAAGGGCTCGAGGATCGTGGCCGCGAGCTCCGAATGGTTCGCGGGCCCGAGCGTGTCGCCGATGTCATGGATGAGCGCGCACACGACATACTCTTCGTCTTCGCCCGCCCGCTGCGCACGCGTTGCCGACTGGAGGCTATGGGTGAGCCGGTCGACGGCATAGCCGCCCGTGTCGTTGGCCAGGAGCTTCAAGTGCGTCAGCACGCGGTCCGGCAGGCCCTGGAAGAACTCCAGACTGTGCCGCCCGATGACGGCGTAGTCGTCTTTCGAGGCGTCGCGCATGGCGGTGAACGTGGTCTCTTTGGGTTGGCTCATCGGCACTCTCCGCTCGGGTTTCAGCTGGTTCGGGCGTCAGCGGCGGAGTGTAGCGATGACGGCCCGCGTCGAGGAATCGCGCGCAGAGTTGCCCTACCCTGGCGAGTCGCCTGAACCAAGGAGAACCCCGCATGGACCCGTCGCTCGAAACCGCATGGAAGCAGCTCACCGCACCCGGCGCGCCTTTTGCGTGGTCGGTCCAAGATGTGCGTGGCGTCCCAACCCGCACCTACGACGCGGCCCCGTCCTCCCTGCGCGCGATCTGGGAAGGTTCGGCCCTGCACGGCGATGCCGACTACCTCGTTTTCGGCGACGAACGAATCCGTTATTCGGACGCCCACCGCATCGTGCGCTCGGTCGCGCGCCACCTGACGGACGGCGGGATCGGCCGCGGGGACCGCGTCGCGATCGCCATGCGGAACTACCCGGAATGGGTGCTGGCCTACTGGGCCATCGTCTCGACCGGCGCCGCCGTCGTGGGCATGAATGCCTGGTGGACGGGTGCCGAGATGGAATACGGCGTGAAGGACTCTGCGCCCAAGGTGCTCATCCTCGATCCGGACCGGCTGGACACGTTCGGGCCCCACCTCGACGGCGTCCGCGCCGAGCAGGACCTCGACCTGATCCTGGTTCGCGGCGAGGGCGAAGCACCCGCGGGCACGACGGCGTGGGCAGACGTAATCGCGACACCGGCCGACGCGCTCCCGGATGTCGACATCTCGCCCGAAGACGATGTCTGCGTTTTCTACACCTCCGGAACGACCGGCTTCCCCAAGGGCGCCGTCATGACCCACCGAGGTGTCGTCAGCAACTTGTTGAACCTGGCGTTCTGGGCCACTGCGGTGCCGATGGCGCGCCCGAACCACAAAGCCAAGGACACGCCTCCGGCCGACGGCGCCAAGCGGCAACCGACAACGTTGCTGGCGGTCCCGTTCTTCCACGTCACGGGTTGCAACTGCTGCATCCACCCGGTCACGGCATCCGGCGGTCGGATCCTGCTCATGTACAAGTGGAACGCTGGCGAAGCGCTCGAACTGATCGAGCGCGAGAAGGTCGACACCTTCACCGGCGTCCCGATGATGTCGCGCGAACTGGTCGAACATCCGGACTTCGCGACACGCGACACCTCGACCCTGAGTAGTCTCGGCGGCGGCGGCGCGGCCGTGCAACCGGACCTGGTCGAGAAGATCGAAAAGAAGCTGAAGCGCGGCCGACCCGGCACCGGCTACGGCCTCACCGAGACCTGTGGCGTCATCTCGATGAACTCGGGCGACTTCTTCGTCGACCGGCCGAAGACCGTGGGGCCGGCGCTCCCGGTCGTTGAAGCCAAGGTCGTGGACGAAGCGGGCAGCAGCCTGGGCCACGGTGCGGTTGGCGAATTGCTCGTCCGCGGGCCGAACAACGTGCGGGGCTACCTGAACAAGCCGGAAGCAACGGCCGAGGCATTCCCCGAGGGTTGGTTTCGCACGGGCGACCTCGCCACCGTGGACGAAGACGGCTTCATCTCGATCGTCGATCGCGCGAAGGACATGGTCTTGCGCGGCGGCGAGAACATCTACTGCGCCGAGGTCGAAGCCGCACTCTTCGACCACGAAGCCGTGAAGGAGTGTGCCGTCTTCGCGGTCCCCGACGATCGCTTCGGAGAGGTTCCTGGTGTCGCCGTCGTGTGCAAGGACGGCGCGTCCGTCAGCGAAGAGGCGCTGCGCGCCCACGCCGGTGCAAAGATCGCGGCCTTCAAGGTGCCCGCGCGTTTCTGGTTCCTGGACGAAGACCTTCCGAGGAATGCCAACGGAAAGTTCTTGAAGCGGGCGCTCAAGGAGCGCCTGCTCGACTGAGCAGCTGCCGTCCGCCCGGACGGCAGCCGCGCGAGTCGCTAGGTGGGGTCTTCGATCTCGTAGTCGTTCCGTTCGGACGCGACATCCGACGTGTACTCGACGAACTCCCAGTCGTTCCCGAAGGCGTCATGGAAGTAGACGCGCTTCCGGTGCGGGTGCTCGTTCGGAACCGTCGAGTCGTTGTATCCCGCGGCCGCGAGCCGTTCCCGGACCCCGTCCGCGTCATCCACTTCGTAGCCAAGGTGGTTCAGGCCCGGCTTCCCCGAATACGGAACCCACGGCTCAGCGGCATCGTGCCGGGCGTCGTTCAACGCGAGATACGTCTCGTCGGTTCCGATGTGGACCGTGCGGGAGCCGATGAAGCTCTTGCCATCCCAGCGGATCTTGAAGTCGGGAAAGGCCGTCTGGACGAAGCGGATCGCTTCATCCACGTCGGGAACGGTGAGGTTGGCGTGTTCGAGTTGGACTCTCATGCTGTTCTCCTGTGTTGAACCGAGGATCGTCCGCGCCTGATCGTAAAACGACCGATTCGCTCGTTTACTGGCAGACGGTTACCTTGCCAACACCATGGACGACATTCGAGCAAACCTGGCCCAGAACATCCGGCGCCTGCGCGAAGAGCGCGGGCATTCCCAGCAGCGCATGGCCGAGTTGTCCGGCATTCCCCGGCCGACCTGGGCGAGCCTGGAATCGGGCTCGGCGAACCCGACCCTGGGCGTGCTCCACGGGGCGGCATCCGCGCTCCAGGTCTCGATCGAAGAGCTGATTGGAGCGCCGCGGACCGCGGCGCGGCGCTTTCGGGCCTCCGAGATCGCGGAGCGAAAGCGCCAGGGCGCACGACTTCGCCCGCTCGTCCCCGAACCCATTCCGGGGCTCGACATCTCGCGCCTCGAATTGGCACCGGGGGGACAGATGGGCGGCGTCCCGCATACGCCGGGGACGCGCGAATACCTGACCTGCGAGCGCGGCAAGATCGAACTCGTCGCCGCGGGGGAGCACTGGGAACTCGGTGCGGGCGATGCCCTCGTCTTTCGCGGGGACCAGCGGCACACCTACCGCAACCTCGATACGCGCAAGGCCGCGGTCGCGATCACCGTGGTCTGCTTCGCACCGAATCGGGGGTAGCGGGACCGCTCGCGTCCGGACGGTTAGGCGCCCTCCGCCAACGCGGAAACATCGATGATCTGATCGTCGGTCAGCGGACGCTCCGCAATGCCTTCGAAACCCGGACCGCCCGCCCCCGCATAGCTGTCCTCGCAGAGCACCAGCCCGTCCTCGTCGAACTCCCATACGATGAGCAGCCGCTGCTCGAACAAGTAGAGCCCGTCTGGGTCGGGCACATCCACGCCCATCATCCCCAGGACCGCGCCGGGATAGGCCATCTTCAACACGCCCTCGGTTGTCAGGGTGTCGCTGCCGACGGCCATCCGTTCGACCGCGTGCTCGATCCGATGGCACCCCGACCCCACGATGCCCTGGTAGTAGGCCGCGATCCCGTCCTTGCCCCGGGGACTGTTCGCTGCCGTCTGCGCCGGGTCGGCGGTCGCGAAGCTTCGGTAGTGCGCGCGCGGCGATACGGTCGCCATCAGGGCCTCGAAGTCGCCCACGCTCTCGGCCTTGGAATGCGCGATCAGCGTCGCCAGGATCTGTCGCCGCCGTGGGTCGGTTGCTTCCGCCAGGCGCTGCTCGGCCAGAGCCCAGTTCTTTCGCGGGTCGATTTCGATTCCCATCGGCCCACGCTACCGCAAGGCCAGGGCTCCCCCGCCCTCGAACGGGGTCATTGAGAAAAAAGTGACTGTCAGTCATCCTCTGCGACGTGCCCGGGCGGACGCCGGGCTGCCGCCCGGAGAACCCCTTGTCGCTCTTCCTCCATGGCCTGGGTCACTTCCACCCAGACAACGAGATCACGAATCGCTTCCTCGAGGAACTCGACATCGGGACCTCGGACGAGTGGATCCTGGAGCGGGTCGGCATCCGGTCGCGACGGACCGTTCTCCCCCTCGACTTCATTCGCACCACCAGGAACGCGGACACACGCGCCGCGATGGAAGCCGTCGAGTTCACCTCGGCCGAACTCGGCGCGCGGGCGGCCGAGATGGCCCTCGAACGCGCCGGCCTCACCGCGGCCGACATCGGCATGGTGATCTCGGGCAGCTCGGGGGCAGACTTCCAGAGTCCGGCGGATGCCTGCATGGTGGCGAGCCACCTCGGCATCGATGTCCCTGCATTGGATCTCAACTCCGCATGCACGAGCTTCCTGACCCAGCTCCATTTCCTGTCGATGATGCAGCCCGACAAGCTGCCCACTTTCGTCTTGATCGTGGGCGTCGATTCGCTCACCAAGACCGTGGACTATTCCGACCGCAGCGCATCCGTTCTCTGGGGAGACGCTGGTGCCGCCGCCGTCGTCTCGACCCAGGAGCCGGGCATCGCCGAGGTTCTCGGCACCACGATGGAATCTCGACCGACCGCGGGCGACAAGGTCGTCGTGCCCCGCGCCGGCTATTTCGACCAGAGCGGTCGCACCGTGCAGGCATTTGCAATCAAGAAGACGGCGCTCTGCCTCGACCGGCTACGCACGGAATTCGAGACCCCGGAGCGTCCGATGCACTTCGTCGGGCACCAGGCCAACCTCCGGATGCTCGAGTCCGTCTGCCGACGCTGCGACATTCCCGACGATCGCCACCACTACAACGTCGAATGGTACGGCAACACCGGCGCCGCCAGCTCGGCCAGCGTCATCTCGCAGCGCTGGGAGAAGTGGGGGGCCAACGACGACATCGCTGTCGCCGGCGTCGGCGCCGGCCTGACCTGGGCCAGCTACCTGCTTCGTTTCGTCAGCAGCCCGGGAGCTCGTTAGGCAGCCCTCCAACACACGATCGTCCGGCCGCGGGTCTCGCGTCGCGCCATGCGTTCGAGTGCGGCGGGCAGCTCGGCGGCATCGACGACCTGCCCCACGATCGGGCGAATGTCGCCAGCTTCCAGATGGCGCTCGAGATCGGCCTGGATCCGCTCGCCGACGCTGCGTGGCAGGAGGCCGAGCCCTGCGGACTCCGGCGTGCTCTCCGGCACGTAGGCGAGCAGTACGCCCATCACCGCAGCGTTGCCAAAGATGATCTGGCGCGGCGTCAGCCCGCCTTCGTCCTCCGCTTCGATGCCGCCCGAGAACCCGGTCAACATCACCCGGCCGCTTCGGGCCACGCAGCTGAGGCTCTGGCGAGTGGTCTCACCACCGACGAGATCGCAGACGAGATCGACGCCGCGTCCGTCCGTGAGTTCGCGGATGATGTCGGCGAATGACTCACGGCGATAGTCGATCCCACGTTCGGCACCGAGTTCCTCGCAGAACGCGACCTTCTCAGGGCTTCCGGCGGTCGCAAAGACGCGCGCACCCTTCGCCCGCGCCAACTGGATCGCGGCGGAACCCACGCCGCCGGCACCCGCGTGAACGAGCACCGTTTCGCCGGGTTGCAGCCTGCCGCGTTCGCAGAGGCTCAAGGCCGCCACGTGGAAGGGAAAGTAGAACGCGGCCGCGGAGACATCATCGAGGGCCCCCGGCGAGCGGAACGCCATGGCCGCGTCGCCCACAACCCACTCCGCATGTGCCCCGGTTGCGCCGGTTCCCGTGAGCGCGACGCGTGCACCGAGCCATCCTGCGAGATCGTCACTCCCGACCGCGTCGACGTGGCCGACGGCTTCCATCCCGAGCGTGTAGGGCAACGAGGGGTTCACGGTCTGGTAGCGCCCATGGCAAGCATCGACTTCGTTGAAGTTGAGCGCCGTCGCGACGGTTCGGACGCGCAATTGGCCCGGTTGCGGATCGGGCTTCGGAACGTCCCGCCATTCGAGCGCCGTCGTCGGCGATCCCGTTGCGTGAACGACCCAGGCCTTCATGATTCCCTCTCCCGGGGGTGGCGCGCGGCAACCGCGCTGGCGCACTGTACAACGATGGCAGCACGCGGCGAAAAGCTTCGGACCCTTCTCGGACGCAGCATCGACCGGCGAACGTTCATTCTCGGCGGTTCGGTGCTGCTCCTGTCGCCGTTGGTTTCGCCGCCGACCCAGGCCAGCCCACGCGGAGACCACTCAATGAGAGGCCGAATCGAACAAGCACTGCGGGCCTGGGACCGAATCGTCGACCACCGCACCGGGACAGCGGGCGACGAAGCAACGGCCACCTGGCTGTCGGACCAGGTCCTCGAGGCAGGCGCCACTCCCTCGCTGCAGTCCTTTCCGTTCGAGCGGCGTGTACTCGGACGCTGCGGTGTACGCGTCGGCGACCAATGGATCGAAGGCGTGCCCCTGTTCGACGGGGGAATCGCGGAAGCGATCGAGGGTCGTCTCGGCGTCGCCGACGGGATCGCATTGCAACCGTTCGCGCCCTTCGACGGCCACCCGGATACCCGCGCGCTGGAGACGCTTCGCCACGCCACCGGACACGCCGCGATCGTCGCGGTCGCCAACGGAAGCCCTGTGTTGCCTGGACTCGCCCTGCTCAACGCGCCGCATTACGGAGCGCCCTACGGCCCCCCGGTCATCCAGGTCTCCACCTCACACGCGGACGTGCTGAATGCGGCCGCCGCACAGAAGGCGATCGTCACGGTACACGCGCCCGCCGAGATCGAAACGACGCAGGCCCATAACGTTGGAGCCACGGTTGCCGGCCGGAACCCGTCGCTTCCACCGCTCGTCGTCATGACGCCTCGCAGCGCCTGGTGGACCTGCACGGCTGAGCGGGGCGGCGGAATCGTCGTCTGGCTCGAAGCGATCCGCGCCCTCTCGAAAGCACCACCCGAGCGTACGGTTCACTTCACAGCCAACACCGGGCATGAACTGGGCCACGTCGGGCTGGGTGCGTTTCTTGCCCAGCATCCAACGCTCGTCGCGGATGCCCGCGCGTGGGTCCACCTCGGGGCCAACTTCGCCGGACTCGAGGGCAGCGTCCGACTCCAGGCGTCCAGCACCGAGGAGTTGGAGCGACTTCGACAGGCCTGCCTCGAGCGCGGCGCCACGTGGCAGGACGA